>JAJTEL010000005.1 GCA_021299715.1 Ilumatobacteraceae bacterium | reverse complement strand
TCACTACATCGTGAATCGCGGAGCGCCGCTATGTCCTGCCGGGCCCGAAGCATTGTTTGCCGCGTACTACACCATCCACAGAGAGTTTGTTCACTTTGCGTGGAACCACACTGCACAACACACAACAGATTGGCATGCAGTATCTCGCGCTCGCGATGCAGCTGTACTTAGTGGCCTTCAACGCATGACTCCTCACATCATTCAGCCACTTGGTGATCTGGCAACACCTCTCTGGGAAGTCGTTGATGCGCTTCCTGCTTCTGGGCGGGTGTTGTTTGCCGCACACAAGTCGTGGCCCCGACCAGAACATGAGGCCTTGAGTGCTTGGAATGCGTTGAATGCAATTCGCGAGTGGCGCGGTGACACTCATTTTGGAATTCTTGTTTCTGAGGACATCGGAATCGTAGAAGCGGGACTTTTACACGATGCATGGATGGGATACCCGAAAGAATGGATTCCTCGTAGTCGTGGTGCAGATGATGCGTCAATCACCACGGCGCTTCGCAGCTTGGAACAGCGGGGATTTGTTACCGATGGAGTGGTGAACGACGCTGGGGTTGAGTATCGCCAACAACTTGAAGACAAAACAGATGCACTTCATGAAATGGCATGGCGACTACTCGGCGAAGAGAGAACACTGCAATTCCTCGCGCTCATTGAACCTGTAGGCGACCGCTACGTTGAAGAAATCAACACCACTGCAGGAGACAACTGGATGCCTGCAGCCCGACCTCGTCGTCGATAATTACGCTTTACGTGGGAGCCCAATTCGAACTGACACACCAGGCGAAAACATGACATGAGCCTCACCACTTGGCTGTGATAGCCCTGCAGCAGTGACCAACGAATCATCTACATGTTGAAGAGTTGCCGAATACAGCGGCCATGTTTCGTGGTCAACTGGCGCGTACCGAAGAGCCTGTCGAAATCCACGCGAGTACAGACCCCATCGAGCGGACAAGAAAACAGAAAGTTCATCAGGTTCGGCAATTCGTTCGCCGGTCTGAATTGTGATTGATGTATCAGCGCGACGTGGCCAACGTCTGTGAACAGTGGTGGTGAGCACATTGCCGTCATGCTGGTGACGGGCCTGACCCCAGCAATATGGCAACAAGTATGTAGCCCTGGCGACAAGTGCAGGCAAGAAACGATTGACGTCGAGAGAAAAAAACCACACGCCCGGAACGCCGTTTCGCCGCACATACGTACGCACATTGACCTCTGGAAATGAACCGAAATACGGGACGGAAGGTAGACGAGGAAGCCCGATGTTTTTCATAGAGAATGGAATCAGACCCACCCAGGCTGAACCATCGAATGTGTCCACTTCAAGCCCAGCAGGAAGCAGGGCCTGAACCTCTTCGACCGGGTAACGCCAATGAACGTACGCCAAGTCGCGCCATTGCTGCACCATCACCGCGCGCTTCACGGGCTCTGGGCAAATATCCATCACACGTCACACACTACGCACCACATTTTCCGTAGCAACGTGTTGTGACACAGATACCGTCACCAACACCATGCGTCGATTCCTCCCCTCTTTGCTTGCTGTGGCGATAGTGGTCGTCTTCAGTGTGTTTCAACGGGAACTTCTCGGTGACATCTTTCAGCGACTGCGTGGCGTTCACCCCCTAGAAGTGGTTCCGCTCACGCTTGCGGGAATCGGAATGATTGTTGCTCGTGGATTTTTCCTGAAGTCGTGTTCTCCCGGAATATCGCTACGACAATCAATCACTGCAGATCAATCTGCGTTAGCAGCGGGTTACGGCATTGCACTCGGTGGAGGCGCCGTGGGAACCGGACTACGCATTCACATGTTCACGCGATGGGGCATGTCATCGCAAGTGATTGGTGCATCAATTGTTGCAACCGCAGTTGTTCCATCGTTTACAACATGGGGGCTACCCATCGTTGTACTCACACCCACAGCAATTACGTCATCTCTGGAAGATATTCAGTTCATTGCAATGAGCGTTGGTGGGTTTGTTATTGCTATCTCCGTTGTGTTCTGGTGGTTTGCACTCATGCGACCATCTCTGTTCACAGTGGTCGGTCGAATTGGCCTTCGCCTGCAACGCGTTTTCTTGCGTCGAGTCCCTGCTCGTTTCTGGCGATCTCGAAAACTCATCGAAAAGACACAACCCGATTACTTCACCAATGAACTTCGCCTCAGTCTTCGGTCACTGTTGAAGTCACGAGGACATCTCATCCTTCTTGCTTCGCTGTCTACCCTTCTTGCTGGGTTCACATGTCTCTTAGTGTCGGCTCACGTGTTCGGAACCCAAGGGCTGACGGTCTACGAAGCGCTGATTGCGTTCTCGTTAGTACGTGTGCTGATTGCGCTCTCTCCCATACCTGGTGCTGCTGGAATCGCTGAATTAGGACTCATCGCCTTGCTCGAGCGTGCGGGGGTCTCTCTGTTAGATGCAACAGGAACAACACTTTTGTACCGATTCCTCACATGGTTTGTTCCCATCGTTGTCGGCACGGGTTTATGGTGGCGATACTCTCACAGACGTCAGGAGGCTTCACATGGCCAGATACACAACAACAATCAACAGCTCGAAGACACCGGAAGAGGCGTTTCGGTTCATGGCTGATGTGCGCAATTTTGCTCAATGGGATCGCAACATCATCAAGGTGGAACAAATCAACGGCGATGGTCCCGGTTTAAACACTGTGTTTGACATCACTGTCAGGGGTATGGGTGGAAAGCCATCAGTACTTCGCTATACCACTGTTGAATATGACGAATTCACGAACGTTTTGGTGAAGGGACGCAACACAATCTTCACTTCCGTCGACCGCGTCACAGTTACTCCTACAGCTACAGGTTGCGATGTCACCTATGACGCAATACTGACAGCGAACTGGATTGTTGCGCCGATGAACCTTGTGCTCGGTGGCATCTTCAAGAAAGTTGGCGACTCAGCAACCAAGGGTCTGCGTAAAGCACTGGCCTAGTTTTACGGACAGCCAAGTCCGTTCAATGTTGCACATTCGCGGCATAGCCACGCCTTGCCTTCAGGTGTACTCCACGCAGTGGCAAGGTGAGATCCACACGACATGCAGTCATGTTTCTCACGTACCTCGGGTCGAACCTGAAACCGTGGCTGTTCTTCGTCAGTCATTCAATTCTCTTTTCGTAATAGCCATGACTCTTCGGCAAATGATGTGCGTGTTGTCAGCACTTTGTCTAGAAGTTGAATGAGTTGGCGTTGTTCCGCCTGTGTAAGAGCATCCCACTGATCAACATGCAGACTACGAATCTTATGTGAGAGGCGAGAGAAGGTTTTGCTACCCAGAGAAGTTGCTCGCGCCACAATCCGGCGACGGTCGTCTGGTGATCGTTCCCGTACGACAAGTCCCATCTTTTCCAATTTGTCAACTAAGCGCGTGAGATCTGCTGCTCTGTTGATGAGACCATCTGCGATTTCACCCATGGCTCTTCCTTCTTCAGAAGATTCACGACACAAAACCCACAGAATTCGAAAATGAGCCTCTGTGAGGCCTTCTTCTGAGCACAGATGTTCAATATCTGCCGAAAGAACTGACGACGTCAAGTTCAGGAAGATGTACGAACTACGATTGAGGCGTTCTGCGGTGGATTCTTTCTTCATCTTCACTGTTTCTCTTTAAGTGGATTACGCAGTGTGGAGAACTCGGGCAAATACTGCTGCTAGCACGGTCTGAGGAGACTCTGAGGCGCCATGACTTCTCCATGCAATAAATCTGTCGGGGCGCACCAGAACTGCACCGTCCGCTGAAATTCCACGATTCTTTGTCCACGCCAAACGTGGGTCCAAATAATCACCATCTGTATGGCCAATTCGAACAACATCGAGAGGAAGGCGTAGATCTTCCGCAATGTGCTGTGCCGCCTCGCACCATTGTTGGCCGTTCTCCCCAGTTATCAACAAGAAACGACCATGTCGCACAAGGTCAATTGTGGAACACCGTTCACCTTTCAGGTTTTCAACCCAAGCGTGAGGCAATGGATGTCCCGGCCTGGTTTCCATGACATACAGACGAACATCATCAGGATTTGGCGCAGGGAAGGTTCCATCACTGACGACAGCCAACGATGTGTACGTGTATCCGTACTCCACGTTTTGCTCTTGGAACTCCATTGAATGAATAGCAAATAACTTTCTAGCAAATGCCTTGAAATCATCGTCGGCCGGATCCGTACTCCACAGACGGGAAAGGTGGCTCCATTTTTCATCAACTGTCATGTCTCTATTCGACAAACCAAGTTCGCGCCACGTAGAGCCCCATTGCTTAGCATTTTCGAGTGAACGCTGAACATTTCGCTCAACCACTGGACGTCTCTCCACTTCATACGTAGAAAGCAACTTCTCTCCAGCCCAACCACGTAGGACATACGCAAGTTTCCAACAAATATTTTGAACATCGTGCATTGCACTAGTGAGACCCAATCCACCAGTTGGCGGGTGTCTATGCGCTGCATCGCCGCACAGAAATACACGCCCCACGGAAAATTTGTCAGCCACAATTCCTTCTGATGCCCAGCGAGAGATCCGATGAATATCCAAGGGATAGTCCCCAATTCCCAACGCAGTACGAAGGTCTTCTTCCACCGTTACATCATCTAGAGATCGTGGGTCTTCATAGGGATAATTCAAATGGACGACCCATTCTTTCGACCGTGAACCCCATACATCTGGCCCCATTGGAACCATGACCACTTGCATGCCAAGTTGGGGCATTCCTATCCAGCGAATGAGAACATCGTCGTCAGAGTTCCACGGTGAAAAATCTGCTGACAAATGAAAAGACACCTGGCTTGCTGCTTTACGAAGCCCCACCATTTCAATTCCAAGTTGCCGACCAACTGTTCGTCCACCATCGCATGCCAAGACATACTTCGCATTCACGATGTAGTCACGGTTGGCGTCCTTGTCGCGAATTAGCGCGATCACTCCATGCGTGTGATTTTCTAGCGAAATTAATTCGTGATGGAACTGAACTTTTCCAGGAGAAAGAGCTTCTGCTTGATTTTTCAGAATGGGCTCTAGTCGTATCTGAGGAAGGTTTGTAGATAACAGTGGGCTCGCAACACACCACGTTTCATTCTCTCCCCCGGTTCCCCAACATTCCATTTTCGCAATTCGACGGCCGGCGTCTGGATGTCCGGCGAAACCGACATATGCAGCTGAATACGAAAAACTTTCTGGAGGGGTTCCCCTCATGTAGATCTCGTCGGCCACGCCTGCGTCAGACATGATTTCCATCGCACGCTGATTCAAGATATGAGCTTTTGGCAGCAACGAAGTAGTAGGGAGAGAACTCACTAGATACGAATCAACGTTCAACTTTGACAACAGCATTGATGCCGTCAGTCCTGCGCCACCGCCTCCAATGATCAGAACGGATGTCTCGACTGTGTTCACGGTGGTTCCCTCTTCCGCACACGAGAGTACCTCTATTTATTTGTTGCAACAAATAAATAGACCTCTTTAGATATTTCGTACAACAATTAAAGGGCGTAAGCAGTAAAGAGTTGAGTGGCGACTGAGTTCAAATCGTGAGCGTCATTGGCAACGGCGGCGACATAACGGTCAGGTCGCACGATGACGGCGTAGGCATCTTGCACCGATTCTGGGGCAACCACCACCTGTGCTCCAATACGTTGCAAAGCGTTGGGTATCTCAATGTTTTCTTGAGTCACCACCGCCAACGATGCTCCATTCATGCGGACCGCAGCCGATACCTGCGGGTGATACCAAAACTGGTGTCCTACTCGGGGATCATCACCAACAACTATGCCGGCCTCAATGTGTGGACTGGGGCGTGTACCGCCATAGCCACTCTCAATGTCAACTCCATGACTTACTCGACCGCCAAGTTGGTCAATAAGACGACCCATATCGACAGCGTGAGCAATGGTGCTTCGAACATGTGGCTCGCGCTCTGTGGAGTACGTGTCAAGAATGTTGCTGGATGCAATGCCCCGCTTGACAAATGACAGTTTCCACGCCAAATTCAACGCGTCACGCATTCCCGAATTCAACCCCTGACCTGCAAAAGGTGGAGTTTGATGCGCCGAATCTCCCGCAAGAAAAACGTTTCCTTTTTGCATGTTTGGCGCCACGACCGCATGAAAGCGATACACGGCGCTGCGCACTAACCGTGCAGTATTGGGCGAAATCATTCCCCGCAAAAGTCCCCATAGGCCTTCTTCGGTATTCAACTGCTGGGAATCTTCATGCTCTTGTATTTGAAATTCCCAACGGCGAAAACGGCGAACTCCCTGAACAAAAGTAAAGGGTCGCTCTTTGTGGCAATACTGACGAACTCCGCGTGGAAGATCTACAACGGCACCTTCATGTAATTCAGCATCAACAACCAACCATTCTTGGTCGAAGCGCAGATCTTCAAGAGTGAGACCAATGTGTTTGCGTGTCCAACTGCTGGCACCGTCACAACCCACATACCAACGCGACTGAACAGAGTCACCATTATCCAAGGTGGTGGTTACTGATGAACCGTTGTCCACCATATTCACCGCCGTACGCCCCCACATCACCTGTGATCCACGGCGTTCGGCTTCCGTACGCAGCATGGTGTCTAGGTCTGGTTGATAATGAGTGATCACTGGAGGAACACCTTGCAAACCCAAGGGCGGAATATCTGCACCAATAACTACTTCATTGGTGGGCCCGACAAAATCTCCGCGTTGAAGAGGCTCAGTGTTTTGTTGCAGCCACTCGCCCAAGCCGTGGTCGTGAAAAGCACGCTGAATTTCATCATCCATCACAATTGCTCGCGGAAGTTGATACGGCACTACGTCGCGATCAATCACGACATTCGGGACACCCATATCGGACAGAATTACAGCCAGAAAACAGCCCACTGGTCCGCCGCCAAGAATTGTGACATCAACCATCTTTCGCCACCAGTTCATTCATGATTTGCGAACGGATACGACGCGCTGAAATACGAATCTGTTCTTGCTCCTCACGAGTTTCTGCTGCAACAACAGCAAAGATGAACGGCTCTAGAGCTGCCCAACCCATTTCCATTGCCATACCCAGACCCATCATTGCCTTTAGTTCAACCGATGGTTCGTCTGTCCCATGTTGAGCTGCAATGTGCAACATGGCGTTACGTGGCACAGAGACATCTTCCGTCAGTTCGGTACGGGCAAGAGACATCTCGTTGTCGAGAACAGTGCGAACAACCGCGCGTAAATACGTTGGGTCACCAATCAGCGCTAACGGTGCTGGCAATGGTTGTTGCCGCGATTGCTCCATTGCATAGTCGTGGTGCGAATGAACCAAACGTTCCATTGCGGCCTGAAGAAGCGCATCTTTCCCACCGAAATAGTGATGTACCAGGCCGTGGTTGACTCCGGCGCGCTCTGCGATAGCGCGCACACTCAAAGAACGTGGCCCTACTTCGCCCAGTAATTCGGCGGTGGCTGCAATTAACTTGTCTTCGGTATCGACACGTGTGCGACCCGATTTTTCTTCGGTGCTAATCACTTGCCGGCGGTTGCATAATCGGTGACTGCAGCAACACCTTCGCCAGCGCGATAGCGAGCAATAAGTGCTTCAAAGTCAACTTCAATACCAATGGGGTTTGCTGCAAATAATGGTCCGGCCATAAATGCATCTGCCTCTTCCATTGTCATGGCATCGAACTGGGTCTCAACTTGATTGCCGTCTGGGTCGCGGTAATACGCAGACAACGTCATTCCGTGATTGATGGTCCAATACGGCGACACCCCGCACGCCTTCATTCGTTCGTACTGACCGAACAAGTCATCCAAGCTTGCATATGTGAACGCAAAATGTTCGGTGCCACACGCGGTAGCGGAACGATCTTCCAGATTTGGAAAATTCACAATGGCAATGCGGTGATGCTCGTCGTCGTATGAGATGAAAGAGATGAACTGGTTCTCGTGGCGCGCTTGGCCTTCAAGGAAGTTCTTCCACCAGTCGAGCATTTCTGGAAAGCGCGATGTCTTCAGAACAATGTGGGCAAATTTGATTGGTGATGCCATGGCGACTCCTTGGTTTCAGAGTTTTAGTCAACTGACTAAAAGAGACTATAGTGCAGAGTATGACATTGCGATTCGCCTGCAAAAACGGCCGCGCCCAGTTAGTGGTGGGCCCAGACAACACATTGGTCGACCTGGCCGACGCCAGTGGTGGGAAGTTTTCCTCCGAACCAATTGATGCCTTTCGCCGATGGAACGAAGTACGAGATTTTGCTGCCACATTCTCTGGCACTGGCACCCCATGTGTCATCAACGAACTCGATGCGCCCTCCCCGTGGCCAACTCAAGTATTCGGAATTGGATTGAACTACCGCTCACATGCGGAAGAAAGCGGAATGGAGATTCCAAAGTCGCCGCTCACTTTTACGAAGTACTCATCATCTGTCGCTCATGGAAATGCCGATATTCCTCTCTACGGAAAATCAGTGGACTGGGAAGTAGAACTCGTTGTTGTTATCTCTGACGGTGGTCGAGACATTGCCCAGGCGGACGCGTGGAATCATGTTGCAGGCATTGCCGTTGGTCAAGACATTTCAGATCGTCAACTTCAGTTCGCTAGCCAGCCACCACAATTCAGTTTGGGAAAGAGTCGCAAGAATTACTCTCCCTTTGGTCCATGGCTTGTTGACGCACAAGCCGTAACACAACGTGATGCTCTGCACATGACATGCACCTTGAATGGTGAAGTGGTGCAAGACACCACAACCGACGACCTCATCTTCAGTGTGTCGGACATTATTTCGTATTTGTCAGGAATTGTTCAGTTGCTACCTGGTGATGTCATTTTCACTGGTACCCCCGGTGGAGTCGGTGTCTCGCGCAAGCCGCCCGTGTTTCTACAGCCTGGCGATGTTTTGGTGTCAACAATTGACGGAATTGGCACCACCACAAACGTGTGCGTGCAGGGTTAATTCGCTAGTTCACAAAAGACTGAACTGAGTCAACACACCATTGCCACAGTGCTTCGCGCGCACGTGGCGTATCACTCTTTTTGGTACTTGGTGTTTTGTGCGTTGCACGCACTTCACGGTCACACCAGAAGGTTCCACTCACTGACGGCAACGGATGCACCGCTGCTAACCACGCAATAGTGTCGGCTCCTTGTTCTTCGGTTCGCAAGATTGGCTTAGTGAGCAGACGGAACAAAGGTATGGAATCTTGCACTCCAGGCGTATCTGCCCAACCGGGATGCATGGTCACAAACTCAATATGTGGCTCTTCTTGAGCCCACAATTCATTCAGTGTTACTTGCGCTCGTTTTGCAATGGCGTACTGGCGAGATCCGTTATACGTCGACAGTTCCATTGTCTCCCCCGCATGCAATTGCGGAAGAGCCGCCGCATACATGCCACCAGACGAAACAGTAATAACGCGTCCGTTGGCGGCACGCAAAGAATCTCTCAACATTGTGGTCATAAGGAATGGACCTAACACGTGAGATGCGAGTGTCTGCTCAATTCCCTGTGCAGACACTGTGCGCTCATTCAGTAGCGCACCAGCATTGTGAATGAGCACATCGATTCGCGGGAATTGTGAGCGAAGAGACCTACTGGCGTCGGCCACCGATTGAAGATTTCCCATCTCTGCAATGACAACAGCTGTTGGTGTGTGCGGAAAATCTTCTCGGAGTTCAGATGCAATTGCATCGCATTTCTCTTTGTTGCGACCAACTAACACCAACGATGCACCAGTGGCCGCAAGTGTGCGAGCGACCGACGCACCGAGACCCGATGTGGGGCCAGTAATGACGATGACGCGGCCGTGCAGATTTTTACTAGACACCTTCTGCCAGTTGTTCATGCGCGAACGAACGGCAAACCCGATGCGGGAGAACCCAGGGACGACAGCTGCATCGAGCGCAGAGCTAACAAGGTTCTTACTCATGAACGCTCAATCAATGTGGCAAGCAACATTCCGGTGGCAATAAGACCACGAAGGGACCACGCAATTGTTCGTACCCAGTTAGTAGTGACCAACTCGCGCCCCACGGTGGCATCGGGCTGTGTAGCCATACGCGCATGCCGTGGAACCGACAACAAAACTGTGGCGCCCAATGCAACAGCAAGCGGTATTCCAGCTAACCACGGAACAAACCACGCGACGCCAATAGGCACCATTCCTAATAACAACAAGGTGGTTATGCCTTCAATTGTCATTGGTGCCATGACAACCCAGCCTGTTCTGCGTTGATGTTCAACAGCCACCGATGCTGCACTCTCTACGGGCACAACCGAGAGCAACGGATAGTGCACTACCTGCACAAACCAGATAACACCCACCATGGTCCACGATGCCAACACGTTCAGCACAAGGACAACATCTTCCATACCGTCACCGTATCGGTGCTTGTTGCCAAGTCCCTACGCTAGAAGTCGTGACGCGTGTCCCGAAGAAAAAGAACGGTTTTGAGCCTCGTATCTGCGCAGCGTGCGGACGACCTTTTGAATGGAGGCGCAAGTGGGCTCGTGATTGGCACAACGTCTTGTACTGCTCGGACAAGTGTCGTGAGTCTGGAAAGAAGTCTTAGGACAGCCCGTATTCGGAAATGTCAACACTGCGGCGTTCATCTATAGAACGGTGTGCCGCCGCACCAATAACCACACTCCACAAACCATCTTCCACTGTCACTTCAGACGATGTTCCTGCCACAACAGCATTGATGAATTTCTTGCACTCAAGGAAACTGGCACCAAAATGAAAACCAACATGTGCAACATCTGGATCGATAGATACATCTACTGAACGACCTTTGCGCGTTGCTCGGTCTCCGATGAACACCTGACCATCTCCAGGAACAAAGGCTTCTACCTTGCCCGTTGAACCCACGGCCGTGATTTCTTGTTCGTGACGTGAACCCTCAGCAAACATGCTGAGATCCAACATGGTGCGAACACCATTTGCATACTCAACAACCACGTAGGCGTTATCCAAAATGTCGCTACGTTCACCGTTGTAGTACTCGTCAAGATGATTAACGTCCTGACCCCCGCTTGCCATAACTCGCACCGGACGTGATTGGACTACCAAGTTCATCAGGTCAAAAAAGTGACAACACTTTTCAACCAACGTTCCACCCGTGTTCTTACTGAAGCGATTCCAATTGTCAACTTTGACCAAGAAGGGAAAACGGTGTTCGCGAATAGCGAGCATCTTTAGGTCTCCCACTGCTCCCCCGTGAACTTGACGCACAAGTTCCGCAATAGGGGCCATGTATCGGTATTCCAAACCCACCCATGTAAGAGCAGAACGAGAACGTTGAGCTTCTACAACTGACACACAATCTTCAACAGTGGTGCACATTGGCTTTTCCACCAACACAGGAATATCGGTGGCAAGAATGTCGTCAAGAATTGCCTTGTGTGTGAAGTTGGGTGAAGCAACAAGTACTGCATCGATCGTGCCGGATTCCAACAAATCGCGGTGATCAGTAAATTCACTCACCCGATGAAACGCATCACCCATGGTCAGACGTGCCCATTCACGTGGCTCTGCATTTGGGTCGCTAATTGCTGTGACTGCCACATTGGGAAGACCCATCAGGTTTTTCAGGTGTTCACACCCCATCATTCCCGTGCCAATAACGCCGACGCGCACATCACTCATTCCATTCACACTATGTGCCGCCATTTGCGTTCACCGCCTCGACAACTAGTGTTCAGGGATAACGCATCGGGGGGTGCGTTCTACACAGGGGGAAATCTCATGGCAATCGTTGATCTCATTGAATCTGGACTGGGTCTTCTCAAGTCCGATGCCGACATCACACCGCAATGGGTAGAAGGCGTTCTTCGCGGAAGTGGCAACCTAGAAGATGGTGTTTCAGTAACGGGAGTGTCTACTGAGCGCATTGGCGAAGGCGTTGGCATTCTCAGTATTTTGCAGCGCGTTATCCCAACGTATTCCGGCGCAACCCAGAAGGGCCCAAAGTCTGTCGTGGTGAAATACCCCACCGACGACCCCACTCAACGGTTCACCGCCGACGCACTCGTTCTCTACATTCGCGAATTGGTGTTCTATAAAGAATGTGCGCCAGACGCACCATTCAAAACTGCGAAGTGCTACGGACAAGCAATTGCTAGCGACAACACAGACTTCACCATTGTCATGGAAGACATCGGGCACATGCGTCCGCTGAACCAATTAGACGGAATCGGCCTTGACGAATCAAAAGTGCTGTTGGAAAAACTTGCCGACTTCCACGCCATGTGGTGGGGCAGCCCGAAGTTGGCGAACTACGCCGCCACATTCCAACCCCTCGACAACCCCACATACAACGCGGTTCTTCCCATGTTGTGGGCAGGTGGATGGCCAAGCGTTGAAGAGCACGCTGGTCATCTTCTTCCCGACAGTGTTCGAGAAATTGGTGGCATTTGGGCAGAAAAAGTGCCTTGGATGCTGAGCAACCTCATGACACCCACCACCATGTGCCACGGTGACTATCGCGCCGACAACATCATGTTCGACGGAAAAGATCCAGTCGTCATCGACTTCCAACTTATTGGAACGGGTTCTGGCATGTATGACGTTGGCTACTACATCAGCCAATCAATCTCCACCGATGTTCGTCGCGGACACGATCGTGAACTAGTCGATATCTATCTGAATCGATTAGAGAGTCACGGCATTGAAATAAACCGAGAAGAGGCGTGGCGTCAATACCTCATCTGCATCTGTTTCTGCGTTACGTACGGCGTCACAACCTTCGGTGGATTCACCGAGCAGAACGAGCGCGGACAGAAACTGCTGCAAGACATGTTGCTCCGCTCATTGCACTGTGTAGCCGACAACAACGCACTTGAAGTGTTGAAATAATTCTCTACCAAACAGGCAGACTAAGCACATGACAGATCACTCACATGACCACGGTCGTGGACTTCTTCAACAACTTGGCGCAGAAGGTCGCGAATTGCGTGCACTTATTCCCGATGTATATAGCGGTTTTGGCGAACTACACAAGGCAGCATTTGCTGATGGCAGTGTCGACAAGAAAACAAAAGAGTTAATTGCGCTTGCTATTGCCATCTCGTTGAAGTGCGATGGCTGTATTGCCAGTCATGCAAGAGGGGCTGCATTAGCGAATGCAACCGAACAAGAAGTTGCCGAAACCATTGGCGTGGCCATCAGTATGAATGGTGGACCAGGAACCGTGTATGGCCCCCGCGCACTAGCCGCGTTCAGAGACTTTGTACGGCCTAGCGAAAAGTCTTAGTGACCAATTGACTTGTTAATGCGCACAGGAATTGTGCGTGGTCCGCGAACTTGTCCACCAGCCCAGGTGACTTCTGCGTCTTCGATTAATTCAAAGTCGGGAACGCGCGCAAGGAATTCTTCAATAGCCACTCGCATTTCCATACGGGCAAGGTTTGAACCCACGCAGCGGTGAATTCCCGCACCAAAGGCGACATGGCGGTTGTGCTCACGGTCGATGATGACCTGATCCGGATTTTCAAAATGTTCGGGGTCGCGGTTTGCGGCGGGGAACGCCATGAGAACACGGTCACCAGCGTGCATTGGGCACCCTTCGTATTCCATGTCATTGTTCACCAGACGTGCCATGGTGACTGGCGAGTACGCGCGCAAGAACTCTTCTACTGCTGACGGAATAAGTTCTGGTTCTTGTACCAAGCGTTCGCGGTCTTCTTTGTTTGTTGCAAGATGCCACAACGACGAACCGATACCGCTCCATGTTGTGTCGACACCCGCAATCAACAACAGACCACACATACCCAAGATGAGTCCGTCAGGAAATGGCTCTCCGTCATGGTCTGCATGAACAAGTTCGCCAATGAGGTCGGTTTTTGTTCCTGATTCGCGACGCTTAATGATTTCACCCATAAAGAAATCTTGAAGTTCGGCGCGTGCCTTAATGCGCAGTTCTGGATTTGTGAGACCAGCTTCAAGGCTCCAACGCACCCATTTAGTGAAGGTGTCTTTCATGCTGGTGGGAACGCCCAACATTGTGGCAATCACCTGTGCAGGAATTTGCTGCGCGTAGTCAACTGCAGCATCGGCAGTTGGTCGCGCAGCGATTCCGTCCATTAACTCACGGCACCATGCACGGGTGAACACTTCAAGCTCGTCAACTGCGCGCGGAGAAAATGCGGGCAGAAGTTGGCGGCGTGTCCACGTGTGCATAGGAGCATCAACAGAAATTGGTGCTGCTTTTGTCTCTCCGTATGCGCCAGATCCCGGAGCTTCTGCTGGAGGAACAACCAAAATCTCGCGCGAGGAGAACAGTTCTGGTTCGCGGGCCATCTTTGTGACCGTGTCGTACTTTGTTGGCAACCACGAGCCACCCCACTTATCGGTGTGAGCAATTGGGCACTCGTTGCGGAGGGTGTCCCAAATCTCGAACGGATTCTCGATGTAGTCCTTATCGAAAATGTCGAATGCAGTTGTCCAGTCGATTAACTCGCCCATGGTGTCTCCCGTGCCACGCACGTCCTTGCTGAATGTGCTTATGGTGACAATAACTCCCCAATACGGCCGTGACCATAGTCATAGGCATACGATTCGGCCATGACACAACTACCCGTCGATGTTGACCCAGGCGAAGTAGGCCTAGACGCCCACCGCCTCGCCCGTATTGAAAGCCACTTCGCAAAGTTTGTTGACGACGGCCGTCTGCCTGGGTGGCATATTGCGGTGTCACGCGGAGGCAAGTTGGCATACAACGCCACCTACGGCCATGCAGATGTGGAAAATGGCAAGCCCATCGCCGACGACACCATTTATCGCATCTATTCAATGACCAAGCCCATTTGTGCAGTTGCTGCGCTCATCTTGTGGGAAGAGGGCAAGTTTGAGATGCACGACCAAGTGAAGTGGTTCATCCCATCTTTCGCCAATCAAAAAGTATTCCGTAGCGGAACTTTGACTGCTCCCCGATTCGATCCCGTGACCGAACCAATGGAGATGTGGCATCTCTTTTCTCACACGGCCGGAATGACATACGGCTTTGTGTATTCAAACCCCGTCGATCAGATGTATCGCAATGCAGGTTTCGAATGGGGCACGCCACGTGATGCATCGCTGGCCGACATCTGCGACATTCTCGCTGGGCTTCCACTTATGTTCCAGCCTGGAACAGAGTGGGCTTATTCAATGTCTATCGACGTGCTTGGTCGTGTTGTAGAGATTTTGTCTGGCATGACACTTGGTGAATTCATGCAAAAACGAATCTTCGAACCGCTCGGAATGACCGACACAGCATTCCATTGTTCTGCAGACAAAGCAGACCGACTCGCAGCACTGTACGTACCGAACCCAGCAGACAATCGTCGTCGAGTGCGAAACGATGCAGGTGGTGCCGGTGCACTCGTTGATCCGAAAGCGCATCTTGGTGGTGGTGGACTTGTTTCCACAATGTCCGATTACATGAAGTTTGCCGAGATGCTTCGCGGTGGTGGCCAGCTCAATGGTGTTCGCATTCTTTCTCCGCGCACGGTGTCATTCATGGCATCAAATCATTTACCGAACAATGCCGACCTCACCGCATTTGGTCGACCACTCTTCGCAGAAACTGCATTTGATGGCGTTGGCTTTGGCTTAAGCGTGAGCGTCACACTTGACCCAGTGAAGGCAAAAGTGGCGGGCAGCGTTGGTGACTACGGCTGGGGTGGTGCCGCTAGCACCAACTTCACCGTGGACCCGAAAGAAGATTTGGTCTACACCATCATGACGCAGTTAATGCCGTCTAGTACGTGGCCGTTACGACCACAACTCAAGCAACTCGTGCACCAGGCGTTGGTCGATTAACAGCACGTCGCATTTGCGCGGAAAGAACTCCAAGCACGACAAGCCCCGTGGCAATAATGACAAGGCCTTGAGCCATATCGTTGTTAATCCACTCCATCACCGTCATGACAACTCCGGCAACCACGCAGAACGCACCCGCAACCAACATTTCTGGGGCAAGAACAACCGTTCCTGCGGCAAACAAAATTGCACCAGCAATTATTGGTGCTGGCCGCGACCAGTCTTCGGCTGAACCAATATTCATTGACCCAATAATGACGAACAACGACCCCGCTGCTCGCGCAATTTGCTGAGCTCCAATTCGTTGCGTGCCGACAACTACGAGAGATGCACCAGCGACCAGCATGAACGTTCCACCAAGTATTTGGCTATCGGAGTTAATGAGCGCGCTCAGTGCAATGGAGAATCCAATGGTTCCTACCGACATGGCGGCAGTACCCGAGAAACGTGAACGCGTGCATCGCAGCACTCCCCACACAGCGGCTGCACCAGTAAGTAAAACACCAATCCATTCGCTCTTCATGTCTGCTTGATCAAGAACTATTCCCGTAGCTCCAGCCGCAGCACCCATTGCTCCTAGTTCAAGTACTTCACTGAAGCGCTGCATTATCTCTGAGCCAGATGACAGTTTCCACGATGCGACACCAGCCGCAACCGCAACGATGTAGAGCGCAGTAGCGATTGTTCCAACAGAAGCGTCATCGAACGCGAGAACGAGAAGGCGAATAACGCCAACCGCAATAATAAGCGATGCGAGATAGGTCACCAGTTCACGAACTGAGAATGACCAACGCGGAGCATCTTCAATGTTGTCGGCTTGATCTGCACTGAGAATTCCACGGGCAACAAGGTCATCGAGTAGTTGACGTTGTGTTTTGTCTTGTTCCATGTCGTAAGTGTGACACGAATTAGGGGTTATTTGTGTACCAATCAACGACTGGAGCGATTGCAGCGTCTAATAGCGGGGCCACAAACGTTGCGTAGGTAACGGTTAAGTGGTTGTCATCGCGATACACCAACATATTTCCCACAATTGTGGGACATAACAGTTCAGTGCAGAACCAGTTTCTCACCCACACAACGTGTTCACCCGCGGTATCAAAATCCCTCATCATTTCAAACATGTCAACGCGATAGGCGTTTGTAATGGTGGGTGAACACCGATGAACATCTGTGTAGTTCCTGCTGAGGCAAGTAGGAATCGTTTGTCCGGGATACGGCGTGTCTTCCACCATGATGGGAGTAATTCCACGCGAACGCAATGCATCTAGGGTTCCTTGCATTCCCTCTCGCCATTCCTTTTGCCACATCGGTTTGCGAGTAGTTGCGGACAGCAGTCGATCAAAATGAATGACGAACGCGAATTTCACTCCATCGGCCACCATTGCATCAAGTGTGTTGGCGCGCCACTTCTTACATTCGGGATAGACACGACCAAGCACCTTGTTATACACCGGTATTTCTGCGGGTGGACAACCTGCTTTTGTATACACATTTAGTTTCCAGTTGCGTTTGATTGCAATTTTTTCAAATGCCGGAAACCATTGCGCAGCGTGAGAATCGCCATACAAGCCAATAACTATTGGAGAATCTGTTTTGCCATAACTACACCCAGGCTTTGGTTCAACTGGTGTAAATCGAACATGGCATCCATCGTCATAAATAATTGGCTGATCAGTGACTGCTGCCTGCAAAGACGGCGTGAGGTTGCCTGGTAGTCCCGTTGCCTTCGCAGCATCCACAATCGCTTGTAGCGGACTGCCAAGTGGTGGCATTTCAGGAGCCGTAGGAACTGTTGTTGTGGGGCTTGGAAGAGTTGTTGTTGTTTCTAGAACGGGCGCTGTGGCGTCGGGTCCCAGAGTGATGCTTGGAGGATTGTTGCGAGCCATTACCGCAGTACCGCCGAGAAGCGCCACAAGGGCAACTGCAAGTGCTGCGGCACGCAGACCTTGAATAGAGATGTTGTGGCGAATGGGGTTCTCTACTAGTCGATACGAGAACTCAGAAAGTCCGAGCGTGATGGCAAGACAGAAGAGTCCATCAACAATGCTGAGATCTCTTCCTAATGCAGGTTCAGCAATGATGAGAATGGGCCAATGCCACAAGTAAGCAGAGTACGAACGAGAACCAAGCCATTGAATTGGAGAAAAGCGCAGTATTGCGAGTGGTGACCACGATGTAGCCATTCCGCCGTTGATTGCAAGAACTGTTGCTAGCACCGGCACAAGTGCCCACGGACCTGGGAATGTCGTTTCTTCACTAAATGCAATAACGCTGATAACAATTCCACCAAGACCAATCCACCCACCAAAGGCGGCGACGGACTTGGCAGTACGCGACGCTGCAACAGGAAGCACTGCAATCAATGCACCCAGTGCAAGTTCAAAGGCACGAGTGTGCGGGGCAAAGAATGCCCACGGCTGCGATGTTTGCATCAACAACATGCACGCGCTGAAAGAGGCAACAGCAACAACGAATGAAAGAAGACCAACCCGAACTTTGACGGTGAAGCGTGATCGATTACTTATTCCTATACACACCAAAGCAATCAGTGCAGGCCACACAACGTAGAACTGTTCTTCTACCGCCAAGCTCCAGTAATGCTGCAGCGGTGACGGCGGGAACGACGATTGCAAGTAATCGGCACCTCGATGCGCAAACAGAAGGTTTGATGCAAAACCGGCTGTGGCAATCATGTCGCTAGTCAGCGAACGAACGCGAATGGGTTCTAGCCATATATAAGAGGCACCTAAAGTGAGTACCGCAACCAATGCCGACACGGGAAGCAATCGACGAACACGTCGCGCGTAAAACGAACTTAGCGAGATAGATCCAGACGTCGCTCGTTCATTCACCAAAAGAGACGTAATTAAGAAGCCAGACAACACAAAAAAGACATCGACGCCCACATACCCGCCGTCAAGGCCTGGAACGCCTGCGTGGAAAAGAAGCACCGCGGCAACAGCGACTGCTCTCAGCCCTTCAATGTCTTGTCGCCGTTGCATCCCACTAAGTATTGCTTCCCCCTTCGGCCGCCTGAGGTACACGTTGCGGGCTGTTAGTCACAGCGCAGGCGTTTGGTGCAGTGGCTCTGTGGTCTAAGGTTTCATCCGACCATTTCAACGTCATTCCAAGGAGTCACAATGGCCCGTCATACCCGCGTGCTTGCAGCAGTTGCAGCACTTTCACTCGTCGTCGCCGCTTGCGGTGGAGACGACTCATCATCAGACACAACCGTCGCCTCTGGCGGTGAACTTGAACTCGTCAAAGAGGGTTCACTCACCGTTTGTTCAGACGCTCCATATGAACCATTCGAGTTCCAAGACGAGAACGGTGAATGGACCGGATTCGACATGGATGTTGTTCGCGCAATTGCTGAAGACAATGGTCTTGAGCTTGAAGTCAGCGTTCAACCATTCGACGGAATCTGGCTTGCACCAGCAGCAGGTAAGTGCGACATGGTGGCATCGTCAATGACCATCACCGAAGAGCGTGAAAACGCAGCAGACTTCACACAGAGCTACTTCGATGCATTCCAGTCGTTGCTTGTTCGCAAGGCCGATGCAGAGAAGTACAACTCGCTTGAAGCACTTGCAGGAAAGACAATTGCTGTGCAGACCGGAACAACTGGTGAAGCATTCGCAAACGCCAACAAGCCCGAAGGTGCAACAATTCAGTCGTTTGACGAAGCATCAGCAATGTTCCTTGCTCTTGAGTCAGGTCAGGTAGACGCAGTTCTGCAGGACTACCTCATCAATAAGGAACGCGCAGACAAGCAGGGAACTTCAACAGTTTCCGTCAAGTTTGAAGACACACCAGAGCAGTACGGCTTTGCCGTTAAGACTGGTGACACTGCACTTCTCGACATCTTGAACAAGGGCATTGACGCTCTCAAGGAGTCCGGCGACTACAAGACCATTTACGACAAGTACTTCATCGGCTAATTAGCTCACACTGACGTAACAGAAAACGAGGGGGCCATGGCAATCAGCAAGCGCAAGCGTGCGATGTACACACGGTATGCCGTGTATGCACTCAGCATCGCTGCACTGCTGGCCGTGGCCCTTCTCGTTGACTGGAGCAAACTTTCCAACGCAATGTTCCGATGGAACCTTGTAAAGGAACAATTCCCCGACATCCTCACTAAAGCCGCAAAGAACACGGTCATCTTCACGATTCTTGGCTTCGCCGGCGGGCTTACTTTCGGACTCATCTTTGCGCTGATGCGCCTCAGCACAATTCGTCCGTACAGATGGTTAGCCGCTATTTACATTGAAATTTTCCGTGGCATTCCCCTCGTTGTCACACTTCTCATTCTTGGCTTCGGTATTCCCATTGCTACTGGTTGGCAATGGCCAAACGCATACATGCAAGGTGCAGTTCCGCTTGCATTAGTAGCCGCTGCTTATATGGCCGAAACAATTCGGGCCGGAATCGAAGCTGTTCCCAAAGGTCAAATGGAAGCAGCCCGATCACTGGGTATGTCATACCCGCGGGCAATGTCCACCATTGTCATTCCGCAAGCACTTCGCATCATTATTCCCCCCCTTACGAACGAATTCGTATTGCTCATCAAAGACACATCTCTCATCTCAGTTCTCGGTGTTACTGCTGCAACAAAAGACCTGGCGCGCTTTGGTCGCGACGGGGTGAACTCAACTGCGAACGCAACGCCGCTCATGGTGGCCGGCCTTGTGTACTTAGCAATGACACTCCCCCTCACACAATTAGTGGCGTGGATGGAACGCCGTGCGAAGGCGGCGGGCAAATGAGTCAAGAGCCCATCTTCATTGATGATTACGTGGTCAGCATTTCTGCTCTCAACAAGTCATTCGGTACTAACCACGTACTTCGTGGAATCGACCTTGAAGTACAACGCGGTGAAGTGGTGTGCATTATCGGCCCCTCCGGATCAGGCAAAAGCACGTTGTTGCGTTGCGTCAACATGCTGGAACAACCAAGCAGTGGGCGCATTGTTGTTCTTGGTCGAGAACTCACACATATTGATTGCGATATTGACGAAGCGCGTTCAAAAATTGGAATGGTGTTTCAACAGTTCAACCTGTTCCCTCACATGACAGCTCTTCAAAATGTGTGCGTTGCTCAACGCAAAGTTCTCAAGCGCAGTGCTTCCGAAGCCGAACAAACTGGCCGCGCACTTTTACAACGTGTGGGTCTGGGTGAAAAGGCCGATGCCTACCCTGGTCAACTGTCTGGCGGACAACAGCAGCGAGTTGCAATTGCTCGTGCACTTGCCATGAATCCAGACGTCATGTTGTTTGACGAAGCCACTAGCGCACTGGACCCAGAATTAGTGGGTGAAGTACTTCAAGTGATGCGGTCCCTTGCCGACGAGGGAATGACCATGTTGGTCGTCACGCATGAAATGGGATTTGCATCAAATGTTGCATCGCGTGTTGTCTTTATGGACGGTGGCGTCATTGTGGAGCAGGGCCCACCATCTCAAGTCATTTCTTCGCCCCGCGAAGAACGCACCCGCACGTTCCTTGCGAATGTGCTGAACCACTGAACACCCTCCCTCTAAGGTGCGCCGCATGAGCGACCAACGAGACCGTATTCAGGCACTACTTACCCTTGCGCAGCACCCCAACACGCCGCAAGCCGAGGCAGAAACTGCTCTTGCCCTGGCGTCCAAACTCATGCAAAAGCACGGACTCTCAGAAAGCGACATTGCCGACTCTGCACCCGCAGAAGACACCGAAGTTGTTATTCGCACGTTTCTCATTGGTGGCCCGTACCGCGTTCGCCGCAAAGACTTGTTGTGGCACATTGCTCGCTTGCATTCATGTGCCGGATACCGCGGGTTCGACGACGACGATGACAACTGCGTCATGGTTCTTTACGGACGCGACAACGACATCACTGCGGCGTACACGCTTTTTTGCGCAGCAGATCTTCTTGGCGCTCGCGTGTTACCACGCGGAGACCGCTCGTGGCGCACAGCATGGTGGAACGGGTTTACACAAGGAATTGTCGAAGCACTCAACACGTCACGTAAAGAATTCATTAGCGAGACACCAGGCTCTGGCTTAGTACTGGCTAGCCGTATGGAACGCGCAACCAAAGAAATGCGTGCTACCGCCCCACCATTATCGGGCAGTCGCTCGTACACCGACACCTCATCTGGCGCCTACGCCAACGGGCGTGCTGCAGGGCAAGGGTTCTCCACAGGTGGTCGTTCATTCACCAGCGGAGTTCGTGGCGAACTATGAGCCACAGCATCAACGAACTTGTCACGCAGGCACAATCGCTTGCAACACAATTTCCGCGGTGCTCCACAGAGCAAGCACTCACCTATGCCTGCGAACACGTGGCCGACCACATAGTTGGCGCGCGCATTATGCAATCACACGAACTAGAAGACTGGTTGCAATCCGTTTGCCATCGCGAAGACATCGATGTTCCCGAACTTCACATTGCAAAAGCTAGGCCCAGCGCACTTGCATCTACCGACATCGATTCACACCGCATTTGCCTCTATGGGCGCACCACCACCTTGTCCACTCTTTTGCACGAAGTTGCACACGCCTCCGTTCGCATAGACGGTCACGGGGTTCTCTTTCGCGACGAACTCATACGCCTCACCCGTGCTCACCTCTCCGTTGAGTACGCAGCACTGTTGCATTCGTTGTTTGTAGGATTGGGCTTAGAAGCAGCACCGTGGGGCGCAAGCGCCCACCGTCGCTAACCCAGTTCACAAGTGACAGACTGCCTACATGGCAATTACAGACGACTTCTATTCGCTTCTGTCCACTACGCGTTCTATCCGGCGCATTCGCGACACCCCGATTGACCAGGAAACTCTCGAACGCGTCTGTCAAGCCTCGGTGTGGGCACCAAGTGGCGGTAATCGTCAACCATGGCGACTCATTGCGGTGCGTGATCGCGCCATTAAAGAGAAGTTGTCTGCACTGTACGTGGACGAGTGGGCAAAGTATGTCGACTACAACATTGCAAAGCTGGGCGACCAACCAGCAGAAGTTATCCAGAAGGTTCGCGCGCAATTCGGAACAGGCACCGCACTTGCAGAGAACCTGGCCGACATCCCTGTTGTTGCGCTGTTTGTTCACGATCCATCAGCGCTGTATGTCACCGATGCGGGACTTGGTCGTCACCCCGTTGTTGGTGGTGCTTCGTTGTACCCAGCCGTGCAGAACTTTCTTTTGGCGGCGCGTGCAGAAGGATTAGGAGGAGTTCTCACAACCCTTATCTGTTCACGCGAGAGTGAACTGCGAGACATCCTCAAGTTTCCTGACGGCTGGGGTGTGCACGCCATGATTCCGCTGGGTTATCCAAAGGGAAACCACGGCCCACTTCAACGTGCGCCGCTGAACACCATGATGTCTATCGATACGTGGTCGTTTTAGGCCTGTTGGCGCCACTGAACATTGTCTGGCCAGCGACCCTTGCCGCCTTCTTCCACAAGAAATCCGGTGAGCGTTCTGTCGGCGTGTTCCATTCGCCATTGCAATGTTGCTCGTGCCTCGCGCCACAACACCGCAGGGTCGTCGGTGGTCACACGCTGATGTGGGTCGGCAAGGAGATCAAAACATAAGTGATCACCGTCGGCGAATTGAACAAACAGATGAGTGTCGCTGCGTCGAACCGACAAGTTCAATTGCTCTAACCGTCGCTTCCATGGCCATTCATATCTATCAAGCGGAATCAAAGCAAAGCGCCAGTCGTATTCCCAATGGGCGGCGTCACGCCACCATTCGGGTTCAACTCCTTCAAGAAATGGAGTGAGCGGAAGACCGTCGCATTGTGCGGGAATTGCAACGCCCATGGCATCGCACAACGTTGGCATGATGTCGACGTTCTCAGTGAAATGAGAAACGATTGTTCCGTGACCTGCGGGGTGTCGTGGATCTCGAACAATACCCACGATGTGTTGGCTGGTATCCCAGTACCCAACTTTTTCTTTCAGACCATGATCACCTAAGAGTTCTGCGTGATCAGCAACAACAACAATGACGGTGTTGTCCCATTCACCACTCTCTCGCAACGCTTCCCAAATTCGTCCCAGTTGAGCGTCAACTTCACTAATCATTCCAAAATACTGCGCACGCATTTTGGCCAACTCGTCTGCATCTTCAGGGGCCTTTGTTGAATCGAGTTGCAGCATCACTTCGTGGAACGGATGAACTGTGTCGGCACGCTGAATTGGTTCACCTACATGTTCAGGTGAATACATGGTTGCGTATTTCCCAGCCGCCGCGTACGGAGGATGTGGGCGAATGAAACTTGCATGTGCAAACCATGCGCCAGACTGTTGGTTAATCCATTGCAGAAGTTCAGACGTGAGAAAAGACGACACACTCACCTCTTCGGGACGGTCTCCTTCAGACTTCAGAAGATCAAGGATTCCCATGGCAGTGTTGTGACCACGAGATTTTAAGAACTCTCGCCACGGTCGAAAGTTTCCTGTGAGATCTAACTGGCAATCGAAGCCGGGAAGTACGCCTTCATAGGTAGTCAACCGTTCGTCGTCGGGGCCGGTGGTCACGCGTGGGTCAACAGATTGGTCGGTGTAACCAAACAGAGCAGGTGCATATCCGGCGCGTCGTGCAACAAGTGCAATGTTGTCGAATCGTTCGTCTAAGGGAGTGCCGTTCGCCACGACCCGATGATTCATTTGATACATACCGGTGTACAACGATGCTCTACCTGGCGCGCACGGCGATGCTTGGCTGTAATGGCGTGTGAATCGAACTCCGTTTGCCGCCAACGCATCAAGATGTGGCGTCTTCACAAGCGGATGACCAGCAGCGGACAAACAATCTCCACGGAATTGATCCAGCGTGATGAGCAAGATATTTGGGGTCATGGTCGATGTCCGGTTGTCAGAAATTGTCGAACATCAATCATGGCTTGTTTATCTTGTGCGGAAAAGATGTGGCCACCCTCATAAATGGCAAGAGATGCATCGGGAATTCGCTTCACAATTTCCTCGGAGTTCGTTGGTGGTGCAATTCCGTCGAAACGACCTGCCATAACAAACGTTGGCGCAGTCACGCGATGTAGGCGGTCTGCAACGTTGTGCTCAATTCGTGCAAGTAACTGAAGACGTTCACCACGAATGACGTCGTCAGATTTCGGCCGAGCGGCTTGCTCATTTCTCAGAGCAACCATTTGTGCGTCTGCCGAATGTTCGGCTAGCCATTCTTCAGTCCAACGTGAATCGGTAAGTTCAGTCACTTTGCGCGCACGTTCAGCGGGTGCGAGCGAACCCAATTCGTGTAGCGGATACGACGATCCTGCATCGCCACCAGCCGATGTACACATGAGAACAAGTCGCTCAACCCGCTGTGGATAAGTCACTGCAAACTCTTGTGCGACCATGCCACCGAAACTAATTCCAAACACTGCACATGTCTCCCAACCAACATGGTCAAGCAATGCAGCCCCGTCTTGTGCGTACTGCTGCATGGTGTACGGACCATCGGGAATGCTTGTAAGACCAAGCCCGCGTTGATCGTGTGCAAGTACCGTGCACTGCTTTGCCAGCGCCGAAATCAGTAACTGGGTGGTCTGCAATGTTGCACCCGAGCCATTGAAGAACAGCACGCGTGGCCCGTCACCATATATCTCGTAATTAATGGTGATGTCAGGTCGCTCAAAGATTGGCACGATGCAAGTGTGGCACCGATAGGGGTATCCACCATTCACGGACGAAAACAAGCCACTATCAAGTCCCGTGCACACGATGGTGGAAGAAGTGAAACGCTCGCTCGCAGAGCAACACAGTTCCATCTCGTGGCGACGAGTCACAATGCCTGGTCTCGCTGTTGCGTGGGTGGGGATGAACGTGCCCACAGTTGAAACTGGCGGACGTCCATGGGTGTGGGAAGTCGTCACTCCCCAGCAGTACAACACATCGCAACGCCTGCAAGATGACCCACTGGTTCTTTCCGTTGCGCACGACACTGTCGTTGCCGAGATATCTCATGCCGACCATTCCGGGCCCATTGTGCGAATGCAAGTTCCTGTTCGTCAGGCCCCATTGGAGGTCTCACTCTCTCGTCCGCGTTCCCCATCCCGCCACTGGAATGTGCGCTTGGAAACCGGCTGGACCCTCCAGGCCCTAGGGGCAGCCGCCCAGTGCTGGATTGACCGTGAGGCCCCCGGATCGGCCCGCCTTCAAACCCCGGCGGAGCCCGTTTCCTCGCCCCAGCTCTATCAGTTGCACCCTGCTATCAATATCGAGTCGGCAGCCTTCGACCACTTGCTTACACTCGATCCCGATGATGCAGCCGAAGTCACTTCCCTTCTCTCTCAGGTGCACGAGGCACTTCGGCCGTATCGCTAATGGCCTGCTCCACGGGAGGCCTCTCCCGTGATCACCACATTCGCCACCACCCTCACTGCTGTCGATTATTCAGAGAGCGATCGCATCACTCTTGTAGACCTTGTCACCGACTGGCAGATGAAGCACTACCCGTTCGACGAAAATGCGCCGGGTACCTCTGTTCGTGTTCGCGAAGGCACAGACGACCCAGTGTTTCGTCTCACCATCACGCAGAGTGCAACAGGAAAGCCATATGCGCAAACCATTACTGCCACCGTTGTTGCACTAGACAGCACTCTTCTGTTCGACCTTCGAATCATTGCCACCCCAACAACTATTCGCGTGGCGCCGTACGTAGTTCAACCATTACCACCACACGTTGTCCATCTCGTTAACTCAGTTCTTCTGTCTGTACGCATGGAAGATGCAAACGAATATTTGCGTGGAACCACAACTGTTATCAGCACTGAAGAAGACGGCGCTCGCGTAGGTGCGCTTGTTCATGCACCACGGCGCACACTTCCTGTTGTGGTGGAAATTGTCGACTTTGTGAACAATGCTGCTCCAATCCTTCCTAATGCACTCGGTCCCCTCACTGGTCTTGTTCATCAGTTCCGCATCACAACACCAGAAGCGCTACGCGGATACCTGTCTCTTGCGGGAACCGCCCTCACTGGTCCGGGATACTTACTCGTTCATTGGGCCGGACCACTTGAGCCACACGTTGAACGCAGACAAGATGTGCGCGTCGGACAAGAATTTTCAGTTGTACAACGCCTGGCCACGATGATTACCGAGATTGCCGCTCGAACAGTTAGCGCACCGCGTCTTCCGCCGCCACCACGGTACGACGATGAGCCAATCGTTGAATCCCCACGAGACACTGCGACAGATGAAGACGAGATTGATGATCAGCTCTTGCATATTGAACAACTAGAGGCCACCGTGGAAGACATGCAAGCGGCGCTCGCCGATGCCGACCGCATCATTGCTGAACAACGCGTGCAAATTGAACAAAAGGGCGGGCAACTTGACGAACTCATCTTGCGCAATGTGTCGTTAGAGATTCAGGCGGGCAGTACGCCGCAAGTGCGCGCGGTGGCGTCTATGAAAGAAGCTCTTCGACTTGCACAAGACCATTGTCCACACCTTGTCTTTCATGAACGTGCGCTCGAGTCGGGAGAACATCTTGAAGGTCCCGAACCGGTCAGTGTTCTTCAAGATCTTGTTCGTTTGAACGAAGTTGCTCGTGCATGGCGTGCCGGTGAAATTTCTGGCACCAGCATCGTGTTGGCATGCCGCCAAATGGGACTCGACTTTGCTCCCCGTATTTCTGATAACGCTCGTCAGAAATTTGAAGAGGACTATCTCATCACATGGCGTGGCGAAACTGTTCGTGCTGAAGCCCACTTGCGACGCGGAAGAAAAGCTCACTTGGTACGTATTCACGTGTATTTCGACCAAGAAACGCAAGAAGTAGTGGTGGCCTACATTGGCCGCCACTTGCGTGACAAGAGCTCACAGTCCTAATGCGCCTAGCCTGTCTGAAATGAACCGTCGCAAGATTCTGCAAATACTTGCGGGAGCGGTTGCCTTCTTTGTTGCTATCACTGGCTTTTCAGCCGGACGCTACGTATTGGCAAACCCAAATGAACCTCTGCAACAAAATCTTGCGTCGTGGGCACGCAACAAAGGCCTTGGTGGAGTCGTAGACCAACTAGAAACGTGGCTACACAACGATCCACCTGCAGCCGCACCAGCCGACACATTGGCTCTTCTTCCTGCAGACACAGAACCGCCCAACACCATTGCTAGCCCCACAACACTTGGTCCAACAACGTCATCAACAGCCGTAAACGCGGGGCCAACCACAACCGTTCGGCCAGGTGGAAGTGCCGCTCCAGCAGAACAAACAACGCGAGTGCGTACAGCCAGTTGTCCAAATAGTGAACCCACCACAACTAGTTCCACACTCCCCGGTGAAACAACCACCACCACAACGATTCTCCCCACCACAACCACAACTACTTCGACAACAACTAGTTCCACACTTCCCGGTGAAACAACAACCACCACCACAACGACTACGACACTTCCCGCTCGCCCTACCGACATCGCGCCACAACTAATGCCCGCACTACGTGGCGAAGGCGAATGGATATCAGTCATGCGAGTGCGTACGAAACCAATGATTTACGCAACATCAATGCGACCTCTGTGGTGTTACGGATCCGTGGTGGCAACAATGGCTACATACGACCCAAATAAGGTTCGCGCCGGATTGTTCAACGGCACAGAAATCCCAGGCGGCAAGGGATGGAAGAACTCTTCAAAAATTAAAACCACTGCCGCAAAATCTCTCATTGCAAGTTTCAATGGCGGATTCAGATTTGAACACGAACCGGGTGGTTATCTCACCGAAGGAAGAATTATTCGCAAAATGCGAAAGGGGTACGCAACCTTCGGAATTCGAACAGACGGCACCAGCACAATCGGTGTGTGGGGCAAAGACATGATAAACGATGGCACTTGGGCATCGCTTCGACAGAATCTTCCACCTCTCGTTGAAGACGGCAAGGTTGTGTATCACACGTATAACAAGGTCGATTGGGGTAAAGACTTCGACAACAAGTTGTATAACTTCAGATCTGCTGCCTGTGTTCGAACAGACGGCTTAATGATGTTTGTTGCAGTTGGCAAGGTCAACATTGCAATGCTGGCCGACACTTTGTTGGTTGCTGGTTGCTCAACTGCAATGCAATTAGACATCAACGGAACGTGGCCGTACTTCGCCGTCTACGACAATTTTGGAAAGACCACCAGAAACGGAAAGATCATCGACACGCGAATGGGTGACCCAAACCGTCACCTCAATGGATCAACCAAAGATTTCATCGCACTGTTCGACCCAGAAACACTTGTTCCGGGCTCTGTTCGCTAGGCCAGTGCGTACTCACCTAAGAGGCGCGGCGCTGCACCATCAACCGTGACAACCACACCGTCGTCCACCAACTTGCGTAAGTGGGACCACACACTGCGACGTGCAGGTCGATGCAGTTTTTTGTCCACGCTGGCATACAACACCTTCACAATTCCCGGAATTGTGGAATTTCCTTGAGCAATCTGATGAATTATTTGCTGCTCTCGCTCCAAACGGTGCGCAAGATACGCAGCAAGGAATGTGTCGGGATCCGTAACAGGACCACCATGAGTTGGCCACAAAATTGAATCGTGTCGTCCAATGACTTTGTGCATTGAATCGATGTAGGCACGCATATCTCCATCGGGGGGTGACACCACTGTTGTAGACCAGCCCATCACATGATCGCCCGTGAATAATGCGCGATCGACATCCATTGCTATGGCCAAGTGATTTGATGTGTGTCCGGGAGTTGCAACTGCTGTCAATGTGAATTCGTTGGTGGAGATTATGGTCTCACCGTCGCGCACCGGATTATCGGGAGCAAATGCAAGATCAATCGTCTCCCGTTCCTCGTCTTCGTCCTTCTTTTCCGATGGGTCATCTTCTGACAGGTCGTGATCATCTTCTTCAACAAACCCCTCATAGACCTGGTGTGGGCCTATGGCAAAACGTGGTGCTTGCGTTTCTTCGTGTAACCACGCTGTGAGCGGTGAATGGTCGGAGTGACAATGTGTGACAACTATGCCCACCACTTTTCTGCCTTTCAAGGCGGCAGCCAGTGCGTCGCGATGCGAATTCAAGGTGGGACCCGGATCAATCACAACAACGTTCTGAGTACCCACTATGTAGGTCCCTGTTCCGTGATAACTGAACTTTGATGGGTTCTGCGCTATGACACGCTGAATAAGTGGCGTCATCGGTTCAGCAACTGCATACGGCGCATCGTCTATTCGTGGGACAAAAGGAATAGCCATAGTTCTCTTCTTACATCCCTACTGCTCGTACATTGCCAACTGGCTGTCCGTGACCTAGCACCACTTCTTGAATACTGCTGGGTACGCCCGATACATCAACGCCAAGTTTCTGAAGCGCCGCAAGCAACACTGTTGGAGTTGCGCGTCCCGATCCGTCGGAAAGCTTGAGTGCAACTGCATGACCATCGCGTGTTGCTGCCGCATACACCGACTCTGCACCGTCTTTGGCGAACAAACCTGGCACATTCGACACAATGGTGGTGACATGGCGACCATCTCCACCCACCATGTATGAATGCTGTGACATGGCGGTGAAAATCTTCTGTCCGGAGTCACCAGCATCACCGACGGCAATTGCGCGCATGGCTTTTGCAAGACCCACAAGTTCCACCACATGCGCCGGAGCGCCACAACCATCGACACCAATTGCTACCGGTTCAGCCCCAGTGAGTTCTGTGATGACATTGGTTATCGCTTGCTGTAGCGGGTGGTCTGGATGCAGATAGGTCTCTACGGGCCACCCGTTCGCTATACACGTTGCCAACATTCCGGAATGTTTGCCGCTGCAATTCATTTGAAGCGGCGACTTTGCGCCTCCCCGATGAATTTCTGCATGAGCAGATGCAACATGAAGAGGAAAGTCTGCGGTGTTCAACAACGCATCTTCGCCCAAACCAGCACTTGCCAAAATTGAACGAGCGGTGTCGAGATGAACAGTTTCGCCGTTGTGGCTTGCACACACCAATGCCAACTGCTCCAGTGGCAGCGACAGCCCTGCCCGAACCATTGCCAATGCTTGAAAGGGCTTCGTGGAAGAACGCGGAAAGATAGTTGTAGTTGGATTACCAACCGAGAAACTCACCGAACCATCTGGTGCAAGTGCCACAAGCGCACCAAAGTGAACGCTTTCATCTACTCCGTTGCGCGAAACAATTGCGAGTGGAGCAAAATGCGATGGGTGCACCCCGCTCAACTGGGATCTTTCCAACCACCGGCACTCTTTCGGCCTTTTGGTTTCTTTTCTTGCAGAGTTGTGAGTGGATCGTCAATGACTTCGTGACGAGTTCCCCATGCAGAAATAAGTGCTTGTGCCATGGCCACAGCAGGCAATGCCAAGATTGCGCCAATTGGTCCCAGAACTGCTCCACCAGCTAGTGCCCCACCAAAAGCAAGCGCAGGGTGAAGTTCTAGCGTTCGCGCTGTAATGCGTGGCGCCAACAAATAGTTTTCAAGTTGCTGGTACACCAAAATGAAACCAATCACCGCAAGAGCATCAATTGGTGATTCGATGAACGCCAGTAGTACTGGTAGTACTCCCGCAAGATACGTACCAATAACGGGCAGGAACTGAGAGACAAGTCCCACCCAGATGGCCATCGCAATTGGTGCAGGTGCTCCAATTGCTTGCAATGCAATCCAGTGGAAGAACGCAGACACAACGGCAAGCAATGCACGCGAATAAAGAAAGCCACCGGTCTTTGTGATGGCAAGTTCCCATGCGTCGAGAACTGCGCGTTGACGCTCTGGGTTTAACCGTGAGCAAATAGAACGACGCAATCGCGGTCCGTCGGCCACTAGATAGAACGAGAACAGCAAAACTGAGAAGCCTTGGAAGACAACACCTAACGCTTGCACTGATACGCGAAACACATTGTCTTGTTGTGCATCAATAAATTTTTGAACGGGGCCATTCGGATCGGCAATTCGTTCGTTTACCGCCGCCGGATCAATGTTTGAATTGAACGTGTCATTAATGATTCGCACAGTGTCGTTCACGTACTTCTCACTATTACTCAGCAAATCCGCAATCTGTTGAGTGACGACTGTTCCCATGGCGCCTATAAACACAAAAACGGAAAGAACCACCGCAACGATAAGAAGTGCCGTAGCGCTTCCCCGTTTGAATCCACGCGCCACCATCTTGTTGACCGCTGGTTCAAGTGCCAACGCAATGAACAAACCAACAAGCAACAGAATGAGCAAATTGCTCAGTCGATGGAATGTAAACCTGCCAACAAACGTGGCCAAATATCCCAACCAGAACAATGCGATAGCCCGTGGAACCCACCGTGGCATTCGACGTCCGTTGTCTAACGAGCCTGAATCTTGTGCATCTGTCACGTTCTGAGCGTAGTGGTCATACGGAGTGACACATTCGCACGTGGAGACAAGGAATTCGTCTGGCACGATACGGGGATGGCTACTCTTCCCGCCCCTCTCACAGATCGAGTGGAGACCGTTCGTCAGGCCATTGCCGAGGCGCTTCGTGAACGCGTCATCGGAGATGGCGCCGAGGAGAAACAGGCAGCGGTCATGCTGGCTCCTGGACCCCGCTGGTTTGCTCCCGACCGTCCCATCCATCGAGTGCACGGTGACTCATCAATGTTTATTGGTGGCATGCGTGCATTGCTGTTGCAGTCCCTTCACCCACGCGCCATGGCCGGGGTGGCTCAGCACTCGGACTACAAGAACGACCCGTGGGGTCGCCTTCAACGCACCGCCGACTTTCTGGCCGCAACATCATTTGGCCCCGCCGATGTTGCCCAGATGGCAGTGGATCGTGTGTTGGCTGTCCATCAACGTGTCGCTGGAACCACCACAGATGGTCAGCCCTATTCTGCAAATGACCCACATCTTCTGCGTTGGGTGCATGTTGCCGAAGTAGACAGTTTCTTGCGCGCACATCAGGAGTACGGTGAACATCCGCTCACAGAAAATGAGTGCGACCAGTACGTCGCCGACATGGCTGTTATTGCGTCGAAGCTAGGGGTTCCTGCGCCACCAACGTCGGTCCGCGGACTTCGCGATCAACTCGCCATGTTCCGCTACGAAATCAAAGGCACTCCCGAATCAAACGATGTGGTGAAGTACTTGTTGTTGCAGCCACCACTGCCACCAGTTGCTCGCGTTCCGTACTCGCTCATTGGTGCTGCTGCAGTTGCGTTGTTACCCGCTTGGGCTCGTGCAGAACTTCGTCTTCCCTATCTGCCACTTACTGAGCGTGCTTTTGTTCGCCCCATCGGTTCGGTAATTGCCTCAACTATTCGCTGGGCTATTTCGCCTTCGCAAGTTTCGACAACGGTCTAGACAAATCCCCGTTGGTACCCACACGCACCGTGTGTAGTCCTAACCACGTTGCCATCAACTTCAATTCAGCCATCAGTTCTGCTGCCACATAGGCAATATCGACATTGGGCTCGCTGTAGGCACCGGGCACTAACAGAACACCTTCTTTGCGATCTGCCTTCACATCTACGCGCGCCACCAGCGAATCACCCAGAAGAAACGGCAACACGTAATAGCCATAGATTCTCTTTGGTGCGGGCGTGTAGATCTCAATTCGATAGTGAAAATTGAATAATCGCTCTATTCGTGGTCTGCACCACACCAATGAATCGAACGGTGACAGAAGTGCGCGAGCATTCACTGAACGTGGCTGCACCGTATTCGGCAACACAAAGGCTGTATCACGCCAGCCTTCAACGCGCACCTGTTCTAGTTCTCCATCTTCCACAAGATCTTTCACAATCTGACGAATTCGAGTTGGAGTTTGACGGTGATAGTCCGCAAGGTCGCTCAGAGTTCCAATTCCCACACTCTTCGCAGCACGCAAGACAAGTTCACGACGCGCTTCATCTTCTGTTGGTGTCTTCGCCTTCAAAATGTGCGCAGGAAAAACGTCGTGTAGCGCGTGGTAAACACGTGCAAAGTCGCTTGGTCGTCGACGCGCAGTTATCTCGCCAGTCCAGAACAAATATTCCAGCATTGCTTTTCCTGTGTCCCAGTCCCACCACGAACCCTTCGGACCTGTACGCGTCTTTACGTCACCAGCAACAATCGGACCGTCATTCTGAACCCGATCGCGAATCTCATTCAACAACTTTGGATTTTTCTTTGCTGCGCGAACTAGGCCACCCCACATTTCGCCACGCTTTGCTTGTTCCATTCGCCACCGCATTAACGGCTGCATCCCTATTGGCAAATGGGATGCTTCATGACACCAGTACTCGAAGAGTTCAGCGTTATTCGTTGCATCGGGAATGAGAGAACGTGGATGATTTCCCAAGCGAGAAAACAACGGAAGCTCTTGACTACGAACAACAACGTTCACCGAATCAATTTGAATGAGTCCCACATGGTCGATCACCTTTCGAAGGTGACGCCGATCAACACGACCAGTAGGGCGTGGTGTTGAGAAACCTTGAGCAGCAAGCGCGATGCGCTTTGCCGAAGCGAGAGAAACGTCAGTCTGCGACGGTGATGGTGACACTGTTAATCACCACGTCGTCAATGGGGCGGTCGCCACGTGCCGTGGGAACCTTCTGCATTGCGTCAACTACGTCGAGGCCCTTTACTACTTGACCAAACAGTGCATATGCAGGTGGAAGCTGCACACCGCTTGGACCAGAAATGAGGAAGAACTGTGAACCGTTTGTGTTTGGTCCGGCGTTCGCCATTGCAAGCGAACCAATTTGGTACTGACCTGGCTTTGGAAGTTCGTCTTCAAAGCGATAGCCGGGTCCACCCATTCCGGTGCCCGTTGGGTCACCACCTTGGCAAACGAAACCATTAATGATGCGGTGGAAAATAATGCCGTCGTAGTAGTGGTACGCAGCCAAATACACAAAGTTGTTCACGGTTTTGGGTGCGCGTGCTGCATCAAGTGCAATCACCAAAGTTCCCATGGATGTTTCCATGGTGGCGGTGTAACGCTTTGACGGGTCAATGCCCATGTCTGGCGCCGCAGGGAACTTCTGCGTCTTGGGGGCGGATCCGTCAAGTGGAGGAAAGGGCAAACTCATGCAGGCGAGGCTACAAGTACACGCGCCTGCCACCTCGTTCGTGGCCACATGGCGTGTGCGCCTACGATGACAGGCGTGAATCCAGAAGAGCCACTCAACCTTGACCAGATGGAACGCGATCTTGCAGATGTAGAGCTTGCGCTTGGTCGTTTAGAGAACGGCACATATTGGACCGATGAGTTGACCGGTGCACCAATTGATTCAGCGCACCTTGCAGCCAACCCCACGGCTCGCCGCAATCAATAACAACGTTGGTTACTGCTCGCGAAGTTTTGCGAGCAAGCGCAAGATTTCAAGGTACAGCCACACAAGAGTGACGGTGACTCCTAGTGCGCAGTACCACTCCATGTGAGCAGGCAACTTGTTTGCAACGCCACGTTCAATGGTGTCGAAGTCGAGTGCCAGGTTGAATGCAGCAAGACCTGCAACAAACACGCTGAAGCCAATTCCCAATGGGCTTGCATCGTTAATGAACGATGGCATGTTGCCGAAGATTCCGAAGATGAATGACACCAGGTAGAACGCCATTAAACCAAGCATGGCGCCCATGATGATGCGACGGAACTTGTCGTTCACTTTGATAACACGGCTGCGATAGAGCAACAACATCACAACGAAAACACCAAGCGTTGCGCCCACTGCCTGCATGACAATGCCGCTATAGGCCTCTGAATAAGCACGACTAATTGCGCCAACTACAACACCTTCGGCAAGTGCATACACAGGTGCAACAAATTTTGCGAGGTGCGGTTTGAACGTTCCGACAAGAACTGCAATGAGCGCCACAATGAATCCGCCAATGACCCAACCAGTAGGAAATTGAATGACGCCACCGGGAAGTGGTTCATCTATTGACATCCATGTCACCGTTGCCGATGCAATGAGAAGTACCAACAACATGAGAGTTGCTGATGCTGTTCCTCGCACCGTCATAATTCCGCCATCCCAGCGACTGATGGGACCATCGGTAACGGGTTCGGTGGTGGGCGGAGCCCAGGTGTTGTTTGGTTGGTCAAGGTTGCCAAGGCCCATGGCCTTGTCGTTCAGCAGAGGGTTAGCCATGCCAAAAACCTAACTGTTTTCGGGCTTTTTGTGGCGTCACCCCTGTGTATAACCAAATGTTTTGCCTGGGCTGTGGCTGCTGGGAATGCACTCGGTATCCTGCCCCTATTCACCCTTTAGGGGTTACGAATGCAAGGTGAGGTTAAGAGTGGCAAAGGACAGGATTGACCGCGACGAAGAAGACCTCGTCAGGCTCTATCTCACAGACATCGGCCAGTACACACTTCTCACCAAAGATGACGAAGTCCGCCTGGCAAAGGCGATCGAAGCGGGCAAAATCGCTTCCGCCGAGATGGAACAGGCCAAAACCCTCTCTGCCACCAAGCGCCGCGAACTGCGCAAAGCCATCCGCGAAGGCGAAATTGCCGAGCGCGCTTTCGTTCAGTCCAACCTTCGCCTTGTGGTCTCCATCGCCAAGAAGTACCAGGCATCTGGTCTTCCTCTTCTCGACCTCATTCAAGAAGGCAACCTTGGCCTTATGCACGCGGTCGAAAAGTTCGACTGGCGTAAAGGCTTCAAGTTCTCCACGTACGCAACATGGTGGATCCGCCAAGCAATTACCCGCGGTATCGCAAACACCGGTCGCACCATCCGCCTTCCAGTCCATGCCGGCGACACTCTTGCTCGCCTGCAAAAGGCTCGCTCGCGCCTCGAGCTGAAGTTTGGTCGCCCTGCCACTCTTGCCGAACTGGCAAAAGAAGTAGAGATGCCAGAAGACAAGGTCACCGAAGCATTGCGCTTCGCCGCCGAGCCATTGTCGTTGTCTGAACCACTTCGTGAAGACGGCGATGCAGAACTTGGTGACGTTGTTGAAGACCGCTCAGCCGAATCTCCATTCGAAGTAGCGGCAACGTCGCTGCTCCCCGAAGAGATTCAGCGTCTGCTGGCTCCACTCGACGAACGCGAGCGTGAAATTCTTAAATTGCGTTTCGGTTTGAACGGTGGCGAAGGTCGCACATTGGAAGAAGTGGGAGAACACTTCAACCTCACGCGCGAGCGCATTCGCCAAATTGAAGCGCGTGCCATGAGCAAGTTGCGTCACCCGTCGTCAGACACCGGTGCGCGCGACCTGTTGTCGGTCTAACGCTTACGCAATTTTCTCTTGCGGTGGGCGCAAAATGCGCGTCACACCATCAATCGCGCTCACCAAACCAATTCCCATCAAACTGGGCAAGGTTGCACGCGCCATCCACGGCCACTCAATTCCTGGCACATAAGCAGCACGAATCTGATCAACGCACAGCCACGCGACGATGACCAAGGCAACACCGGCTCCGGCATTCAAGCTGACGGCAACGTGATGTCGGCCATCGCGCCGCGATGTAGCAATAGCCATCGCAGAAATGACAAGAGCTCCTGCGCTGAACATCATGAGAACGGGCGTAATTCGCGCATCGTCTGGCAACCCAGTGAATTCCAAGTAGCCAACAATGATTCCCTTCACGGACGCGACGGCCGCCAACCACAAAAACAAACGTCGGCGAGTAAGAGCCAACACAACCGCGAGCAAAATTGCGGGGAGTCCGAACAACCACCACGCAACACTGGCTTTGTCTCGGATGTACAGAGTTCCCGACACCATTGTGCGCGTACCCGCAATGATCATGGGAATGTCCCAATCCAAAACTTTCCCGTCTTCGTCAATAGCTGCGGGAGGTTTGGGGCTCATCCAATGAGAACGATGGTCGTGCCACATGGCGACGCCATTTGTTCCTATAACTCGCCACTTCGGAATTCCGGACGTATCAACATTTGTGACATCGACATTTCCGTAACGATCACCGTTCAGCACGGTGGTCATAGACGCATCATTAATTTCAACGACGCCTTCTGCAGAGATACGTAAATACTGTTCGTCGTCGTAACCATGCACTTCTACCCGTACGCCATCTGACTCAAGGCGGACAAAGGTGTCGGCACCCACAATGCTGACGCGAACTCCATCGGGAAGGGCGGGACGAATGGTGTTGATGACAGATTCCGTATCGCGCGGTTGAACGCTGTCCCCAGACCCAATGTGGGTGGGCGCTAGCGACAGCACCGAAAGAAGTCCAACAAGAATGCGCATGACTCTGACGGTACTGCCCAAGAGCACCGTGTTACATAGTCTGTGGCAATGACCACAGGCGACAGTCATCCCGTTCTTCTCATTAGCGACAACGTGTGGGCCCGCGAGGGTGATGCGCTGCGTGAAATAGCCCCCCGTTTGGAACCCGTCATTTACGTTGGCGACGAACCTGTTTCCGATGACGTGGTGTCCTCAATTGACATTGCGTTTTACTCAAGCGACTTATGGCCCGAACGCTCTCGCGGAATTGCTCTCTCTATCTTGCGTGCAACACAACTGAAATGGTTACACACATTTTCTGCTGGTGTAGATAGTCCGTTCTTTCAACAACTGCTGGAACGCGGCGTTCGACTTTCTAATTCCACGGGCGCAACTGCATCTCCTATTGCACAAACGGCAATTCTGTACATGCTTGCACTCAGTAGAAACGTGCGCGCGTGGATGAAGCACCAAGATGCGCGTGAATGGGAACGTCACCAGTTCACTGAGTTAGATGGTGCACGACTAGCAGTTATTGGTATGGGACCAATTGGTATGGAGATTGCGCGGCTCGGTGTGGCATTAAATATGGACGTTGAAGCAATTCGTCGCACTCCCACAGGGAATGAACCATGCGCTACTTACGGATTTGATCAACTAGATGCTGTTTTGTCTCGCGCCGATTGGGTTGCTGTTGCGTTACCTCTTACAAACGACACCGTGAACTTGTTTGACGCCGCGCGACTGTCGCGCATGAAGCCAGGAGCACACTTCATCAATGTTGGGCGCGGTGAACTCGTAGAAGAACCTGCATTAGTTGCCGCACTGCAGTCTGGGCACATTGCTGGTGCTGGTCTTGATGTTTTTGCTGTTGAACCACTTCCACAAGATTCGCCCTTGTGGTCCATGCCGAACGTCATAGTGACACCCCATAGTTCTGGTGCATCTCCAAAATCTGCCATACGCGCAGAAAAACTCTTTGTTGAAAACTTCCGAAACTTCTTGGCGGGAGCTCCACTTCGTAATGAAGTGAGATAGTTCTTCCGCTGTCGAATGCGACGGCACACATGACCTCCAACCTGACTGGAGGACCATGTCTCTTATCTTCACTTCACCGAAAGGTGGCAATGGCACCACGGTGACCGCTGCTTCATACGCATTGCTGTCGGCCCTGCGTGGACAACGTACGGTGCTACTTGACTTATGTGGCGATCAACCAGCCACTGTTGGAATGTCAGAACCGCACGGACCAGGAATAAATGATTGGTTATCCGAGAACCATCACGGAGATTCCGCTGCACTTCTAGCCCTCGGTAGCGAGGCAACCTCCAACTTGCTTGTTGTGCATTCTGGGTCCCAGTTCATTTCCGGCGAACCACGGTGGGCAGCACTTGCAGACGCTATTTCCACCCTGCCCTACACAGTTGTTGTCGATGCCGGAGTCGGTCGTCTTCCCACCGTGTTACACGACGCGGCAACAAAAGTCATCACAGTTGCTCGGCCGTGTTATCTCACTCTTCGTCGAGCCACTCATCTTCCACGCCCGGTGCATGCATACGTTCTTGAAGAACCAGGCCGAGCACTCACCACTAACGACGTTGTTCAAGTTCTTGGGGCCAGTTTGGAAGCACGAATTCCCTACGAGCCAGCAATCGCTCGCGCTGTCGATGCAGGTTTGCTGCCATCGCGGGTTGAACAACTGTTAGGCCGCCACATCACAACCGACACCAACTAATGCTCACGGGGCTTGGGCCCATCCGTGATGTGCTGGAATCACCCGATGTCTTAGAGGTCATGGTGGTGAACGGCAGTGACGTCTGGGTGGAAAGCACCACTGGTATCGCTCGACATGGTTCTCTTTCTCCAACAGAGGTCGCACTTCTTGTAGAGGGAATCAGCCGACTCTCTCATCGTCGTATTGATGCGTTGTCACCCATTCTCGATGCTCGACTTCCCGACGGGTCTCGTGCATGCGTTGTTCTGCCACCAATTGCACTGCATGGCACCAGTATCAACATTCGAAAATTTCCACAACGCACGCTCCCACTTGCCGCATTCGGATCTGAGCATCACTGCGAACAGGTACGGCAACTTGTTACATCACGTGCAAATGTCGTTGTATCGGGCGAGACATCGTCAGGAAAAACATCATTAATTTCTGCGGTAACAGAATGGTTCTCCCCGCATGACCGGGTGGTATGCGCAGAGGACACCGCCGAGATTCGTTTTCGCCATCCACATGTTGTTGCCTTGCAAACCCGACCGGCCAATCAAGACGGCATGGGTGCAGTCACCTTGCACGACTTAGTGCGCACATCATTGCGCATGAGACCTGACCGCCTTGTCGTGGGAGAAGTACGCGGAACAGAAGTGGTGGACATGCTGCTCGCCTTAAGTTCTGGCCACTCCGGTAGCTGGACAACTGTGCATGCATCGTCGGCGGCGCACACCACACAACGATTAGCCGCACTGGTTCTGCGGCACCACCCCCAATGGACACAACGCGACGCAATCGAACTTGTACACAGTGCTGTAACTGCCGTTGTGCACATCACGCGGCTCCCCACTGGTCGTCGACTCATTACCGATGTACACACGCTTGGTCATGACACATGCTGAAAGTGGCTTACCACCTTGGGCTGACGTGCAGTGTTGCATGGGCGCTGTCACCACGAATCTTCCGGTACGCCGACAAGCGCGTCACTCGAAAGCGCTTCAGAATTCCACATGCTGTTCAGGTACAACACACCACAGCCACTGCCACGTCGGCCGAAATTAGTCCGGCGGACTTCTGTGAAGCATTGGCGAGATCAGTACGTAGTGGAATTAACTCATCTGCAGCATTTCATTCTCATGCTGCGCGCACAGATGCTCCGTCAGTTGTGCACAGCATTGCCCAACAGTATGTGCATGAAGCGCACTTACTAGAAGATGTCCTCACAGTTGCTCATTCTGACGCCAGTGGCACACTGCATGAAAGCTTTACTTTGTACCTGTTGTTGTCGTGCCAAGCTGGCACACTTCACCCTGCTGCACTAAGTCTCGCTGCGCAATGTCTTCGTGACGAGGAATCACTGAAAGCCCAGCTACATATTGGCACTGCACACGCACACATCACGGCACGAATACTGACGTCGTTACCTCTCGCATGCTTGCTGTTCGGATGTCTTGTGTCGCCGTCGCTTCGTCAATCCTTTTCATCCGTCGGCACTTGCATTGTTCTCATGCTTGGCGTGGCACTCAACGTGACGGGTTGGCTGTGGATGCACCGCCTCGCGACGTCAATAAGCACCGCCTCACCTCACGCCGAGTATCAGCGTTTCACCTTTGCATTTTGCGTTGCATTGCATGCAGGTCACTCTCATGTTTCTGCCTGTTCCACATGGAGACACGTCTCTCCTATCGGTGTCCATATTGCACAACAACTAAATGATGGTTCCTCACTTCGTGTCGCACTTGCACCGTTAGCGGATCATTTTGGTCAACCCGGTCAGATGTTGTCGCAAACCATCACTGAATCAGTTGAGAGTGGAACTCCCGTGGTGTCAGTTGCAACCCAATTACTTTCCGATGCTCGCAGTGAATCACGGTGTAACGCCGAATTTCAGTTACGACAACTTCCCACAAAATTGGCCCTGCCCATCGTGTTTTGTGTACTTCCCGCATTTCTTCTTATTGCACTCATGCCATTTGTGATGGCTGGCCTTACATCACTTTCCTCTTCAACATTCACCTAATGGGAGACACATGACTACTGAACAACATCGTGGACAAGCCACGACCGAATACGCATTGGTATTGCTCGTCGCCGCAATTATTGCCACTCTTGTCATTGCATGGGCTACGGCTGGTGGTGGTGCTGGAAAAATCGGATCACTTTTCGACAATGTGTTCGAGTCGATTCTGTCTCGAGCAACTGCGCCCGTTGAGTAAACAACGCGGCCAGGCAACAGTGGAGTTCGCTTTGGTGATGCCACTCGTCGTTGCATGTGTTGCTTTACTGATTGGCACCACAATTACCTGTTTGCAGTACATCGCTCTACATGACACGGCCCGTGTGGCAGCACGAGTAGCCAGTACCGCAGACAACCCCGCAATCGCTGCGCGACATGCCGTTCGAAACCCAAACATCACTGTCTCCGTCTCCGAAGATCTCGCGCTTGGATATCTCACCGTGACAACCAAGCGCACAGGGGGTCTGTGGTGGTTTGGCAAGTTCTTGCCGTCTGGAGTTTTATCTCAGTCGGTCACCATGATGCGTGAAGCACCGATTGTGCTGGGATGAAAAGGCATTAGCGTGAGGTGTATGGATCTGTCTCTTCGCCGCTCTCATGTGGGTGAACGTCATGTGCTCGTCGTAGCAGGCGATATCGACATTGTGTCCATCCCGCGCTTCAACGATGCCCTCACCCGACTAGTTACAGAAGCGCGTGGCACCACGGTTGTTGTTGACCTCGATGGTGCGGGACTTGTCGACGACGCCGGCTTCGGGTTACTTCTTGGCGCGGCAGGTCGAGCACGCACCACCGGTGGAGATTTAGTGGTGGTGTCTACCGAACCACGTATGCGTCAACGCCTGACCGATACCGGCTTTGATCGTGCAGTCACTGTTGTTCAGTCCATCTCTGGTTCGTAGTTCGCCTCGCTGAATAAACAGAACAGCTGGAGCCCATAAAGGACTCCAGCTGTCTGAAGGGGAAATCAATGAGGTGCCTTTTCGGCACACACGATTTATGCGTCGGCTGATGTGCCTTGTGCAGACGGTGCTGCGGGCTGAGCAGGAGCCTCACCCATTGGACCGTGGCCATGACCGCCGCGACCGCCATGTCCGCCCTTACCGACGTGAACACCGTTGACCATGTCATTAATGCGGGTCTTGAACTCAGCAAGCTTTCCATCGGCTTCTGCTTGTGTGTGCTTACCAGAAGCAACCTCTTCGTCAAGATGAGCCTTGAAGTCAGATTCAAGAACGTTCTTCACGTCGGCAATGTCAACATTCTGTGCGGCTGAAATTTGAGTGAGGGTCTTTCCGGCCTTCAGTTCTGTCTGCAGTTCTGCTTCGGTCAACTTCAGTACGGTGGCAAGATTTGTAGTAGCAAACTTCGCTGGACCATGTCCGCCGCGACCGCCATGCTGGCCCTTACCGCCACGCTGTGGAAGGCCCGTCTTGTTCACCATTTCGGTCACACGAGTTTGGAATTCTGCAAGCTTTGCATCTGCTTCAGCTTGTGTGTGCTCACCAGAAGCAACTTCTGCGTCAAGATGAGCTTTCACCGCAGCGGTCATCTTTGCAATAATTGTGTCGATGTTGACATTCTTTGCATCGGCAACTTGCTTGATTGACTTTCCGCTCTGAAGTTCGGTAACAAGTTCGGCCTCGGTCATACCCAAAGCTTCAGCAGCTGCTGCCAGTACCTGTGGACGGCTCTTCACTGTGTCGGTTGTTGGTGAAACAGATTCGGCGCTAACAGATCCGTCAACTTGGATTGCTCCACCGCTGAGTAAATCGGACGTGCCTTCGCCAGCTACATCGTCGATATTGACGATGTTCGCTGAAGTGTTGCGTGCAATTTCTGCACTTGCAAAGCCGGTGATACCAAGGACAGCCGCGCCTGTTGCGACGACGAGTCCGGAGGCCACTGCGACCTTTGCGAAACGGGAGTTGATCTTCATGATGTGGGTTCTTTCTGTGTGTGGGTGTCACCAGGTGTTCCTGGCTGGACCTACTTTCACGCTCCTAGGTAAGGAGTAAACATGAGTTAGGTAAGAAGACTTCAAGAATCCAGCCAAGGATCATGAAACCCTTGTGTTTCATGGCTACGGTGAGGTCATGGACACCCGAAAAGTACTCATTGCAGAGGATGATCCGGCCGTTCGTAAGGCTGTTCAGCGGGTTCTAGAGCTTGAAAACTATGAGGTCTCCGCCGTCAACGATGGGCATGCCGCCCTTGAAGCACTCAGCAAATCACGCTTTGACCTCGCCGTCTTAGACGTCATGATGCCTTTCGCAGATGGTCTTACCGTGTGTCGTGAAGCACGACATCGCGGAGTGTTAACACCCATCTTGTTGCTCACTGCTCGTGTTGAAGTGGGTGATCGAGTAGCAGGGTTAGATGCTGGTGCAGATGACTATTTAGTGAAGCCATTTGTTATTGATGAACTTCTTGCCCGGTGTCGTGCCCTCTTGCGTCGATCTGCACCAAGTGCATCAACATCAGTGCTACGTGTAGGTGACTTAACGTTGAACTCTTTATCGCGCGAGGTAAAGCGCGGTGAACGAGAATTAGTACTCACCAAAACTGAATTCGACTTACTCGAACTGTTAATGCAACGGCCCAACACCGTGGTTACACGCGAACAAATTTATGAAGCCATTTGGGGATACGACTTTGAAACAAGCTCTAAATCGCTGGATGTCTATATCGGTTACCTTCGCCGTAAGACAGAAGAAAACGGTGAGAGTCGAATTGTGTACACCGTTCGTGGTGTTGGATACACGGTAAAGGCATCATGAATCTGCGAACACGTTTTGTTGTCATCACCGCAAGTTTGGTGTTTGTTCTTGCTACTGCAATGAGCATTGGTGCGTACAGCATTGCAACGTCTCAATTGTCTGCACGCGTGAACGATTCATTGAACACACGAATTGACACCATTCTAAAAATTGTTGCCGATCCATTCTTTAGTTGGCAAGATGCATTTGGTCGTGGGCCTGTCAATCGAGCAATTCTGCAAACTGAAACCGATTCCATAACGCAAGTAGTTCTGCCCGATGGACGAATTCTCGGTCGTCAAGAAAACCCCGCACTTCCGGTCACCGAGTCAGATCGTGCACTTGTTCCAGGCAGCCTGCAGATCAGCAAAAACACAATTACTTTGAACTCACACCAGTTCAAGGTCTTCACCGTTGCAGCATCAGACGGAACATTGATACAAGTAGCAAAAGATAATCAAATTGCTGTCGATGCTCAGCAAGGAATGCGTTTGTGGTTACCGCTGTTTGCAATGCTGGCCGTTGTCATCTCTGGTGCAGCAGGGTGGCTTTTTGCGCGACGCATTAGTCAACCTATTGAGAATCTTGCAGAAACAGCTGAATCTATTGCTGTCACGCAAGACCTCAATCGTTCCATTGATGTCACCGGAAACGACGAAGTGTCTCAATTAGCACGCAGTTTCAACACGATGTTGGGCGCACTTCGCGACAGCAGCGAACGCCAACGACGATTGGTGCAAGATGCAAGTCACGAACTTCGTACTCCCCTGACAAGTTTGCGGGCAAATGCAGAATTACTTGAACGGGCATCGTTGTCAGACGCGGACCGTGCGTCTGTTCTGGCAGATATCAAGGCCGAAGTTGACGAACTTGTAGACCTCAGCGCAGAACTGAACTCACTAGCCACGGATCATCGCGCAATAGAAAATGCTGAACCCGTTGACCTTGCAGAACTTGCCAACGACATTGCATCACGTGCTGTTCGTCGTACTTCTTCATCTGTCACCGTTCATGCCACTGAGAACACCGTCATTACAGCGCGACCGCATCAATTAGAACGCGCAGTGTCCAACCTTGTCGATAATGCCATCAAGTTCAGTAACGGAGAATCACCCGTTGAAATTCATGTTGGTGCATTGCGAGTCGAAGTTCGCGACCATGGTCCCGGAATTGGCGATGACGACAAACCGTTGGTGTTTGATCGGTTCTATAGAGCCACTGCAACACGCTCAATGCCAGGTTCTGGTTTGGGGCTTGCCATTGTTGCTCAATGTGCCCACGACCACGGCGCAAGTGCGTATGTATTAGACAACGTTGGTGGTGGCGCAATTGTTGGTCTGCAGTTTGTGAACTAACGCGTAGGTTTGCGACGCACACCACGTCTGTCTTGCGCACGTTCTCGTTCAACTTGTTCTTCCTCAACAGCGAGTTCTTCGGCAACAAGTCTGCGAAGAGACGAAAGACGAATCTCTGGAAGAGTTCCATTGGCAATTGCATCAAGGACGGCACAATCGGGTTCGTCCATGTGTTTACAGTCTCGAAAACGGCAGTTCTCGGCAATGTCGAAGACATCACGAAATGCGCGTTCGATTCCAACTCCACTTGTCCACAGTGTGACGGCACGTAGGCCAGGGGTATCTAACAACCACGCTCCACCAGGGAGCGCTATGAGTTCTGCGGCAACAGTGGTGTGACGACCTCTTTGATCGTCTTCTCGCACTTCACCAGTGCGTTGCACTTCGTGGCCTACTAGTGCATTCACCAAGGTGGACTTGCCCACACCGCTTGCCCCAATGAACGCCACGGTGTCACCTTCTGGGGCGTGAGCACGAATGGAGTCGAGGCCATCGCCAGTGCGAGAACTCACCAAGACAATGTCAACGTCTAATGCAACTTCCGCCAACGAAGAGGCAACGCTTTGGGCGTGTTCTGGCGTGACTGTGTCTGTTTTTGTAAGAACTACAACTGGTGTTGCACCGCTATCGAATGCCAAGACCAGTTCGCGTTCCAAGCGGCGTTGATTGACATCGGCGTTCACCGCGTGCACAACAAACACGGTGTCAATGTTGCTGGCAACAATTTGGCGAGTTCCACGTGCACCCTCAAACGAACTTCTACGAGTTAATGCACTGCGTCGTTCATGAACAGAGTCAATTCGTTCATAGTCGGCAGTGACCGTCACACGATCTCCGACAGCCACCTCAACACCCAAATTGCGCACTCGCACAACTTCTGAAGAATCGAGGCGAACTGTGCTCCATCCTCTATCGAGACGAGTCACGCGACCGAATAGCACGGGGTTACCCGGCGTCTCGGTATGTGTGACATGTGAACTCATCTACAGAAACCGTACCGTTCATCTCCGTCTCCTGCGAGGGGACTGCCTAGCCTTTGATTGCCCCCAAATTCAAAGGACCCCCTGTGCTGCGCAAACTCGCCACATTTGCTGTTCGTCGTAAGAAAACCATGGTTCTCGGAATCTGGCTTCCCCTCGTCATTCTCATCTCAATCGCAAGCTCTTCTTTGGGCGATGCCTTCCGAACCGAAATGGAATTGCCGAACAGTGATGCTCGCGATGCACAGGAAATGATCTCACGCGTCAGTCCAAGCGACGGCGGTGAAAGTAGTCAGATTGTCTTCAAGACCAATGGCACAATCGATGACCCATCTACGAAACAAGCAATCACCACCGCGCTGAAGGCCGTGGCAGAGATTCCACGTTTGCGCGTGTTGAGCCCATACGAAGTTCCCACTCAGGCCAATCAAACTCGCACGATTGCTTTTGCTCAAGTCACCACGCCAGAAGACATGTCTCTACAAGAGATGGAAGTTGTTGCCAAGGACATCAAGAAAGTCACCAACTCACTTCGCACAACCGACGGCGTCACTGTTGAATACGGTGGTCAACTCTTCCGAGTTTTTGAAATGCCAGAGAGCGAAGCACTGGGACTTCTTGCTGCCGTCATCATTCTGGTACTCGCCTTTGGTTCTGTTATCGCGATGGGTCTTCCAATTGGAGTAGCACTACTTGGTCTTGCTGCAGCATCGGGAATAGTGATCATCGTCAGCAATCTCATGTCGATGCCTAGTGAAGCAACGTCAATGGTTGCCATGATTGGTCTTGGCGTGGGAATTGACTACGCGCTATTCATCGTTACGCGATATCGCGAAGCACTGCATGACGGCATGTCGGTAGAAGATTCAATTGTCGAAGCAATTGACACATCGGGGCGTGCGGTCTTGTTCGCCGGAATCACTGTTGTTGTTGCTCTTCTCGGCTTGTTGTCCATTGGGCTTGCATTCGTCAGCGGATTCTCCGTTGCAATGGCCATTGGCGTTGCTGTCATGATGATTGCGTCTGTCACGTTGCTTCCCGCACTACTGGCAATGGTGGGACACCGTATTGACAACACATCTCGTGCCGCAGTTCTCTCCCTTGCGGTTGCTGTGTTTAGCGCAATGATTGCTGTCTTCACACATGAGATTTCCATTCTTCTCGCTGGCATAATCGTTGCAATTGCAGCGCAAATACTGCGTTTCTTCGTTCAGGCGTTGCGTGAACCATTGCCCCATCGCGCGCAAAACAATCATCAGCACTCGGTGTGGTGGCGATGGAGTCGAGTTGTTCAACACCGTCCGTGGACATCACTGATTGGGTCTGTGGTGTTGTTGGGCGTGATGTCTGCACCCATGTTCTCACTACGACTCGGATTTAGTGATAACGGCAATGCAGACAAATCCACAGATGTTCGTCGTGCATACGACCTCATCAGTGAAGGATTTGGCCCAGGCTTTAACGGGCCGCTCTACATCTCTGTAGGAGGCTCAACACCAAGTGACCCTGCAGCAATGAAGCAGTTCGCGGGAACAATCGCAAAAGCGGAAGGAATTGCTGCTGCAATCCCTGTTCCACTTCCAAGCACCGAAGTGGGTCTTGTGATTGCGTACCCAACAACCTCACCGCAAGACGAAGCAACATCAGATCTGGTGCATCGACTTCGTTCCGATGTCATTCCTTCAACAAACGTTGATGCGAAAGTGGGTGGATTCACCGCTGGCGGTATCGACTTCTCCGACTATTTGTCACAACGACTGCCGTGGCTGATTGGCATTGTGTTGGTGCTGTCGTTCTTTCTCCTTATGGCCGTCTTCCGCAGCATTCTCGTTCCGCTAAAAGCTGTGCTCATGAACTTGTTGTCGGTAGGTGCTGCTTATGGAGTCATTGTTGCTGTGTTCCAGTGGGGCTGGGCCGGAGACTTCTTCGGAATTGGAAAACCTGGTCCGGTGGAGGCATGGGCACCCATGTTCTTGTTTGCCATCGTGTTCGGATTGTCAATGGACTACGAAGTGTTCTTGTTGTCGCGTATGAAAGAGGAGTACCACCGCACTGGTGACAACACCACATCAGTTGCCGATGGTGTTGCTGCAACGGCGCGTGTCATCACCGCTGCCGCTCTCATCATGGTGTGCGTTTTCGCTGCCTTCGTCTTGGCTCCGGACCGCCAATTGAAGCTCTTCGGAATGGGTATGGCCGTAGCCGTCTTCATCGACGCCACGGTGGTGCGAATGTTGCTCGTTCCCGCCACGATGGAACTGTTGGGCGACCGCAACTGGTGGATTCCAAAATGGCTCGATCGGGTGCTTCCCCGCATCGACGTGGAAGGAACCCACCACGTCCACGTCGATCCGAAACCCTAGTGCCGTAAGGGTTTCAGGGTTCTGCCTTGACAAGGCAGGGTCAAATCACATAGCGATGAAAAAGGTATGCCCAAGTCATTAGTCATCGTTGAGTCCCCCGCAAAGGCCAAAACCATCTCCCAATACCTCGGTCCGGAGTTTGATGTTCGCCCCTCTGTTGGCCATATTGCAGACCTTCCCAGCAAGGGTCTCGCAGTGGATGTGGAGAACGGTTTCAAGCCGTCATACGAGCTCACCGAGCGTGGACGCACCGTTGTAAAAGAACTGAAAGCCGCACTGAAAGATGCCACTGCGCTGTATCTGGCAACGGACGAAGACCGCGAAGGCGAAGCGATTTCTTGGCACTTGTTGGAACAGTTGAAGCCGAAAGTGCCCGTGCATCGCATGGTGTTCCACGAAATCAACGCCAAGTCCATTCGTGAAGCAGTGGAGAATCCGCGCGACCTTGATTACGGCCTTGTCGACGCCGCGGAAGCACGCCGAATTCTTGACCGTTTATATGGCTACGAAGTGTCGCCCGTGTTGTGGCGCCGTGTAAACCGTGGACTTTCTGCGGGCCGCGTGCAAAGTCCAGCGCTTCGACTTGTTGTGGAACGCGAACGTGAACGAATTCTGTTCCGCGCTGCCGACTACTTCTCGTTAGAGGCCATTACCTCTACTACTCCGTCATTCACAGCCAAGTTGGTGTCGGTGAATGGCCAGCGCGTAGCAACGGGCAAAGATTTCTCTGAACTTGGTGTTCCCAATGGAGACGTGCTTGTTATTACAACCGCACTCGGAACTGAATTAGCAAATGGTCTTGCCGGAACAGATCTTCTTGTTCGCAAGGTTGACACCAAGCCATATCGCTCGTCGCCAAAGCCGCCGTTTACCACCAGCACACTGCAGCAAGAAGCTGGCCGAAAGCTGCGCTTGTCGGGACGTCAAGTAATGAGCATTGCGCAAGGACTGTATGAACGCGGCTTCATTACATACATGCGTACCGACTCGGTCACCTTGTCTGACGAAGCAATTGGCGAGATTCGTTCGTATGTGCAGCGCGACTACGGAAACGACTACGTGCCACAGAACGGTCCGCGCAAGTACCAAACCAAAGTGAAAAATGCACAAGAAGCTCACGAAGCAATTCGTCCGGCTCTCCCCTTGCGCTCACCCGACAGCCTTGCAAGTGAACTTCGTGGTCAAGATCTCAGCGTGTACCGCCTTATTTGGCAGCGCACTCTTGCATCGCAAATGGCCGACACAATTGGTTCAACAACAAGCGTTCGTTTGGGCGCAACTGCTGCCAACAACGACCGCAGCGATTGTGAATTTTCGGCAAGCGGAACAACAATTACGTTCCCTGGCTATCGCGCTGCGTATGAAGAGTCTCGCGATGAAGACGAAACAGAAAGTGATGACGAGAAGTCATTATTGCTTCCTGTCCTTGCAGAAGGAAACAGTGTTCCCGTCTCCGAGTACACCTCTACATCGCACTCCACATCGCCACCGCCGCGTTACACCGAAGCATCGTTGGTAAAAGAACTTGAAGCGAAGGGAATTGGTCGTCCTTCAACGTGGGCTTCCATTATTTCCACCATGGTTGATCGCGGCCATTATTTATGGAAGAAGGGAACATCACTTGTTCCCACATGGACTGCGTTCTCTGTTGTGAAGTTGATGGAGAACAATTTCAACTCACTCGTTGACTATGAATTCACTGCCGACCTCGACGCCGACCTCGACGCCATTGCGCGCGGCGAGTTGAATAAGAAGGACTGGCTACAAGAGTTCTACTTCGGTGGTGAACATGAGCCTGGTTTGCGCAACATTGTGACCAGCAACTTGGACACCATTGACGCTGCCGAACTAAACACGTTCCCCTTGGGCACACACCCCGACACTGGCGAAGACGTTGTGGTGAAGCCAGGTTTGTACGGACCATATGTTCGCAGTGGAGAAATCACAGCAAGTGTTCCAGACACCATGACGCCAGACGAGTTGACATGTGACGCCGCCGTTGCATTACTGAAGGCACCAAAAGGTGACACGCCCATTGGTGAACACGACGGTTTCCCGGTCTTTGTGAAGTCTGGTCGTTACGGTCCGTACGTTCAGTGGGGCACCATGGACGAACCACCAACTGGTTTAGACAAGCCAAAGATGGCGTCATTATTCAAGACCATGAATGTTGATCGCATGACATTACAAGATTGTTTGGACTTGTTGTCATTGCCGCGCGTTGTGGGTGCAGACCCAGCAGACGGCGAAATCATCACCGCACAAAATGGTCGGTATGGTCCGTACGTTGCAAAGGGCAAAGAGAGCCGTTCACTGCAGACAGAAGAGCAATTGCTCACTGTGTCTTTAGAAGAAGCACTCGCATTGCTTGCAACTCCACGCACGTTCGGTCGTGGTCGTGCAGCAGCCAAACCACCACTGCGAGAGTTTGGTAATGACCCAGTAAGCGGCAAGCCGGTTGTTGGAAAAGAAGGTCGCTTTGGTGATTACGTCACCGATGGCGAAACGAATGCAGGTCTTACTCGTGGTGACCGCATGGAAGCCATGACAAACGAGCGTGCGTACGAATTGCTGCAACTTCGTCGTGAATACATCGAAGCAAACGGTGGGCCGAAGAAGAAGTCGGGCGGACGTAAGGCGCCGGCGAAGAAGGCTGCAGCAAAGAAAGCACCAGCGAAGAAGAAGGCGCCGGCCAAAAAGGCTGCAGCAAAGAAGAAAGCTGCGCCAAAGGTAGACGACGAGTGACAACTCCTGCCTACATCGCACTCGAAGGACTCGAGGGTTGTGGAAAGAGCACGCACACAAAGCGGCTTGGTGAACATCTAAACGCTGTCATCACGCGTGAACCAGGTGGAACACGTATTGGTTCACTGTTACGTGCAATTTTGGCCGACACAGAAAACACCGACCTAGACCGACGTACCGAAGCGTTGTTAATGGCAGCCGACCGTGCTCAACACATGGCCGAAGTTATTCAGCCCGCACTTACTCGCGGACAACATGTGGTGAGTGACCGATCCATTTATTCAACACTCGCCTACCAGGGCTACGGCCGCCAGTTGGGTACCGATGCGTTGTTGTCCATCTCTACGTGGGCTCTGAACAACCGGTTGCCCGACATGGTCATCTATATAGATGTGCCGACCGACATTCTGAATGAACGACTGGCCAAGCGCGACCTTGACCGCTTTGAGCGTGAGGGGCCGGAATTCTTTGCCCGAATCGCACAGGGCTTTACCGAATTGCGTAACGCCGACCCGTCTCGATGGATCGTTATTGACGGCACTCTGCCGAAAGACGACGTGGAAGCCGATATCCGCACCAAGGTGCTCGACAGACTCGGTGAGTAGTCTCAACACCGTGACATCGGTGTGGGATTTTGTTCTTGGCCAAGACCGCGCAGTGCAGCATTTGCGCCGCGCCGTTCAACAACCCGTCCATGCCTATTTATTTGTTGGACCTGAAGGGTGTGGTTCTGCCGAAGCCGCTCGTGCCTTCGCCGGTGTGTTGCTATCGAACTCCGACGATTCGTCTGACCGCATTAACGACATGGCGTGGCGTGGCACACACCCAGACATTCACGAAGTAAAGCGTGAAGGCGCATCCATTCTGAAAGACCAGGCGGAAGAAGTCATCAAGATTGCTTCCACCACACCAACTGAAGGTGCACGCAAAGTCATCATCATGCACGAGGTGAATCTCATGCAGCCTGCCGCCATTGTGCGGTTGCTGAAAACTCTCGAAGAGCCACCTACTGGCGTCTTCTTCATCATGCTGGCCGAACAAGTAGACGACTCACTTGTCACAATTGCGTCGCGATGTATCAGCATTCACTTTGGTCCACTTGAGAATTCGGTTATCTCATCCATTCTTCAAAACGAAGGTGTTGCTGCCGATGTTGCTGATGCTGCCGCGAGGTCTTCTCACGGAAGCCTGACGCGCGGGCGATTGTTGGCGAACGACAAACAACTTGCACATCGTCGAGATTTCTTTGCGAACATTCCGCGACGTATTGATGGAACAGGTGCAACTGTTGCGGCAATTGTTGAACAAATCCTCGGGCTCATTGACGATTCCACCGAACCATTAACGCAACGACACGAACAAGAAGCCGCCGACATTGAAAAGACATTGGTGTTAATGGGTGTAAAGCGCGGCGGCAAGAAACAATTAGAAGACAAGCACAAGCGAGAGATTCGACGTCACCGAACGGACGAGCTTCGTGCAGGCCTTACTGAAATTGCTGGCGTGTACCGAGACGAACTCGTGCGTAACGCTCATTTATTGCACCCCGATGCCTACACCACAGCCATCTCTCGTTTACACGAAGCTATGCGTCGTTTAGGTTTGAATGTGAACGAAGCAATCTTGTTACGCGATCTGATCTGGTCGCTCCCCTCACCCGCAGCAGACGCTGCCTTGCAATTCGTATTAGCGGAGAATGCCGAATGAACACACAGTTTTGGAATCGCGTTGCAGTTGTTATGGGACTGTTTGTTGGGTTTGCCGGTGTCATGCACTTTGCATCGCCAGAATTTTTCAATGACATTGTTCCGCCATGGCTTCCACCAAGTGAAGCGTTTTGGACATATATAAGTGGTGTTGCCGAAATTCTGATTGCGGTTCTGTTGCTACGCCAATCCAGTCGTCGTGCCGGAGCGATTGCTGCAATCTGGCTGTACATCGCGGTGTACCCAGCAAACCTGTACATGGCGTGGGATTGGCGCGATAAGCCGTTTAGTGATCAAGTGGTCTCGTATGGCCGCTTACCATTTCAATTCCTCTTTATATGGTTGGCCTGGAAGATTGCCCAGGCAACAGACGATTCCGATACGCCTGCGGCACCAGGCGACGTTTCTACGAAGGGTTCACTATGAGTATGAAAACCGCTGTGAGATGGTGTGTCGCAACCACGTTGCTATCTCTGTCAACGTTCTTAGTCAGTACCCCGAATACCGTGAGCGCAACGTCTCTCACTCCATCGCTTGGTTCTTGGAATTGGTGTACCGACACCGTCGTAAACGGCTGCATCGAATCGGTCACGACTGTCTCTCCGGAAAAAGTCACGAATACCTATATGTCGGCAGCAGAACTGCCTGCGGGGCTTTCCGTAAGTGCTCGTTGTAGCGCTAATGGGCCTTCAACTTCTTGTGATGGCAACAAGTACGAGAACAACTCTGACGGTGTCTGCGTGTTGAAATCCAGTTGGGCCGGAGGATTTACAACTCCAAGTATCGAGATGGATGTCGACTGGGCATCCCGAAGCGGATGGGAAATCACTCTCCGCCTTTCAACCGGCAACTTCAGACCTGCGTTTCTTATCGGACATGGAACACGTTCAACTCAAATCACAAGTGATGGCGATGGAACTTTCACTTTCACTTTCACATCAATAATGGAGTTCGCATATTCCGCCCCATTGTCCCAAAACAGAATTCCTGCAGAGATCGCCACCTTCGGTCGAGAGAATGTCCATGTCCAACTGTGGCCAAGAGACCATCTGCTGAGTTCATACCTCACTCAACCAATGGGTTCGCCAACACCTATTGGTCGCGGACCATGTGTGCATTATCCATTTAGTGGCGCGTGGGCTGAAGCTAACGCGCAAGGATTCTCGTGGTCGTACACGCCACAAAACCCTCTGATCGGACCTCCATCCACAGATGCCCCGATTGCCAACAAGTTGACATTCCAAGCATCGGCGCCTCACTACAAGCCACAAGTTGGTTCGCAACCACTCGAAGTAATTTCTGCCCGCGTGCAGATCTTTCTCCCTACGGCATATTTTCGATCACTCGGCTATGAAACTGTTGATCAGTTTGATTCCAGTTCCTATTCAGTTGTCACTGCTGACGGACAATCAACAACTCCAACTATCTCAAAGCGAGAAGATGGATTAGTAATCAACCTTGGTATCTCTCACTATTCAGCGCCAAACCCTGAGGTGACTTTTGTAGTGAAAGGAAATTCTCTTGCGACTACGGACGTGTTGAAGTCCACACCGCCTCTCGTTAGAACGGTGTCTTCATCCGTGCCACAGACAACCACAACGAAGACTTTTTCCACGCGAAAAGGAGCGACCGTGTCGAGCTCTCGAATCGCTCGCGAACTTGGAGTCTCATTGAAGTCTGCAAGAAAGATAGTTCTATCTGTTTCGGGGACTTCAAAGAAAGTCTGCAGAGTTTCAGGGCAATCGGTAAAGGCCCTCGGCAAGGGAACTTGCTCGGTCAGCCTTAAGGTCACCGCAAAGAACGGCAAAACCAAGACATACAGGCAGCGAATTACTGTCCAGTGAGTTAATTGAGTTTGCCCAATTTTTGAAGGTCCACGACGGCGTTCAAAGTTGAGGTCGGTAAAGTTAAGCCCCTACCCGCCCAGGTAGCTCAGTCGGTAGAGCAACGCACTCGTAATGCGTAGGTCGTGAGTTCGATTCTCATCTTGGGCTCCATTAGCTGGTCAATCACCACGTGTGAATATGAGTACCCGCAGACAATGCGTAGATATTTCCATTCGGAAGCTCTAGTTCACATTCAGTTCCATTCGGAACGTCACACGTGATAGTGCCTACACCATTCGCAAGTGACCACTCCACACCAATACGTCCGTTGGGTGAATCATGGTGCGTGCGAGCCCATGAAACACCAGCACCAGGTCGTGGTGCCACCCGAACGCGGCGATATCCGGGCTCTTCTATTCTCAGACCAGCAACATATTGATGAAGAAAAGAAATCACTGCGCCCTTGCTGTAGTGATTCAAACTATGAGTCGCCTTATCGCCGACTATTCCGTCCCAGTCTTCCCAAATTGTTGAATATTGATGTGTCATGTACATCCACGACGGTTCTGTGTCCTGAAAAAGCAGAGAATATGCGGTGTCTAAGTGACCATGATCGGCAAGCACAGGAAGAAGCATCGGAGTTGCAAGAAATCCTGTTCCAAGATGCATGTCTGCCTCTTCAATCAATCGAACAAGGTCATCGGCTGTTTGCTGACGTAGCGAATCTGGAACAAGCCCAAATGCAAGTGCACGACATAAATTCGCCTGAGTACGCGGTGTCAAAGCACCCTCGTCATCAATGAATTCAGTACGCCATGCATCGAGAACATTTGCGGCTAATTCTGAATACTGTTGGGCTTCGTCAACCTTCCCAAGAATGCTGCTGATGTGCGCAAGTTGATCTGCTGAGCGATACAAATACGCAGTTGCCACTGCGCCATGATCCTGATTACCAAGACTTGCAACATCCGTTTCAATGTCGGCTCCTGGCTCTAACCACTCGCCGTAATGCCAACCGCTATCCCATAAGAATCGTTCATGAGGTAGCGGATTCGGTCGTTGCGCTTCTCGTAATGGATGACGCCGACCCTCGGCTCTACGTGCTGCGAATTCAACCCATTGAGTCATTGACTCGAATTGCACAGCAAGCATGTCGGTTCGAGCAGTGGCTCGGTATAACTCCCACGGAACATGTACTGCGGCATCACCCCATCCAGAAGAACCGTGACTTCCTCGCCACACTGGCGCTCCGGGAGATGGGTCAGGGACAATGCTTGTTACTTTGCCATCGGGAAATTGATCTGCTGCAAGATCTCGCATCCACTTTGCTGACCAATCAAAAACGTCGTACAGATAGGAAGCCGTCTCCACATAAATCTGCCAATCGCCCGTCCATCCGGATCGTTCCCTTGTTGGACAGTCAGTAGGAATCTCGCAAGCATTGCCGCGAAAACTCCAATCGGCCGCACGATGAAGTTGATTAATGCGCTCGTCGGAACATTCGAAATCTCCTACTCGTTGAAGATCAGTGTGGACTACGACACTGACTATTGATGCAGGATCAAGAACACCATCAATTCCGTCCACTTCCACAAAACGAAAACCTTTAGTGCTATGCCGTGGTTCGAACACTGTGTTGTCACCTGCCGAATAAACACGATCCGTTTGGAAGGGAACATCGCGGGGCTCCGAAAATGCTGCATCAGCAACATTCGACTGCGTTACTTCTCCTGCGGAGTTTGTCCATTCTCCATATTTCAACGTGACTTCGTTACCCTCGGGTCCGAGTCCAGACAATCTCACCCAACCATTGCTGTTCTGTCCAAAATCAACCACATGTCGTAGCGGTGCAATTTGAGTAATTGAAACTGGTGACAGTTCTTCTATCCGTCGCACTGGCGGACCAAGTACCTCACACAAGTTGTCCGTCGAATAATCAGCAACAGTGACTTTGTTCCAAGATGTACGATTCGTTCCTGCATCACACCAACCATGAACTCTTCTACGTAAATCGTGCGTTTCACCCGCAATGAGATCTGCGGCAAGAATGTGGCTGGGTGTAGAGCACCACTCATCGTTTGTACAAATGCTGATTCGTTGGCCATCTGCTAGCTCAATACTTAGCTCCGCAAGAAAAGAAACGTCGGGCCCATACGCGTCAATCTCTCTGATCACTCCGTGTTGACCCCGCCACCATCCGTCACTCAGAATTGCACCTATTGCATTGTTCCCAACATGCAGCAGATCAGTCACATCAAACGCATGCACTTGAAGGCGCTTGCGGTACGCGGTAAACCCAGGAGTTAGTTCAATGTCGCCAACCCGCGTTCCATTGATAAACGCTTCATAAACTCCATGTGCCGTCGCCCGCAGCCGAGCCGAAACGATATTCGAAGGTACGACAAACTCGCGTGCGAGGTGATATGCAGGACGATGTATCGCCGGTGAATCCACTGATTCAACAGGCTCAATCCATGAAGCTGTGAAGGCGGTCGGTGTGTTCGAACTACGACTTTCGGTCATTAGCCGAGAATAGTTTGCTTTACACAGGTTTTCAGTTGTGCACGACTTTCAGCCGAACAAACTTGACAGGAAAATGTGCATCTCCTTTCACAACGGTGTGTCAGTCACATGCACTGGTGATTCCGCAGCCGTGAGTTCGATTCTCATCTTGGGGTTGTTGCGAGGCTACGACGTTTGTAAAGTTCGTCGTCGCCAGTCCGTGCGTTATGTTTACGCAATGTCAGATGACTTCAACGAAACTTACGCCGTTGTTATTGCACGGCGACGGCGTTGCGCTGGCAGTACCAAGGCGCCCACAACAGCAAACGCAATGGGCAACACAATCAGCCAGAGTGCAACACCAGGCCCGGAGTCCCACTCACCCACATTGATGCCCACCGTTAGCGTCGCAGGCTTGCCATCTGTGGTTTGAGCAACAATCACAACTCGATGCGCACCTTCTGGTGCGTTCTTTGGAATTGTGAATGTTCCGGTAACAGACCCATCGGCACCTACTTTTGTTGTTCCCAACAACACCGGCGTGGAAAACAACCACGCTTCCATCACAGTGCTTGGTTTAAAACCAGCGAGCTTGATTCGCACAGCGTCCCCCGTTTTCAACCGCACGTTTCCATCATCATCAAGCGCCATCTGTGAACCATCTGGGTTCAACCCACCAACAACTGCTTTCAACGCACCAGCAGACACAACCAACTGGTTATCAGCACGTTCCACAGTTGCGGTTTCAGTTTTATCTCCAACTTTTAGAGCCGCTGCACCACTAATGACGGACGGAGCAGACGGTGCTTTGGGCGCAACAGTGTCTGACGGCTTCACCGTTGTAGTTGTCGTTGGCGCTGCAGTGGTTGTGGTGGCAGCAACCGACACCTTTGGCGCAGCAGTAATTACTGGCGTGGACACCACCGGGATTTGTGATTGACCAACAGGAACAGTTGTCACCGCGACAACAGATGTTGACGGCGCAACCACAACAATGTCGAGTGCAGGTGGTGCTGTAGTAGTCACTGCAGGCACGGTTGTCGTCGTTGTAGTGGTCGTAGTCGTTGTAGTGGTAGTCGTAGTGGTCGTAGTTGTAGTGGTGGTCGTCGTTGTGGTGGTTGTTGCAGATGCCAACTCGCCCACTTCATCAGCAGTCAATGCTCGGTTGTACAACGCCACATCATCCATAAGGCCATTGAAATACTCGCTGCAACATGTCTTACCAATATGAAAATTTGCTGCTGTTGCGTTATTTGCACCGGGCGTGTCCGACCTCTTCAACACTCCATTCACAAACAGTTTTCGCGTCGTTCCATCCCATGTGCTCGCTACGTGGTACCAGGTACCTGTCGAAATTGGACACTGAGCGCCAGTGCAGTCAAGGTCGGCACCCCACCAATAGTGGCGAAAACCACCTGAGTTTTCGTATAGCGCAAGGCGTTAGTTCTGCGCGATGATCCATAATTCCCCCACCCGACAAGACCACCGCCACCAGACACCACATTTGGCTTAAACCACACAGATTGTGTGTACGAGGAGTTTCCAACTGGCAAGTACGACGGCGAAGAGGTGTCATACAACGACTGGCTGCTGCCATTCAATGACAGTGCGCCTCCGAACTTTCCATTGGCAGACCACGAGGCACCATTGCCTTTGGTGAGTACCGACCCACCGCGGTCTGGAGTCTCAAATGACGCCGAGTTATCGAAGGACCAATACGCCACAAGATCATTCAATGTGGTTCCAGAAGGTGGGGCGGCACCAGCAGATCGTGATGTCACCCACACAGGCACCACCATGAGGGCTGCGGTCATCACAACCGCCCAGGTTTTGTGCCATTTCATATGAACATTCTATGACTGTTCGATGGGTTCTGAGTGTGTCGAAGACCAAGGCTCTGAATTGGCAAGGGCAGAACTCTCCACACTTGCCTATCGACCTCTCAAGGAGACCCGTTAGTTTCCATAGCGTGAAACGCCTTGCTGGACTCGTGGTCGTCATTGCACTCTTGGGTGCATGCTCCACAACGTCGGCAAACACTCAAACCACGCCTCCACTCGTTCTTGCTACAACCACAACCGCTGTCACCGCCACCACTAGTGCTCCACTTCTGAATCCGGCATCAGGCGAGCTAGCCATCACGTGTAATTCAAAAGCCGTGAGTGCGTCGTACGGAGAAAAAGTAAAGCTAGAAAGATGCACCGCCACATGGGCATTCGGTGACACCGACCGTGATTCGTGGAATTGCCCCGACGCAGGATGTGCCCATACTCGCCTATTTCATTTAGAGAACAACACCTGGGTCAACACAGCGTCGTGTCAACGAACTCTTCCTCTTACTCGTTACGCCATGAGTTGCTACATCCCCAATGTTGGTGCTGCCACGTTGGCGCAACTTCCACCAAGCGATGTTGCGTGTCTCATCTGGCCCGCTAACACATTGTTGAAACACACAGCGGAAACTGGATGCACACCATCAAAGGCTGACATCATCGCGCAAATGAATGGTGCCTGCACCGGGTACTACGACGCCGTGGGTTTTCCTGTTGAGAAGTGTGATCAAGGTCGTGCTGTTCGACTCATGCAAGAACGATTAAAGAAGGCCGGATACAACACCAATGTTGACGGGTACTTCGGCCCAAGCATGGCAAAGGCCGTGTACGACTTCCAGGGAACAGCACAACTGCAACAGACCGGAATGATTGACCAAGCAACTTGGCTGGCGTTAGAACCGAATCAATCTTCACTTCCCGGAACAGATGCCAACAGCGACGGTGTTGTCGGGCCGAACGAACTGAAATAGCAGTACGTTCGTCCTTCACAACACGCGCCCACCATTTATATGGTGATGTCATAGCGCCGTCACATCATTCCACCGACACATTTGATCGAGTTCTTGGTCTCTCTCATGTCACTGCAAGTGGCGTGGGCGTCATCATTGGTGCGGGCATCTACATCTTGATTGGCCCCGCAACAGAGCGAGCAGGCGGTCTTGTTTGGCTATCGCTGCTCACCGCATCAGCGCTATGCGCTTTGACTGCATTCAGTTATATGGAACTCACCAGCATGTTCCCAAAGGCGGGATCCGAACATGAATTCGCGCGACAAGTCTTCCCCGATTGGGTGGCGTTCACCACTGGTTGGTCAATGGCAGTAGCACTTGTTGTTGCATCAGCTGCTGTTGCGTTGGGCTTTGGAGAATACTTGTCAGAGTTTGTCTCGCTCGATGAGCGACTTGGTGCGCTCATTCTTTTTGCAGCAGTTGCAACTGTGGCCTTCAGTGGAATGCGACAAGCAAAGTGGTTAGTGCTGGTGCTCAGCACTGTTCAAGTAGGTGGGCTTTTGCTCATTGTTGCTGTCGGTGCTCATCACGTTGGCGATGTCAGCCTGACATCGGGTAACGGTGTGTCGGGCGTGCTGAGTGGAGCATCGGTCATCTTCTTCGCATACATCGGTTTCGATGAAGTCATCACGTTGGCCGAAGAAACAAAAGACCCGCACCGCACAGTTCCACGCGCGCTTATGTTGGCTCTGGTGATTTCAACTCTGCTGTATGTGCTTGTTGCAATCGTTGCGATCAGCGTCTTGGGTTCCTCAACGCTCGCTTCTTCCGACCAACCGCTCACAGCGGTGATGCGTGATGCTGTGGGTTCATCTGCTGCGCGCGTGATTGGCGTTATTGCTTTGGCCACCACGGCAAACACCACGTTGCTCGCGAGCACTGCTGCATCTCGAATGATCTACAGCATGGGAAACACTGGTCAACTTCCCGGCAGGTGGGCAGTAGTTCATGAACGTAGTTCTCCCCGTCTTGCCACCGCAACAGTGATTGGTGGTTCTGCCATTCTTGCAATGGTGGGCGGGTTGTCGCTTCTTGCAGAAGCGGCAAATGCATTGGTGTACGTCATGTTCTTGGTGGTGAATGTGGTGGTGATTGTGCTGCGTATACAACGTCCGACCGCGTCACGACCATTCAAAATTTCTGGCACTATCCGCAACGTTCCTCTCTTGCCCATTCTTGGCATTGTCTCAACCCTTGCCATGTCAGCACAGATAGAACTTCAACCAGTTTTGGTGGCGCTTGCACTGCTCGCATCCGGAACAACTCTTCACCTCATCGGACAACGATTTTCAGCTACTCATACGGCACAATGAAGAGATGACCCCCGAAGCACAAGCCGCGCACGATCGTGCCGTTGCTGCTGGGTCGGATTTCTACACAGACCCACATACGGGGCTGATGGTGATGACCTCTTTGTATCTCACGCGTCGTGGCTACTGCTGCAAGAACGAATGCAGACACTGCCCATACGGCGACGATTAGGTAAGCGCTAGTCGTTCAAACTGTTCTGCAGGCGCATCAATCTCTGTTAATGCAACGCGCAACAGTTCTTCGGCTTCCTTCGCCATGGAATCGTTAATGCGATTCACCGACTCTGCGGGGTCTTCGTAACGGTCAAAGAGCAACGTTTCATATTGTTTCGCACTTGCCCAGAACGGCAACATGTCGCCTTCTACAAAGGGTTGACGAATAACAGGAACAGTGCTGCCCGGCATGTAGTCCAATACTGCACGACCATCTGGCATAGGCATCTTGTAGTTGGGATACGCAGCGATGGGCATTGTGCTCCACCGGTTCGACCACATGGAATGCGGATAATTCTTGCCTTGCGGCCCGCGTGTGTATCGCCACGTGTCGGTGACTAATTGAACTTCCCTACCCCACACACCCGTTAACAACCAATCTCGTACAGACGTTGATTCACCCGTCAGTAACGGAACTAATGATGAACCGTGTGCAGTGTGCGAAATATTCGCACCGAAGACATCTGCGATAGTTGCGTGAATGTCGGTAGACGTCGTGAGTGCATCGTGAGTTCCAGGAGTAACCCCGGGCCACGCAACCAACATAGGAATGTGGCCAAGTGGTTTGTACACCGGCACACCAGGCTTTCCCCACACATCGCGGTCGTACGCATCTTTGTCACCCAAGTAATGCCCGTGATCGGTACACAAAATGACAGCGGTGTCTTTCCAGCCATCAGTTTCGTCCAACGCATCAAGAACACGACCCAACCAATGGTCAATCATGGATAACTTGCCGCCGTATTGCGCACGTACTTGTTGTGCGTCACGTTCAGTCAGAATTCCTTCTTTCAACGCATCAATTGCATACGGCGGCCAGACCAAATGCGGACCTTCCCATGCATCGTCGTACATGTTGGCCCAGTTCTCAGGAGTATCGAACGGCTCATGCGGATCGAATTCGTCCACAAACACAAAGAAACGTTCACCTTTTGCACGGTGATGTGGTGCATCGTCACGAAGCCAACGCGCAGTTGCCTGCATGGTGCGTGGGCCAGGAAAATCTTCTTCTCCGCGGAAGTAGCCACGCGAATTGTCGTAGTGCGTATGTCCGCGACCAAACGATGGTGTTCCTAACCACGATGGGTCTGGGCGTGTCTTCCACGGATCACTTTCGTGACCACGTTCGTATTCCCACGCAGTGAAATCGCCGTGGTAGTTCTCACCACCTGCTTCAAACAAATGCGGATGATCAGTGATGAGTTGAGTAACAACACCTTGTTTGCGAAGTGACGCAGTGATGGGTTCTTCCCACAACTCAATGGAACCCCACGGCCTCCATAAGAAATCCCATGCACCAACCAGAATGTCGTGTCGCGCTGGAATACACGGTAGTGACCCGGTGTGATGGTTTGTGAAGCGAACAGAGCGTGCGGCGAGTCGATCGATATTTGGCGTAATGAAGTTGGTTCCGCCATACGCCCCAATTTCATGTCGATTCAAACTGTCCAACAAAAGAACAACGACGTTTTGTGGGTTGTTCACTTTGCAGCAACTCCTTCAAACACTGTGTTCAACCATGGAAGCACAATGTCCAACATTGCATCGTGGCTCTTGGCAAGTAAATGATCATCGCCTGGCATGACATGTAAATCTCCCGTACCGGCTATTGCCTTCACTACTTCACTTGCTTCAACGGGAAGAATGGAATCTGCATCACCGTGGAACATCAGCAATGGTTTTCCTTGTAATCCGCCAGCAACTTCACAACCGGCTGACTGCGTTGCAAAGGTAACTACTCCACCCACCATCTCGCTAAGACCAACACCAACGCGCACTGCAACAGCACCACCAAAACTGTGTCCCATTAGAACGACCGAGTCAGCGCCGCTGCCAACAAGTAACTGCACGGCAGCCGCGGCGTCGATACAACACCTGTCCATGTCATTTGGTTTGCGATAGCTCATACGAATGGATGGCACGCCTTGTTGTGCAAGAACTTCACCCACCTGGTGATACAGACTGTCGCCGGGACCAAGAGTTCCGCCCATGGCGCCGCCCATCATGAGAACAGCCACATTTCGTGCCTTACCCGTGGGTTCGTGCCACAAAAGGGACAAAAGTCCGCGCATTGTGTACAACTCAAGTTGCCTCAACGTTGTTGACAAATTGGCCTGTTGGCTGGCAATGACACCAAGCATTTCAAGAGGAGTCTGCGGGACGTCCTGACCATGACCACTCTCTGACATGGGATTACCCTAGTAAGTACATGACAAACACACAGTTGCCGAACGAGGTCCATTCCGACCTTGAACTTGAAGTGGCAAAGCGCATCGGACAGGCATGGCGTGAACTACGCCGTGGCGCCACTGCAAGCGATGTGCGCGACACTATTTTTGGTGTTGGTGGCAGCGCCCTCGACCCCGGCCAAATGGATGCTCTCGATTTTCTCGTTCTCGTACCGTCATGTCGCATGGCTGAACTGGCCGAGTATCTCCGAATAGATCCAAGTTCTGCCACTCGCGCGGTTCAGCGTCTCATTAAAGACAACTTGGCAGAACGCGTCGAGCACGAAGGTGACGGACGCGTTGTTGCAATTGCCGCCACTGAACGCGGCCGAAAAATTCACGAACAAGTCTCGGCGCGCCGTCGCGAACTCATCTTTGCGGTTCTCGAAGAATTCGATGAAGCAGAGCAACATCAATTTGCAGAGTTTCTTGAACGTTTTGTTACATCTGTAGACAAATACGTTGCAAAGAAGAAGCGCCGACATCGCTAGGTCATAACGTATGGAGGCTCGAGAGAAATTCACGAACGATGCGATGCAATATGCACCGCAACTGTTCTCCACCGCATTGCGCATGACACGTAATCGTGCCGACGCAGAAGACTTAGTTCAAGAAACTTTCATCAAGGCATGGCGCTCTTACGCAACATTCCAAGAAGGCACAAACTTACGCGCGTGGTTGTTCCGCATTATGACCAACACGTTCATTAACAAGTACAACGCGCAGCAACGGCGTCCGCAAGAGACCGAAATGGACGAAGTGGAAGAACTGTTCTTGTTCCGCAGACTTGGCGCATTCGATCAATCCAAAATGACGCAGTCCGCCGAAGACCAATTATTAGAACTTTTCACAGATGACGAAGTGAAGAATGCGCTCGAGGAACTGCCCGATATGTTCCGGCTTCCCGTCCTTTTGTCCGACGTTGACGGCTTTTCCTACAAGGAAATAGCCGAAATGCTGGACGTACCCATCGGTACGGTCATGTCCCGCCTGCATCGGGGAAGAAAAATGATGCAGAAGTTGTTGTACGCATACGCAAAGGAACGCGGGCTCGTCGACGAGTCCCTGCTCTCACCACAGGATTAATCACATGGCCGACTGTCAAGAGACACTGAACGAACTGCATCGATACCTCGATGAAGAGCTTTCTGCCGATCGTGTAGAAGAAATTCTCGGACATCTCAAAGGGTGCACCGACTGCCAAGAGGCCTATGAATTCCATGCTGTTCTTCGCCAATCAATCCGCGAAAAGGCTCAGCGAGACGAACTGTCAGACGGATTCCTCGATCGCCTGAAGGAATGCTTCGGCGACGAGGTCATGGGTGACGACCCCACCGACGATTCAGACCAGGGTCCCAACTCCTAGGCCCAGCAGTGCCCCACTTTCAGGTGGCACTGGCTACGCTTATTCCCATGTTCGCAGCGTATGTATGGCACTACTGGGTAGGCCTTGTCCTTCTTCTCGCAGGTATCGGCGCAGTTCTTCAGGGCGTCGTTGGTTACATCACCAAGGTCAGCGCAAGCCGCTACCCCAACCGTCGCCAGCGTCAAATACAGAAGAAGAAATAAGCCACTTCTCTATTCGGCGCATCCACGCATGGACGCCTCCTTTTCTCTTCACCGCATTCTGAATGCGTGTGCTTTCCCCGTTGCAGGAACAACTGTCAACTGCGCAGTTTCTGGTGGTGCCGACTCACTTGCGCTTCTACTTCTTGCACATGAACACGGCTTAATCGTCACCGCGCATCACGTCAACCATCAATTGCGCACCGACTCAGCTCTCGATGTGAACGTTGTGAATGCCGTTGCTGAACCGCGGGGAATCGCCGTCGTTGTTCACACCATCACGGTGGACGATGGCCCCAATCTTGAAGCACGTGCACGCGACGCAAGATATTCCGTTCTTCCACCTGGGTGCATGACAGGCCACACTTCCGACGATCAAGCCGAGACTGTCCTTATTAATCAGTTACGTGGTGCATCAAGTTCCGGACTGTCTGCAATGCGACCCGGACACACTCGGCCATTGTTGGCGCTACGTCGCGCCGACACCGTTGCCGTTTGTGCAGCCTTCGGAGTTGAACCTGTTCAGGACTCCACTAATACTGACCCTCGTTTCCTGCGCAACAGAGTTCGCCACGAATTGCTCCCCCTCATGGCAGACATGTCGAACCGGGACCCTGTTCCCCTGCTGTCCCGTACAGCCGACCTACTTCGTGCCGACAACGACTTGCTGGACCAATTGGCCGAGGCCATTGACCCCACCGACGCAAAGGCTCTCGCCAACGCCCCCACCCCCCTGGCCTATCGGGCGCTTCGAAAATGGCTGTCAGACCCCTATCCACCAGACCTTGCCACATTGGAACGGGTGCTTTCCGTGGCCCGCGGCGAGGTTTTGGCCTGTGACATTGGAGAAAACCGCCAAATTCGTCGGAGCAAACAGAGGCTCACCCTGCACAACCTGGGGTAGTTTCTCCTGCGGCGCAAATACGCCTACCTGTATTGGTCGAGACACAAGGAGAACCGAATGCCCCCGAAGCTTCGCGGAAAATGGGCATTGGGAATTACTCCCCGAAACTTCACGTGGGTCATTAAGGACCGCCTCGCCATTTGCGAACGCCCTGGTGGATACGGCGAGAATCACCGCCGTGTTCGTCGCCAAGAAGAAATTATCTGGCTGCGCGAAAACCATTTCGACCTTGTCATTTCCATTATTGCCGCACCACACAATCTTCATGCATACGAAGAATTGAACATGCCGTATCGGCATCGCCCATTAAGTGGCGCAGACGACACCGATGCATTCCTTCGTGCGTTCTACAAAGAACTGCACGACCTTCTTGGACGCAATATGAAGTTAATGATGCACGCTGAAGAAGTGGGCGACCGCTTGCTAGGAATCATTGGCGGATACATCCGCTGGAGTGGCATGGTGGACGACCCATCACAAGCAATCATCATCACTGAACGTATTGGTGGACGTCAGCTCGACACGTGGGCACGCGAACTTATTCTTAACGTTCACACTCTGCGGTGATTACTGCCACACTGGTGTCAGTATGAAAGGCCGTCGCGTTCTAGTCACCGGAATGGGTGGCGAACTTGGATCACTTGTCGCGTCCATGGTGGAACGTACCGAATGGGCCGGAGACATTATGGGTTTCGATGTAGACCCGCCGCGTCGTCATTTGACTCGCGCAGAGTTTCATCGCGTTGATCCCACCGAACACGACCGCATTGCAGAGTTAATTCACACATTCAATCCACATGTGTTGTTGCACGTTGGTGTGTGGGAACCGCATGCACGTTTGGCAACGACACAAGCAGAAGAGTGCACAGAACTTGTAGCGAAAGCTGTTTTCGATGCCGCACATGAAGTGGAAGCACTGGAAACAGTTGTGGTGCGCAGCGGTATTGAAATTTATGGTCCTGGTTCCTACTCACCAGACATCGCGGTGGAATCATCTCCCATTAATCCCAACACCACATACGGTCACATGTGCAAAGTGATTGAAGATCAAGCAACTGAACTTCGCACCGCGCGTGGTGTAAATGTGTGTACGTTGCGACTTGCGCCTGTTCTTGGTGCGCATGTTCCTAGCCCACTCGGTCGCATTCTTCGTTTGCCAGCCGTTCCGTATTACGGAATTGGTAATCCCATCTTCTGTGTGGTGGAAGATCACGACGCAGCAACAGCGTTCATGCAAGGTGCAGAACGTAATGCTGACGGTGTTGTGAACATTGTGGCTAATGGTGCTATCAGCATGTTGCGCGCAACATCGTTAGGTAAGCGTGTCCCTCTCCCCTCATTCGGTCCCGGTTGGTGGTTGGCAAAGAACACGGCTGCCTTCGCTGGTGCACCCATGCCGGACCATGTAGCCGACCTAATTCAGCACGGTCGACTTGCTGCATCAAACGAAGCCGCACACTTGTTGCGTTTTGCGCCACGCCACTCCACCACTGAAGTTGTGCGTTGGCTGTACGAGTGGCCCAGCGTTGAACGAATTCCAGCGAAACGACAGGTGGCGTAATGCCCTTCGCAGTTGCTAATGACGGAGTCCGTATTCATTACGAAATCACAGGACTCACCAAGCGCGCACCAGTTCTTTTAGTGCAGGGTCTTGGTGCAGAAAAGAACTCGTGGAACCTGCAACGGGCTGCATTGGCATTACGACACCGCACCATTGCATTCGACAATCGTGGTGCCGGCAAAAGCGATAAGCCAGACGGCACATACAACTTGGAACAAATGGCGGAAGATGCAATTGCTGTTCTCGATGCTGCCGGAATTGAATCTGCACACATCGTTGGCTTGTCTATGGGTGGCGCTATCAGTCAAATCATCGCGCTAAAACATCCCAACAGAGTTCGTTCACTCACACTCGTTGCAACCGCATGCAGAAACCACGAATGGCGTGAAGAGTTGTTGCAAAGTTGGGCTGCCACTGCTGCAACAGATGGCATGGGCGCAGTAGGAAAAGAAGCTGCACGGTGGATGATTGGTCCGCGATCATTTCGACGCCTCTTACCCGCACTCGGATGGATGGGGCCATTGCAGTTGTTTAATCCCGCCGGTGCATTTGTGTCGCAAATTAAAGCCATCTTGGCAACTGAGGGCTACGAACTCACGAGCGAATTAGAAAACATTGCGTGCCCCACAATGGTTGTTGTGGGTAATCAAGACATCCTCACCCCACGTGGCGATGCCGAAGAGATCGCCTCGCGAATTCCCACAGCAGAACTTGTCATCATCAGTGGCGGTGCACATGGTCTGCACATTGAACATGCAACAACGTTCAATCGAGTGTTGCTCGACTTTCTGAAACGTGCAGAGAGAGTCTTTGTTCCGCATGGCGCAGCAGCAGTGAACGTCTGATGCGCGTCATTGTTGTTGGCGCAGGTTTATCGGGCCTCATGGCAGCGCGCCAACTTGTTGCATCTGGTCATCAAGTCACTGTCTTCGACAAAGGTCGCGGTGTTGGTGGTCGTCTGGCGACACGACGAATTGATGCAGCAACACTCGATCACGGCGCACAATTTTTCACGGTTCGAACAAATGAATTTGCAGCGCACGTTGATAGGTGGGTGGCAGCCGGAGTGGCACATGAATGGTGCAAAGGTTTTGCTAACGAAGATGGTCATCCGCGCTATGTGGGTTCACGCGGAATGTCGGGCATTGCAAAACATCTTGCAGAAGGTCTCGATGTTCGTTTAGAGAAGTTGGTGTTCTCACTGGAATGCAGTGACTACGACGTCACGGTAGTTACAGATGACGGCATCAAACACACCTGTGATGCCGTGCTTCTCACCGCACCGTTACCGCAATCGTTTTCTCTTCTGTTCGGTGCAGGAATTGAAATGCCCGCCGAGTTGCGCACCATTGATTACGACCGCACGTTGGGTCTTCTGGCAGTCCTCGATTCTCCACACCACAACGTTCCGTCTCCCGGTGGACTTCAGTTCCCCGACGATGTGTTCAGCTTCATTGGCGACAATTCGGCCAAAGGAATTAGCCAAGCCCCTGCCCTCACATTCCACGCGAATCCGGAATGGAGCCTTCAGCACTTTGAGGATGACATAGAGACCATCCACTCTCTCCTGCTCGACGCTGCTCGCACGTGGTTCGGCCAGGCCAAGGTTGTGGAGAGCCAGCCAAAGAAGTGGCGTTTTGCAACTCCCCAGAAATCGTGGCCACATCCCTATTGGGCAGCCCCAGGCGGTCTGGTTGTTTTGGCAGGCGATGTATTCGCAGGCCCCAAAATGGAAGGCGCGGCCCTGAGTGGCTTATCCGCAGCCACCTACTTAGTGACCGCTTTCTCCTAGTTCTATTGGAGTTTTGGTCTAAAAACCCCGACTTATGGTCTACTATCTAACAGTCCCGTCATAGACGGACAGTTCAACCACTTGACCAGCCACAGGAGTTCTGCGTGCGTCGTCTTTCATCCATATTCATCTCAGCGGCAGTTGCCATCTCTGGTCTGACGCTCACAGCCACTGGAGCATCCGCAAACACCAGCGGTAAAGCCACAGTGAAAACAGTGGCAGCAATTGCACCCACTGCGGTACCAAATGCCACCATCTTGCGAATTGTTCGCCTCAACAAGACCAACTCGTTCTTGGTGGCCGGCATCGATGCATCCACCGCAGGAGCCAATATTCACCTGTGGAAAATCAAAGAAGATCTCACCGTAGATACATCGTTTAAGCCTGTAGATCTTGGCGATGCATTTGAATACCCCACTGCAAGCAACTCAACATGCATGCAAAACCAAAATAACTCGTGGAACTGTTATCGCCTCGAAAACTTGACGGTTAATGAAACCGCGAATACATACGTTGTGTCATACACAAAGAACGTTTCCGCTGGCTCTGGAATGAACGCTCGCTCGACCGATATTGGTTCCGTCGCCATTGGCAACCTAACAACTGGTGCCGCTCCTGCTACCCGTAGTTTCTTCCGATACTTCCAAGCCAACGACGACCCAACCCAAACCTTTGCTGCGTACAACGCAACAAACTTTTATGGATCGATGTGTACCGATACCTTTGGCGCCACATATCAAGGTCTGGCTTTTAGCAGCACATCATCTAGTTCGTTTAATGCCTTTATTCGCGGCGATGGATCTGTGATTCTGCCGCTGTCATGTCAGTACTATTCGAGCACCGGTAACTCTTCGACTGAATACCGCACCGAAGCTCTGTTTGCTGTCAAAGCCTCTGGTTCAAGTTTTGTTCTCGACAACACATGGGGAACCAATGGAGTTCTGAAGACTTTCGACGACCCCACTCAGTGTGGATATGCATGGCCAATGGGATCGGTAGATACGTCGATTACATCAAACTCATCTCCGAAAATCTTCACATTGATCTGGAAACAGACGTATTCGCGTCAGACTTCCCGACCAGGTGGCAACCAGAACGAAACATATAACGGCTGTAGCACAAGCGGCATCCCTACGTACACAGGTTCTGGTTTGGTCTCGTTGAAGGCCGACGGCTCGATCCTTGCAACAGCAAACTTCAGTAGCCAAATGGGGCCTGGTCGCTGGGTCATCGACTCCAACGGACGATGGAATACCATCACCACTTCTGGTACTGGTCAAACACCTACTTACTCGCTGTTGCGTCTCAACACCAAGGGTGAACTGGACACCACCAATGGCACAAATGGTCTGAAGACACTGACCGGCTTGCCATCAAAAGTGGAAATAAACGGAACAAGCGTGAATATGCGTTACAGCATCTTGGGTATTGCAACTACGGCCAAGGGCTTCTTGTTCTCTGGCTTCTCTTCCACTACAACAAGTCCCACTTCGTTTATTTGTAACGCGTCACCAATCAACTACGAGTCCACGGCGTACCCGTACTACATGACAGTAGAAGAAGGACTTGTCACGTCATACGGCACAAACGGCTTGGGTGAAGGCGTGACCACGCAGTTCCAGACTGAGTGCAACTCTGGTGGAACAAGCGTGTCATTCATCAACGCAAAGGGCCAACATGCAAGCGTCATCTTGACAAAAGCCATTGGCTCACAGACTGCTGGCGTTAAGTACACCGTGTGGGATGCAGCTCAAGGCGTTACCAGCGGTGGTGACGGAGCTGGTGTTATTGGTGGCGGTTCAGCTGCTGGTCGTGTTGACAAGAAGGTGTACTCCACCCGTTTGCCAGCCGCTACTCAAACAGACAGCGCGCTCACTGTTCTCACAGCAAAGCAAGCAAAAGACCTTGACATTCGTACCAACACTCCACGTATCTGTGTTGCCCTCACTACTTCTGTATTGATGGTTAATCCAGGTCGTTGTGTAATTCGAATTATCGACGAAGACACAAAGAAAGTCATTCGCACAATGACCACAATTGTGAAGAAGACAGAAGTAGAAGAAGGCACAACTCTCACCACAGACGAGCCCATCTACTTCCGTCAAGCAAGTGTTCGTTTGTCGAAGAATGCACTGGCACAAGTTGCAGAACTTGCTGAAGCCGCAAAAACGGCCAAGCGAGTGGTTGTTATTGGACACTCCGCTGCACTTGGCGATGTTTCTAAATACAGCTTTGCAATTTCACGTAACCGTGCGAATGCAGTGAAGGCAGCTCTTATCAAGGCTGGCGTGAAGGCAACAATTGAAATTGTTGCAATGTCGTACACCCAACCCGAGAAGACAGCAAAGACCGAAGCAGCGCAGGCGAAGAACCGCCGCGTCGAGGTCTACATCTTCCCGTAACGGGTAGCGCGCGCTAGCGCACAACTGAAACGTTGGGTTAGGCCACGGTTGCAAGTAACGCAGCCGTGGCCTCTCTCATTGCTGAGGTAGTTGCACTAGCTGGCAAAGCGTCGCATGCGGCTTCAGCATCGTTAACAAATGATTTGGCTTGTTCAATAGCGGTTTGTACACCACCGTTTGAACGAACAATCTCAAGAACCTTTTCACGCTCTACTGGGTTCAGTGGCTTGCCCAAGATGGCGTTCAGTTCGCTCGCTGCAGCACCGCCGGCGGCAAGTGTGTGTAACACCGGAAGTGTGTACACGCCTTCTTCCATATCGTGACCTGCGGGCTTGCCCAATTGTTCATCTGTAGCAGTGAGATCAAGAACGTCGTCGACAATTTGAAACACCATTCCGTACGCAGTTCCGTACGCCGTCAGAGCATCGATGACGGGGCGAGGATGACCTGCCACCAAACCACCAATTCGCGCGGCCGTTGAATACAACGACGCTGTTTTTCCGTTGATAGATGACAAATACGCATCGACGGGACGGGCCACGTTGTAGGTGTGGCGAAGTTCAAGAATTTGTCCCTCGCACAACTGACCAATTGTGCGCGCAAGAAGCGCCGCAACTTCGGTGCCCAGACCAGCAGCAATTTCTGACGCCTTAGCCAACAAAAAGTCACCAGCCAGAATTGCTTGAAGGTTTCCCCACTTTGCGTTCACGGTGTCTACTCCGCGACGAGTTGTGGATTCGTCCATCACGTCGTCGTGATACAGAGATCCCAAATGCACCAATTCGCACGAAATTCCACCTGCAATGGCGTCTTCAGATGCAGGACCATCTGTACCTACTTGAGACGCAACGATGGTGAAAACGGGTCGAAGTCGCTTTCCACCTGCAGAAATGAGGTGAGATGCAATTTCGGTGAGGTATGCATCGGGTGTACGCACAGAAGCCAGCAGGGCATCTTCAACCCGCCGGCGGTCTGAGTCCATTGTCGGCAGGCCGAGCAGCGGAGAAACTGTCACAATCCACAGGTTAGGGGTCTGCGGGGGTCCTGCCTCTCCCACCGATACACTTCACACCAGTATCCACCGATTCAAAACGGGGTGGTCCCATTGTTCGAACGCTTCACAGACAGAGCCCGCAGGGTTGTCGTACTTGCCCAAGAAGAGGCACGTCTCCTCAACCATTCATATATCGGCACAGAGCACATCCTTCTTGGTCTCATCCACGAAGGTGAAGGCGTTGCCGCCAAGGCACTCGAGTCGCTGTCTATCTCTCTCGAAGCAGTACGCGCACAAGTTGAAGAAATCATTGGTCAAGGCGGCTCGTCCCCTTCTGGTCACATTCCCTTCACTCCACGTGCAAAGAAAGTTCTCGAACTGTCGCTTCGCGAAGCGCTGCAACTTGGTCACAACTACATCGGCACCGAGCACATTCTGTTGGGTCTCCTTCGTGAAGGTGAAGGCGTTGCCACTCAGGTTCTTGTCAAGTTGGGCGCCGACCTCGGAAAAGTTCGCCAGCAAGTTATTCAGTTGCTCTCTGGGTACCAAGGCCCCGCATCAAAGGGTGACGCACCAAGTTCCGGAGCCGCCCCTAGCGGATCAAAAGAAGAGTCTGGCGAAAAGGGCGGAAGCCAAATTCTCGATCAGTTCGGTCGCAACCTCACTCAACTCGCTCGTGACAAGAAGCTCGACCCAGTTATTGGTCGTCAGCGCGAACTAGAGCGCGTCATGCAAATACTTTCTCGCCGCACCAAGAACAACCCTGTTCTCATCGGTGAACCTGGTGTTGGTAAAACAGCAGTAGTCGAAGGTCTTGCACAACGCATCGTGTCCGGCGACATTCCCGAAACGCTGAAAGACAAGCAGCTCTACACACTCGACCTTGGTGCACTTGTTGCAGGTTCGCGTTATCGCGGAGACTTCGAAGAGCGTCTGAAGAAAGTCTTGAAAGAAATCAAGACACGCGGCGACATCGTGTTGTTCATCGACGAAATCCACACTCTTGTTGGTGCTGGTGCTGCAGAAGGCGCAATCGATGCTGCAAGCATCTTGAAGCCAATGTTGGCTCGCGGAGAACTGCAAACAATTGGCGCAACAACAACAGACGAATACCGCAAGCATCTTGAAAAAGATCCCGCACTCGAACGTCGTTTCCAGCCCGTAAAAGTGGAAGAGCCAACTGTTGCTCACACCATTGAAATTCTGAAAGGTGTCCGCGACAAGTACGAAACGCACCACCGCGTCACCATCACAGACCAAGCAATCGTTGCTGCTGCCAACTTGGCAGACCGTTACATCTCCGACCGTCATCTTCCCGACAAGGCCATCGACCTCATCGACGAAGCAGGTTCACGTCTGCGCATTAAGCGCATGCAAACACCTCCCGACTTGAAAGAACTTGAAACCAAGATCTCCGAAGTTCAAGACGCTAAGAAAAAGGCAATTGAAGAGCAGCGCTTTGAAGACGCAGGTCGTTTGCGCGACCAAGAACGTCAACTTCTTGAAGAAAAGTCTGCAAAAGAAGCAGACATTAAGGCTCAGGGAATCAACCTGTTCGACGAAGTAGATGAAGAAGCAATTGCTGAAGTTCTCAGCATTTGGACAGGTATTCCGGTGTACAAACTCACCGAAGAAGAAACCCAAAAACTTCTCAATATGGAAACCGAACTGCGCAAGCGCTACATCGGTCAAGAAGACGCAGTCAAGGCAGTCTCACAAAGTATTCGTCGTACACGTGCCGGTCTGAAAGACCCACGTCGTCCAAGCGGATCATTCATCTTCCTCGGACCAACCGGTGTTGGTAAAACAGAACTTGCAAAGACTCTCGCTGAATTCTTGTTTGGCGACGAGCAAGCTCTTATCACGCTCGACATGTCTGAATACATGGAAAAGCACACCGTCAGCCGTTTGGTGGGTTCCCCTCCCGGATACGTCGGATACGAAGAAGGCGGCCAGCTCACCGAGGCAGTACGTCGTAAGCCATTCTCCGTAGTGTTGTTTGACGAAATTGAAAAAGCGCACCCCGACGTGTTCAACACGTTGCTTCAAATTCTTGAAGAAGGTCGTCTCACCGACAGCCAAGGACGCAGCGTTGACTTCCGCAATACCGTTCTCATCATGACGTCAAACTTGGGTACGCAAGATTTGCGCAAGGCAAACGTTGGCTTCAATACTGGCGACCAAGCCATGTCATATGCACGTATGAAAGACAAGGTCACCGACGCACTGAAGGCTCACTTCCGTCCAGAGTTCTTGAACCGTGTCGACGAAACAATCGTCTTCCACGAGCACGGCATGCCAGAAATTCTGCAGATGGTCGATCTCATGACCAAGCGCCTCGCAACACAACTCGAGTCGCAAGGTCTTGGAATTGAGCTCACTCAAGGCGCCAAGGAATTCCTCGCCACTGTTGGTTACGACCCGCAGTTGGGTGCTCGTCCGCTTCGTCGCGCCATTCAGCGCCATGTTGAAGACGCGCTCTCGGAAAAAATCCTCTACAAGCAGTTCAACGCTGGCCAAATCATCGTTGTCGATGCCGAGGACGACCCAGAAAACCCAGGCAAGAAGCACATTGTGTTCCGTGCCGTAGAAGGTTTTGTTGCGCCTAGCGAACCACCGCTTGTGGGCGACGCCGACTCCACCGACTAAACAGTCTTTGTGACTTCACTGCGAACCACACTTTCACGAGTTGCCGTTGCTGCCTGCGCAGTTGTTCTTCTGTCGTCATGCCGTGTTGACCAAACTGTGTCATTGAAGGTGAACCCAAACGGTTCAGGTTCTGTCACGGTTATTGTCACTGCAGACAAAAATGTTGTGGCCAAAGCGCCATCTCTTGCACAAGACATTCGCACCGACGACCTTGAAAAGGCTGGCTGGAAAGTAGAGGGTCCCACCAAGACAAAAACTGGTGGCCTCTCCATTGAACTCACGCATTCGTTCTCTACACCAGAGGCTGCAACGGCCATCTTGGCCCAAGTCAGCGAAAGCCGTGGACCACTTCACGACATGCTGGTCACCCGAACCGGGAAAGACACAAACAGCACGTGGACACTTGCAGGCAAGTTAGAAGTAACGGGCGGCCTCAATAGTTTTATTGACGACGGTGCACTCGACTTGCTGGGGGTTTCGCCGTATGCCGCCGAAGTATCCGATGCAGGTCTCGATCTTGGCGACGCAGTCAGTGTCACCTTCACAGCACAACTTCCCGGCAGTATCGACGCCACTACTGGTCTTCAAGACAACGGAACCATCACGTGGCGCATTCCTATGGATGGCTCCAAAGTAGACGTGGCTACAACTTCTACTCACGTTGCGGTGGGCTCCAGCATCTCTCGCGTTGCTCGCACTCTTCTTCTGGCATTGCTGGTGTTGTGGATAGCAGGAACTGCCATTTTGTTGTTATTGGTGTTCAACGCGCGCAATCGTCGCCAGCGCACACCCCGCTTGTAATGTCACCGTCGTGGCAAAACTAAAGCTCGTTCATCGTTGCTCCGAATGCGGAGCCTCTTTCCCCAAGTGGTCCGGAAAGTGTTTGGCGTGCGGCGCGTGGAACTCTTTGGTTGAAGACGTTGAAGGCCCCGAAGATTCTCTTGTCACCCTTGCTGCCGGCCTAGCACTGGTTCCTCCTGGTGAAGCCACGCCCATTGGCAACGTAGACACACAACTCAGCAATCCACTCTCCACCGGAATTGGTGAACTCGATCGCGTACTTGGTGGCGGTTTGGTCCCAGGGTCCGTCACGTTGTTAGGTGGAGAACCTGGCATCGGAAAAAGCACTCTGCTGTTGCAACTGTTAGCCAATACCACTGGCCCAACGCTGTACGTCACCGCCGAAGAAAGCGCACAGCAAGTTCGTCTTCGCGCCGACCGCCTTGGTGCAGTCAGTGAACAGCTGTGGTTGTTGCCAGAAATGTCGCTACCCAACATCGTCGCGGCCATAGACAAAATTGCGCCATCGCTTGTAGTTATCGACTCCATCCAAACTGTTGTCGACCCCGACCTCTCTTCTGCACCTGGGTCTGTCGTACAAGTTCGCGGCTGTGCACATCGGTTAGTGCAAGAAGCAAAGCGTCGCAATGTCAGCATTGTCATAGTCGGTCATGTCACCAAAGAGGGCGGTCTCGCTGGCCCACGTGTACTCGAACATGTTGTCGACACCGTTCTGTCATTCGAAGGCGAGCGCCACAACGCACTGCGTCTATTACGCGCCGCAAAGCACCGCTTCGGCCCCACCAACGAACTTGGATTGTTTGAAATGACCGAAACCGGATTATCCGGTGTTCCCGACGCAAGTCAACTATTCCTCACAGACCGTCGCACAGGCGTTCCTGGTTCTGTTGTTGTTCCCACCATTGAAGGCCAACGTCCGCTTCTGGTCGAACTACAAACCCTTACCAATGACGTTAACTCCGCGGTTCCTGCACGGCGAAGCGCACAGGGCGTCGACTCTGGTCGTTTGTCTATGTTGCTTGCAGTTTTAGAACGTCGCGCACGCATCAGCCTTGCGGGTCACGAGGTGTATGCATCTGTTGTGGGTGGCGTCAAACTTGGTGAGCCTGCCGCAGACCTTGGCTTATGTCTTGCATTGGTCTCGGCCATTAGCAACATTCCGCTCCCTGCAGATCTTGTTGTTATGGGTGAGGTTGGGCTTGCCGGAGAAGTTCGCCAAGTAGGTCATCTTGGTCAACGCCTCAACGAAGCAGCACGACTTGGTTTCATGCAGGCAATTGTTCCTGCCAGTGCACCCGACATCAATGTTGGCATCAAAGTAAAACGTGCCAGTACCTTGAACGAGGCAATTGCACTTGCTGGGCTTACGTCGCAGCAGTAACTCCGCGTTACTTCACTACACGCTGTAGCACTGGTGCTGCGGGGTCGGCCCAATTTGCCACCCACAACTCAACGGTGTGTTTACCCGGTGTGTGCAAACGAGACATGGGAATAGAAGTGAACTCTGTGCTTGTGCCCTTCTTTAGTCCCGCCAACTCAGACACAACTCCAAACACCACTCCATCAAGTACCAACAAAGCTTCTTCCTGTAGAGAGAATGTTCGTGTTGCAGACAGCGTGCCCCGTGAGCGCGTTACCACTGGTGCAAATCGACCTGTTCCAGCGGTCTGATATGTACTTTCTTCTTTCAGACTCCAACGCAACCCAGACTCTGTTGCAGCAGTAACTGGTACTTGTGTGCCCACAAGCGACCCGCTTAATCCTCCGCGATAAATGTCGTCTACGTTTCCATTCGCGTTAATCCACGCGTTGTAATACTCCACTCGCTTCATCACAGCTGCAAATGTCGTAGACATTGCGTGGGAACCATCTGGCCAAATGACGGTGCGAGATGTTCGGCGTGGGCATGCAGTGCGAAGGTCGGCGCCATCTGTTTCCCAACCGGCATCAATTCCCGTAGCAGCACTCACCGTTGCCAGAAGATCTATAGGTGATGCAGTGCAATCAGAGACAACGGGGCCAGTTTGGTCGGGATACTTAATGAACAACGGAACACGGTACAAATCTTCCAATGTGCCTGGGCTGTTCACATTCACTTCTTTTCTGTGGCTCTGACCTTCTTGAAAAGTGATGCCATGATCTGCAGTAACAATGATCATGGTGCGATTCCAATTTGCCGATTTCTTCATGGTGCTCAGCATCTGTGAAATAACAGAATCGGTCGCGGCGTATTGACTGAGATGAACTTGTAAGCGATCACGGCGGCCATCTATAAGTTCAATGGGGCGCTTGTCTAACGGCAACTGAACTCCGGCACGCATATCGGGTGCTAGCACCCATGGTCTATGTGGAATTAGTGCGTGCGCAAAGTGAAGAGTTGGTCGGTCTGCACGTGCGGCACGAGAAATAATGCCTTCAACAACAGGAATTTGTGTTTGTGGGCCACCGTCTTCCCACTCCGTCACTGTTGTGTTGTTGGCGCGTTCTTGAACTTCTTCTGTGAGTGGAAGTGTTGTGGTAGGCCCAGTGGGAATAGTGGTGTCTACCGACTCTTCAACATCTTCAACATTGTCTGCGTTTCCAAAACCTCCCCATCCTTCATCAATGGCAGGAAGTTTTTCACGTAAACCTTCAGGAAGAATCTTGTGACCCACCACAACAAATGCATCTTTCAAAAATGATGAAAAAGGCGTTCGGGGCTTAGTTGTCACTATGTCTTCTTGTGCAATGGAGGTGCTTGTGGTGTTACTCACGTCTCCGGTGGGGTTCGCTATGTGTTCGCCACCAGTCACCGATACCTTCGAACACACTTTTTTGGGACAAAGCGCAGTCACTACTTCATGTGCATCCATTGAAAGATGGCCGTTCATAAGTGTGAACAAATTCTTTGGATGATTCGCAAGAACTGGACCAACACCAGACCTTGGAAATTTTCCCGTCAACATGGCTGGCACTGCGTCTGTAGTTGTTTGTGATGTTGCAATAACGTTTCGATACCACGTTGATGTTGCAGCAAGTTCTGCAAACCCAGGAAAACGTTCTGCGTTCACCTCGCCTTGCGTGGTGAGAAGTGGAAACAAGGGAGCCTCATCCAGAACAATCCATAGAACACTCACTTGTTCTTTCAATGTTCCTGGACCAGCGGTGTCTGGCGTTGATGATGACTTGATGTTGAGTACTTCTGCTTCAGGTGGCGCAATAACCGACTTGGCAGACACGCCAAACACCATCGCCACCACAAGAGCCAGTGGCGACAGCAAAGCAATCCAACTTTGAATGACAGAAAAACGCAGGAAGGCCGTGAGTAACCCGGCGGCAATTGCTGCAGTGAACGCTGCATCAAGAATCCATGGCCCGAACGAAACGGATCGGGCAATCACCGAGACAACTGCCCACAGGCCCACAAAGACCAATGCGTAATGCACCTGATTGTGGAAGCGCGGAACCACTGCCTGAGCCAGGGCGTCGAACGCAATGAGAAAAAGTGGGGGCACCACCAGAACCACCAGGGCGAACCACACCACAATGGCGCCTTCGTAATTGGCAGCCGCAAAGATGGCCACGTTCTGGGAGTACAACTGAAGTAAGGGTTGTGCCAAGGCAACCGTGCAGAGCGCCACGTACACGGCAAATCTGCGGGCGGTTACGGACAGCTTCACGGCGTCAACCCTACGGCGCACAGCCCGCCAGCCCCTGCGGGACAAGGATTTCAGCAAATAGCGCCATGGCGGCATTCAATAGTTAGAGTGTCTAACATGCTGTCGCTTCGGGGGATGCCTTCACGCACTGGTGCCATGTTGCCAGGGCTTGCCGTGGCCGGGGTTGCCGTGGCGGTCGGGTTCGCAGTTCATGAACTGGCATCGGGCGTGTCAGCGCTGACTGTCTCTCTGGTTCTCGGTGTTCTGCTGGGCAACTCAGGTCTTCTTCCCACTTACACCGATGCAGGTTTGAAGTTTGCATCACGTCATCTTCTGCGCGCAGGAATTGTGTTGCTTGGACTGCAGTTGTCACTGCGCGAAGTTGCCCACCTAGGTGGAAAAGGGTTTGTTGCAGTCATCGCAGTTGTTGCCATCACATTTTTCGGAACACAATTCATCGCCCAATGGCTTCGTGTCTCGCCGGGTCTTGGTCTCCTCACTGCCACGGGATACTCCATCTGTGGTGTGTCTGCGGTCAGTGCAATGACAGGCGCAGTTGATGGCGACGAAGAAGACGCAACATACGCCATTGCACTTGTCACCCTCTTCGGATCCGTCAGCATTTTCATGCTCCCCATCATTGGCCATCTCTTCGACATGGGAAATGTGAGATTCGGACTATGGGCCGGTTCTGCTGTACACGACGTTGCACAAGTGGTGGCAACATCAACCGCGTATTCACCAGAATCTTTGAAGGGCGCGGTCATTGTGAAACTGACACGCGTCATGCTGCTTGCGCCCCTTGTTGCAATGTATGCATACAACCACCGACGTGTCAGTGCAAAACAAGAACCGCACTCACACGAACAACGTGTCTCTCCCCTGCCAATGTTTATTGTTTTGTTTCTTGTCATGGTGTGTGTTCGCACTACTGATGTACTGTCTGCCGATGTTCTGTCGTGGTCAAAGAACATCGAAAAGATTCTCCTTGCTCTTGCGTTAGTAGGGCTTGGCGCAAGTGTGAAATTCAGCAAGTTACGCATTCTTGGAGCACGACCATTGCTCTTAGGTGTTTTCTCATGGCTACTCGTCATGGGAACATCGCTCGCCACTATTCGACTCATCCCACTCGACTTCTAATCAAAAGGACATGCACATGATTGAAATGAATTGGTTCCTTCCCACTGGCGGAGACTCTCGTGATGTTCTCCCAGACGAGAACTCCGTTAATCGCGCCCCCAGCCACGAGTACTTGGCTCAAGTAGCAACAGCGTGTGAAAACCTAGGTTTTGAAGCCCTTCTTACCCCATGCGGCACCGGCTGTGAAGATGCATGGCTGGCAACATCATCCATTATTCCGCTCACATCACGCATCAAGTTCTTGGTGGCGTTCCGCCCCGCATTGCTGACACCAACCTTGGCTGCCCAAATGGCAAGCACCATGCAACGCATGTCAAACGGTCGTTGCCTTGTCAACATCGTGACGGGTGCTGAACAAACAGAACTTCTTCGTTTCGGTGTATCAGAAGACAAAGAAACTCGTTACGAACGCACAGGTGAGTTTGTAAAAGTCATGCGTGGCGCGTGGAGCGGTGAGCCGTTCACATTCAAAGGAAAATTCTTTGAAGTAGAGAACGCAACAACTCGCGAGATTCCAAACCCAGTTCCGCCTATTTACTTTGGTGGAGCAAGTGATGCAGCCGAAAATGTCGCTGCAGAAAACGTAGACCTGTATTTATCGTGGGGTGAGACACCTGAGGCAATTAAGGAACGCCACGAACGCGTTGCTGCAAAAGCAGCAGCACACGGCCGCAGAGTGCGCTTTGGCATTCGTTTTCACACCATTGCTCGTCCTACCAGTGAAGAAGCATGGTCTGTTGCGAACGGAATATTGTCGTCAATGTCTCCCGATGCAATTGCGACCGCTAGAGAAGACTTCTTAAAGACTCAATCTGTTGGTCAGCGTCGCCAGTTTGATCTACATGGCGGAGATCTTGACAAGTTAGAGATTCACCCCAACGTGTGGGCAGGTATTGGACTTGTGCGCGGTGGTGTTGGCACAGCACTAGTGGGAAGTTATGAAGAAGTTGCAGACCGTATTGTCGAGTACCACAACCTAGGAATCGACGCATTCATCATGTCCGGTTACCCGCACCTTGAAGAGGCGTACTGGTTTGGTGAAGGTGTTATGCCAATTCTTCGAGAACGCGGTTACTTGCCTGCACTTGAAGGCGGGCCAACCAAGGTGTTCTCGTTCCGATGAAGCACATTGGTCTTCTTCTTGTCGGGCACATTGATGCCGGCAGTTTGCACGTTGGTGGCGATTACCCAGAGTTGTATTCCGAACTTCTTGCGCCACTCGACATAGAACTCACCACGTACCGATGTGATGAGGGCCAACTTCCTCAGTCCGTCCGCGAACAAGACGGTTGGATGTGTTCTCCAAGCCGTTTAAGCGTGTACGAGGATCATGCATGGTTACGCGACGTTGAGCAATTCCTACGAGACCTCATCTCTACAGAAACTCCATACGTTGGAATCTGCTTCGGCCATCAATTAATGGCGCAGGCTTTGGGTGCCGAAGTAAAGAAAGCCGACTACGGCTGGGGAATTGGTGCAAAGTACTACGAAATTATTGAAGCACAACCATGGATGGACAGCACGGACAACGTTGTTCTTGCGGCAAGTCACCAAGACCAAGTACAACAACTTCCCAGCGATGCTCGCTTGATGGCGCGCGCCGACTACTGCCCCATTGGCGGCATGTTGATTGGTGACCGTGCCTGGACATTACAGGTGCACCCTGAATTCTCTCCGGCACTTGCCGACAGTTTGCTGGCAACACGCCTGCAATTGTTTGGTGAAGAAAAGGCCAATGCTGCGCGCTTAACTTTGAGTGAGCCCCTTCACCAACAGCGTCTTGCTGGTTGGATCTCTCGTTTCTTCCATCAGGTATAGAGATGACAACTGTTCGACAGCGCCTCAACCGTGCCACTGTCATTGACATGGCTGCAGATCTTGCCGATACATACGGAATAGATGCGGTGTCACTTCAACGAATCGCAAACGATGCAGGTGTAAAACAACCAGCCCTGTATCGCCATGTCACCGGCATTGAGGAATTGTTGAAGTTATTGGCACTTCGGGCTCGCGAGTTTCTCGCTCATTCTCTGCATCAGGCCCAAAGCAGCCACACTCGTCGGGAAGCCGTCACTGCAGTGGCCCACGCATGGCGGCTCTTTGTGCAACAACATCCGGGTTTGTATTCGGCCACCGACCGCGTTCCCTCCACCGGCGACGTCGAGATTGAGGAATCGCTTGCCAAGGTTGTGGCAGAACTGGCTCACGCATTAGACGGATACCACCTGACATCGACGCAACAGGCACAATGTGCTCGGTCTCTTCGCAGTGCACTTCATGGATTCTGTGTATTAGAGAAAGACAATGGCCACCCAGAGCCCTACGCACTGAATGAAGGTCTCGCAAACGTAGTGGACCTCTTCTGTCGTGGAGTAGAGGCTCTAGAAAAGTCGGCCTAGTTTTCTCACCGACGAGACAGAATCGGCTTCGTCCGTTACCTTTATCCAAATGGTTTCTCGGCGTGTTGTTTTCTGTGCCATCTCTGCCCTCATTCTCACCTCATGCTCAAGTGGCGGCTCAAACAATTCCTCAGATGAACAACGTCGTGTTCCATCTGCATCGGGGCTAACGCTAGAAACAGACAGTTTTGCCTTCGCTAATTTTGGGTCGGCCAATACGCCTGAAATCATGGATGGCGAAGACTTGCGCATCATGTTTGGCGACGGTGTGTGCACCAACGGCTCTGCAGTGCCGTGTGCTCCTACCAGCGAAGCCGCAGCATGGGCACAAATGGTCAATCAAAGTCGACAAGCTGGTCACTGCGAAGGAATGGTGGTTCAAGCACTCAATCGCTTCACCACAAGTGCATCACCAAAAACATCTGAGCTTCAGAATCAGGCGGACACAACAAACGGAATCATTCGAGCATTTGCAACTCAATTCTTTCCTTCCGTAAAAAAAGAGTCAGATTCATGGGCAAAGAAATCACTAGATGACATCGTTGCTGCTCTCTCTGAATCTTTCGTTTCGAAAAAAATCACCTACTCCATGGGTCTCTACAGTGACAAGGGTGGTCACGCTGTCTTGCCACTTTCTGTTGAGTACCCCACCGAAGACACAGCCAAGGTTCATATTTACGACACCAATTGGCCTGGGCAAGACCGCTATGTGCTTTTTAATCTGAAAGCAGGAACGTGGGAGTTTTCATTCTCTGGGCAAGATCCCGCCAATGACCCGAACGTCTGGACCGGAGGAAAAGGAGACATCGACCTTGCATCAATGGAGAACCGTCTCTCTGCGGATGCTCCCTTCGAGACCGGCTCAAACAGTGTGCTCGGAAACTTTCTCGTCATTCGCTCAGCATCGCTTGATTGGTCTGTAAAGACACCAACGGGCGTTGTGTCGCCGACGGGATCAACCGACACCACCGCATCGGTGAAACCACTGCGAACTGCGGCATCTACATCCGTTGCCGAATATGTGGTCTACACCGATGACACCGATATTGAGTTATCTCTTCCAAGCATTTCCACCGTGTATGCAGTAAGCGCAAACAAAATTGTGTCCGTGGTGACACGTGGTTCACGCCAACCCATCATGGTGTCACCGTCAGAAGTGTCGCTTCCCGCCACGGCGGAAGTCTCTGTTGCTAGTGACAACCTTGCAACAACTGTGAAAGGTGGTGCTGCAGACATCACTGTGGCTAACAACTCTCTTACCGTTACCGGTGATGGAGTTGCTACACCTGTTGTTATTAATGAACAAAAACCACAAGTGACGGTCACTTTCCAGAACGGTAAGGCTTCCACCGCAACGGGATCTGCAATTACCAAACTGGAGCCTTCTGTGCCTGCCGAACTGGTGCAGCCCGACACCAAGCCTGGTCTTCCACCCCAAGAACAACGAACGCTGGCTACATCTGCTACCCCCAATAACACCGTTGTCACCACAACAACAGCGGCAGGAACTGCGGTAACGACCACAACTGTGAAGTCCACTGCTAGTTCCTCAACAAGTTCCACCACAACAGTGAATTCAAATCAGGCCAACATTGTTGCGTTGCAGTTCATGGGCTCACTTGGTCCTTGGCAAAATGGCCAGCAGCTTCAGCCATACGTGTTCAGACTTATCAACAGTCAAAATCAATGGGCATCCACTGCGTCTGGAACATGTGCTCTCACGCTCTTGCCTGAGTTCGACAACGGATCCCTTGCGGGTGCAACACTCACTGGGAACACCACTGCGGTAGCGAATGGAAATGGTCAGTGCGCGTTCTCGGGGGTAATCATTAACGGCACTCCCGGTATCAAATACAGAATTCGGGCTGCCCTCACGGGTGGCAGTGCCTCCACCATCCTTGGGCCAGCCACGTTGACTTAGCTATTTCACTGCGAGGAATGGACCGTTCCAGACCTTGGTCGTACCTGGGGCGTACCCGGCTACAACAACGACTCGATAGCGCCCGGCCTTTGTTGCTTTCAAAGTCGCAGTGACCATTACTGCCGTCATTGCGACAGACTTTCTGCCTGTGCTGTGCTTAGACGTATCTCCAAAAGGTTGCACAGTGCTGCCATTGACCCCATTGTGAAGTGACCCAAAAACAAAATCCCCTCGCCATGCGAGGGGATTTTTAATTGGCGCGCTCGGAGAGACTTGAACTCCCAACCTTCTGATCCGTAGTCAGATGCTCTATCCATTAAGCTACGAGCGCATATTTATTGGACTTGTGAGTGTATCTACAGGTCCCACGGGCTCCACCCACCCGAACGTTTGTAGATGGTGTAGGCCGCACGGGCATTGACCCGCGCATCCAATAACTGACTGGCTTTCGTCACCCCGATGGTCTTCAGCCAGGGTTTGTGGGCCCACCAATTAATTTGGAACAGCCCCACGCAACACCATGTATAAGAAGTGGCAGTCAACTTGCTTTCGCGCTTCGCTAACGAGATGGCCTTGTCTTCCAAATGGTCGGGGAACACCTCACGAATCACGGCGGCGGCTTGCCTCGTGGAATACCTCACCGAGGGAGCCGGCAGATTGCGAAGTCCCGACGATGACGTTGACGGTTGATTCCATGTAGTGCCTTTGGGCAAGCACAGAGTGTCGCCAATAAGAATCATCGATTTCGTGGTGGCATTGTTCTGTTTCAGCAAAGCCTGAACAGACACACCTGTCTTGTCGGCAATGCGGCTCCACGAATCGTTCTTCACCGCTTTATAGGGCCGAGCACACGCAGCGGAAACAGAAGACGCAGATGTTGACGAAACAACCCCCAGAAGAAGGGAGAAAGAAACAAGGAGGAGTCGAAAACGTGACATAACAGTGTTGGGGGTTGAGTACACCAGTGTGCTCAGCCTGCCACGGCGGCAAGCGCACCTGCGGGCAGAGCCCCTAAAACCCTTACGGGTTCTAGAAAAGAAATGGCGGAGAGGGTGGGATTTGAACCCACGGTCCGCTTTAAGACGGACAACGCCTTAGCAGGGCGCCCCATTCGGCCACTCTGGCACCTCTCCTGGGAGAGACGAAGTGTACCCCCGACCCGCTCTGGCGAAACTTCCGGCACTACTTGGCTCTGTGTAAAGCCTCTGTTAACGAGTGAGTTCGCATGATTTCCGAGTAATTTCAGCCGACTAAGGTTTTTCTCGTTCGGTGCCGTCAGTGGTGCCGTAGATCAGGGAGATCAAACCACATGAAGAAACTCTGGAAGCTTGCCGCAACGGCTGCTGCCGCTTCGTTGCTTGTTGCAGCGTGCGGTGGAAGCGATTCGGCATCCGACACCACTCAGGCCCCCGCAGAAGGTGCAGACGTCAAAGTTGCCGTTGTGTACCTTGGCGTTCCTGACGACAAAGGCTGGACATACCAGCACGAGCAGGGCATCTTGCAACTTGAGCAAGAGCTCGGCGTTGAAGTAAAGCGCGTTGAAAATGTTCCTGAAGGTGCAGAATCAGAAGCAACATTTGAAGCACTTGCAGCAGAGGGTTACCAACTCATCTTTGCAACATCGTTCGGTTACGGCGCACCAATGGCAAAAGTTGCTGTGAACCATCCCGACGTATGTTTCCAGTGGGCAACAGGTGCAAAGTTCCTGTTGACCAAAGCTGGCGGCGGCGAGTTCGCTGACTTCGATGCATTGCCAACAAACCTCGGCACCTACTTCGGTGCAGCTGAAGAAGCTCGTTACCTCTCTGGTATCGCAGCAGGCAAGGCAACAAAGAACAACAAGATTGGTTACGTTGCAGCATTCCCAATTCCAGAAGTGCTTCGCGGAATCAACGCATTCACTTTGGGTGCACGGTCAGTCAACCCAGATGCAACAGTTCAGGTCACCTGGACCAAGACATGGTTCGACCCAACAATCGAGAAGCAGGCTGCAGAGTCTCTGCTCGACGCTGGTGTTGACGTCATGGCACAGCATCAAGACACCACAGAGCCCGGCCTTGCTGCCGATGCAAAGGGTGCGAAGTGGGTTGGTTACAACTCCGATGTGAAGGAAGCTGCACCTAAGGCATGGCTCACTGCTCCAACATGGAACTGGGGTCCGTTCTACACCAAGACTGCACAGGCAGTTGCTGGTGGAACATGCCCAACCGACGAGTACTACGGAAACATGCAAGATGGCATGGTTACCTTGGCATCGTTCGGTGAGTCAGTAGATGCTGAAACACAGTCACTCATTGAAGAGAAGAAGGCAGCCACCATTGCAGGTGAGTTCGCACCATTCACTGGTCCAATCAACAAGCAGGATGGTTCCGCATGGCTCGCCGATGGTGAGAAGGCAGAACTTGGATTCTTGTTGGGCGAAATGTTGTTCTTCGTAGAAGGTGTCGTCGGCTCCGCTAAGGGCTGATTTTCACAACATGTCCAATACCTCTCACGAGGTCGCGTCGGGGCCGTACCACTCAGGTGGTGCGGCCCCTAGCGCACTCTCAGCACACTCAGTGTCAAAACGATTCCCTGGCGTCTTAGCGAACGACTCCGTCGACTTCGACATTCAGCCAGGCGAAGTACACACACTCCTTGGCGAGAATGGTGCAGGCAAAAGCACACTCGCTGCAATGTTGTGCGGCTTGTATCAGCCCGACAGTGGCTACATCGCGCGCAACGGACAACGCGTAGTTCTGTCATCGCCGCGAGCAGGTTTGCAGCACGGCATCGCAATGGTGCATCAACACTTTCGTTTAGTTGACCGTTTCACCGTTGCAGAAAACGTCATTCTTGGAAGTCGCAACCTTTCCTTCGTACTTGATCGCCGCTCCATCAACGAGCGCGTCTCCGAAGTTGCAGAGTCATACGGTCTTCCCATTGATCCCACCGCAACCGTTGGTGATCTTTCTGTTGGTCAACGTCAACGTGTTGAAATTGTGAAGGCTCTGTACCAAGGAGCAGAAATTCTCCTTCTCGATGAACCCACTGCAGTTCTTGTTCCCGCAGAAGTAGAGAAATTGTTTGAGAACGTTCATGCAATGACGCAAGCCGGTAAGTCCATCGTGTTCATCAGCCACAAACTTGGTGAAGTGGTAGAGATTTCCGATCGTGTCACTGTGTTGCGTGGCGGCAAGGTAACGGGCCATGTATCTGGTCGTGGCGCAACAGACACCAAAGATCTTGCACGTCTCATGGTGGGCCGTGACATCAATCTCGGAACACAACGCGCATCACACCCCACAGGTCATGAAGTTCTTCAAATTCGAGATGTGTCACTGAATGTGAACGGCGTCAACGTCCTCTCCAACATCTCGTTCAATGTTCATGAAGGTGAGATGGTGGGCATTGCTGGCGTTGCAGGAAACGGCCAGAAAGAACTCGCCGACACCATTGCCGGACTTCTCTCGCCAACCTCTGGTTCCATTTCCATTGGTGGTGCAACAGCAACCGACCGTGGACCCATTCATGCACGCGAACTTGGCCTTGCCTATGTTCCCGAAGATCGATTGGGTATGGGGCTTGTTCCATCAATGTCCATCTTGGACAACTTATTGCTCACACGCGATCGCCACATTGTTGTCGACCGCGCGTCGGTACGACCCGAAGCAACACGTCTCATTGAACAGTTCGAGATTAAAGCGAATGGTCCCGACCATCTTGCGCGCAAACTTTCTGGCGGTAACGCTCAGAAGGTTTTACTTGCACGTGAATTGTCGGGCGGTCGCACAGCAACCAAGTTGTTGGTGGTGTGTTCACCCACTCGTGGTCTCGACGTCGGTGCCATTGAAACAGTGCGTCGTTTGTTGGACGATGCGCGCAGCGCCGGACAAGCCATTTTGTTGATCTCTGAAGATCTCGATGAAATCATGTCGCTTGCAGATCGCATTCTGGTGTTGTATCGCGGTTCCATTGCGCACGAAACACCAGGCGAGACCGCCCAAATTGCAACAGTTGGCGCCGCAATGGCGGGCCTCACCACAGGAGTAAACGGCTAATGCCTGCACCATTTCGCATTGTCTTTGAACAACGCGCAGAAACACCAAAGTATCTGTCGGCATTAGTGCCGTTGATATCTGTTCTTGCTGCACTTGTCGCCGGCGCTTTGTTTCTTACAGCAACCGGATACTCCGCAACGGACACATACAAGAACATGCTTGACGACGGCTTCCTCACCTATCGCGGAATTACCGAAACGTTGGGGCTTTCCACTGTTCTTATCTGCACAGGAATCGCCGCTGCATTTTCCTTTCAAATGAATTTGTACAACATTGGCGGTGAAGGCCAGTTGTACTTGGGAATGATTGGTGGCGCATGGGCTGGTCTGGCGCTCGGACCACATCTTCCGTCGTTCGTCATGATTCCTCTGGTTCTCATCATTGGTTCGTTCGCTGGTGCAGTGTGGATCTTTGTTCCTGCCTTCGTTCGCGCGCGGTTGGGAACCAGTGAAATTGTGACCACCCTGTTGCTCACATATGTGGCGTCAAGTTTGTTGAAGCACTTCATTAATACCCCAGACAGTTTCTTTCGTGCCAAGAATGTTGCGTTCCCACAAGGACGCAATGTGGCCGACTCTGCTGCACTCTCCCCCATTGGTGACACGCGCTTGTACCCCACGTTCTTCGTGGTTGTCGCTCTTGCACTGTTCCTCTACTGGTTGGTGAAGAAAACCGAATTCGGATACCGCATTCAAGTGATCGCAGATTCTCCGCGCGCTGCCCACTACGCTGGAGTCAGCGCCAACAGAACAACCATGTCGGTCATGTTGTTGTCTGGCGCACTGGCCGGTCTTGGTGGAGCAACTCTCATTGTTGGTCCGTTCGCTCGCCTTGACCAAGGAATCACTCTTCTTGGTTATGGCTACGCCGGAATTGTTGTGGCTGCACTTGCGCGTAACAACTTCGCTGGCATCATCGTCAGCGGCATTCTGTTCGCTGGTCTTCGTGTGGGTGGAGAGAAGTTGCAAATCTCTACGGACACTCCCAAACACATCGGAGTCATGATGCAAGGCGCCATCTTGCTGTTTGCACTCGGTGGCGAAGCGTTTCGTCGATACAAAATTCGTGCTGTACGCATGAAGGCGGTTGCACAATGAACTCGAACATTTGGCTGTTGTCGTTTGCCGACTCTGTCGCCATTGCCACCACACTCATTCTTGCTGCGTTAGGTGCACTGTTTACAGAGCGTGCTGGCGTGTTGAACCTTGGTATTGAAGGCATGCTGCTCACGTCGGCAATCACATCATTCCTCGTTGCCGACTCAACGGGAAGCGTGTGGGCCGGAATGCTCTTGGGCATTGTTCTTGGTGCAGTACTCGCTGGCATTCACGCACTTCTCACCGTTGTGTTGCGCGCCAACCAAATTGTGTCGGGTTTGGCGCTGGTTATTTTCGGTACTGGTCTTGCAAACTTCCTTGGCAAACCAGCCGAAGGTAAAACAATTAAGACCACCATCGAGCCGCTCAGCTTCGGACCGTTGTCAGATATTCCTGGCATTGGCCCCGTGGTGTTCGGTCAAGACCCAGTCACCTACGCCGCACTTCTCATTGCCGTTGTTGCATCGTGGTTCTTGTTCCGTACGCGCGCTGGTCTTGAAGTGCGTGCAACTGGCGACGATCCGGCAACCGTTGATTCACAAGGCTTGTCCGTAGCAACCATTCGTATTCGGTACACCCTTCTTGGTGGTGCGCTTGTTGGTTTCGGTGGTGCGTTCCACATGCTGGCGCAAAGTGCTGCTTGGCACTTAGAAGCAACAACAAACGGCGTGGGCTGGATTGCATTGTCTCTGGTGGTGTTCGCTGGATGGAGACCCATTCGCCTTATCTTCGGTGCCATCTTGTTTGGCTTCACGTTGCAATTGCCGTTCACATTGCAGGCCGAACAAATCACTTTCATCCCATCGGCTCTCATGCCCATGCTTCCGTACTTGGCCACACTCATCGCACTCATTGCGTTAAGCCGACCAAGTAGCCGCAACATTTTGGGTGCACCAAAAGCGCTGGGCATCCCCTTCGTTCGAGACGAACGCTAGGTACTCGCCGTAAAAGCAAAAGGAGTTGACCGAAGTCAACTCCTTTGGCGGAACGGAAGGGATTCGAACCCCCGGGGCTATTAACCCTCTCGCTTTCAAGGCGAGTGCATTTGTCCGCTCTGCCACCGTTCCGTTGACCACGCTACCTGCGCAACGGCGGTGAGAGAAAGACGGATTTAGCGCCCGAGAGCCTTGTTAATGAAGTTCGGGATTTCCGACTCGTCCATTTCGCCGGAGTGACGGGCCGCAACTTTGCCGTCCTTGTCTAAGACAACCATGAATGGATAGCCGTCGACGCCATAGGCCACGCCAGCGTCATTTGTTTCGGTGTCGGCCATTACTTCAAACGGCCAATCGAATGATTGCATCCACTCAGATGGTGGCCAGTTTGCTTGATCTTTGCGAGATGCAGTGGCAACGCCAACAACACGAAGATCTTCGGGGACCTGACCACTTTCATACCAACGAACAAGGCGTGGCATTTCTGCGTTGCAATGTGGGCACCAGTGCGCAAGGAACACCAGAAGTGTTGGGGAGCCATCGGTTGCTGGCTTCACAGAAATTGGGAAACCGTTGAAGGAGTAGCCAGAAAGGTTGGGAGCAACTTTGCCCATTGCAGGGTCGGTGGCATCTTTACCAAGTGGTTCAAGCCCATCACCCTCAGAAGTGACCTTCTGATATTCAGCGGGTGCAACACCACCAGGAACAGTGACGGCGGTTGTGTCGCTTGACGTGCTGTTGTCACCACCGGTTGCAAATATTGCGATGATTGCCGCAACAGCAACAACAGCTGCCACTGCAATAACAATGACTTTCGGACTAATTGATGCCGAAGAGTTCTTCTTCTTCTTGTTTTGTGCCATGTCAGTCCTCCTGTGAACTGTTCTGTGGTGTGCGCATAAGCGCTAGAGAGAATGCAATAACTGCGATGAAGGCCGAACCAGCCATAAAGCACAGCGTGATGAAACCAAATTCGCGAAACCAAATTGACGTGCACGGTACTTCAACACTGCACGCAGTTTTCTGATTAACAACACCCCACTCCAACAAGTAGTGGTACACCGAAACTACGAGCCCTAATGCAGCGAGAGTGAGCGCATATGGTGCAATGTTGTTGTCTTTGCGAAGAGCGGCCACCAAAGAGATGATGGCAATGGAATACATAGCGATGCGTTGGTACCAGCAGTACTTGCACGGTGCATAGCCAACAACTTCGCTGAAGTACAGACTGCCCACCATGGCGGTAGAGGTGATGGCACAAATTGCCCATACGCCATAGGTGCGCACTGTGGCAATCCATGTGGCTGCCCACGATGCCTGAACAACAAGGGCAAGAAACGTTATGAGCCCTCCTGCCAAGGCCACCAACGTCAAAAGTGCACTAAATAACTGCACGGCGTCGGAATTCATGGACCCCATTCTTACGCCATTTGCCCCATTCTCAGGTGGCAGTGGCAGGATTATTGGGTGAATTCGGCAACTCTGGGTATCGATGCGCTGCGCGACATGCGCACCCAGCGCCGTCGTCACCGTGTGGCCGACATGGAATGGTACGAAGCCCTCTACCGGGTGTACATCACTGCCCTACTTGGTGGTGGAGCCATTTTGTATCTGTCCGACCTTGTCAGCGACGACCCGCTGAAGATTGACCAACTGCGCAACGTTCACGCGCACACACCACATGTGGTTGGCCTGTTAGCAGCACTCGTCGTTTTCTTGGGTCTACGAAGTGGCGTGAACGGCGGGCCCATTGCGGTGGAAGATGCAGAGGTGCGTCATGTGTTGATGGCGCCAATTAATCACCGTGATGTGTTGCGTCACCCCGCCATTCAGCGACTTCGTACGTTTATGTTTACTGGCGCCATTGCAGGTGGAGTTGCTAACCAGCTCTTGGGTCGACGCATTCCAAGTGCCGGAGCAGGATTACCCACATTCGCACTATGGGGTGCGGTAGCTGGTGCGCTCATTGGTGGGCTTTTTGTTGTCAGTGCATTGTTGTCGCATGCACTTGCTCTGCCGCGTTGGTCTGCCACGGCATTCGGAGTTGCGCTTCTTGGTTGGCAAACTGGCGTCACATTCGGATCTACAAATATCTCAGGGCCATTCGACTTCATTGGGAGTCTGTCCATGTGGTGGCTGCGTTGGTCACCAATTGACAGTGTGGGAGTTGTTGTCGTGGTCGCCGCCGCAGTTCTGGCAATTTCGTTGTCGGGTCGATTGTCTTTAGAAGCACTTGCGCGGCGAAGTGCATTGGTCTCGCAATTGAAATTTGCTGTCACGCTGCAAGACATTCGCACTGTTGTATTACTGCGTCGTCAACTCAGCCAGGAATACATGCGTGTTACACCATGGTGGAAATTGCCGCCAGTGTTGCGACGAGATGTTGTTGTGGCACGCGGCCTTCGCAGCATTATGCACTTCCCCGTTCGTCGTCTTCTTCGAATGGCGTTAGTGAGTGGTGCAGCAAGTTGTGCCTTGGTTCTTGCATGGCGCGGAACAACACCCGCAATTGTGGTGAGTGGTCTGCTGTTATTCATTCTCGGATTAGACGCTGTTGAACCGCTGTCCCAAGAAGTAGATCAACCAGACCGAACAGATGCACTACCGCTAGAGCGCGGTCTGCTTATGACAAAACACCTTGTCGTTCCTGCAATTGTTGTTGTGCCGTTCGTAGTGATTGGTGTTGCAGTTGCGTGGGTACTTGAACCACGCGCTAGCACCATCGCCTACGGTGTCATTGTTGGACTTCCCGCAGCACTTGGCGGTGTTGCCGGCGCCACCATTAACGCGGTGAAGGGTGCGCCCGACCCCGTTGGTGGTGCAACTCAAGGATTAGCGCTACCACCAGAAGTCAGCGGCATGGGAACAGTTCTGCGCGCTGTATGGCCACCAATAATTGCGATTGCGTGCAGTGGTCCCATCTTGGTTGTTCGCCACGCAACGGAAAAGAATCTTTCTCCACTTAGCGTGTCTCTGCGCGCTGCAGGTGGCGTTGTTGTTGTCCTTGCTCTCACTGCTGGTTGGGTTCGTCAACGCGATCACATTCATGCGTGGTTCCGTCTAACACAAAAACAAGCGGCTCAGTCTCTCTCTAGTCCGGAAGGTACGTGACATGGCACGCACTCGCACCAACATTCATACTCCAACACCAACATCTGCGTTGCTCGTCGAAGATGTTTCAAAGTCGTACGGCGAAGCACCTGCACTTGATCCCATTTCGCTCACCATTGAACGCGGCGAACGTGTTGCACTAATTGGACACAACGGTTCGGGCAAAACAACCCTGATGCGTATTGCTGCAGGGTTACTCGATTCAACAACGGGAACAATCGGAATTTGCGGCAACCCTGGCGGATCGCTTCCTGCACGTGCATCTCTCAGTTACATTGCCGATCAACCAACCTTCTACGACGACTTGTCACTGTGGGAGCACATGGAATACGTGGCTCGTCTGCACGGAGTTGACGAGTGGGAACAACCCGCAGCCGACTTACTTGGTCACTTAGGTATTTACGACCGCGCAGACGACATGCCGAATCGTTTCTCTCGCGGCCTGAAGCAAAAATCTGCAATTGCTCTCGGCTTCATTCGTCCATTCGAGTTGTTACTTGTAGACGAACCATTTGTTGGGCTTGACTCGTCCGGAAAAGAAGCCCTCCTCGATCTGCTGGCTAGTGCATCAGACAACGGCTCCACAGTTGTGGTGGCCACCCACGAATTGTCATTTGTGCACACAGTTCGCCGCATTATTGCATTGCGCGATGGTCGCCTTGTCTACGACGGAGGCGTTGACGGTATTGATGTAGACGGCCTTGTTCGCACCGAAGACCCTGCGGGTGAGCATGACGGAGAAGGGCACTAGGATTTCACCATGTTCACGTACGACGTTGTCTCTGAATCCGTTCGCAATCCTCACGAATTGGCGGCCGAACTCACTCGCCGTTCCAACCAGGGCTGGGAAGTTGTGCAAATCACGTACGACGGTGCCGCTTGGTTCCACGCATTCATTCGTCATTCGGGCAGTGTTCCTGTGGCACCACACCCCGGCATGAAACAAGACACCGAACCCGCCACGGTTGCTGGTCCGCTTGGCGATGCAAGACCATCAAATGTGACAACACCTGTTGCCCCTGGTTCTTCGGCTACGTCAACGCCTGCTGTTCCCGCAAATTGGTATCCCGATCCATCGAAGCGATACGAGCTTCGTTATTGGAATGGCACCGCATGGACGGAGCACGTTGCAACTGGCGGCGTTCAGTCCACAGATCAGCCAAAGTAATACCCCATGCAGGCCATCTCACTTGGCCACGCTGGCATTTTTATTCGCACGCGTGGAATCACCATTGTGTGCGACCCATGGTTTGTACCGGCATTCTTCGGTTCGTGGTTTGTTTTTCCGCGCAACGACCAATTACCAGAAGACATCATGCACGATGTGTGCAACCCAGACTTCTTGTACGTCTCGCACTTGCATGGCGATCATTTTGATGCAACCTTTCTTGCAGAGAGAATGAACAAGAACACCACGGTGTTATTACCTGACTTCCCCACCCGTGAACTAGAGCGCACGTTCAATTCTTTGGGATTCCGTAAGTTCGAACGAACCGTGAATGCGACAGAGCGTGAAATTGCTCCAGGGGTGTCCATTGCTATTCATGTTGAGTCGTCAATTACAGACGGACCAGGTGGAGACAGTGCACTTGTTGTTAGCGATGGCGAAGCACGATTAGTGAATCAGAACGATTGTCGTACAAATGATTTGGGTGCGTTGTTGTCACACGGCCCTGTTGATTTGCACTGGCTGCAATTCTCTGGCGCAATCTGGTACCCCATGGTGTACGACATACCCGCAGACGAGAAGAAGCAGTTATGTGTAGACAAAGTAGAGAGCCAGTTTGCTCGCGCTCTTCGTTACGTGGAGTCTTTGAATGCAACCACCGTTGTTCCGTCGGCTGGTCCACCATGTTTCCTAGATGAAGAGTTGTTCGGGCGCAACATGGTGACAGGCAATGAAACCAGCATCTTCCCCGACCAGATGGAATTTCAGCGACGCATGTCCGACATTGGTCGACTGAACGCTGCCACCACAATTCCCGGAACGACATTCACTGTGATTGGTGGTGGGGTCACCGTTGAACAACCATGTTCTGGAGACGAGTTGTCGCGCATCTTCACCCACAAGTTGGAGTACTTGCGTGAATACCAGGCTGACTGGGCCGAGTGGTTAACTGCAGAGAAGGCATCATGGGCGTCTCCCGATACCGACATCATTGGAACTTTGAAGTTGTGGTGGGAACCATTGATGGCGCTTGGCGTTTCAGTGCGTCAAGGAATTGGCGGGAATGCACTGATAGTCGCTGGTGATGTGTCTGTATTTGTGAACTTCTTCGACGGCATTGTGGAAGAACATGCAGGTCAGCCGTATTCATACTCGTTCACAGTGCCGCGCGACTTGTTAGAGCGTGTTGTTGCGCAACGTGCCGTTGATTGGTCGAACTCGTTGTTTTTGTCGTGCAGGTTTACAGCATGGCGCGAGGGTGCATACAACGAATATTTGTACAACTTCTTGAAGTCGCTCTCTGTAGAGAGAATGACGCGAACAGAATCCGAAGCTAAACAGAAACTTCAGGGCATTCCGTCGGACGAGTCAGACATTTCTATTGGGGACTACGTGGTGCAACGTAGATGTCCACACCGCAATGCAGATCTGTCTGTGTTTGGTGAAATTGAAGGCGACAACTTGGTGTGCACATTGCACGGATGGAAGTTCGATCTTGAAACTGGCCAATGCCGCAATGCCGCCGAGAAGGCAATCCGCATAAAGAAACGCACCGCTTAAGCCACTGTCGCTTTATCTTGGTCGCCGTACACTTGAGACTGACGAGATCGGACAGGGAAACCTGGTTACACCTCTGAGTGAAGTGAGGCGGCACGATTGTGTCGCCTCACTTTTTTTAGTACGAGCGGGCGCCATCCAAAGCCATGGGAAGCTCACACCAAATAGTGAGGCTGTACTTCACGCCACTCTTTAGCGGCCGACTCGCATGTGGATGTGTGACCAAGCTTGGCCACACAAGAAGATCCCCCACAGGAACATCTGCGTTTGTGAAGTCTTGACGAGGAAATTCAAGTTCGGCACCTTCGTACTCGTTGTTCAATTTGATGCTGGCACTCACTTGCGCAACGTCGTGATGCATACGCAGTTCTTCTTGCTCACCTAACGCATACCGAATAACGAAAACATCACGCAAGCCGTGGTAATCCACATACGGCCACCACTGCTGAATTGCGGGCCACATTCGTGCACCAATGTCGTTCTCCACGGCTTCAAACAAGCGGGGCGAGATGGCAGCCAAGGACACCTCGTAGCCCGGCACTGGGTCGTCGTCTTGTGGGCTGAAGCCCCCCGCTGCTTGCGCCGCACGAATCACCGTGGCGCAGAACTCTGGAGTCCAGAACGGCATCTGAACCACCTCAGGGGCTACAAGGCGAGCTGGCCCGTTGTTGGCTGCTCCCTGATATCCGAGGATGGCTTCAAGATTTCCCATCTCCCCATGCTGTCACTTCCATCTGTTGAAAGTGGGCTTCACCGTTAACCCGATCAGATGATGCGCCGTACACTTGAGTCTGACGAGTTCAGTCAGGAATACCTGATTACACCATTGAGTAGATGAAGGGGTCGATGGAAACATCGGCTCCTTTTTCTTTTCCCCCACCGCACAAGGATGCACACATTTAAACCGAGGCCACGATGGTGTAACGGCAGCATGTTGAACTCGTCAACTCAACGGTGCCGGCCCTGTTTCAGTTAGAACGTGGATATCCAGGGGGTGCGAGGGACAGCATTCCAATTCCATGTCTCAGACTGTTGACCCAAGCTTTCCCACAACTTGTCACGCACCTCAGCGGCACTCACACCAAGGTCGGCGAGATGCCGCAACGTGACAGCGCCATGTCTCTTCGCAAGGCGTTCACCATCGTCGCCCACAACTAGTGGAACGTGTCCGTAGACCGGCGTTTCGTATCCCAAGAGTTTCTGTAGATACACCTGCGATGGTGTAATCCCCAGCAGGTCGTCCCCGCGCACTACTTCTGAAATGTTCTGAAGGGCGTCATCGACAACAACTGCAACGTTGTAAGACGGCATGCCGTCATTGCGGCGAAGCACAACATCATCTACTCGCCCACTCACGGTGCCATGTATGTAATCAGTGAACGTTTCCGTTCCACCGTGTGCACGAAGTCGAAGCGCGCCTGGTCTCTCTTGACGGCGCGCATCTCGTTCGGCATCACTCAATGAACGACACGTTCCCGGATACAGCGCAAACTGTCCATGAGGCGCTGCAACAGCATCGCGAATGTCTTTGCGCGAACAGAAGCATTCGTATGTCAATCCGCGCTTTACAAGCGACGCAATTGCATCGTGATACAGCGAAAGTCGCTCGCTCTGCAGAATTGGCGGTGCGGCGGGCACGATTCCAAGAGATGCGAGATCAAGAGATTGCGCGACAGCGTGTTCACGAGTTGCAGTGAATTGATCAAGGTCTTCCCAGCGCACCAGAAAAGAACCACCGGCTGATATTGCCGATGCCCACGCTGCGATCGCTGTACGCAAGTTCCCCACGTGCAGTTCCCCCGTGGGCGACGGCGCGAACCGGCCAATAATCGTCATTTTTCTTCGTACATCCAAGCGTCTGGATCATTAGGAAGCGGCTCGTTCAATAATGAAAACACCTGGTCTCCAAATCGAATATTCACTTCAAGTTTTCCGCCCAATGCATTACACAAGCGCCAAAGTTTTCCAATTGTTGCTGGACGTTTCAGCATTTGACACACAGCAGGTTGTGAGACTTTGAGATACTGAGCAATTTGTCGCTGAGTTATTTTCTGTCGCTTGCGATTCAGGTTGATGTAGTGCGACACCGTCTCATGAAATATGTCGTCAAAACCAGTCTGCTCTTCATTCTCTCGAATGTCATTTTCTGTTCGTGTCGTCTTCATCACATTCCTTCTTTCACAACATATGTATCCATAATTCGATCTGCCTGCTGAATCATCTTCTTGTACCACTCTCGATGAGATGACTTGCTTCCGCCTATTAACAACACCGCTTGACGTCGAGAGTCGAAACAAAAGAAAATCCGAATCGCCGTCTCGCTATTCACTCGCAGTTCCTTCAGGTTTGGATGTCTACTTCCTTTGATGTGATCCACATGTGGTCGACCCAACGCTGGGCCCTCGCTGCGCAACAGTTCTAGTTTCCATTCGATTGAACGTCTGGACCTAGCGTTGAGAGTCTCACGCCATGCGAGAAATTCAGTTGTGTAGACGACCACCCAGGGCGATGCCATTACACGCCCCCAAGAGTTATAACTATATACTTATATATTGAATTCAGGCGCACCCAGGCATGTGGGACACGGAACTCGGCTCGTGGCAGGTCTACCCTGAGGCGCTGTGGAGCCCCGCCAGCGACAACTGAACCGACGTGAGCGGATGACCGTGATCCTCGATCGCGATGGCCCATATTGCGTGTGGTGCTCGGCCCCGCTGGACCATTCCAGAAATCAGCCCACCAACGAACACCTGGTGCCGCGAATTAAAGGCGGCCCCAGCTGGCTAGAGAACGAACTGGCCGCGTGCAAACGCTGCAACAACGAACGTGGGCATCAGAGTCCGGCGGGCTGGTTACACGATTGCATGGGCATGGGTCGCACCCCACGAACAGATGTCATCATTGGCGCGTTAGAACGTTTACAACAAGCCATTCGTGAACGAGGCGGTCAACGCAGGGCACGCCCCTACATAGACAGTCAATTACGTCGCCTACGAAGAATGTAACTACAGCTCTTCAGCGAAACGGCGCGACAGTTTTGTGAACAGGCTCCAGCCCAACACCATGGACACCACAGCAACCAACGCACACGCACCCAAGTTGTCCCACCCTGGGAAAGCGCTGTCATACATGCTGCGACGGAATCCTTGTGCAAACACTGCCATGGGGTTTAGGTCCAGAATGCGTTGTACCCATTCGGGAACTTTTCCTTCAATGATTGCTGGCGTATACACAATGGGAGTTGCGAAAAACCACACCTGCGTAAAGATCTGCCACAGATATCCAAGGTCTCGGAAGTACACGTTTGCGGCGGACAAACCAAGCGCAAGGCCCGATGCAAACAACAACAGCAGCAACATCTGCAGCAACACAATAGGTATCCACGGGAAGAAGAGACTTCCGGCAATCACCAACGCAATGGTGAGAAGTCCCATTTCAATTCCGAACTGCACAATGCCGTGAAGTGAGTTAGCAAACACAAGTACTTCGCGCGGGAATGCAACTTTGCGAACTAACGCCGCATTTGAAAGTAGCGAGTTCATGCCGGTATTGGTGACCAACATAAAGAAGTTCCATGGCAACAAACCGCACAACAGATACAACGCGAACACCTTGATGTTGCTGTTCACACCAACAGGTGCTTCGGCCTGAAACAAATGGCCAAAGACAAATGAATAGATGGCAACGGTGGCCAAGGGGTTCAACATGGACCACGACCAACCAAGTACGGACTTGCGGTACTTGGTACGAAGTTCACGAAGCGTGAGGTTCCACAACAGTTCGTGAGAGGCCGCCACTCTCTTCACGGGTGCAATAAGTGATGCCACTAACGACCTTTTTCTAATTCGGACAGACGCTTTTCAAGTTCAACCACCCGCCGCTCGAGGAGTCGTTGCTGATCCGTGATGTGAGCCGAACCCCGCGCAAATGTCTGACCAAGCTCAATAGTTGCTCGACGTTCTGTCTCCAAAACATCGCGCACACGCCAGTCAATGGCTAGCCCAAAAACATCGCGCACACGATTTTTAAGCTTTCTCAACATTTTGCGCCTCCCACAGTTCCTGAAGCCTATGTCGCATTCGATTCCCTGTTACTTCTGGGGTGAAGCGCTGCTCCAAGTCCATTTTCCCTCTGGCTGCCATTGCCGCCGACTCTTCTTGGTTCAAATAGACATGCCTCATCATCGATGCTGCAGCGTCTAGGTCGGGCTCCGCCCATGTGGCATCTGGGTCATAGGCCTCGGCTCCTTCGCCCACTTTCACTCTTGTCCATGGGACCAGAAATGCGGTCTCTGGTGTCATGAAATCAAGATTGCCTGAGTACCCCGTGGCAATCACCGGCTTTCCCAGCAACATCGCCTCGGCGATTGTAAGCCCCAGTCCTTCTGACCTATGAAGAGACACATAGCAGTCACACAAATTCATAAGGGCGGCAGATAAGTGTGAATCCAAATACTTGTTCATCACGATGATGTCCGAACGGCCAGCGCAACTGTCTTTTAATTCTTGGAACAATTCTGGTCGACTCTCACCGTTGATGCATTTCAGAACCAACATGGGCCCTTCATTCGCCGCAAACGCTTTCTTGAATGCTGCAACAAGTCCAAGTGGATTCTTTCTTTTCATCACACTCATGAAATCGAAAGTAAAGAGAAACATGTAGCGATTATCAAGTTCTAGATCTTCGCGTGTTGCGTCGTCTACTACGCGGGGCTTTCGTAGTGGTAACGGCATGTAATGAACAGGCACCCTCGAAGGTGCCTCACGACGCAACATCTCTTCAATGAACTTGGTCGGTGCCCAAAGTTCATCTACGTATTGATACGCATCGCGATACCACGATGGTGCAACTTCAAGTTCCCAAAACCATTGACCGATGACATACGTGTTGTAAAAGAAATGGTGGCCAAAGAGATCCCGTACTGGTCTATTCAGTTCAGCGTTGACAGCGGCAATAACAGTTTTATATCGCCCTACTTCATCGGTCTCGAATTTGTAGTTTTGGCGACTCTCGGTGTTTCTGTAACCAATAGTTGATACAGGAACATCAGCGCTTCGTAAAGCTTCTACTAATAACCGTGATGCTTCTCCAATGCCGTGCTCAGCATTAAAGAACCCAATTGCATCTACCCCACCGTTAATGCGACCACCTGGCGGAATGCGGCGCTTGACGGGAACATCAGAACCTAAAAGTCGTAACGATGGAACTTCAAAGCGGCCACATGTATGTACCCACCACGCAAAATGAGTCAACTCACCTGCGTTAACTTGTGGCATAACTTGCTGCAAATCAACTCGTTCGTTGTAAACAGCCTGCATATAGCGAGGAAGTCCGGATGCAAATCGTTCTGGAATTTCCATTAACCATTCAACAAACTGAGTTAGTTGCCCAGCCTGAGTGGGATCTGGCGGCAGTGGGCATTCACCTCGTGCAGCCATTGCTCGTTCTTCAGCGAGGAGATCAATCATTCCAGGGGTTAATTCCAAGCCAGGGAACAATTCAATGCCCCTCGAATGAATCATGAATTCATTCTCAGGAATTCGTGATGTCTGTTTCAGCATTATCGACCGATTCCGCGGTAATCAAAGCCGTGCTGTAACCACGCGTCACGATTCAAAACGTTACGGCCGTCAACCACGTAGGGATTGTTCAGGCGGTGTGCAACGTCGTCTGGTGAAATCAATGTAAATTCGTGCCACTCCGTCAGGACAGCCAATACGTCGGCGTCTTCACATGCGCCCAGAGCGGTTGAGCAAATTTCAATCCACGGATAATTCTCATACACGTCGTGTGCAGTTGGATCGTATGCACGAATGACTGCACCCGCATCTTTCAATTGCGACAAAATCTTGATAGCTGGAGAATCTCGAAGGTCATCTGTATTTGCTTTGAAAGTCAAACCCCAGGCCGCAACAACTTTGCCCTGCACAGATCCGCCACAAATTGCTTTCACCTTGTTAGCGACTCGTTCATAATGTTGATCGTTTGTCTCAATAACTCCGCGCAAAAGAGCAAAGTCATACCCGTTCTCTGAGGCAATACTGACAAGCGCTCGAGTGTCCTTAGGGAAGCAACTACCTCCCCAACCAGGACCGGCATTCAACATGTCATTCCCAATTCGTGGATCCATTCCAATCCCACGTGCAACATCGAAGATATCTGCATCAACGGCTTCGCAGATATCTGCCATCGCATTGATGAATGTGAGTTTTGTTGCCAAGAAGGCATTTGCGGCGTACTTCAATGCTTCAGCAGAAGCCGTTTGCATTTTCAGTACAGGTGCATCAATTGAAGAGTAAAGAGATGCCACAGTATCTACCGCAACTTGATTGTCGCCACCTACTACGACTCTGGTGGGGTGGAGAAAATCCTGTACCGCTGTGCCCTGTCGCAAAAACTCTGGGTTCGAAACGACAGATACATCGGCCCGATTGATCTCACGTGCAACTAGCCCTGCAGTACCGACGGGAACTGTCGACTTGTTGACAACAACTGCGTTCTTCTTCAAATGGGGAGAAATAGAACGAACTGCGGACATCACATACGACAGATCTGCACTTCCATCGTCGCCTTGAGGAGTTGGCAAACATAAGAAAACCACGTCTGCGTTCGGAACAGCATCTGCAATAAGGGTGGTAAAGCTGATGGAACCTTTCTTGAGTCCATCATTCACTAATTCAGCTAAACCAGCTTCAACAATGGGAATGATTCCCTGCTTCAAAGACTTGATCTTGGGCTCATCAACGTCAAGACAAACCACATCATGGCCAAGGCTTGCAAAACATGCACCGGTTGACAAACCAACGTACCCAGTACCAACTATTGCGAGTTTTGACACATTTAGAGCCTATTCGCTGTCATGGGGCACTCAGAGGAATGTCCGTTAACAACAACCACAAGCCTGCTCGTTCTGCGCACGGAATCTATGCTCACTAGCAATGGGTTTCTTACATACCTCCGCAGAGAAAGTCTTGTTGAGATTGGCACGTGCCCTTGGCGTTACAGAGATTCAATCTCGTATCGATGCCCTTGAATCGTCGCGGCAGATTTCACCCGATCTCTATATGAAACTTGAGTCCAGATTTCGCGGCAGTACTGAAGAAATCATCAGTCGACAAATGCAATACGTTCCATTCGTGCAACATTGCATTACTGAACAACACCCTGCACTAGATCTTGGGTGCGGGCGCGGCGAATGGCTAACTGTCTTGAAACGCAATGAACTGTGTGCTGTCGGAATTGATGGGAATCCGGTTGCGGTGAATGAGTGCAAAAACAACGGGCTCAATGTTTCTTTAGGCGATATTTTCGATGTACTGCGGCGTCAACCGCCGCAATCTCTTGGTTGCATCACATTGTTCCAGGTTCTTGAGCACCTACCTTTTGAACGAGTTCTTGACGTACTTAGATTGTCTCGAAATGCACTGATTGATGGCGGAGTACTCATTGCAGAAATTCCGAATAGTCAAACCCTTCGTGTGGGTGCCACTACGTTCTGGATTGATCCAACGCATGAACGGCCATTGTTTCCAGATGTTCTTCACTTTCTCGCCCAAGAAGCCGGATTCAATTCCATTCGAACTCAAACGAGTACACCGTTAGGAACGTCTCCAGATCTCAGTAATGCGCCACAAGAGTTAGCAGAAGTGATTCTTGATTTACACACAAGAATTCACGGCGATGGTGATTTTGCGATAATTGCTACACGGTGACGCGCACTGTGAAAGAGTCTCTTGCTTGGTGTAGCACGGACTCGAACTTTTCCATAACTATCGGCCAGTCGTAGTTATCTAAAACGTATTGCCTTCCAGACTCGCCAAGCTGTTGCGCTTCTGATTGATGGTCACACAACCATTGCAAACAACCATCAAATTCGGTGTACCTGTTGTAGAACAATCCACCTTGGCTGCGTTTCACTTGGCCCACCATCACATCACTGGCACCTTGTACCAATACGGGCTGCGACTGTAGCCACGCTTCACACAGAACGATTGAGAAACTCTCGAACGGTGAGGGCTGAACAAGTGCGACACAGCCTGCTATTGCCTCGTGTTTCATAGAGTCATCTAAGAATCCAACATGGACAATGTCTGGATGCTGGGGAATATCCATTACAGATTCTCCTGCCAGTACTAACCGCAAGTTTCCAGGATGATGTCCTTTGTACTCAACGAAGTATCGGATTAACTCTGAAACCCCTTTAAAGACATCAACGCGACCTACATAGAGAAGGTAGGGGTCATCATTCAGCTCATACGTGTGCCGAAACTGCTCTCCGGTACAGGCTGGAATGCTTGTCGGCATTCCAATTCCAACAACGCTTCCAGCAGCATTTGGTGAATACAGCCTCTGGACAGTGTTCTGTTCTTCTTCGGTAAAGAACAGGAAGCCATCTGCCATAGAAAAAATCGAGCGATACATAGGCAAATGAGCAGATGGTTCGTCATGGGCTGTTGGTTGAAACACGATTGGCGCAAGTCCAAACACTGCAGGAATACCAAGTGTCGATGTGGAATACATATATGTCATAAAGACCACTGCGTCATACTCACGTGCATGTTTACGTAGCCACTGCACATGACCTTCAAGAACTGGCCCCATCTCCATGGCCCACTTCCTTTGATCAGACAATGAAGCAATACCGGGGTCCGTAAGAATCTCTTCGTGCAGTTGAGCAAAGACTGCACTATCCCGTTCTTGTTGAACCGACAATCGATGGACAATGACCCCATTCAGTTCGGAAGTTCCTGGTGAGTAGTGGTTTGCCCATGTCACGTACGACAAAGCAGTCGATGTCAGAACATGAACCTCATGACCACGTTGAACCAACTGCTCGGCGAATAATCTGCAGGCCGACTCTGATCCCCCAACAATCTCTGTTCCATATCTCTGTACAGAGTAGAGAATCTTCATGTGGACAATCCCTTACTCAGAAGGGTTCTCAAGTTTGTTAATTCGTTGTTCTAAGTCTGTGATGAGAACAGTGAGTTGCTCATTTACCAAGGTTCGTTCCACCACCTGGGTCAACACAGAGTTAGCAATTTGCTCTACAGGCGCAATCTCTCTCACTGTCTTCGAAAGGACATCCAAGAGAACTTGATCAAGACGCTGATTAATCTCAATTAATTGGCGTTTTGTTGCACGTAGGTCGTGGCGTGTTCGAGCAGTATCGCGAATAATTCGAATAAGGCGGAAACGCGACGTATCCTCCGGCGTTTCTATCAGTTGGGCCATTGCAATCTTCAGTTGTTCCAGATGACTAAGTAACAACTGAATTTGATGAATCTCATCTAGCGATTTCTTACCGAGTTGAAGTCGATGTTCTTCTTCTACACCCAGTTCATAGCCTGCGGGAAATGCCCCAGCAGCACGGCGAGAATCGATGCCGTCTTGAATCTGTTTCAATATTTCGTCAATTCGATTATTCGTCACGAAATCTCAACCTTGCAGACTTTGGGCTCAGAAGAAAGTACCATCTGATGTGGAGTCACTCTAGGAGTCTTGCCCAAATATGAAGGATTACGCGATCAAAGTTGATGGGCTGTGGAAGATGTTTCGGCTCTACCACGAGAAGAACCAGTATCTCAAAGCTGCAATTGCTAAGGGCCGTCGCGGGCAATACGAGGACTTCTGGGCACTCCAAGATGTCACGTTTGAAATTCCAGAAGGGGAAGCCTTCGGAATCATTGGGTCTAACGGTTCTGGTAAAAGCACACTCCTTAAATGTCTCGCTGGAATATTGACGCCTGATCGTGGTCAACTTGTCGCTAACGGAAAAGTTGCCGCACTCTTAGAACTGGGCGCTGGTTTTCACCCAGACCTCTCAGGCCGAGAAAACATCGCACTTAACGGAGCGATTCTTGGCATGACTCGTCGTGAAATTGAAAACAAATTTGATGACATTGTGGGTTTTGCCGGATTAGAGCAATTCATTGATACACCAGTAAAGAACTACTCGTCGGGAATGGTCGTTCGCCTCGGATTCGCGGTAGCTATCAACGTTGAGCCTGAAATTCTCATCATCGACGAGGTACTTGCTGTTGGCGATGAAGAATTCCAGCAACGATGCTTCCAGAAGATTGAGCAATTCCGTCGTGAGGGTAGAACAATCGTCTTCGTAAGCCACGGACTCAGCCAGGTCTCGCAGTTTTGCCACCGGGCTTTGTGGCTCGAAAAAGGCATCGTGCAGACACTCGGACCAGCCTTCGAAGTTGTGTCTGAATACACCGGCGCTGCACACCATGTTGAACACGTAGAGACCTCAGATATTTCCGATGAACCACTTGACCGTTGGGGTACTGGTGAAGTGCGCATCACCAAGGTTGCCTTGTCATCTTTAGATGGACGAGACGCAAATACATTTGAAAGTGGTCAGCCACTAAAAGTGCGAATCGAATACGAAATCAACTCACCAGTTGCAGAGTTGGTCGTTGGGCTTCGCATTACACATCTTCATGGCTTCAATGTGTTTGGAAGTAACACCAAACGACGTGGCCTCACAATTCCTACAACATCAAGAAAAGGCGTCGTTAACTTCGTGGTTGACTCGTTACCAATTCTTGAAGGAACGTTCGACCTCACAATTGATGTGTCAGACAATGCAGAGGTCAATCCTTACGACCACATTGAAAAGGGCTTCCGATTCAACGTTGTTCAAAATGGAACATTTGACGAAGGCGTCACACGAATTGGTGGAACTTGGTCAATTTGATTCGCTAGCCGTTTCGTAAAACCATAGATTTCACTCCAACACATGGCTCAGGACCATCAACTGGATCATCTTTCACAATTTCATTCTCAGCGCGTGTACAAGTGAGTGTTAACTCCACAGGACGACCAACCGTTGAGAGGGGCAGTGCAACCTCTATGTCCTTTTCACGACTAACCCCAAATTGGGCCTTACTTACAATCGTTCCGTTGGCAGCAATTATCAATTCGCGCGTGGCTGGTGTTTGTGGGTGTCTTCGCAGAGACAGAACAAGTGTTGGTGTCGAAACTTTTGCAGAAACATCGAAACCAAGCGCCGACCGGTATCCACCAGCCCATGTACCCCATCGTTCCGGAGGCAGAAAGCCTCGCAACAAGAAACGAAAACCGGCTTTCCCCTCAGCGATTTGTTCAGTCCTTCTAGCGTCGAGAGTGAAGTAATCAAGAGACGGATTGGTTTGAAGTTCACCGTTCTCTACGTAAGTGATGGAGGGGTCACATCCAGATGCCACCATTTCCGCACGACCGTTTGGCGTGGTGTATGCCAACGTTGCCTTATTTTCATTCATGAATGTGCACGCCAAAAATGCATTGCCTGATATTCCGGTTTCGACGGGCATCACCAAGTCAGATGTTGCACGTAACGCCAAATTGCTGAGATGGGATCCCAGTTTGTCGACCCACGAAAATGCAATCTTTCTGTTTGTTGGATCTTCAAAGTCCTTAACAATCGCATTCGCAAACCAGTCCACATTGTGTTTTTTTGTCGCGTTAACGGGTAGGCGGCCCTGAATCATTGGCGTCAGCAAAAGTGCAATGACAACAGAGAGACTCAGTGCTACTTGCGTTGAAGTGGGACGTGTTGCTTGGAAACGTTCAAAGGTGAGAGCCACAAGTGATAACACCACAGGGACGGAAATGAATAACAAAATCCAGAACATTTTTTGGACGTAATACGGCTGTTCAAAAACTGAAAAGCCTCCCGCCACGGAGACAGTTACAACCATTCCTGCAACAAAACCCAAGTGGCTTAGAAGGAAACTCTTTCCGCTCGTCAATTGACTCAACCAAGAGTCCTTCACAGCAAAACACAGAATGACGGCAAAAACGCCCCACATCAGAACGGTGTAGAGATATGGCTTATATGTAGAGCCATCTAGCAACAATGAACGAACTGCTGGGCTCTCGGAGCCAAGAATGACTAGTAACGCAAGAATCAGACCGAGTGCTGTGAGAACAAATTGAATTGATGGTCGCAACGCCGTCGACAGCACTGCTGTCACTTTTGTTCTATGAGCACTTCTTTCGTTGATGAAGCGAAGAAGTGTGAACGCAGCTACGCCCAAGAAAATTACGGCGTAGGGTTGATAAATATTCCATGCACTCAGGGCGAAGAACAAAAGAACTGCAAAGGTCATAACAAGGTGACGCCAGGATTCACTATTCACCAAGCGGTCTGCAACAGCAAGAAACGCAAGAAGTACCCACGTCATTCCTAGTGATGTTGTAAAGCCCGACCACAGAAGATGAACAACAAAGTTGTCCATAGCTGAGAATGCAAATGCGAGTGGGGGTAAGAACATGACACGTCGTATGCCTGTGCCGTGGGCTCCCTTCATAAATACAACGACAGCCAGTTGACAATAAGCCGCAAATTGCAACCACTCCACCCAAGCACCCATCGCATACTCGTGGGCCAACAACGGAAGAGTTGAGTCGGGCCCTGTCAACGCAGTGAGATTGGCGATAAAGAAGTGCAATGACTGTGGGTAGGTGTACATCTGAAATGGACTGGCAAATACAACATCACCAGATGCGCGCAACAACTTATGAACAATTTCGTTATGCGCTCCATGGTCACCCCCAGCAAGATGACCTGAAATCAATCTGACTGGTTCGTCTACCCAACGTTGAGTCACAAGAATGAGCAAAACAACCGGGAGTGCTGCCATGATGCCGACCGTAACTATTCGTGACAACGACGGTGTTGTTATTACATCGGCCGTTCGAATTGCTCGAAAACCAGCCAGAACCGCAAAGACCACAGCGATAATGAGAAAAAGACGAGAAGCGTTATCGTCATCAACTCCCACCGAACTTCCTAGCCATTGCGCGACATAACCCATATAGAGGGCTGTTATGAGAACCAAGAGCCCAATGGGCCAATACAAAATTGGGTTTGCACGCTTAAGTACTGCAACGGAAATCAGACTGCTCAACGATAAAACAAGCAGCCAGTGCAACGAAACGTTCAATGAATAGAAGGTGCTCCCAAACAAGAGCACAACCAGTAAGAGTCGTAATGCGCGAGATTGCTTGTCGGAAAACGTCATTCTTTTTCGGGCACTGTTGGTTTCACCTTCACGACATTGCCCTCAACATCTAACTTACGCACTTTTGACCAGCTGATAGAAGACAACCAACCATTCGAGACCTCTGGTCTGTCAGTAATTGGTGCTTGACAGTCGGCGAAAGATGACGTTCGCGTGCCATCAAAGAGAATTGCTGTGAAATTCTTCTGAAACTGATCGTCAAATGTGGCACGGGCCTGCTCAGGCGAGATCTGGCAAATGTTGGCGGCTGTCCACACTCGATGCTCAACTTCGTCAAAGCCGCCCAAACCGAACGCCATGCGACTGCAGAGATACGCGATGTAATTCTGACCGACATCGCCCTTAGTCGTATTCACGCAACCGACCGGAGAAGTGGGACGATCCCTTAATTCCTGAACTACCGCAGATGCCCATGTATATGACGGTTGATTTAACTTCACAGTCCACTGAATTGAATTCCATGGTGGAGAAAACATTGCCGAAATAAACACCAACACAATAGGTACAAGACGCACTGTAGACCTAGACAAGTGTTGTGGAATAAACCGATGAGAAATCACAACTGCCGCTGGTGCGGTGACTGCAACAGAGATATACAAATATTTCCAAGCGCCGTACTGCGGGACGTAGGGCGCCAAAAAATACGACCATGTAAAAAGAAGAATCGTTGGAATCACAATGACGAGCGGTAATACCCAATGTGAGCGATTCTTTTGAAGTTCGTCTGAGTTGAATGCCCACATCACCATTGCAATAAAACTGAGTGCAACAATCCACGCATTTACGGTGGAATAACCACCTGCGATAGTCAGATTCATAATCACATAATCAAGATCTAATGCGTTCTGAAGAAAACTTGCGAAAAGTCGTGTGTACGACACATACGCAAAAACGAGAACGGCTACTGCAGAAAATGTCATCCATCGAATTGTTTTTGCGGTTGGTTTGGTTTTTACAAACGGAACCAAGAGAACAACACAAATTCCGAATATGTAAACGAACGCAAGTCCAGTGAGGGGAAACCACGACTGGCCCGCGGCGATAAGGGACAAAAAGACAATTGCGTATTTCAGAACTTGATCTCTTCGCGTCACATCTGGCAACAGCAAATAGGTGACGACTCCAAAGGATAAAAACATCACAGCGACACCCGCAGAGAAATGTCCGGCTGCTGCCACGCCCATAATGAATGCGTAGCCAAGTACTCCCCCTACCGCCCCGAACGCACATCGGCTTACGAAGTCAATGCTTGAGGTACGTGCTACTCCAACAACAAACCAAGACAACGCCGTAATCACGCCGACAATTACATAAGCCCTAGCTAGAACAAGGGCGTTTTCAGCGTTGGAAACAGGTGCAACCTCACCCAAAGTTGTCATCAGTTGACGCACAATGTTGATGAGAACGCCAGTACCTGGCCCACCAGATTGACTACTCGCAGCAGTTAGTTGAGTCTGACCATCTGCAACTGACTTCGACAGTGCCAACAACCATGCTGCGTTGTCTTCGCCACTACTCGCCAGAAATCCAAATGCACTTTCTGACGTCCACTCACGAACACCTCGCAGTAAAACACCAATCAGAACAATCGCACCCACAAATGAGACTGCAAATTTTCTTTCGTCTTCTGTGTTCGAAATTGATGGTGTGCATACCGTTATCACGAGTGCAATAAAAAGAAATACGGAGAGGACTATCTGACCATCTAGTGAGTACGAAGGAACAAATGTCGCCGCTAAGAGTGCGCACACTGTGCAAGCAACCAACGAAAGCGCAAATCCTAAGAACACAGCCGAGAATTGCTTTCCAATCAACCCGTACAGAAAGCCAAAAACCCCCGCTAAAAAGGCGGTTTCAGTAGTTGAGTCAACTACATACGCGACAAGTGCAAAGAAGAAAGCGGTGGATAGTGCCGAGTAAAGCCGATTGCTTCGGAAAAGACTCGTGCTGAGTAAATTCACTGCTTCTCCAATAAATGACGGACATCTCATTGTAGAGATGAAAAGAACTAGCCTTAGGACAATGAGTTCGTTCGTTCATGAAACTGCTGATCTTGGGACAAATGTTTATCTTGGAGAAGAATCCAAGATTTGGCATTACGCCCAAGTTCGTGAAAATGCATCAATCGGAGACGGTTGCATCATTGGACGCGGTGCCTACATCGGCACGGGTGTCTCTTTGGGTCGCAATTGCAAGGTTCAAAATTACGCACTTGTGTACGAGCCAGCAATCCTTGGAAACGGGGTCTTCATTGGGCCAGCTGCGGTGCTCACAAATGACCAATTCCCGCGATCTGTTACACCCAATATGGACCTCAAGGGCGGTGACGATTGGGAAGCCGTAGGGGTCACTATTGACGATGGTGCCTCTATCGGGGCTCGAGCCGTCTGTGTGGCACCAGTGAAGATAGGCAAATGGGCCACTATTGCGGCCGGAGCCGTGGTCACCAAAGATGTCCCTGACTACGCGTTAATGGTCGGGGTGCCTGCCCGGCGCGTTGGGTGGGTCGGCAAGCAGGGCCGCCCATTACAAAGCCTTGGTAACGGTAAGTTTGAGTGTCCCGTTGACGGCACTCAATACGAAGAAGTCAGCACCAATATTCTCAAGGAATCGGAAGAAAAATGATCCCTGCTGCCAAGCCCATCATCGGTGATGACGAACGCGAAGCCGTCGACCGCGTTCTGCGTTCGGGAATGCTTGCCCAAGGCCCAGAAGTGAAGGCCTTTGAAGATGAATTCTCGCCGTTCGTTGGCAATCGTCACTGCATTGCAGTGAACTCAGGTACATCTGCGCTTCACATGGCGTTTGTTGCAGCTGGCATCCGCCAAGGCGACGAAGTCATTGTCCCTTCCTTTAGTTTCGCTGCAACTGCTAACTCCGTGAAGCTCGCAGGTGCAACGCCGGTCTTTGCCGACGTAGAGGCCGACTATTTCAACCTCGACCCAAAGTCTGTGGAAGCAGCAATTACGCCTCGCACTCGCGCCATCATGCCTGTTCATCTCTACGGTCATCCAGCCGCCATGCACGAACTGCAAGCAATTTGTCAACGTCACAACCTTGTGCTCTTTGAAGATGCCGCACAGGCACATTTAGCCGAACTCGACGGAACACCAGTTGGCGCGTTCGGTGCAGCGGCATCCTTTTCTTTTTATCCAACAAAGAACATGACGTCTGGCGAAGGTGGCATGGTCACTACCGGCTGTGATCACATAGCGCGCCAAGTTCGGCTCCTTCGTAATCAAGGAATGGAACGCCGATATGAGAACGAGGTTATTGGGTTCAATACTCGTATGACAGACCTGCACGCCGCAATTGGACGAGTACAACTTCAGAAAATTGAAGGATGGACAAAAACTCGACAGCAAAATGCAAAATTTTTGTCTGACAACTTAAAAGGTGTGGTGACTCCACCTGTTGCTGCCGGTGCAACTCACGTGTACCACCAATACACCATTCGAGTAGTTGATCACAACAGAGACGCCTTTGCAGAAGAACTCACAAAGAGAGGCGTTGGAAATGGCGTGTACTACCCCACCCCCATTCATCGTCTTCCTTCATTCGGTTTAACACTCGACCTACCCGTCACAGAACAAGTGGCGCAACAGTGCTTGTCGTTGCCAGTTCATCCGTCATTGTCTCAGTCCGATCTTGAAACAATTGTGTCAACAGTGAACTCTGTTGCTCAAGCAGGAAGCTGACATGTTGCGCGCAGGCCTTGTTGGCCTTGGCATGATGGGTCGCCATCACATGAGGCTTCTCGACCAAATCGATGGAGTCGACTTTGTTGGCGTGCACGACCCAGCACTTGCTGGACAGGGCACAATCAATGGACACCGTGTATTCGACACCCTTGATGAATTGATTGCCTCGGGTATTGACTACTGCGTGGTAGCCGCACCCACTGTTTTTCACTTAGATCTTGGACTCACGCTTGCGAAGGCAGGTATCCACGCACTTATTGAGAAACCGGTCGCCCCTACACATGTGGAAGCAACTCAATTAGTAGAAGCTTTCGCTAATGCGAACCTCATTGGTGGCGTTGGACATATTGAGCGCTTCAACCCTGCCTTACGAGCAATGCGGCAGAAAATTGAAGGATGGAC
>JAJTEL010000013.1 GCA_021299715.1 Ilumatobacteraceae bacterium | reverse complement strand
GCGATGTCGCCAGTGCCCGGTGGCATGTCGATCAACAAGTAATCGGGTTCATCCCAGAACACATCGGTGAGGAACTGCTCGAGTGCTTTGTGCAACATTGGTCCGCGCCACACAATTGCTTTGTTCTCGCGATTCACGTGACCCATGGAGAAACAACGCACGCCGTAGGTTTCGATGGGCAAGATCATTCCGTCGATAACAACGGGCTCGGTGTCCGCACCCAACATGCGCGGGATGGAGAAGCCGTAAATGTCTGCGTCGAGAACGCCAACGCTATTTCCACGTGCTGCAAGTGCAACAGCCAAGTTGGTGGTGACGCTGCTCTTGCCAACCCCGCCCTTGCCCGAAGAAATAAGAAGGGGGCGAGTTTTCGAGTTCTTCTGCGCGAATGGAATGACGCGACCCTCGGCGTGGCCATGTGCTTGGTTTGTTCCCGCAGTTGAGCGCGGATCGCCATTAAGCATTTGGCGCACCTTGGCGCGCTGCTCTTCGGTCATCACACCGAAGTTGATGGTGACGGGTGCACCGCCCACCAGCGGCGACAGCGCCGTGGTGACGCGCGATTGAATCTCGTTGCGCATGGGGCAACCCTGGATGGTGAGCGTGATGGTGAGAGACACGCCCTGACTAGAGACGGCCACATCGTGCACCATGTCGAGATCGACAATGGAACGATGCAGTTCGGGGTCTTCAACGGGGCGAAGCGCCTCAATGACCTGATCAACGGTTGCTGTGGACATGGGGGACTCCAAGGGGGGTATTTGCACTACGGCCATAGGTAGAATACCTGCGTGACTGAAGTGAGCACCACCCACGTCATGACACCGAAGGCATTTACGGCCACTGTGTCGGCGATCACCTCTGCTTTTGGCGACCCCACTCGTCGTGCCATCTATTTGTTTGTGCGCGAGAACCCCGAAGGCGTGACCGCAGCCACTATTGCCTCCAAGTTCGACCTTCACGCCAACGTGGCGCGTCACCACTTAGACAAGTTGGCCGCTGGTGGCTATTTAGAAGTGTCGGTGGGTCGTTCACGTGGCGCCAGTGTTGGTCGCCCGTCGAAGCACTACAAAGTGGCCAGCAAGGAAATGGAATTCGACTTTCCTGTGCGCACCGACGACTTGGTTCTCACCTTGTTAGGCAAAGCTCTCGCTGCGTTACCCGTAGATGTTGCCAACACCATTGCCGAACAAGTGGGCAAGGAATACGGCGAAGCAATGGCAACAGGACTCACCGGTCACGATGCTGCTGTTGGTACCCGATCGCTTCGTTCTGCCATTCAGGCTGTTGCCGATGCATTAACCGCACATGGTTTTGCAGCGCACACCGAAAAGAGTGAAAACAAATTGCGCATTGTCACCAGCCACTGCGGAATGGTGAAGGGAATGTTGGGCGCCATCTACGGCGACACACAACCAGAAACCATGGGAACCATCGCCTCGGGTGACACGTTGTGTGTCACCGCTGTGTAAACCACTTCTACCTAAGGAGAACACCATGACCGCACTTGCTGAACCGCATACCGACGTTGCCAATATTCCGGGCATGGTTGCCGGCCTGCGTGCCACGTATCGCACCGGCGCTACTCGCCCACTGGAGTGGCGTCGCGCACAACTGAAGCAAATGATTCGCATGTTGGAAGAAAACGAAGCTGCATTCAGTGATGCGTTGCGTGTTGACTTGGGCAAGCCAGCTGTTGAAGGGTTCATCACCGACATCGCTTTTGTGATTGGTGAAGTGGAACTCATGTTGAAGAACTTGAAGAAGTGGAACAAACCACAACGAGTTCCCTCCCCCATTGTCACTCAGCCCGCAAAGTCTCGTCTTCTTCCCGAACCACTTGGTGTGGTGTTGGTGATTGCACCGTGGAACTACCCCGTGCAGTTGCTGTTGGTTCCTGCGGCCGGTGCCATTGCTGCCGGTAACGCAGTGATGATGAAGCCATCGGAAGTATCGGGCGCAACATCTGCTTTGTTGGCTCGCCTGGTGCCGCAATACATGGATTCGCGCGCCGTGGGAATTGTGGAAGGTGGCGTTGCCGAAACAACTGCATTGCTAGACCAGCACTTCGACCACATCTTCTACACCGGTAACGGAACTGTGGGCCGAATTGTGATGACAGCAGCAGCAAAGAATCTCACACCAGTCACCTTGGAACTTGGTGGAAAAAGCCCCGTGATTATTGATGAATCTGCAAATGTTCGCGTGGCTGCGCGACGCATTGCGTGGGGCAAGTGGTTGAACGCCGGCCAAACGTGTGTGGCGCCCGACTATGTAATGGTGCACAACACAGTGCGTTCACAATTCATTGACGAGTTGGGCAAAGCTATTACCTCGTTCTACGGAGATGACCCACATGCCAGCGACAGCTACGGCCGCATTGTGACTTCGCGTCACTTTGATCGCTTGCGCGGGTTGATGAGTGGCGGAACACCCGTGATTGGTGGCGAAGCAATTGCTGATGACCGCTACATTGCGCCAACAGTTCTTGAGAATGTCGACATGTCATCGCAGTTGATGAATGAAGAAATCTTCGGACCACTTCTTCCGGTCATCGGCATTGATTCGGTTGATGTTGCGATTGAACACATCAATGCCAACCCGCACCCGTTGGCGTTGTATGTGTTCGCAGAAAAGAAGAGCGCGGTTGATCACGTGTTGGCGAGCACCACTGCTGGTGGCGTGACCGTGAACGGAACATTGATGCACTTGACCAGCCCACACTTGCCTTTTGGTGGCATTGGTGAGAGCGGAATGGGTGCGTATCACGGCAAGAGTGGCGTGCGTTTGTTCCAACACATGAAGCCAGTGTTGGCGCGTGGCACCAAGTTGGATGTCGTTGGCGTACCCGCCATACACAGACCGCAAAGCCAAGATCTTCCGCAAGGTTCTCTAACCGACGAACAACTAGCTGTGATAATTCGGCGCCTCATGAGTAATCGTCACATCATGAGGATGGCTTTCCTCGCGTCCGGCTGCTGTGACCTTCATGAATCGTGCCTTGGCTTGCAACTGCTGAATGTTTTCAGCCCCGACATAGCCCATTCCTGACCGCAGACCACCTACTAATTGATACACAACATCACTGAGTGATCCGGAGTACGCGACACGACCTTCAATTCCTTCTGGTACGAGCTTTGGCTGCACGTTGCCGGAGGCCTGACCACTGCCATACCGATCAGCACCGAGACCCTGCATCGCGCCAAGAGACCCCATACCTCGATACGCCTTGTACCGACGTCCTTCGAACAGTTCGTGTTCACCGGGAGATTCGTCTGTGCCAGCCAACAAACTGCCGAGCATCACAATGTGTGCGCCTGCGGCGAGCGCTTTCACAACATCCCCTGAATAAGTCACTCCACCATCGGCGATCACGGTCAGACCCCTAGTCGCCGCACGTTGTGCCGAATACCAAATAGCCGACAACTGCGGCATGCCCGCACCCGCGACCACGCGTGTTGTGCAGATTGAACCCGCACCAACGCCAACTTTTACCGCATCGACGCCAGCATCGGCGAGTGCATCGACTCCTTCCTCGGTGACGACATTGCCCGCAATTACGGGAAGTGATGGCCACACAGACTTGATTCTGCGCACTGCATCGAGAACTCCCTGTGTATGGCCGTGAGCTGTGTCGACAACGACCATGTCAATTCCTTTGTCCACTAATGCAGACACTCGATCTTCAAGATCTATGCCAACACCGACAGCAGCTCCAACACGAAGACGCCCCCCACTATCACGAGTGGCGAAGGGGTGTTCTTTTTCTTTCATGATGTCTTTTACCGTGATAAGACCTTGTAAAAATCCCTTGTCATCCACGAGTGGCAGTTTTTCAATTCGATGCTTTTGCAACAGCGATCGCGCTTCGTCGAGCGTTGTTCCGACGGATGCCGTGACTAGGGGCGAATGGGTCATGAAGTCTCTCACCGGCTTCGAAAAATCTGCCTCGCCACAGAATCGAATATCTCTATTGGTCAAGATTCCGAGCAACAACCCGTTTGCATCTGTGATGGGAACACCAGAGAATCGGTACCGATTCATCAGTGCTTCCGCATCTGCAAGTGTGGACGTCACAGGCAAAGTAACTGGATCCGTGATCATCCCAGCTTGAGAACGCTTGACCCGAGACACATTGTCTGCCTGTTCGGCAATTGTCATGTTTCGATGCAATATCCCAATTCCACCAATCCGTGCGAGTGCAATCGCCATGGCAGATTCAGTCACCTTGTCCATCGCGGCCGACATGACAGGTACGGCAAGAGAGATATCGCCCACCAACTGCCCCGAAACATCCACATCACTCGGCAGTACGTTGCTAAAACCTGGAACTAGGACAACATCGTCGAAAGTTAAACCTTCAATGGGGCTGAAGACTTGATTGTTCAACGGGTTCATTACACGGACTCTGACTCTCTTGACAAAGCAATTTTCCGACACAGATCGCTCAATACGTGAACAAGTAATGCGCGTTCACATTCATGCATTCGTTCAGCAAATGTGTCAAACGTGTCATCGCTATGAATGGGCACGACCTCGCTTGCGATCACTGGCCCAGTGTCGACTCCTTCATCAGGGACGAAGTGCACGGTGACTCCACTGTGTGTACGCCAATTCTCATGAGATTCGGTAAATGCCCGCTCAATCGCATGTGTCCCTGGCAATTCACCCGGCAATGCAGGGTGCAAGTTCACCACCTGCGATGGGAAATGTTTCAAGAACTCATTCGAAAGAATCCGCATGAAGCCTGCAAGAACCACAAAATCTGGCCGCATCTCGCGAACAATGGCCGCTAACCGCGCGTCGTAGTCCAGTCGCTGCTCACCAGCGACTGGTTCAACAACAATCGCAGGAACGTCCCTTCGCACCGCTCGAGCAATGGCAGGAACATCGGACTTGTTCGAGATGACACCCACCACATTGGCGCCCAACCAGCCGCACGCACACGCATCGAGAACGGCTTGAAGATTGGTTCCGTTTCCGGATACCAACACGACGAGAGAGGGATGAGTGGATTTCATCGCAGGATCACCCTCGATGAATCGCCATTCTGGTCCTGCAACACTCCGATAACCCATGTTTCTTCGTCAATCAGAGATCGAATCTGCTCAGCATTTTCTGGTGCGACAACAAGCACCATTCCAATTCCCATGTTGAGCGTTCGGTACAGCTCTTCGGTTTCTAGCGACATGACACTCTCAATAAATTCAAATAACGGAGGTTTGGGCCACGACGCCGTGTGCACTGTTGCTGACACCCCTTCAGGAAAAACGCGAGGGAGATTCTCCACCAGCCCGCCTCCTGTGATGTGCACCAAGGCCTTCACTGATGGATTTTTCAAAACGGGAGTCAATACATTCAGATAACTGCGATGTGGCATAAGTAATTCGTCGATCAGAGGGCGCGTCAATGGTGGTGGCGCAACGTCTAGCGGCAACCAATCAAGGATTCTTCGGAGCAGCGAATACCCATTGGTGTGAGGGCCATTGGATGCGAGACCAATGAGAACATCTCCGCTGCCAACGCCCTCGCGCGGAAGGAGATCCTTTTTGTCAACGACGCCGACCAACGTGCCAGCGATATCAAACGCACCTGGCGCGTACACGCCGGGCATTTCTGCCGTTTCGCCACCCAGCAACACGCAGTCACCAGCCGCACACGCTTCCGACATCCCCGAGACGACATCAGCAACCATCTCCGCATTAATTTTTGACGAGGCGATGTAGTCGAGGAAGAATAGGGGGCGAGCGCCTTGTACCAACACATCGTTGATGCAGTGGTTCACAATGTCAATTCCTGTGCCATGAACCCTGTTCTCTCGGGCAGCCAACTCCACTTTTGTTCCGACTCCGTCGGTTGATGCCACCAGCACCGGTTGGTCATACTCCTTCAAGAAGGAGACATCGAGTGCGCCACCAAATGCACCAATCCCTCGCAGCACATTGTCTGAAGATGTTGACGCAACACTCTTTTTCAAGAGTTCCACAGCCCTGTTTCCTTCATCGATATTGACACCGGCTGCGGAATACGACGTCAAGCCATTACCAGGGGCCCTCCATGCAATGTCGCGCCGAAAATAGGACCCTGCGAATGAAATTCGCTGGACACGTGCATATGTTTTTCCCCGCGCACTTTCAAGATCTGGACCAACCCCCACAACAGTGACAACGCGACCACCATTCGTGACAAGTGCACCATTGACCTGTTTTGTTCCGCCATGAAAGACATTCGTATGCAACTCAACATGTTCAAGACCAGTAATCACATCTCCCAGTCGCGGCGTTTCGGGATAGTGAGCAGAGGTCATGACGACTGCATGTGCGCTCACTGGTTTTGTTTTGACATGCTCAGGCTTCAGCGTGCCGTCGACGCAGGCGAGAGCCAACTCCACTACATCAGTGCTCAACAATGAAAGGAGAACTTGTGCTTCCGGGTCACCAAAACGGCAGTTGTATTCCAGTAGGCGAGGCCCCTCTTTTGTCAACATCAGCCCTGCATACAGCACGCCCTTGTATGGAGTGCCCTTCCGTGCAAAGTAGTCAACTATGGGTTGAATAAACGTCGTCGATAATTCATCGGCTGAATACGGAACGACTGCCGGAGCGTAGGCACCCATACCGCCCGTGTTCGCACCCACGTCTCCCTCGCCGATTCGTTTGTGATCTTGCGCCATGGGAAGCGGCACCGCAAGGGCTCCATCACACATCGCCATCAAAGAACATTCAGGACCCTTCAACATTTCTTCCAGCACTACAGGGCCAACTTCGCACGCCGCGACAATGGCAGCACGTGTGTGGTCATCGCTTGTTGGGACGACAACTCCTTTGCCACCGGCAAGTCCTGATTGTTTCACCACAACGGGAGCGTCGAGTTCCCTCCACCATGCAATTGCGGCATCGCTGTCACCTTCTGAAAACGTGGCAAAACGAGGTCCGGGGATTCCAAGGCAAGCCGCGAGTTCTCGCGAAAACACTTTGGAGGACTCAATCTCTGCAAGTTGCTGTGTTGGACCAAAGGCCTTCACGCCAATGGCGTTTAGTGCATCGACCACTCCGGCTGCCAACGATGATTCAGGTCCAATGAGAACGAGATCAACATTCTCTGCCTGACATAGCGCGACGATTCCGGGTACATCGTCTGCCGCAACAGCGCGTTGCTCACCTGGCATTCCACCATTACCCGGTGAAACCAGCAAGCGCGAACAACGCAGCGATTGTCGAACAGAGTGGGCCATCGCGTGCTCACGACCGCCACTTCCAAGAATGAGAACGGTGAGTTGATTCTTGGCGTTCATGCCAACACCTGCTCAAATGAATCTTTGCGTCGTGGTAGAGGAATTTCCACTGGATAGTCCCCCGTGAAACACGCATTGCAGTATCCATCTTCACGCCCAACAGCACTCATCATTCCGTCCAGTGAAAGAAAGGCAAGCGAGTCTGCTTTCACCACCGCACACAATTCCTCGATGTTGAGACGCGCCGCAATGAGGTCGTCGTCGTGACCCATATCGACGCCAAAATGACACGGATGCTTGATAGGCGGGCACGTAATTCGAAGATGAACCTCGGTTGCTCCTGCATCACGTATGAGTTGAACAAGAGGACCCGCAGTTGTACCTCGCACAAGTGAATCATCAATTAAAACAACGCGCTTCCCACGAAGATTCTCGGCCAAAGCGTTGAACTTCATGGCGACACCTCGCTCTCGCATCAATGGCGTGGGTTCAATAAAGGTTCGTCCGATATAGCGATTCTTGATGAGACCGTCGTTGTATTCAATACCACTCTGTCGCGAGAATCCGACAGCTGCGGGAATCGATGAGTCAGGTACGGGAACAACAACATCGGCGGCAACATGTGACTCCCGGGCCAATTGTTCACCCATCCGTTGGCGCACACCGTGAACACTGAGTCCATCCCAAATTGAGTCCGGCCGAGAAAAGTAGACGAACTCAAACGTGCATCGCGAGGATTTCACTGATGGAACCAATGCTTGGCGCCGTTTTAATTCAGTTCCCTTCAATGTCACAATTTCACCAGGGGCGACTTCTGACATCTCTACGCATCCCAGCGTGCTGAGAGCACATGTTTCTGATGCGACCGCCCAGCCTCCATCAGGCAATTTCCCAATTGACATCGGGCGGAAACCCCAAGGGTCGCGCACGGCAATGACACGATCTTCCACCAGGATCACCAGTGAGTACGCGCCCGTCCACGAGGACAGTGTTCGAGCAAGTCGGTCTTCCCAGGTGGCACCACCTGCTGACGCCAGCATCATTGTCATGACTTCTGTGTCGGACGACGCGGTCAGGCCAAAGCCTTTTGACAACAATTCGGTGCGCAGTTCATGCGCGTTAACCAAGTTGCCGTTGTGTGCAACTGCGAGTGCGCCGTGAATTGTTTCGACGAGAAACGGTTGTGCGTTTCGTGCTCCTGAACCACCCGTTGTGGAGTACCGAGTGTGCCCAATGCCGTTACTTCCCCGCAACGGTGCCAGGTTCGCTGGAGTGAAAACGTGGCTCACAAGTCCGTCGGCTTTATGGATTCGTGACTGTCCCCCGTCTGACACTGCGATTCCTGCGGCTTCTTGACCACGATGTTGGAGCGCGAAGAGTCCGAAAAAGACCATCTGAGCGACATCGTTGCTCGTCGACGAAATTCCGACAACTCCACATTCTTCGTGCAGTCGATCTGCGAACACGCTGTCGAGTTTGTGTTCAGACGTCATAGGACTCCCATAATTTGTAGATTTTTTTCGAGACGTTGTTGCACGGGGTACGTTCCAGGTGTGAATGCTCGGCCAGTCAAGCGGGCAAACGCATCGACGTAGCGTTGAGTAGTTTCTGACACCGTGATCGCGCTCAAAGTTGGCGGCTCACCATGTCCGTCGTACCCGGCCGCACTCAATGCAAGTCGCACTGGCTCTTTGTCGAGGCTCTCTGGCTCATCGCCACGGTCCACTCGCTCTTCGTAAGTGCTTAATTCCCAGAAGCGGGAAGAGTCCGGCGTGTGCATCTCATCAATCAGCACCACAGAACCATCTGACGCAAGTCCGAACTCGTACTTCGTGTCCGCCAACAACAGCCCAGCCCTGCGAGCGACGTGTTGACCGTGTGCGAACAAGGCCAAAGCCGCGTCTTGCACGCACTGCCACACATCTGGCTCGACAATTCCGCGTGCAACAACGTCTGCACAGGTCAGGGGCTCATCGTGCGCGCCCGCCTCACCTTTTGTTGTAGGAGTGATGATGGGGTATGGCAGCAACTCGTTCTTCCGAAGTCCATCAGGAAAGTGGTACCCATAGATCTGTCGTGCTCCATTGCGATACTGGTGCCACAGCGACGTTGTGGTGGAACCTGTGATGACTCCGCGAACAACAACTTCGACGGCTAACGGAGATGCAGCATGACCAATCGTTGCATTCGGGTCTGGACAACTAATGAAATGGTTGTCAACAATGTGCCGCGAGTTGTTGAACCACCATGCCGACAATTCGTTCAACACCTGGCCCTTGAACGGAACCACCGCCACGATGCGATCAAAGGCAGACAGCCGATCGGTCGTAAGAAAAAGTCGTGTGTTGTCCTGCAGTGAATACGACACTCTGACCTTTCCCGAGCGTCGGTCCGGGAGTGCGAGTTCAAGATCCGAACAGCCTTCAGTTGACAGCAAAGTTCACTCCCTCCCGAAATAGGGATAATCCCAAATTGCCCACTATTCCGCGATGAAACTGCGGGTGTTGGCGTGGCACAACATGATTCTCCGGATGCGGCATCAGCCCAAGTACGACACCGCTTGCATCACAAATTCCTGCCGCGTCTCCAATGGATCCGTTCGGGTTGCCGTTGACGTAACGCAATGCCACCTGGTCATTGCGTTGCAAGTGGGACCATGTGGAATCTTCTGCTGTTAACCGACCTTCGCCGTGTGCGATCGGGCACTTAATGTTCTCCACCAAGTTTCGCGTCCACACACATTTTTGTGACGAAGGCTCCAACTCAACCCACCGACAATCGAAGACTCCCGATTCATTGTGTCCGAGTGCGACAGCATGTGGAGATCCCGGCAAGATTCCCATTCGCACAAGAGTTTGAAAACCGTTGCAGATTCCAATGACGGGTCGACAGTCTTTAATCGCAGCAGCCATCCGATCTCCAATTGAGTCCTCAAGCTCCACAGCGAACAATCGCCCTGCGCCCAATGCGTCGGCATAGGAAAAACCACCCGCTATGACGATGATGTCCGCCTCGTCGATACAGGACGGCTGCGATACCAAATCCGCCATGAGATAGGTCACTGGTGTTGCGCCCGCCTGTTGCAACGCAAATGACACGTCAGAGTCCCTATTGGTTCCAGGGGCGCACAGCACCGCGGCAACCGGTGAACGTGTCATTGCTGGGTCATCCAAACGTTGCGTAGTTCTGTGAGAGACACTTCATCGTTTCGTGTGAATGTGAGAGCGTCACGTTCCGTGACACTGCCAAGCAGAGAAGCCGCATCTCGAAATCGCGACAGGACCTCGGGCACATTTTGTGGTGTTACTTCGACAATAAAACGGCCATTGGACTCACTGAACAACCAGGACACATCACCAGCGGTGTCACACGCAGTCATGTCCACTCCCAAACAGCCACCGATTGCCATTTCAGAGACTGCAACTGCAATTCCTCCCTCGGAAATGTCGTGACAGGATTCAATGAGCCCCGATTGAATTGCTCTATGAAGTGCGTGGTACCGCATCGGTGCAGTCAAGTCGAAATCTGGAACCGTGCCGCCACAGGATATGTTCATCACCTTCTCAAGATGGCTCGCTCCGAATTCACACGAGGTGTGACCAAGAACAAGCAAGACGTTGTTCTCATTCTTCAGATCGGGTGTCACTGTTTTGGACACATCGGGAACATGTGCAACTGCGGTAATCACCAACGTTGGTGGAACTGAGTGACGTTCACCATCACTACCCAGATACTCGTTGTTCAGCGAATCTTTGCCGGAGACGAATGGTGCGGAGAACACGCGTGATGCTGTACAACACCCAGCAACAGCCGCAACAAGGTGTCCGAGCGTTGTTTCTCGACGCGGGTCGCCCCAGGAAAAGTTGTCAAGAAGCGCGACATTCGCTGGGTCTGCACCGACCGCTACAACATTACGGATGGCTTCGTCAACAACGGACAACGCCATGCGTTCGGGGTCTAATTCTCCAAACCACGGGTTCACACCAATTCCAATGGCCAGACCATGAGCATCTAATGGCTCGGCGAGAACAACACCATCTGCGTGACCATCAGAGCGTGCACCAACTAACGGGCGCACCACCGTAGCCCCGCGAATTTCATGGTCGTATCGATGAATGACGGCTGCTTTTGATGCGATATTTGGATGTTGCAACAATTTTTTCAACGTTGCCACAATGTCAACCTCACCACACGCCGAGTGAAAACCTTCTGGACTCATGTGGTCCCGCACAGGGGTTGGCATTTGTGCCTTCATGCGACGCTGTGGGCGTCCATTGTGAAGAAAATCTGTATCAAGATTCAAAATAATCTCGCCCTGATGGCGCACCACTAGGTTCCCATCGCCGGTGAACTCACCAATGTCAGTGAACTCAACTCCGTAGGCATGACACATGTCTGCGAGTGGCTTCACATCGCGGACCGCAACAACCATTCGCTCTTGTGCTTCAGAGAGCCACACCTCCCACGGTGAAAGCCCGGGATACTTCAAGGGAAGCCCAGACAGTTCAACCGAGGCGCCAATTCCCTCTGCCATCTCTCCAATGGCGGACGATAAGCCGCCAGCCCCACAGTCTGTGATCGATCGAAAAAGATGCTGCCCTCTACCCAACACATCAATCAGAAGTTTCTCTGTGATGGGATCGCCAATCTGAACACTGGCGCCAGCGACATCGCCGGTAGTCGCATCCATTGTCATTGAAGAAAATGTTGCGCCGCGCAATCCATCTCGACCCGTGCGACCACCCAATACCACTAAACGATCGCCCGGTTGCGGTGCTTGGGCTACGTAGTCACCGTGGGCTATGCCGATACAACCGGCGTACACCAGTGGGTTCGCGGTGTACCCCTCGTCGTACAACACGGCACCCGCAACAGTGGGGAGTCCAATTTTGTTTCCGTAGTCGGCGATTCCGGCCACCACACCGGCGCGAATTCGCCGAGGGTGAAACACACCATCTGGCAACTGAGATGCAGGGGTCGCAGGTGGGCCGAAGCACAAAATATTGGTGCATGCGATGGGAAGATGCGATGCACCAAGAACATCTCGAATAACACCACCAACCCCTGTATTCGCTCCACCAAACGGTTCGATTGCACTTGGATGATTGTGTGTCTCACACTTCAAGGCAACAGTGGTGCCTTCGACGAACGAAATAATTCCCGCATTACCCACGAAAGAACTCACCACAAACGGAGCATCAATGGCACGCGTGGTGTCTCGGAGCTGATTGATGAGAGGCTGAATAACCTCTCCCGTTTCTGTAGTGATGCTCGCGCGAAAAGTCTTGTGTGCACAATGCTCGCTCCACGTTTGGGCGATTGCTTCAAGTTCAATGTCGCTTGCCCCACGTCCCTGATAGTGGTCGCGCAACGCACGCAATTCTTCCATGTCAAGAGCCAACCCACGCTCTACGTTGAGCATCCGAAGCTGATCATCACTGGCATCCAGTGCAAGTGGGACCAACTCAAAGAGTGTCTCTTTCACCGATGGAGTCGAGGACATAACGGGCACGATGAGCGCGTCAACGGCCCAGCGCTCGATCACAGGATTCGTCAGTAGTTTGCGAATCAGAAGGTTCAGTTCCTCTGGATGAATGTCTCCAGTGATTTCGACTCTTTTCGCAGAATTCGCCGCATCAAGACAGATGCCTAATCGATGGGAGGTACGAAGTAACTGTTGCGATGCGGCATCGGTCACTCCGGCATGAAGCATTGTTTCCACGTAGTGATCACAGACATCTAGCGCCGCTCCCCATCTCGCTTGCTGCAAGAGAGTGTCCACCAAAATTTGTTCAATCACTTCACGTTGATCCGCAGCGAGCGTTGCATTAATGAAATAGACATCGACTATTTTCAGGGCGCGTACCGATGTGATTCCCAAATCCCGAATATCGTTGAGAAGCGTCAGAGATCGAGGATCTTCCCCCACTGACCGAATCTCGAGGCGCTGGAGTGGACTGTTAGCGAGTGAAGCAACAACGTCCATACGTGCAAACTAATTTCGGTGTGCAGAACTCGTCTAGGCGGTTGTACAAGAAATCAAGATGGCTCTCCTGTCTTTACAGAAAGTACATCTCCACAAAACTTTTACAATGTGTACACATTCCTCCGTCTAGTCTGACGTCGTGCCCGACTCTTCTTCTCCACTTGTCTGTGTCGTGATGGGCTCAACCAGTGACTGGCCTGTCATGTCGAAATCGGTAGAGATACTGGAGCGCTTTCACATTCCGCATGAAGTCCAAGTTCTTTCTGCACATCGAATGCCCGATGAGTTATTTGCCTACGCCGAAGCGGCGTCAACACGTGGAGTACGAGCACTCATTGCTGGTGCTGGTGGCGCTGCACATCTTCCTGGAATGCTCGCAGCAAAGACTTTGGTTCCAGTCCTTGGGGTGCCGATTCCCACCACTCACCTCGCTGGCGAGGATTCGCTGTATTCCATCGTGCAGATGCCTGCAGGAACTCCCGTGGCCACTTTTGCCATTGGCGATGCGGGAGCCACAAATGCCGCATTATTCGCGGTGCAGCTGCTGGCTCATGACAACAGCGAGCTCCACACCGCACTTGTTGACTACCGGAGAACACGCCACGACGAGGCAGCATCAAGTGTTCTTCCTCCTACCTAATGGTAGAGATGCTGGGAGTTCTCGGCGGCGGTCAACTCGGAAACTATTTCGTGCTTGCCGCCAAGATCATGGGTTATCAAACGGCAGTGCTCGACCCCGACCCGAACGCACCAGCAGGGCTCAACGCAGATCTCCACATTGTTGCGCCATTCGACGACCTTGATGCGCTGAGGAAACTGGCATCTCTCTGCATCGCGGTCACCACCGAGTTTGAAAACCCTCCGGTGTCCTCACTTGAGTTCCTCGCACAACATGTAACAGTGCGTCCATCCCCTGCTGCCGTTGCAATTGCCCAGAACCGCCGAGAGGAAAAACAGTTCTGTCAATCTGTCGGGTTATTAGTCGCACCATATGACGTACTGGAAACGGAAGAGGACGCCGAACGCATCAGGCGCGATGGAATTCTCAACACACATCTGAATCCCTTTCGTACTCCTCTCATCATGAAGACGTCCCGAAATGGTTACGACGGCAAAGGGCAACGGCACATTCACGACTTCTCTGAAATTTCTAAGCAGTGGGCTGCATTCGGCAAAGTTCCCTGCATTGTTGAACAGAAAATTGTGCTCGACGCAGAATTTTCCGTTATTCTCGCCCGCTCTAACAGCGGAGAAATTGCTGTGTTCACACCTACCCACAATGTGCATGTTGATGGAATTCTGGACCTTAGTTTTGTCCCGTCATCAATTAATTCTCAACTACTCGAACAAGGCAAGAGTTCGGCAGTCATAATCGCAGAAGAACTCGAATACGTTGGTGTGCTCGCCGTGGAATTTTTCGTTTCAGAGAACACACTGTTTGTGAACGAACTTGCTCCACGACCACACAACAGCGGCCACTGGACTTTGGATGCTGCCCGTACGAGTCAATTTGAACAGCAAGTTCGTGCGCTCATAGGTGAATCACTTGGTAATCCATCAATGACGAGTTCAGCAGTCGCAATGGTGAATCTGCTTGGCGATCGATGGTTCAACGGAGAACCCCACTTCAACCTTCTCCGCGGTGATGCCAGTACTCACGTGCACCTATACGGCAAGAAAGAACCACGCCCCGGGCGAAAAATGGGCCATCTCACTACAACTGGTGATGATGCAAACGCGGTTGCTCTGCGTGCCCAATCACTCCGTGACGCAATTACCCCGTAGAACGTGCTCTGTTAAGCGCGCAGGGACCTCGAGTTCCTTCCCAGTCGCCACGTCTTGCGGCTAGTCGCCCCAGTGGCGCTGTTCGCGGAACGGGTCTCCATACATGTGGTAACCGTTGCGTTCCCAGAAGCCAGGCTTGTCTGCGTTCATTAACTCAATGCCGCGAAGCCATTTCGGTGATTTCCAGAAATACAGATTCGGCACCAACAACCGCACGGGGCCACCGTGAATAGGTTCAATGGGTTCGCCTTCGTATTCCCACACCACCATTGACTCATCGAGAAGTGCGTCTTCCAACGGAAGGTTTGCGGTGTAGCCGTATTCGGCATGACCCATGACGTGAGTGGCATCGGATTGAATGCCGGCGCGATCCAGAAGGTCTTTCAGTTTCACTCCGCGCCAGACGGTGTCGAACTTTGACCACTTTGTTACACAGTGAATGTCTGTAGTGAGAGTGACACTGGGTAACGCGGTGAGTTCTTCAAAGGTGAGAGCGAACGGGTTGTTTA
>JAJTEL010000012.1 GCA_021299715.1 Ilumatobacteraceae bacterium | reverse complement strand
AACTCCAACAACCAAGATTCGCCTCCTGAGAAAAGCTTGATTCGTTTTGATTTCATCGACGGGTCGATCCTTTACAAAAACATCCCCGTCGATTTCCACCGGCGATACGGGTTCAACATTCTTGACGTTTTCTTGCTTACCTGAATCTGGCGGAGTGCCTGTAGTTTTTCGCAAATCACGAACCGTATTCTCATTGTCAGCCGGCAAGCGCCTGTGCTCTCGAAATGAGTCATCTTTGTTGTCAAGGTCTTCAACCGGGGGAACGCCTGCGGGCTCTACCGAATTGACCGAAGACGTGGGTATCCCAAAATTCTTGTCGCTTACGGCCCCGGGCATTATCTCGTCAACATCCGAATACATACCACTGCGATCCACCTCGGTAAACCGGTCTGAAGATATGGAGCCCTCTACCTTGTCGTCATCTGCGTGAACTGCAGGCTTAAACAAATGTCGCAGTGTCCGAAGATTTTGAACGGAGTCAATGAAACTTGGCACTGCCCATTTGCGCATTTCCGTCTCTTGCAATACTCGAGATTCTCTTTTTTGGGCGTTCCGTTCTTCACGTATGTGAGCGTAAGTTACGACAGTAAACATTTCGTCGTCATCTGTCCTGAGGACAATGGAATTTCCGAGTACTTCTAGGACTCCGTCAAGCTGAACAAATGCAGTTCCGATGTCCGCATCAATGTTCGGATGATTAACAACTTCGACTGCTTCAGTTCCAGGAATCCACTGAAGGCAGACCTTTCCTTCGCCGAGAACGACTCGACCAGCAACTGTGACGCGATTGCCAATATTCTTCCGCATGCCATGAAAATCATCCGCGAGCAGGTAGCACACAGATTGACTACGACTGGGTTCAGAAAACGTGAACTCCAAGAGAGGATCATTTACGTCCATATCTGATACGTCTTCGTCACTAAAAACGTCTCGTTGTCGCCCAAAAAATTTCTTTGGTGCGTGCGCAGATCGCTTAGCGTTAACACGCCGTTTTCTTCTGAACGTCTCTCCAGTAAGTTCATTTCCATCAGGGTCAAGGAATGGCTCGTACGTCTCAAGATCGGCGGCGCCCTGATCAACAAAGACTTCTCTTTGTCGACCCAAAGATTTTTTCGGACGGTGCGCGTAACGTTTTCTCGCCTGACGACGTTTCTCCCTCGATGTGGCTTCAATACGTTCGTATACCTCGACAGGAATCTCTGGATTATGAACGAGAGGTGTTGTGATCCACTGCCAATTGGCTTGCTTCGCTTGATTGCGGAGTCGAACCTCGACTTCTAGATACTCGTCGCTGGCTAACCAATCACCAGAGACAAAGCTGTTCTCGTCTTGCCACCACGTTTGAAGGCTCAATCCTTCTCTCGTTAGGAAATCAAACTGCTCGCTCTCTTCGTTGTATGAATACACAAAGAGCCGAGTGCTCTCAGTCCACAACTCCGCATATTCGGTGTCTGCAAATTGATCCTGACTGATGATGGAGCCACCGACTTCAAAACTCGCAGTAAGTAGCGCATTATCGGCCTTAGATGTGCCGACTATAAAAATCTTGTCGGAATCGTAATCATCAAGTGAATTCCTCCGAATCAGTTCCTCGCCGTCATCACCCACGAGTTGACTCTTTAGACCAAAGTCTGCGTATTTGACTATGACTGCACCAGGGGCCGATCGAGCTAAATCAAAGAGACACTGGTCAATGAACGCAAAGCATGTGGGTTCATATTTGGTCTTGCTGAACAAGGGCAATTTCATCCCAAAATTCGCTTGAAACCGTTTCTTGTTCTTGATTGACCGAGGGCGAATGTTTGCAATATCAACCAGTAGAAGCAGACGAGAAAAATCACCCTTTGCTACATCATCGGATTCTGACTGCGACACGACCTCAGACTACTCTCAAGGAATCAAGGGGGATATAAGCCAAATGGACTTGTCAGCAATTGAGAAAATAGAGTCGTGGGCCGGTAAGCGGCCTTCTCCACGCGCCACCTTTGCTCGCCAGCTTGCCCAAATGCTCAGAGATGAGAAGAAACGTCCCACTCTCAGCCTTCTTGATATTCGACGCGAGTTCCAGGCCAGATCCGATTCTTCACTTCCGCCATTGCTCAACAGGATTTTCTCAATCTTTCGAGCCCTGCTTGGTGGGCTGTACCTCGCTCCTGTTGCTTATACATGGTACGAACTAAGAGATGTACTGAGCTCATTTGCAAACGATTCAAACATCAGAGATGGCGTCAGTTTGATTGCATACTGGACTGGGCAAGAGGGCTCTTATTCTGGTCACACCCTCCAGTCAGTTGGACTACTGATTGCTCTATTCGTTGGTGGACTTCTCCTGATGCAGATTGTTCTTGACCTAATCACTGATGACACCGAACTTGAAGACATTCCGCAAGACCTTAATGATGCGCTTTTTGCAATTCAGTTTGACCTTGCGCAAACTCGCGTTTTGACGCCGCAAGAGTTCACAAAAACAATCTCTGCAGCCGCTCGAGAGCTGGAGTCTGCATTAACCACAATCACAGCCACGGTGCACGAGGCATCAAATATGATTCAGCAGGTTTCGAAAACCACTGACGGTCTCATGGTCGCGTCAACAACGATGGGAGACGTAGGTTCAAGACTCTCAACCGCAATAGAACCAATTGTTAATCTCGAATCTTCTCTTCGAAATGCAGATCAAGCAATCCAGCGGAGCACTCAGAGCATGAAGGAGATGCAAGTGCTCATGGCCAATGCGAACAATCATCTCGGAACTGCGGAGAAAGACGCTTCAAGAATCGGCCAAACTGCGGTGAACATTGCGAACGCCGCTGAACAACTGATTTCACAGGTAGAAAGTGCAAATAAGGTAGTTATCAATACGGCACGTCAGTTCTCCGAGGCTGTCAACTCCTCGGCAACTATTGCTCAACGTCTCAGTGAAGTTCTCGACGTCATTGACGATCGCGGAGCTCAACTACTCACTGTGCGTGAAATCGCGCAAGATATTTCAAGTGCAACTATTGAAATTGGCCGCAGCGTGGCAGAGATGAAGCAAGCCTCTGAACGTTTCGTCGCAGTCAATAGAGATATCGCGGCAGTCTTGAAGGACAACGGCATTGGTAACTAAGAAGGCGTCAAAGACTCTCATTAGCCGTGCAGGCTGGCTATTTGCGGACCTCTCGCTTGTGCTAATGATTTTGTTCGCGGCGTCAGCGGTAAAGACGTCCGACCCCTGTGAGGGGGCCCAAAAGTCTTCTGATGAGTGTCGAGCATCTTCAACAACTCTTCCCGATGCAGGCGATGGCTCAGGCAATACTGGATTCAACTCCGACCCACTTGAGGTCATAGTGCCGAACGGTGTGGGTCTATCAGCAAAGTCGCTGATAGGACGCCTAGAGAACGAAATTGCCAAATCCGAAATACGAACTTCCCACTTCGGCGTCATCATCATCTATGGCGGTTCACGCGGTGTTGACAATAGGACCGGGGACACCAACGCTAGAAATACACAAGAAAAACTTTCATCTCAATGGGAGAAAGTGCGTAAAGTGACGTTCTTTGAAACTGGCCACACCACTGAACTTGGCCCTAGAGACATTCAATTGAAACTATTCCCCTATATCGAAGACAACACCAAATAATTCGACTGCCTAGGCCAATGAATCACTGAATTCCTGAAGAGATCTGGAATTTCGTAGTTGCCAATCCCACCATAAAGACTCAAGTTTGTGATTTCCTCAAGTCACAGCTCGACTAAACGCAATCGTCAGTGAAGGGCTACTGCCGTCACTCTTATTTTTTGAACAATGAGTCTTTGAGGTTTTTGAAGAAGTTCTGAGGCTTTGACGTCGGTTGCTGGGCTGCCACTTGCGGAAGACTCTGAAGCGGCAGGCCCATCACACTGAGAACGAAGTTGCACATTCCTTGCGCACTGACATCTGAAAGCCCGCCCAAGTTTGCTCGACTTCCATTGTCAAACCACTCGCCCACCATCCAGGGAAAAGACGGTTCCATGGGGGCTTCACTCGTGAAATAACGCATTGTCTCTAGCGGCTGGGCATCTTCGAAAATTGCAACTGCACACCCGGCTTCCACCGGACCACGAGGCGGTGGACCCGTCATTAACAGCATCGTCATTCCCGGCGCCGCATCCACAACGATCATCGTGAAATCATCGCGCGTGAAGTCCACCTCTCGAGGCGTCGGATTATCAATGCTCAGTCCGGCAATGTTTTTCGCTGTGCCCCGCCAGAAGCCAACCAGGTATTGATTTCCAATTCCCTGACGCGCACCTTCCAAAATCTGGTCAAGAGCGACCGACTTTAAGTACACCGGTAGTGCACGGTAGAAAAACTCGTAATGGGTCTGGTGATACAGAGACCTCATGTATTCGATGTCCATTTAGATTCCCCCCTATTGGAATCATAGAAAACAACACATGGAATTCAGCGACTACGAACGCAACAGTCAAACTGAATCTTGTGTGATCTGAGAACTGGAAAACCAACAGATACGTGCATCTTTTCACAAAGGCGCAAAGAGCCAAATCGGGTCATAAGATGACCAAGATGTTCACACCGTCCTTACTAGGCAGAGAAAGACCTAGGTCTCGATTTAGATCTCGAGAGCTACTTAGAGGTCTCGCCTAACGGACAACAAAGTCCTGCAGGCGCTGCCAAGCGAAAGGACTTTATGAACCCCTACAACAAGCACGACCTGCAAACTCCTGCGTATACGCCAGATGGCTACGTAGTAACCAACTCCAACGGAGATTCAATTTGTTTGCATTCCGACGGTGACTACACAGGAATGGAATTTGCTGAGATTGACTTCAGTTTTCTGACCATTCGCGCTGACTTCTCCAAGGCCTCATTCAAGCACTGCTTGTTTAACTTGACAGACATGTCTGAGAGCACCTTTTCTGAAGCGTCATTTCACGACTGCCTCATGACCTCAGTCGCATTCATGTGGACTAAGTCATCCAAGTTGAAGATGACAAAGACAAGCGTGTCCGATGTCCGTTTCTTCTCTTCCGAGCTTCAGCAAGCCCACATTGAGGCCGACTTTGAAGAAGCAAATTTTAATCATGTAAATCTGAGCAAAGCGCACTTCATCAAGAGCAAACTCTCCAATTGCGAGTTCACAGACAGTAACTGCACCGACCTGACCATCTCGCGCACCTCATTGGATGTGGTGAAGTTCAAGACATGCGATATGCGTTGGTTGCGCATCGAAGAGTCCACCGCAGATTTTCTGAAAATTTTCAATAGCAATCTCTCCGGCAGCACCTGGCTTTCTGTCGCGTCCTCGATTGGTTACTGGGGAATTCATTCAGCAGACCTCACTGCCGCACGTTTCTCAATGTGCCATGCATCCAACTCAACTTGGAGCAATTCAACTTTTTTCGGAACAGTGATGGAACGCTGTAACTGGTACAAGAGCGACCTTGATATGTGTGTCATTCTGAGTTCACACTTCCAGAGCGTCGGTTGGAATGAAACGACCTTTAAAGATACGCACATCTACAATCTTTACGCCAGTGCTCTGCGACTGCGTTTTGCCAAGTTCAGCAGTTGCGAGATTGTAGATACAACCATCTCAGATTCTTATTGGGAGTTTTGCGATTTCCGTTTTGTCTTTCCAACGAATCTGTCAATTGTGAATCCTGCCTATTCAGATGACACGAAATGGCATGCCGGGTTTACACCTATTAATGATCCAAACCCAACACCTAAAGACTCAGCGGATGATGGGGACATTGATGAAGATGAAGAAGATGGTGATGACGGAGGAGAAATGAACGAGATCAAAGAATTCAATGGCAATGAAGAAGAGGAAACAAAATGAGTGAATTCAACCTTGGCAATCCAATTCCTTGGGAACCGTTAAATCCTCAGGAGATTCCTATTCCCATACGCGAACGTGTGTCCAGTTCTGATCTGGAGCGCGCGCGACCATTCCCTACCCAACCCGATTCTGAAATTCTCGAACAGCTCACGGAACTAGCCACGAGCCTGGGATCTGGCGGGAAAGGCGGTAGCGGTAACGGCGGTAAGAAGTCGGGTGTATCGGCACCAATGCCTGATGACAACGGACAAGGCCCAACAGAACCAAGTGACGCCCTCGCGTGGTATCTCTCGTTCCGCAGCACTGGCAAATGGGGCGTGTTCATTACCCGCGCCGGACTACTGACTGAGGGTTCATTTTTCGGTCGTCAAGGCGCCACACCTAACGACGCATATCGCATTGCTCGTTACTTTCTCCAGAACCACGAGACATGTCATTTTCTTATTGACCGCGCAGTACTCACGTTGGAGACGACGATGGCACACGCGACGAAGAGCAGCCCGCCAATGCTCTGGCTCAATTACTCACGTCGCCATCTTCCATATAGCCAACTTGAAGAAGCGGTGTGCAACGCCTACGCCTACCGTATGGCCGACCAAAGTGCGAAGAAATTTGTCCGTTCGTTCATCGAACACCAGCCATCGGGTTATAGCGATGTTGACTTCAGTCGTACTCATGCAGGAACCACCATCGGAACGTTTCAGCAATCTGAATCTCAACTTCTTAGCGATTACCAAGTAGGCAATGGCACACACGAAGGGATGAGCCGCGTCATCGGATTGAACGCACTGATGCTGTACCGATCTCAACTCGAAGGGAAAGATGGAGACCTCTACTTCACCCAGGCTGGGAAAAAAACAAAAGAAAAGCTCCCCGTCTACTTGGTCTGACGATTACTGGCATGCTCTCGTTTACTTGTCGGTCGACCGTAGGCGTTTCTACTATGGAGTCACGTGCAATAGGAGAAACATGTCCACAGATGAATCGCTGCGCTTTGACTTTGAACAAGGCGAAGAGCTATTGGAAGAACTGAACAACGGCGCTGGGATTACCCCCGAGCTTCTTCGCGACATGACACACGAAATGAATTTGGTGCGACGCAGTCCAGAAGGCACATTGCTGGTCGGCACAGAGGGAACAAAGACGGTCACTATCTTTCTTGCCCCTCACAGCGTTGTTCAATGCAACGGCCCAGTACTGGTGCCAACGTTTGATGCACTACGCGTTGCGTCAATGGTCTCGCGAGAATTCATTGAATCTCGCGCGCATGCGTGTGATGAAGCCGACGATCAAGATGCCGCCCAGAACGAATGGAACGCTCTACTCGATGGACTGTTCAATAAGACTCTTGAACTCGCCGAAGGAATGGATGAACTGAACTCCAAGTTCATGGAGCACGAGTAACGTCACTTCAACTAAGGGCGGTCTTTCAAGACCGGCAAGGTCATTGGCTCTACGCGCGCATCACATCGCCCAGCGCATCATCGGGCTTCCATCTGTTGTTCACAGCTCCCATGTCGGCCTCAACAATCCCCGCCATTCCAACACTGCGATACACATCAATCAACATGGCAATCTCTACGCCATAGCCCGTCACAAAACTCAGACTCTTCGCCAACTTCGCGCGAATAGATACCTGGCCACTCAATGGCTGGCTCAATTCCGCCAACTCTGCAGCCACCGTGCGCAACAACGGCCGGCCCACTTCTTCTGTCACTCGCCCACCAGGCACCGCACGCGGCACACCTTGTTCATCAACGCGAAGAAAGCCACCCTTCACAAACTGCACACCATCGCGACCAATCGGTGCCACCAAAGCGTCAATGTGCGCCAGCGAGATGTTCCCCAGGTCAGCATCAAGAAACACAAACCAGTCGGCATCAACAGTGCGGGTTCCACGAAACAGCGAATCGCCTTTGCCCAACACAGGGCCAAGTTCGGGAAACAACGACGGCACGTGCAACACCTGAATTCCGGCATCCCGCGCAACATTGGCAGTGTTATCGGTAGAGCCGCCGTCAAGCACGTAGGCGCTGTGCACTAGGCCGGCATCAAGTGCTTCACGAGCAACAACGGCAGTGCGGGCAATTCCTACTTCTTCATTCAGGGCAGGAATAAGAAGAGCAATGTGCATTACGACAACGACACGTGCGCAACAAGACCATCAATAGGTCCGCGCGGATACACGCCGTATGCAGGGAGCCTGTTGCGCCATTGAGATGGGCAATGTTCTGACGCCACTTCAGACAATGGCTCCAACACAAATCGACGTTCCGCAAAACGTGGATGCGGAACAATCAGTTCTTCAGAGTTAATGGTGACATCGTCGTAGAACAACAAGTCAAGATCCAAGGTGCGAGGACCCCACCGCTCAATGCGAACGCGGTGTGCTTCTGCTTCAATCTGCAACAAGCGACGCAACATCGCATACGGGTCAAGGTCTGTGTCAATCACGGCCACCATGTTGAGGTACGGGCCTTGGTTATCGGGGCCACCTACTGGGTCAGTTTCAAACACTTGCGACTGTGCAACAACATTCGACAACCGCTCCAAACCGAAACGCAAATACGCCACGCGGTCACCCAAGTTGGAACCCAACGCAACAATCGCACGGTGACGTGCAGGAATCTTCATATCCACTCTGCTGCGCACAATGCGTACTGCGGTGGAATCTAAGTTCTCCGAAATGGGAGGTCGCAACTTTGTGAGTCTCACATCGGCTACCTCCACATGGTCGAACTGCAAACAGCGTTCGGCAATGCGAGCCACCAAACGCTCCAACAACACATCGCTCGACATGCGCACAACCTCTGACACTGCCTCGGCAATAGCTCCATAGTTGGCGGTGTCGACCAAGTTGTCAGTCAGGCCTGCTTCGGCAAGGTCTACCTCTAAGTCAATGTCCACTTGTACGGGCTGCTCACCTTCGCGTTCATGAGGAAGAACCCCCACTAACGCCATTAAGCGCAAGCCGTTTACATAGATATGGTCGCGTGCCATGGCTCTCTGTCTATCTGACAAATCCACGCTCTGACTACGGTGGGGTTATGGCCGAGCGAATTCCTTATGACGAATTCAGCATGTTTCACGAAAACGCCGCTGAATATGGCATCCCTTTTCAACAACCCACCGTCTCGCGCGAGTTTGTTCCCATGGGAGACGGACGCCAACTGTCCGCACTGAAGTGGGGCGTTGGCCAGCCACAGTTGGTGTTTCTTCATGGCGGTGCACAAAACGCTCACACCTGGGACACCGTCGCCCTCGCGTTGAACGTTCCACTGCTGTGTATCGACCTTCCCGGCCACGGACATTCAGACTCTGCTGCCCCATTTGATTCATCAGCGGCTCCTCTTCAACAAAACGCTGCCGATGTTGCTCGCGTTATCTCTGCACTCGCACCGAATGCGTTAGGCGTTATTGGTATGTCACTCGGCGGTCTCACCACCATTGCATTGGCTCGAGACTTCCCTGAACTTGTGCGAAAAATGGTGTTGGTCGACATCACACCAGGTGTCAACCAGGAAAAGACAAAACAGATCACAGACTTTGTCAACGGCCCCGCCACATTCCCCTCATTTGAAGAACTCCTGGAACGCACCATTCAGTTCAACCCAACACGCACTGTGGAAAGCCTGCGTCGTGGCATTCTGCACAACGCACTGCAGAAAGAAGATGGTTCGTGGGTGTGGCGCTATCGCCGAGACGACGCTCCCCCACTTCCCGAAGTAGACGGTGCCGTGCAACGACCATCCACTGCAGTGTTGTGGGATGCCATTCAACATTTCGGCAAGGCACTGTTGTTTGTGCGTGGAATGCGATCACAAAGTGTGGTCACCGACGATGACGAGGCCGAACTTCGCAAGCGCGCGTCATCGGTACGCGTAGAACATGTGCAAGAAGCTGGCCACTCTGTTCAAGGTGACACTCCACTAGAACTCGCTGCACTACTTCGCGATTTCTTTGCGCTGTAATTAGTCCTGCAAAGACTCTGCCAAGAACTCAAACGCTGTTTGCGTAATTGCTTGATCTTTCCCAATCACCAGGTGTCTATTGGCATACACCGACTTGTATGTCCACCCCATGCGCTTTGCCATAGTGCGCGGAACATACGGCGGGACAACAGGGTCACCTCTGCCAATGGAAACAAACACCGGCACGTCTTTCGCCTTCTCATTGGGAACAACAGAGCCAATGGGGCGTTGTGTTGCTGGCAGCCCAGCGCAGAACCCATAGGTTGCAGCTTCTGAACCCATGTAGAAGTGGCGATTCTTCTTCGCCGCATGTGCCGCAAAGATTGACGAGATTCGCCCCGCTGCTGAGGTGCTCACGTTGGCACACGCAGCCCGCGATGCATCGGGTGTAGGCAACGGTCCGGCTAGCGCCAACAATTGCGCGCCATCGCCATCGGATGCTTTGTTAATTGCCACGAATAACGACTGCGGGTCTCCATTCGCAATTGCGGTAGTTGCTGCACGCGCGATGGTGTCGAAGTTAACGCCTTCACCTAAACGACCCAGACGTAAGTTTGTCTTGAACAAACTCAATGCTTTGGCCACATTCGCGTTCGACGGACATGACAAGTGCGAGGCACACCACCGCATTGCAGTCTCCACCGCCAACTTCATCGACTCCAACTGGCGTTCCGCTTGACGCACCATTGACATAGCCGGATCTTGTGGTGAGTCCAATACTGCGGCCGTGACGCGCGACGGATATGTCATCACCAAGGCAGTTGCGGTGGTGGCGCCGGTTCCCCACCCCAATACGGCCGCCTTCTTTATGTTCAACGCCTTCTGCACTGCAACAACATCGTCCATCTCGTCTAATGACGACAAGACATTGACATCAGAGATAACTACGGGAGAATCTGCAGTGCCCCGTGCAGAAATGGCAATGAGTGTGTAGTCACGGCTTTGAGACCCCAGATGTAACGGGGCATACTCCACCGAATCACGTGCGTTGCCTCCATAACGCCTGTCGGGCAACAAGAACAGAACGGGTGCAGATGTACGCGTTGATACCCGGCGATACACCGACACTTTCGTGGTTGCCCCTTCAACATCAGATGGGTTCAGTGGCACATCAATTCGTGCACATTCAATCACCCCACACGGAAGCCACTCAACGGTTGACACCGAATCGACAACTGTGTCGTTCGACGATTTAGATGATGCAGAACACCCCGCCGCAAGTAATGCAGAGACAATGAATGCCCCAACAGTCTTGCGCAGAGTCATTTACTTGCGAGAGGACGCGGAGGAAACTCGAACGGAAATCTTTTGCGTGGTGAGGAATGACCCTTGCACCAATGCAACTGCGTGGAATGTTGAGGCCTTTGCCTTACCCACAGGAACCATGAATGTTGTCTTTGTTCCTGATGCAATCGATTTTCCGTTGCGATACAGCACAACCTTGGCACCTGCAGGTACGGAAACGACGATGCGGAATTTGTTGCCCACTTTCTTGGCACTAGAAATTCGTGCCATGGGAACAATTGGTGCATTTGGCGAAGCAACAGGAGCTTTGGGCGCTGCAACAGGTGCAGCTACCGGAGACCTCGGTGTGGCTTCTTCGTCATAGTCCAAGCGAGATGAATCTGATCCTCCGCCAGGATTCTGCGAATCATCGAGTGCTTCTTCATCATCAAATGATGCAGACGAAGCGTTTGACGTTGGACGCTGATACAACAGCGCATTCACCGTTGAGGAGTTCAAACCAGTAATGACTCCACGAGTGGCATCTGTGCTGAGGCGAGCTGCCACTTCTGCGGGAGTTAGCGCGCGAGCGTTACCCAGAATAAGTGCCGCAACACCTGCCACGTGTGGTGCCGCCATAGAGGTACCAGACATTTGTGCTGTTGCCGAGTTGGTACTAATTCCTGCGGAAACAATGCTGCTTCCTGGTCCGAAGATGTCAACACACGCACCGGTGTTTGAGTAGTACGCCTTTGAGTCGTTGTTGGCCGTGGCACCCACTGTGACTGCGGCTGGTGCACTGGCTGGCGACTTTGTACAGGCATCTGTTGACTCGTTACCGGCTGCAACTACAACAGTGATGCCGTCGGCAACAGCGCGCGTAATGGCGTCGTTTGTTGCGGCGTCAAATCCACCACCAAGGCTCAAGTTGGCAACTGCAGGCTCACCAGCAGCGTGATGGGTAATCATCCAGTTAATGCCAGCGATAACGCCCGAATTGGAACCACTACCGAAACAATCGAGAACACGAATAGGAACGATGGTTGCCTGAGTGGCGAAGCCGTAGTTTGCTCCTGCAACCGTTCCGGCAACGTGTGTGCCGTGGCCGTGACAGTCGTTGGTTCCGCGACCGTCGCCAATTGCGGTGTAGCCAGCAACAACACGACCAGTGAATTCATTATGTGCCGATGCAACGCCGGTGTCGATGACGTAGGCGGTAACCCCAGTGCCCGTGCCCGAACGAGTGAGCAAACCATCTAATGGCAACGCGCGCTGATCTGCGCGGTCAAGACCCCACGACAGCGCTGTCACCGACGGGATTCCCAATGCAACGGGAGTGATTTCGTTACTTGGATCAGACGATGGGCTGGTTCCAACAGAGTTCGTTGCTGTCACGGTGAATGTGTAGGCCACACCATTCGTGAGACCATTCACCACACATGCCAACACGCTTGATGCAGTACATGTAGCGCCACCAGGAGTTGCGGTCACTGTGTACAGAGAAACAACTGCACCGCCATTGTTAGACGGTGCACTCCAGCGAACTGTTGCGCGAGTGTCGCCAGCAGTTGCCTGAACATTCTGTGGTGCAGACGGAGCAGTTGCAGCAGCTCGCGGCGTAACGGTAACCGTGACTGACGCTGGGCTTGTTCCTACTGAGTTCACAGCTTTCACACGAAGACTGACGGGAACATCTGGTGTCATGCCAGTGAGAGTCGCAGAGGTGTTCGTAGACACTCCGTCGTTCCACACCGACCACACACCAGAGTTGTTCACGCTGTACTCAACCACGTAATCGGTAATTGGTGCGACTGTCGATGTAACTGCCGACCACGACACAGTGACCGATGTGGTGTTTACAACAGCAGAAATTGATGCAGGTGGTCGAGGCAATCCAACAATTGTGGGCGTCAAGGTAACGGTGTTCGACGCAGTGCTTGTTCCTACGGCGTTTACTGCCAACACACGGAAGGCATATGCGGTTCCGCCGACAAGACCAGAGACTCGAGCAGAACGAAGTGCAGCCGTTGTTGTGGTGGCAGTAGACCACGTTGCGCCATTGTCGGTGGACATTTGAACGACATACCCAGTGATGACGGAGCCGCCATTAGCCACCGGCGTACTCCATGACAGGTATGCAATGTTGCTAGAGAGGAACCCGTACAGGTTGCGCGGTGCAGTTGGTGCACTTGGTGCAAGTGGAGTCTTGTCGACAACAACTGATGGAGCACTGTTACCAACACTGTTCACTGCAAGGACTCGGAACTTGTGAGCGACTCCCCCAGCAAGACCCGTGAGCGATAGGTACCGCTGATACGACGGCAACAAGGCACTGCGTGTCCACGTGGCACCTGCATCTACTGAATGTTCCACGTGGTAGCCAGTAATAGTTGCACCACCATTGTTGACAGGTGTTGACCAATAAATGCTGGCCGAGTTGTAGCCAACATTTACGAATGGATTACGTGGCTCAGATGGCACACGAAGACCCTGCGGAGTGACAGTTGTGCTTGCGTCTTGGCTGGTGCCGTATGCATTCATTGCACGAACGCGAATGGTGTGTAGTACGTCTCCTGTTAATCCCGTCAGGCTTACGTAGCTGAGCGGCGCGTTCACACGAACACTGCCTACCCATGTTGATCCGCCGTCGGTGGACCAGTCGACCGTATACGAGGTAATGGGGCTACCACCGTTGTCTAACGGAGATGACCAATACACGTAGGCGCCCAACAAACGTGACGACGCAGTGATATTGCGCACTGCGGATGGTGGGTTGAACGACAGCGGGATTGCAATAACGGTGTTACTTGCAGAACCCGTGCCCGCAATGTTTACGGCGGAGACGCGGAAGGTATACGTGGTTCCTGCAGTAAGTGGCGACACAACTGCAGATCGAGATGTGCTGACGCCGTCAACAAATGTTGTCCACGTTGCACCAGAGTCGGTGGAGTATTCAACGACATAGTCAGTAATTGCTCCACCACCGATGGTTGCAGGTGTGAACCAGTTCAACGACACTCGCTCACGACCAACAACAGAAGACAAATAGCGCGGCGCCCCTGGAAGACCTGGAATATTCGGTGTAACGGCAATAGTGGACGAAGACGGGCCACGACCCACCGAGTTCACTGCCGATACCCGAAATGCGTACATCGTTCCGTTGGTGAGACCAGAAACGGTTGCCGAAGGAGTTGCAGATACTCCATCATTAAACGATGTCCACGATGATGAGTTATTCATTGAGTACTCGATGACATAGTCGGTAATTGCAGCTCCACCGTTGTAGGTGGGCGCAGTCCACGTCAACGCAACCGTTGAATTGCCTGGTGTTCCTTGAAGGCCAGTTGCTGCTGCGGGAAGTCCAGGTGGTGCAGGTTCGAACGACGCTGAGTAAATAAGAAGGTTCTGTGTGCCCGTGCCAGGGTTGGTCACAATTCCGCGTGTTGCAGCGTTTAACAAGGTGCTCGTTACGGTTGCTGGCGTAGCTGACGGGTTGGAAGCCAAATACAGAGCTGCAACTCCAGCAACGTGTGGCGACGCCATAGATGTACCCGACATTGATGCAGTACGTGTAGTACTTCCGATGTATGCCGATGTAATGCTTTGACCAGGCGCGAACACATCGACGCACGGTCCCCAGTTAGAGAACGACGCGCGGGCATCGGACGATGTTGATGCTGCCACGGTGATCGCGTCGGGAGCACTCGCTGGTGAACGCAAACACGCACTGGTGTTTTCGTTTCCGGCTGCAACAACGTAAGTGATGCCATCGGCTACGGCGCGTGCAACTGCCGCATTCACAGTGGCACTTGCGCCGCCACCAAGGCTCATGTTGGCAACTGCGGGAACACCTGCTTGGTGATGGCCGACGGTCCAATCGATGCCAGCAATAACACCAGAGTAAGAACCACTTCCCGAACAACTCAAGACGCGAACAGGAATGATTGTTGCTTTCTTTGCAACTCCGTACACGGTGCCAGCGACGGTTCCGGCCACATGAGTGCCATGGCCGTGGCAGTCGTCGCTTCCCTTGCCATCGTTAATGGCAGTAAACCCGTTTACGACGCGACCAGTGAACTCTGAGTGCGCGCTGTAGACGCCAGTATCAATGATGTACGCACTGACGCCAGTGCCATCTGTGTTGTAGGTGTACGACGAATTAAATGGCAGTGTGCGCTGATCTATACGGTCAAGACCCCACGTTGGATTTGTTTGCGTATCGGCCACTTCAACAATGCGATCGGGCTCAACAGATACAACGTTCGGGTTGTTCGAGATTTCTTCTAGTTCGTCAGGCGACAAGTCTGCAACAAATCCGTTGATGGAATGCGAGAACATTGCGCGAATACCCGTTGACACGTTGTTGGCCGCAACGTTTGTTGCCACCGATGACGTGAACTGAACGATGTATCGGCCAGGAATGACATCGCCGTCTTGCAACGATTCGTCCTCGACGGTTAATCCGGTCACTATTTCGGTGGGCGACTCGCTGACCGAGATTGTGCGCTCGGGAGTGACGGCGCGGATATCGGTGTTAGCAGCCAATGTGGCTGCTTGTGCAGGTGTGAGAGAGCGAACATCGACGCTGCCGTCTCGTTCCACCACCACATAGTCGATGCTGTTCGACGCACTTGCCGTAGCGGGCGCAATGACTGCTACAGAAACAACAGCGGCAAGCGCGGAAAACAGTCGGGAGGTGTGGGTTTTTCTCACGGGACAATCCTACCGAAGCCCAAAAGGTCATACGGCGAAGAGAGCCACCAAAACGGGGGTGAGGACAAGTCCAGGAAGCAACGAACCCAGCTTTATTCGCTTTATTTCCAACAAATTGAGGCCAATGGCCAAAACACAGAATCCGCCGGCAGCAAAGAGTTCAGTTCGCATGCGGTCGTCCAGCAAAGAATCAATGCCTGTCCCGCCCAACGTGAGAAGCCCTTGCACCACAAAAACACTCACCGCGCTGAACGCTGCACCGATGCCGTATGTCGCCACAAAGATGATGCTCATAAATCCATCAAGGGTTCCCTTAATGATGTACAACTGCGGAGTCTTTCCGCTTGCATCCTCAATGGCTCCAAGAATTGTCATTGGTCCAATGCAAAACAGCAAAGTTGCAGTGACGAATCCTTGAACAAAGGTTCCCTCGTCGCCTTCTTTGGTGAACTTGCGTTTTAGCCACGCACCAAGACTCTCAAGTCGATCTTCCACTTTCAGTAGCTCACCAACAATGGCACCAAGTGTCATACCCACCAGTGGGAACACCAAGTTGTGTGTGCCCAACATGTTCTCAATGCCCATGAACAATGTTGCGATTCCAATGACTTGCACGACGATGGTGCGGATGCTCTCGGGAATGCGGTGTCCGATGAAATAGCCAACACTTCCGCCTGCCAGAACAGTTCCGGTGTTGATGAGAGTTCCCAAACCGCGCACAAGGTCCACGCTAGCGACTCCACGCTCCTTGGCTATCGTCCATACGGTGCAATCAACGTCTCTCGCGACCAACACTCTCGGTGTTGTCATAGATGGTGAAGATGGTGGGCGTATTGCATCATTCACCGTTGATGGACGCGAAATGTTGGTGACAGCAAGCGACAGTACTTACGACTGGGGCTTGTACTGCATGGTTCCCTATGCCGGTCGAGTACGAAATGCCGTCTTCACATTCAATGACATCTCGTATGAATTACCCGCAGTGACCAATGGTCACGCATTGCACGGAACTGTGCTGCATGAACAGTGGACACGCGATGAAATAACTAACACTTCCGCAGTCTTCAGCACATCTCTAGGGAAAAGTTGGCCATTCCGCGGAACCTGTACACATCGCATCACACTTCTCCCCGACCGTTTACGTTGCGAATTATCTGTCACTGCCCACGACGACATGCCCGTACAACTGGGGTGGCATCCGTGGTTTCGCCAAGGAATTGCGCACACACGTTTTAATGCCATGTTGAAGCGAGATGCAGATGGCATTGCAACATCGGAGCGTGTTGAGCCTGTGACACACAACATTGATGACTGTTTCCTGGAACCAAACGCGTGGCCACGCGTTGTTGTCGACAACGTGACGTTAGAGATTGCAAGCGACTGTCCGTTTTGGATTCACTACGACGCACCTTCTGGAGATGTGTGCATTGAACCGCAATCGGGGCCACCGAACGGAATTAACGATGCGCCATTACTTCTTTCTGCAGGCAACACGTTCACCAGGTGGATGGAATTGCGCGTCGTACGGAAATAGTTACTGCCAGGTGCCGCGCATCTTGCGCAACGTAGTGGTTCGAATGTCGTTCCACGTACCACCGACAATGTTTCGCACAGTTCCCAACGATGGAACTTTCTCTGCACCATTCACTGTGGCACGCCACACATCGAACTGGTGGCTTGCACCGCGATACACGGGATCTCGCAAATACCGCTCGACAAATGCCAATAAGTCATCGGCGGTCCATGTGCGTTCATAATTTCGGCGCAATGCTTCACCACTTGCAACGCCCACGCTGGTGCACGCTGCAGTCCACGAACCGAACAACTGCACAATGCGCGCAACACTTGGCCCCTTCACACGTCCCTCACGCAGAAGTCCCGTGTAGTTCTGGTGACTCAATGGAGACACCAACAAACTCGCCGCCTGTAACGCAGCCCGCGCACGATCTCGTGTTGCCGCAGTAGTTTCCGACTCCATTCGTTCAGCAGGTTCCACCAGTTCGCTCTCTTCCAAAATGAGCCAATCCACCGGATGCGAGGCAGTGGTTGCCTCAACAAGCGACACATTCAGTGCGGTGGCAACTTCTTGAAGGGTTGAACCCGGACGGGCCATGAGGTACTCGCCGATTGCATTCGTTAACTCACTGCGCTTCTGAGCTTTTGTTGGACCACGCTTTGCACGAGTACGAACAACAGGCTTACTTGGCGCACCGAAACGCACAGTCCACTCGCCCAACACCTGTACATGGTGGCGGTCAACGGTTCCATCTGCTGCCACCAAATTCAACTCTGTCAACACCCACGCCACAGATTCAGGAAGATCCGTAACTGGTAGGCGTTCCGACATGGGGAAAGACAGTACCCCACCTTTTACATCTCATACGAGAACGCATAGAGTTTCGGCTACAACACCGAGGGAGCCAGGTATGACCATCGAGATGAACCGCGAGTGGCCATCGTTTTTGCCAAGCGACGACCAGCACCCCTACCGAACAGGTGCGTGGCGCCCACAAACGCGCGAGTGGACCGCAACTGACATGACAGTTGTTGGAGAGATTCCCACTGACTTGAACGGTGTGTATCTACGCAACACAGAAAACCCACTTCTGCCATCACTAGAGCGCTACCACCCCTTTGATGGTGACGGAATGATTCACGCCATTTCATTTCGCGAAGGCCATGTTGAATACCGAAATCGTTTTGTGCGCACCGAAGGTCTTGCAGTAGAAATTGAAGCGGGTGCACCACAGTGGGCGGGGCTTGCAGAATCTCCGTTGAAATCTCCACGCCAAGACGGATGGGGTGCACGCACGCGCATGAAAGATGCCAGCAGTACAGACGTTGTGGTTCACAACGGAGTTGCTCTCACCAGCTTTTATCAGTGTGGCGACTTGTACCAACTCAATCCCGTCACATTGGAAGACCAAGGTCGCGCATCGTGGAATGGTGCGTTCCCCGAGTGTGGAGTGTCCGCACATACCAAGGTGGACGAAAGCACTGGCGAATTGCTGTTCTTCAACTATCAAACCGAATATCCGTACATGCACTATGGCGTGTTGTCGGCAACGGGAGATCTTGCGCACTACACACCTGTGCCATTGCCCGGACCACGCTTGCCGCACGATATGACGTTCACAAAGAACTACTCAATTCTGAACGACTGTCCGTTGTTCTGGAATGAAGAGTTAATTCCCAAAGGTGTGTACGCAACGAAATTCCATCGCGACATGCCCACACGTCTTGGTGTTATTCCGCGCTACGGCACCGAGAAAGACATCAAGTGGTTTGAATGCGACGCAACATATGTCTTGCACTGGATTAACGCATACGAAGAAGGCGACGAAATTGTCATCGACGGGTACTTCCAGTTTGATCCGTCGCCATCACTTCCACCCGATGCATCCATGGAACAACGCCTCTTCCGATTCCTCGATCTTTATGCACTGCAAACAAAGCCATACCGTTGGCGTTTGAACATGCGTACAGGTCAGGTGAACGAAGGGCCACTTACCGACACTGTGACTGAATTCGGAATGATTAATGGTCGCTTTGGTGGCCAGAAATACCAATGGGTGTACAGCACAATTCCCGCAGAGGGCTGGTTTGGCTTTGAAGGCATCATTAAGCACAACGTTCACTCTGGAAGCGAAGAGCGTTATCAGTTACCACCTGGTGTGTATGCAAGTGAAACCGTTTTTGCACCAAAGCCTGTTCAACGCAGCGAAGACGATGGCTACTTGGTGACGTTCACTATGGACGTTGTCAACGACATGAGCCATTGCATGGTGTTCGATGCTCTGAATGTCAGTGATGGGCCAATTGCAACTATTCAGTTACCCGAACGTATTTGCAGCGGTACCCACTCGTTCTGGGCCGACGCTTCAACCTTGGCGACTGTTGGATCGGCCTCTTCGCCTTCTGAATACTGCAACCCTTTCGAACGAAGGCCGGCAGAGATTGTGCGAAACGCAGTGTTCACGCTGGCTGGAACCGCGTAGTGCTCTGCGTAGGAGTCAATGGGTTTGAGCCCGTAGTAGTAGTTCATGACTTCAGAATCGAGTGGAACTCCAGAAACTGACACCGTGTTGTCCCACCAATCTGGCTTTGCCATAGGAACATCTGGTGCACACTGCGTGCCCTTCTTCGGAAGGACGTTCTTCGTAAACAAAGCCCCTGCAATTTTGTCGACACACCGTGCAACAAGAATTTGACTATGGCCTTCACCAGTAAATGTGACAAGGCGAGCATTTTCTCCCATGTTTTGCGTCATCTCTTCGGACCAACGGAATGGAGTTGCGGGGTCGTTCTTGCCGCCTACAACAACAATGGGTGCTGTGCCGGAGTACTTCACTTGCGCTAGCGACGGCGAACCAAAGCCATCTTCACACCACGAACCGGTGAGGTCGTCTTCTTCGTACTCACGGGCGTACCACGGTGCAACTGTTTTCAATTTCTTCAGAAGCGCTTTCGGATCCTTCGGATCTTCGCCTTCCATTCCGCTGGCGCATTGAATGACATAGAACGAATTATTCTGGGATGAGTACGAACCATCATCGTCTCGACCGTTGTAACGATCTGCCAATTTCAATAATGCAGAGCCATCACCATCTTTTGCAGCAGCAAGCGCACGGCCAAGTTCAGCCCACATAGATTCCGCATACAGCGCAGCTTTTGTTGCCGTATCCATCACTTCGTGATTGACGTCGCGCTTGTTACTAACAAGTGACTCTTTGTCCAACGCGCTGTACAGCGTGAGCCAGTCTTTCTTCACATCACTGGACGAGAACGGACATTGCTCAGGTGACTTCTCACACCACTTCACCCAGTTGTTGAATGCTTTCTCGAAACCTTCGGCTTGTGTGGTGCGTTGTTGCTCGGGACTATCGCCTTGTGGGTCGATTGCACCATCGAGCACCATGCCAGCAACACGGTCGGGGAACAATGTTGCGTACACACCACCGAGATACGTTCCGTACGAAATACCGAGGTAATGCAATTTTTCAAAACCCATGCTGGCGCGAATGAGATCCATGTCGCGCGCGGCATATTCCGTGGAGTAGTTCTTTAACGCGTCGCCGTACTTTTCTGTACACGCGTTATCAAACTTGTCGGATTCTTTATCGATCTTCTTTTCGTCAGGAGTATCGGGCGTGTTGTCTACGTAGAGGAACGTGTCGAGTTCTTTGTCGGTCATGCACCGCACGCCACCAGACTTATCGACGCCGCGGGGGTCGAAACCAACAAGATCAAATCCTTCGATGCCGAGAGAGCCCACCAAACTTCGACCGGCGTTGCGAACGAATTCGAAACCGGACTGGCCTGGGCCGCCGGGGTTGGTGAGGATGACGCCCTTGGCTTTGCCTTCACTTGCCGGCAACCGCACGAGAGCAATCTTCAAAGTGTCGCCACTGGCATTGCGATAGTCGGCGGGCACGGTGAGCGTGGCGCATTGAAATGGGTCTTTCGGGGCGTCATCGCCCTTGCAGTCACCCCACGACAATGTCTTTTCGAAGCTGTCGACGTTGTCGACTCCGTTGCCCCCACAGGCCGCGGCGAGAAGCGCAAAACCCACGCAGAGCGCGGTGGAAACGGATAGGTGGGACTTTCTCACTAGTTACCTCTTATATAGGGGGCGTTTTCCAAGTTGTTAGCACATGCCTGGGTCGAGGTTCATTCATTATAAATCTGACTGTATTTGTCGGGATTTAGATATCCTGCTCGTCACTATGCAATTCCCCGTCAATCTGAACCTTGTTGGTCGCCCCGTTCTGGTGGTGGGCGGCGGACGCATTGCCTTACGCAAGGTTCAACAATTGCTTGCAGCTGGTGGCGATGTCACGGTCATCGCGCCACACATTGTCGACGACTTTGCTTCCCTTCCTGTCACCTGTGTGCAGCGCGAATACGCATCCGGTGACGCCGCCAAGTTCCGTCTTGTCATCACCGCCACCGGCAACACAGAGGTGGATCAATTCATCTATGACGAGTGCGAAGAAGCGGGAGTGTGGGTGAATTCGGCAGATGATCCCGACCGATGCGCATTCACTCTTCCCGCAACATTGCGACGCGGTTCATTAATGGTCACCGTGTCTACAGGTGGCGCAAGCCCCGCACTTGCATCATGGTTACGTTCGCATCTTGAACTCGCCATCGTTCCTGAATTCGCCGATGTTGTATCGCGACTCGCCATCGAGCGAGCACGCATTCATGGCGAGGGACTGTCAACAGAAGACATCGATTGGCAACCCATCATTGCTAAAGCCATGGCAGATGCAGGAATGGCATGCCCCGTAGTTCGCGAACAGGAAGTTCTGCAATGACAGTTCATCTTGTTGGCGCAGGGCCGGGCGACCCCGAACTTCTCACGGTGAAGGCCGCACGCCTTATTGCCGAAGCAGACGTCATTGTTCACGACTATCTGTCGAACGAATCCATTCTTGATGCAGCAAAACCTGGTGCGGAATTCATTGATGTTGGCAAGAAGCCCGGAAACCCCACCCCACAAGAACTCATCAACGCTCTTCTCGTTCATTTGGGATCACAAAACCTCAACGTTGTTCGTTTGAAGGGCGGAGATCCGTTTGTGTTTGGCCGTGGTGGCGAAGAGGCCCAAGCGCTCATGGATGCAGGTATTCACTTCACCGTTGTTCCTGGAATTACTAGTGCTGTCGGTGTTCCAGCAGCAGCCGGAATTCCCGTCACTCATCGCAATGTTTCTCCAGCATTCACCGTTGTAACAGGCCACCGTGAATCTGGCGCGTCGTCCAATATTGAATGGGAAGCGCTCGCCAAAGTAGGCGGAACCATTGTGATTCTCATGGGTGTTTCCGAGCGTGCAGTAATTGCACAACGCTTAATGAATGGTGGGCTTTCGGCCACCACGCCTGTTGCAGCCATTCGTTGGGGCACTCGCGCAGAACAACACACCACGCGCACCACCCTCGGCGAGCTTCATGCTGCACAACTACGTGCTCCCAGCACCATCGTGGTGGGCGAAGTTGCTGCGTATGAGTTCATCAGCGGTGCACACCAACCAACGTCAGTGGCAGGTCTCTAATGCGCCGTTCTATCGATGTTGTTCAGATTGACCTTGGCGACATGCCCGAAGGTCTTGACGACCCAACGCCCGTCTCGTGGACAATTGCCGTCAGCGACGACTACGACGATGCAGAACCACGCGTGCAACTCACTGTTGAGCGTCTTGGTGAAGCAGGCGAAGGCCTTGTTGCACATCTCTCTCCCACAAATGCCCGACGGCTTCGTCGCGCACTCGCAGATGCCCTCCGTGAGGTGGGCGAACCTATAGAAGAAGGACAATCATGAGCACCACACCTACTGTGCGAACGAATCCATCCATTGCACCTGCACCATTCCCGCGCGATCTTTATGAAGAGCAGATGCGCGATATTCAACGCTTTGACGTTGCCATCAAGCAATACCTGAATGGCGAGATCTCCGAAGATGTTTTCCGCGTCATGCGATTGAACAACGGCATCTACGGTCAGCGCCAAGGTGGAACAAACCAAATGGTGCGCCTTAAGTTGCCGGCCGGCTCCATCACTCCAGAGCAATTCGACGTTATGGCTGACCTCGCGGTGGAGTTCTCTCGCGGATGGGGTCACATCACCACACGTCAGAACATTCAGTTCCACTTTGTGCAGTTGCAGCGCATCCCCGATTTATTGCGTCGACTCGCCGATGTTGGTCTCACCTCGCGTGAAGCATGTGGTGACACCGTGCGCAACGTTATGGCATGCCACCTTGCAGGTGCCTGCCCATACGAAAAAATCGACGTCACTCCGTGGGCCGACGCAGTGTTCCGTCATTTCGTTCGTAACCCATTGGGTCAACGTTTGCCACGAAAGTTCAAAGTGAACTTCTCTGGTTGCTCCACAGACTGTGGTCAAGCAATGTTCAACGACGTTGGCGTTGTTGCCACCGTGCGCGAACACGAAGACGGTTCTATCGAGCCCGGTTTCCGCGTGTATATCGCGGGCGGATTGGGTGCAACACCACACCCCGCTCTCGCCCTTGAAGAGTTCACCTCTCGCGAAGACTTGTTGCCCACCATCGAAGCGGTGCTTCGTGTGTTTGACCAAACAGGAAACCGCGACAACAAGTTGCGTGCACGTTTGAAGTGGGTTGTTGACCAGTTGGGAATCGACGAAGTGCGTCGTCGCGTTATCAAGATTCGCCACACACTCCCCGCCTCCAGCACTTGGCCCGGTGGCATTCCACCTGAAGTGATTGCAGCGGGAGACGCGGCAGCCGGCAAAGCCACCTCTGGCGAAGTCACACAAGTTGGCCAAGGCGTACGCGTTGAATTGTCGTCTAGCGATCCGTTCCGCCGTTGGGAAAACGCAAGCGTCATTCGCGGTGTCGCAAACGGAACAGTGTCAGCCGTTGCATATGCGGCCCTGGGTGACATCACTGCAGATCAATTCCGTGGACTTGCGCGCATTCAACGTCACTTCCAAAGCGATGTTCGCTTAAGCAACCGCCAGAACGTTGTGTTCCGCGGCTTGCAGCCAGAGCAAATGCGAGAGCTGTACGACATGTTGAGCGAGATTGGTATGGCACAACCTGGTGCAGAACTTGCACGTGACGTTGTTGCCTGCCCCGGTGCCGACACTTGCAACATTGCTGTGACGCAATCTCGTGGACTCGCAAACGCAATCGGCGAAAAGCTTGAAGAAGAAGGCTTGGCTGAAGTGGGCGGAGTACGCATCAATATCTCTGGTTGCACCAACAGTTGCGGTCAGCACCACGCCAGCGATATTGGGTTCTTCGGAGCCGAGCGTCGTGCACACGGTAAGTCACTGCCCGGCTACCAAATGTTGTTGGGTGGCTATGTGGGTGAAGAGCAAATTCACTTTGGTGAAAAGGCACTTCGTCTTCCCGCAAAGAACGCGCCCGAAGGCGCAGCACGCGTTATTCGTCGTTTCGCAGAAGAGCGTTCCGCTGGGGAAACCTTCCAGGGATGGCTGGCCCGCTCTGGTGGTGCCGTTGCAGTTGCTGAAGGGCTTCGCGACTTGGACAACATCCCCGAGCCAGACGCAGCTCCCGATTTCTTCGTGGATTACGGCGAAACAGGACCATTCACTGGCGAAGTTGGCGACTCGGAGTGTGCCGTCTAAGCCACGGCTGGCAGAATGAAACCGCATGAGCGGGGACATTCAGGTGGTTGACCACCTCTTCAATAACGACACCAGTGTGGTGTTTGCAACCCGTGATGGTGTTCTCTACATCGCGTACTTCGGCGTCTCACTTGGCGACGTACACATCGACGCATCAGTTCTCTCGCGGGGCGTCATGGGGGGCGGGCTCGACACCGAAGTTGTGCCCGGTGTGTTCCCCCTACCGTCACAGGGCTGGACAGGTCTGCCAGGTCTAGAGGCCAGTCGTCATGGAAAGAACCTTCCACTGAATCTGACCTGTTCCTTTTCGTTCGCGCACCACACACTGAAAGCGTCAAGCGCTCCAGCGATGGTCAATAACGCATCTTCTTTTGCACTGCATGACGAGCAGCATGGAGTTTCCATTGATCTCATCGTCAAACTCGACTCGTCAAATGCGCTCGTTGCATCAGCGCGAATTACCAATACTGGCGATACGCCACTCACCATCAATGCGGCGTCACTGTGTATTCCTGTTGGTTCCCATGCAGGCGTAGTACTCACTCTTGGTGGTCGTCACGCAATGGAAGCAGTACAACAACGCACGCCGTGGGAGCGATCAAAGGTCAGTATTGAAAATCGCACGGGGCGCACATCGCACGAGCAACTTGGAGTGGTATTTGCAGGTACTCCTGGTTTCACAGAACAGCGTGGTGATGTATGGGGAGTTCACCTTGCATGGAGTGGCAACTTCCGTATTCAGTGTGACGGCATCACGGAAACACTGAAGACCATCCACGTTGGGGAACTGCTTCAACCAAACGAACTAGTTCTAGAACCCGCAGAGTCATACTCCGTGCCCGATGTGGTTGCGTCGTTCTCTACCGCTGGTCTATCTGGCGCTTCACAGAACTTCCACCGTCATGTTCGATCACTTGCGCACACAAACAAGCGACCCGTTGTTCTCAACACATGGGAGGCCGTGTACTTCAAGCACAATCTCGACACATTGAAAGATCTCGCCACTGCTGCGGCCGATGTTGGTGTGGAGCGATTTGTGTTGGACGACGGCTGGTTTCACGGTCGACGCGATGACACTGCCGGCTTAGGCGATTGGTGGGTCGATGCAACGGTGTGGCCAGACGGTTTGTCACCACTCATCTCTCATGTCACGTCGTTAGGAATGGACTTCGGACTGTGGTTTGAACCAGAGATGGTGAACCCCAATAGCGATCTGTATCGCGCGCACCCTGAATGGGCACTTGATGGAACCCTTGTGAACCCATTGTTGGGCCGCAATCAGTTAGTTCTCAATCTTTCGCGCGCCGATGTTCGCGAGTATCTGTTCGACAAAATCAACACCCTGCTCAGCCAAAACAACATTGCCTATGTGAAGTGGGACCACAACAGACCCCTCATAGGCGGTGCCTCGCACGCACAGACAGCAGGTTTCTATGAACTACTTGAACGACTCACAGCGGCCCACCCCAAGGTTCAGTTTGAATCGTGTGCGTCTGGCGGCGGCCGTATCGACATGGGCGTTGCCAAGTACGTGAAGCGTTTCTGGGCCAGTGACTCCATTGATGCACTCGATCGATTGGAAATTCAAAAGGGGCTCACCACATTCATCCCGCCCGAAATGCTGGGAAGCCACATCGGTTCGCCTACGTGCCACACCACGGGACGCAAGCATGCACTGTCATTTCGTGCAACAACCGCACTTTTCGGATGGCTGGGAGTGGAATGGAACCTGCTCACCTTGACCGACAAAGAACGTGACGGTCTTCGCGACGCAATTCAGTTCTATAAAGAACACAGAAATTTCCTTCATTCGGGTCACTTCATACGAGTTAACCACCCCGACGACACCATCGATATTCGTGGTGTTCTCTCCGATGACGGAAACGAAGGACTGTTCTGTGTCAGCAGACTGCGCAGTGGACCTAGTAATCATTCAGCACCGCTTCGGCTTCCCGTTGATGGTGCGGTTCACTACCGCGTCTCTGTCGTTCATCTGGGTCCTCCGCGCTGGGCATTACACCGCCAGCTTCCACAGTGGGTTCACAACGACAGCACCACGCTTGATGCGCGCGTGTTGGGTCATGTCGGATTACCCATGCCGTCGCTGTTGCCAGAGTCGTCATTCCTTATTCGACTTGAACGCGTGGTGCACCCATGACACACGAAGTACGCATAGATCCGCACACCGGAACGGTGGTGCACATTGTGACGCAACGACAAAACAGACCAAACTTGCCATCGTCTGATTGCCCATTCTGTGTTGGTGGACTAGAAGCACCCGAGCCCTACACAGTTCGTAGTTTTCCCAATAGGTGGCCTTCGTTAGACGAGGGCTATTGCGAAGTAGTGCTGTATTCACCAGAGCACAACGAATCTCTTGCCACTTTAAGTTTGCGCAATATGCATGAACTTGTTCATCTGTGGGCAGAAAGAACTGTGGAACTTCGTAAATTGCCACACGGCGAGCACGTTGTCATCTTTGAAAATTGTGGAGCAGAAATTGGTGCAACCATTCCCCATCCACACGGACAGATCTACGCGTTTCCGAACGTTCCTGAACGCCCAGCACAACAGTTGCGTGCGCAGTGGCAACCAGATGACAACCCCGGCGATCGTCTCGTGTTAGAGATGGACGGATGGCGAGTGTGGACCGAATACGCCTCTGTGTACCCGGTTTCGCTTCGAGTTGCTCCCGAACAACGCATCGCTGACTTGCCATCGTTAACCGATGATCAATGTGCGTCATTAGGTGTCGTACTTCGCCACACATTCTCTGCACTTCGCCACGCGTTCGACGCACCACCGCCGTACATGATGTGGTGGAATCAGGCCCCACGAGCGGCAAGCGATTGGCCCGATGCATGGCTGAATATGGAAATTGTGTCCCCGTGGCGCGCAACGAACTTGCCGCGTTACATAGCGGGTGTAGAAGTTGCAACCGGCGAATACTTCAACCCGGTGAATCCGTCCGACATTGCCGCCACACTTCGTGAGGCACTTGAACTGTGAGAACTCGTGCACCTGGTCGCGTGAACCTCATTGGTGATCACACCGATTACACAGGCGGCCTTGTGTTTCCCATGGCCATCAACAGGTGGACCACCGTGGAAGGCGACATCGCGGCAGACACAGTCACACTTCACTCGCATGATGAGGAGGGAACCATTCACTTTTCTTTAGGAGCACCGTTTGACCCGCACATGCAACCATCGTGGGGTCGATATGTGTCCGCGGTTGCTTCTGTAGTGAATCCACAACACGGAGTTACCGGAGACGTACGCACCACACTTCCCGTTGGCGCAGGGTTGTCGTCTAGCGCGGCTCTCGAACTTGCTGTGGCGTACGCACTGAATGACTCACTGTCTGCCACCAGCCTGGCTTTGTTGATGCAACAAGCAGAACGTATTGCAACCGGCGTTCCCACAGGAATTATGGATCAGCTGTGCATCGCCACTGCTCGCGAGGGCACAGGAACACTCATTGATTGTGCTGCTCTAAGTGTGACCCACATTCCCATTCCCACAGATGTCGAAATTGTGGTGCAGTACATTGCGCATCGCACATTAGAAGGTTCTGAATACACCGACCGAGTGCGTGAATGTGCAGATGCCGAAGATGCAATTGGTCCATTGCGCTCAGCATCTCTATCTGATATCTCACGAATTGAGAACACAGTTGTTGCACAACGCGCACGTCACGTAATTACCGAAAATCAACGGGTCTCCGAATTCGCTAGTGCGTTATCGGCAGGCGATTACTCCAGTGCAGGCCAACTCATGCGAGATAGTCACGAGAGTTTGTCTGCTGACTTTGCCGTGTCAACACCGCAGATGGATGCAGTTGTGCGCGATTTGTGTGCAACACCAGGTGTGTACGGCGCGCGCATGACGGGCGGTGGCTTTGGTGGTTGTGTTGTTTCACTGTGCGTTCCCGGAACACCCATAGACGGGTGGCGCATGTTGCCCGTGGGTGCCGCCGAACGAATTGACTAGCGCTGTGACACCACGTACGCAAAGGTGTACGTGCCAGGCGCAATGCGGTATTTCTCCAGAGTGTCGGGGCCACAACTTGCGGTTCCCAGCCCTCTGTGCGCAATGTCTACGTGAACTGTCAGCGCGCGACGTCGAGTGAGTTCAGTTCTGTCGTTTGCGGCATGTAGATCAGATGCGGTGTAGTGCACAGCGCTCATGTGCAGCAGACATCCATCGGCTTGAATGCGCAGCACATCACCAGTCTTCGGATCAACAAGTTCCATCCAGCGACATTCTGTGCGCAAACCAAACTCTTGTGGAACCAAATACGGCAGTTCGTCTGGCTCGCTCTCCCATATGCCCACCATCGCCGACGCATTTCGATCGGTGTAGTTCTCGTGTGGACCACGCCCGTAATAGCGCACACGAGTAAATCGAGCCGGGACATCGAACGTGGCACCAATACGTGGAAGGTCTGCAAGTTCTGGCGGAACAACAACGGTGTGTTCATAACGAACAGAACCATCGGTGCGTTCCTCTACTTGGGTATTGCTTGTCAGCACATCGGCGTCGTCGGTGGGAATTCCCTGCCCCAACCAACGCTCTAGTGAACGACCGAATCCGTTCCACAATTGCGGCATCATCTTGAAGCCGTCGTTGTCCACTGCTGCACGCCATAACGTCACTCGTGGAGAAATGCGCGGGGCATCACCGTTTCCTTTACCAACTGTGACACGCACAGGCTTCTGAGACTTCAGTGTCACTTGATCCCACGCAGCAAGATGGCCTTTGGGTGCCCACGCGGTGCGTTGTGTCAATGTCCATCGCACAGACAGAAACGCTTCGCCCGCCGACGCAGGAACTGTGACAGGGAGAGCAATTTTCGCTTGCGAATCTGCGGCAGTGTGCGGAACTTTCAACACTCCCGTTCGACGCACTTCCCCGTCCACAACAAGTTCCCACGAAGCGGCAAGATGCGAGAGGTCGCTAAACCATTGTCTGTTGCGCACCACTAGATGTGGAGACGCCTTACTGCCACCCAACGTGACCCACACAGGGCGATGCACCCACGCAAGTTCGCGCATTGCAGGGTGCGGTGTCAGGTCTGCATGTACTAAACCATCGGCCACAAAATTGCCATCGTTTGGTGTGTCACCGAACTGTCCACCGAAAGCAAACCGAGTGCCGCCACCTTTCACGCGTTGTGTCAGGCCGTGGTCTTTCCACTCCCACACAAAACCGCCCTGCACACCAGGAGTGTTTTCGAAGGCATGCCAATAATCGGACAGAGACCCATTTGAGTTGCCCATGGCATGGCTGTATTCGCACATAATCAGTGGACGCTTGCCAGCACTGTTCTTGCCGTATTCAACAATGGCATCAATAGGCGCATACATAGGGCACACCACGTCGCTTGCTGCAATACCGCCAGTGTCCCAACCTGCATGAAACACCGCGCCTTCGTAATGAAGCGGACGCGATGAATCAACCGAGCGAATCCATGCTGCTGCCGCATCGTGAACTGCCCCGTATCCAGCTTCGTTCCCTAGCGACCACATAATGATGCTGGGATGATTCCTGTCGCGTTCCACCATGCGTGAAATACGAGACAGCCATGTTTCGCGATAGCGGGAGTCGTGACACAAGCTGGTGTTCCATGCATGACTTTCTGCATTGGCTTCGTCCACCACGTACAGACCCAACTCGTCACACAAATCGAGAAAACGCGAATCGTTCGGATAATGAGAACAACGCACTGCATTCACATTGTGCTGCTTCATCAACACAAGATCTGCGCGCATGTCTTCCACGCTGACGGCCTTTCCTTTATCGGGATGATGGTCATGGCGATTGACTCCGCGAATCATCACGCGCTTCCCGTTCACCAACAGAGAGTTGCCATCTATGCGCACCGAACGAAAGCCCGTCGTTACAGCCACAACTTCGCCCACTTCGTCAAATGGGCTCACTAGTTCGCAGACCACGCGATACCTGTTTGGATTCTCGGCGCTCCACAGGTCAACATCGTCTACGTTCCAGTTTCGAAACCGTGCGACATGGCCATCAAACACGTACGGAAGGTCGAACCATGCAACTTCGCTGGACCGTGGCTCGCCCACCTTTTTCCCCGACATGGTTTCCAAACGTGCACGCACCATCCAGCCACGTTCAAGCTGTGTTCCCGCAGGAACAGACACCTTTACATCTATGTCTAAAGTTCCAACACCACGCGGCGTGACGCCTGCGTTGACGTGTACGTCGTCTATTGCAACGTGCGCTTGCGATCGCAAAAACACTTCACGATGAAGCCCCGCCATCCACCATTGGTCTTGGTCTTCTAAATGGCTTTGAGCTGAAAAACGACACACAACCACTGCAAGCGTGTTTTTCCCAGCGGACAAGTGTTCAGAAATGTCGTACTCACTGGGCAATCGACTATCTGTTCCATACCCAATGAATTCACCGTTTAGATACACCATATGAACGCTTTCGGCACCACCAATGTGAAGAATGGTGCGGCGCTGTTTCCACGATTGCGGCACGGTGAATGTGGTGCGGTGTACCGCAGTAGCTACTGTTGGTGGCAGTGACGGTGGCCTGCCCTGCCATGGCATTTGCACATTGGTGTAGTGAGGAACATCTCCTAACCCAGCAAGAGTCCAGTTGCCGGGCACAGAAATCTTTGACCATTTGGTGGTGTCACTAGTGAGTGACGATGCAGTGACGTGCGAGACATCTTCGAAACGCTTGATCTTCCACACACCATCGAGACTTTTGAACCACGGACTGTTCTGTCGCACACCTGTACGAGCAGATACAGCATCTGTGTATGGCACTATCGGCGTTCGCATCGGCAACCGATTCATGCTGACCACCTGTGGGTCAGCCCAGGGCTGAATATGTCCTACAACGGGCAACGCCATGGCTACATCTTTCCACGCAGATGCCGAACTACGGTTCTCCTGGTGGCTACTCCGTTCAATACCGATGGTGGAATTCACGAGATTCCCGTTCCAAGTGCAGTGGGGTCTTTGTGGCTCTGCGGGAAGCATTACGTAGCACCCAGTGCCGACGATGTTCGCGAGCGTCACAACATTGGAACCGTGGTGTGTCTTGTAGAAGAGCACGAACTAAAGGGCCGATACGACACCTACATTGCGTGGCACAAAACGAATGTGGGTACTGCGGGCCTCTGGTTCCCCATTCCCGACCTCACCTACCCCTCACTCGATGGTGCGTTGGAATTCGTGGAATTGGTGGCCGACAAAGTCTGTAATCGTCACAATGTATTGGTGCATTGCGCCGCGGGAATTGGGCGTGCGGGCACCACCGCAACAGCGGTGCTGATGTTGCTGGGTATGGAAATGGCCGAGGCCCTTAGCCACGTGAGAAATCATCGCCCCATGGCGGGACCAGAAACAGGGTCCCAAACAGAATTCATCACACAACTCGATGAGTATTTGCGTGAACGCAACTCGTACCTCGACTGAGATAACCTGACAATAAGTAACCAAATTGACACGTACGCGTGTCCGGAGCCGTGAGAACAATGAAAATCCTCGTCGTAGGAGCTGGTGGAGTTGGGGCCTCAATGGCCTCTATTGCCGAAACGAGGAGTTTTTTCGACTCCTTTGTGTTGGCCGACATTTCTCGGGAGCGTGCTGAACAAGCCATCGCCGAGTTGGACGACCCCGGAAAGTTCTCCGCAGAAGTTGTAGATGCTGGCAATGTAAAGCAACTTGTTGCTCTCATTGAAAAAACAAAAGCCGATGTTGTGGTGAACGCGTGCGATCCGCGCTTTAACGAAGCAATCTTTGAAGCGTGCTACCAAGCCAAGTGCAGTTACATGGACATGGCGATGAACCTCAGCACGCCTCACCCCACAGACCCGTACAACCACGTAGGGACACCACTTGGTGAAGACCAACTCAATGCACACGACACGTGGAAAGAACGTGGAATTTTGGCACTTGTTGGAATGGGTGTGGAACCAGGCCTCAGCGATGTGTTCGCGCGTTACGCGGCAGATCACATCTTCGATGAAGTGCACGAAATTGGCGTACGTGACGGATCAAACCTGTCTATTGACGGTTTCGACTTTGCACCGACATTCTCCATTTGGACAACAATTGAAGAATGCTTAAACCCGCCAATTGTGTGGGAAAAAGAACGCGGCTTGTACACCACCGACTGTTTCAGTGAACCCGAAGTGTTCCACTTCCCCGCCGGCATTGGCCCCGTGGAATGTGTGAACGTAGAGCACGAGGAAGTTCTTCTTATTCCGCGCGGTGTCGACTGCCAACGCGTCACGTTCAAGTACGGACTTGGTGCCGAATTCATCGACTGGCTGAAAACTTTCGCCTACCTCGGCTTGGACAGCACCGAGAAAATTCGTGTGGGTGACGTTGCCGTTGCGCCGCGAGATGTTCTTGCTGCAGTACTTCCTAACCCCGCAAAATTGGGTCACCTCATGCACGGTAAAACGTGTGCGGGTACATGGGTGCGCGGTATTGCCGATGGCAAACCACGCGAGGTGTATCTGTACCACGTTGCCGACAACGAGACCACAATGCGTGAGTGGGGTTCACAAGCGGTGTTGTGGCAAACAGCAGTGTGCCCAGTTATTGCACTTGAGCTCTTAGCGAATGGATCATGGAAAGGCACTGGCGTTCTCGGCCCAGAGCAATTCGATGCTGTGCCGTTCTTGAACCTCATGGGTGATTACTCCACGCACCACGGCATTTTGGAAATGGGACCTGGCTTGTGGCCAAGCCCCAAACCCACTGGCCAACCAGGCTGGGACCGCCCTGTGCGTCGCGCCATAGTGCCCGCGTAACAGTTTGCGTAGCAGACTGTTACGTCGTGACAGCCGTACACACCATTATCTCCCCCATAGATGGCTCTGTTGTTGCAGAGCGTGAACTTGCCAACGATGCACACATAGAACGTGTGTTGTCACAGGCGGCTGCCGCACAACAGCAATGGCGAAACATGCCTCTTGCAGAACGCAGCGCTTTGTGTGAAGCAATGGTTGCCTGGCTAGAGACACATGTGAACGACATTGCACGTGACATCACTCTGCAAATGGGTCGACCTATTCGCTACACACCAAATGAGATTCTGCGTGGGGCACAAGAACGTGCACGCCACATGATGAGCATTGCTTCCGAGAATCTTGCAGACCTTGCGGTTCCACAGACAGACGGTTTCACCAAGTTCATTCGCCGTGAACCAGTGGGAACAGTGTTGATTGTTGCACCATGGAATTACCCATATCTCACAGCCATTAACTCACTTGTTCCAGCATTGCTTGCGGGAAACACCGTCATCATGAAGCACGCATCACAGACGTTGCTGTGTGCGGAACGATTCAGCCAAGCATGCGAAGCAGTGGGATTTCCATCTGGAGTCTTCCAGCACATTCACGCCAGTCACTCACATGTTGAAAAGATGATTGGTGATTCACGTATCAACTTCGTGGTGTTCACCGGAAGCGTTAACGGTGGTGCCGCTATGGAACGCGCTGCCGCTGGACGATTTATTGGAGTAGGAACCGAACTAGGCGGCAAAGATCCGTCGTACGTGCGCGCCGATAGCAACTTGGAATTGGCCATTGCAGAAAACGTTGATGGTGCATTCTTCAACAGCGGACAATCATGCTGCGGAATTGAACGCATCTACGTTCACCAATCCATCTACGGAGATTTTGTAGATGGCTTTGTTGACCTCACCCGCCAGTATGTTCTTGGCAACCCGTTGGATGCCACCACCACTATTGGCCCCATGGTGAATACCGCAGCAGCGCAGTTTGTTCGTGGGCAAGTAACTGCAGCACTTGCGTCGGGCGCGACAGCACTAGTGAACGAATCCCACTTTGCGGCCAGTGCCGACAACTCTCCCTATATGGGCCCGACAGTCTTGGTCGACGTGAATCACTCTATGAGCGTGATGCGAGACGAATCGTTTGGTCCGGTCATTGGCATCATGCCGGTATCTAGCGACGACGAAGCAATCGCCCTCATGAACGATTCACCGTTTGGTCTGACCTGTTCGGTATGGACACAAGACATCACCGCAGCAGAACGCATTGGCAACCACTTACAAACGGGAACTGTGTTTATGAATCGATGTGATTATGTAGACCCTGCACTTGTGTGGACAGGCGTGAAAGACACGGGATCAGGAATTGCCCTGAGTTCGCTTGGGTTTTCGCCCTATGTGCGCCCCAAGAGTTTTCACTTGAAGCACGGTTAGTTACAGCGACAGCAGCAACGTGTGCACAACGTGTCGTGAACTTGTTCCCACACGCAGTTGAATGTCTCCCGACCATTGCGTCCATGCGCTCGTCTCAATATTCCAGGCGCGGTATGCGTCGCGATCAAGATGAACCACGGCGTTCACCGATGAATTGGCCGGCACTTCAACCCGAGCAAAGCCAACAAGCCGTTGCAGGGGTTCGTCGCTGGCCAGACCTTCCCTGTTCACAAGGTGTGCGTACACCTGCACTACTTGTACACCGTTGCGAGACGACGTATTGGTGAGAGTTGTGGTCACCGTGTGTGTGCCACTGGTAGCCGCA
>JAJTEL010000011.1 GCA_021299715.1 Ilumatobacteraceae bacterium | reverse complement strand
CGGGGTGACAGGATTTGAACCTGCGGCCTCGTCGTCCCGAACGACGCGCGCTACCAAGCTGCGCCACACCCCGTGGTGCTATGCGAGGCTATCTGCGGCTTCAATTCCCGACTCCGGAGCACTGTCATCTGCGTCTGCAGATTCAACAACGGGAGTGGGGATTCCTTCGGCGTAACAACCGCCCGTGGAGATTGCTTTCACCGCTTTGCGAAGACGTAGTGCGTCGAGTGGCTTAATTGTCCAACCGTCGGCTCCGCTACGTCTCGCCATGTGAATGTCTGCAACGCGGTCAAGCAACATAAGAACAGGAACTTTTGGCAACGCGCCACTGGATTGATCGAGACGAAGGTCCATGGTGATGGCCATGCCACCCATGGTGCCGACCTGCATGTCGAGAATTGCAATGTCGGGAGTGCGCTCGCGAACACTACGCGCAACGTGGCGACCATTTGAAATGATTTGGAACGAGGTGGAGGGCGACTCGAGCGCGGCCTTCACTTCATCTACAACCCACTGGGCATCTGTTGCGATCAAAATATGCACGGGACTGACTCTACAACTGTGGCTTGGCTACTGCGAGTTGATGTGCCAAAACACCAATGGAATCCATGCTGTGGATGTCTTCGGCTAATTCCGTGGCGGACGCGAGTGGCACCTGCGGGAATGTGGTGCGGGTGCGTCGGACAAATGCGTCAACGCCGGCTTCGGCTCGTTCGGCATCTTCATACATAGACGCCAGTAACGAATGAAGTGCTGCTTCATCGCCCGACGATTGAGAGGCGCGTAGATGTTCATCTGTTGACGATGACGAACCAAACCGTGGCGGCATTCGATTGGCGACAAGTAGGCGGAGTTCAATTCCTAAGCGTGAAAGTTCACTAACAAAGTGGTCTGCTTCTTTCAGTGCATCGGGCGACGGTGCGGTGACCACAACGAAGTGCGTGTCGTTTCCTCGCAACATGGCCGCCACAGCAAGTGCTCGTCGAGAGAATTCAGTTTCCATACCGTCGAATGCACGAAGGAACGCGGCGACTCCAGTGAGTGCATCAGATCCAACAACCGACGAGATGGCCTTCAGCACCGGTGTCATTGCGGCGCTTGCAAATCGCAATCCACCACGACTCGGTGCAACAAGCAATCGCACAACTGGATGTTTTAAGAAACGGGCAAGACGTTCTGGCGATTCAAGAAAGTCCAATGCATTGCGTGAAGGGGGAGTGTCAACAATGACTAAGTCAAAACGTGAATCGTTTTGTAAACCATGAAGGCGTTCTGCCGCCATGTAGTCGCGTGTGCCAGACAATGAACGAGACAGGCTGCGGTAAAACGAATTCTCCATTACTTCGCGTGCGCGCTCTGGTGTTGGCGAGGTCTCTCGAACCAGATTGTCGAAAGTTTCTCGAACATCCAGCATGGTCACCCACAGTTCGCCAGATGTATCAAGGGCAACTTTTTGCGGCTCATTTCCCAGTGCGCCATCTAATCCAATTGCATCGGCCAGCCTGCGTGCTGGGTCGATAGTGATGACTACAACTTTGCGCCCTGCTCGTGCTGCATGTACACCTAACGCGGCGGCAACACTTGTTTTCCCAACACCGCCAGTACCGCATGCCACGATGACCCGTGCAGATGAACAGATGGAATCAAGTGTTGTCGTCATTGCATGTTCGCCAGTTCGCGCGCTAGATCGTCGGCAAGTGATGACACAAGCTCGGGGCCGTCAAGGCGACGGCGCATAACCCGAAGTTGCGCTTCATTGCGCGATGTACTGAGAACCTGAAGTGCAGCAGATTGTGCTGCGTAACGTTGCGATGCGTATTCGTACGCCTCTGCATCATCTGCATTATTTGGCGGCGTTGACAGTGCTGGCACCGATGGTTCGCATTTATTCACCACTAGTGGAGCAAGAACAATTCCCACGCTGTCTTCAAGGTCTTCAGCAATCTCAATTGTTTCTGCAACGGGAGTCATGGCCGGAGTTGTAATCAACATGACTTTGCAACGTGCACCGTCGGCCAGCATTGTGAGTACTTCGTCTGCCTGTTGTCCGATGGGACCAGAACTAATAGCGCGCTTTAGTTGTTGTGGAGCGCGAACAAGATCACTTGCGTGTCCGGCAGCGGGGCCGTCCACAATGATCACGTCTGCTCGAAGTTCTTTTTCGAAAGCTTTAATGCGCCCCAGCACCAGTAGGTCGTCCAGACCCGGAGCCGTCGTTGCCACCAATTCCACGATTCCAGAGCGTGCTAACTGGCGTGACAGAAGTCCCATTCCCTTTGATGAGAGGTAATCGGTGAGGGCTCGACCGGGGGTAACGGTGACGCGTTCCAGCAGTTCATGCTGAGGAACCTCAATAGTTTCGGCGTCTAAAGAGACCAAGAGGGTGCGCAGTCCACTTCGGGCCGAGAGCAGAGCAAGGGCACCAGAGATGGCGGATTTCCCTACGCCGCCTTTGCCAGCAACAATAAGGACACGCTGTGCCGTGAAAAAGTGGTGTGGTTCCATAACGCAAGGAGAGACCAGTGAGGGTAGGCGCAAAACGACGCTTCATGTGCGGATTGGGAGTTCTTTTGACACTCCCAGCTTTTGGCGCCCTTGCATCAGGTGCAGCGCAGGCTGCAACTAGTGCCGATGAACTTGATCCCGTCGACGTTGTTGAAGTGAGCGGGCTGGTGGACCGCATTGTGGCCGACAACATCGAGACCGCCATTGAACGTTCACAGAACAATGGTTCGCAAGCCGTCATTCTTCAGTTGAACTCGAAGGGTGCCGTTATTGGTCGTGAGCGAATGGCAGAACTCTTGGAATCCATCGCGGCGTCAAAGGTGCCCATTGCAATTTGGGTGGGCCCAAGCGGATCGCGTGCGTACGGATTACCGGCACAAATGCTTGCCGTTGCCGACGTCACTGCCATGGCACCGGGTGCACGTGTTGGTCGTACCGGAACGTTGTTGTCGGTGAATGACACACAAATAACTTTCGGTTCAGATGCAGCCAACGATGCCATCTACAAAGACACACTCGGATTCTTGGATGCACGTGAACAAAAGATTCTGAAGTTTTCTACGGACGACCGCGGAGTTCCTGTGTTGCGCAACATGTTGTACGCGTTAGACGGAATCTCCGTGAGAGGTGCAACGTTGGACACTGTTGTTGACGCTCTTGACTCAAAGGGTCAGGTCACGCGTGAAGCAACAACAGTGAGATTCTTCAAGTTGGGCTTAATGCCGCGGCTTCTTCACACAGTCGCCAGTCCACCCTCTGCCTATCTGCTTCTCACAATTGGCGTTGCATTATTGATTTTTGAGTTCTTCACTGCCGGCATTGGTGTTGCAGGTTTGGTGGGCGCTGTCTGTCTCATCCTTGGTGGACTGGGAATTGGTTCACTACCAATGAGCGGATTTGGTGTCGCGCTGTTCTTGTTGTCCATGGTGGCGTTTGCCGTCGATGTACAAGTTGGTGTTCCACGGTTCTGGACCGGGGTGGGCTTGTTCACCTACGTCATCGCATCGTTCACCATGTTTAGGTCTGTCGACGGTTTGTCTATGCGGCCATCGTGGCTCACGTTGTCGGTGTGCATTATTGGAATTGCACTCACCTTCATTGTGGGAATGCCTTCTATGGTGCGAACCCGTTTCGCAACACCCACCATTGGCCGTGACAACTTGGTGGGTACCACTGGCATTGCAGTAGGAGACATTGCACCCGACGGAATTGTCGTTGTCGATGGAGCTCAATGGCGTGCTCGAACAAACCGCGCAACTCCACTCACCAGTAATCAAGAAGTTCGCGTTGCATCTATTGATGGAGTCACTCTGATTGTGGAGCCATTGGAAGGTGCCGCACGCGATTATCGCGAGGCGCGTAAGCCGAAGTAATTATGTTGCTCCTGCTGACTGCATTTGTGGTGTTGATGCCACTAGTGGAGATGTACTTCATTGTGCAGGTGGGTCAAGAGGTAGGCATTGTCACCACCGTCGCATTGTTACTAGTGATCTCCATGGTGGGAACTGCGTTGGTAAAACGCGAAGGTCTGCGCGTGTATTCGCAATTCATGACAACAGTTCGTGCGGGTCATGAGCCAACGCGCGAAATTGTGCACGGAGTGTGCATTCTTGCGTCTGGCGTGTTCTTACTTGCTCCCGGTTTTATCTCTGATGTATTGGGAATTCTGTTGTTGCTACCTCCCACGAGAGCACTTGTGTCACGAATTGTGTTGCGAAGAACACGGCGAATTGCTTCGGTAATTAAGGCAACGCATTCGGGGCGTAGGGTGGAATACAAGGGATACATGCCAAGCGCGGGGGACGTGATTGATGTAGATCCTTTCGAGGGGGACAACGGCATATGAGTACGCCAACAAAGACAGACGAGCCATTTGATCCGGCCACCGTTCCTGTGAAGCCGGCGGCGACCGTCTTGCTCATTCGTGATGCCGATGCGGGCGGCATTGAAGTCTTTATGTTGCGCAGAACTTTCAATGCTGCATTCGCTAGTGGAATGTTCGTTTTTCCTGGTGGAAAAGTGGACGATGTTGATGGTGTTGAAGAAATCGCCGACTTGTGTGACGGTTTAACCGATGCGCACGCCAGTTCATTGCTAGGTATTCAGTCTGGTGGTCTTGCGTATTGGGTGGCATGTATTCGCGAATGCTTCGAGGAAGCAGGCGTATTGTTGGCACGTCACGAATCAACCGGAGATGTTGTTCGCTTTGATGACGATGCCACCGCGGAACGATTCTCTGCAGAACGCGAAAATATTCATGATGGTTCTGTCGCGCTTTTGGACCTCTGTAAAAAGGAAGGTCTTCGTCTAGCAACCGACGAAATCTTTTATGTCAGTCATTGGATTACCCCAATGGGAGAACGACGTCGATTCGACACTCGTTTCTTTATTGCACGTGCACCCGCTGCTCAAGAGCCATTGCACGACGATGGCGAAACCATTGAAAGTTTCTGGATTAGCCCGCAAGAAGCAATTGAACGCGCACACGAGAAAGATCTCATGTTGATGCCACCAACAAAGGCCAACATTGAGTTCTTGTTGCCACATGCAACAACCGACGATGTGCTTGCGGCTGCAGCTCAAATAGGAATTCCGCAAGCCATCTTGCCGAAACTGAAGATTGATTCAGATGGCCGGGTTGTGGGAATTGCTATGCCTGGGGATCCTGGCTACGACGCACTGTGATTCCCACGGCGATGTCTTCATCGCGTGCAGAGCATCCGGCCATGTCGTCAACGTTTGGTGTGTCTTCAATAATGCGCGCTGCAATTCGTGAGAACACCGCAGCGGCAGCACCAATTCCTGCAAGAACCACGGGTTCGCCCGCGTCTCCACCTGCTGCCACTGTTGGTTCAATTGGAACTTGACCCAACAACTCAACACCAATTTCATCGGCGAGTGCTTTGCCACCACCACTTCCGAACAGTGCGTACGACTCGCCATGGTCACATTCAAATGCGCTCATGTTTTCTATAACGCCTGCGACACGCAAGAAGCTGCGGCGCGCCATGTCTGCTGCACGAATAGCTACCTTCTGCGCCGACACTGCTGGTGTTGTGACGATCAGAAGATCGGTGCGCGGCAACATGCGCGCCAACCCCATTTGCACATCACCTGTTCCGGGTGGCATGTCGATGACCAAGTAATCAAGATGTCCCCAGTGCACATCGTTCAAGAATTGTTCGACAGCTTTTGTCAGCATGAGGCCGCGCCACATAAGTGCAGTGCCTTCGTCTTCTACCAACATTCCTGTTGAGACAACTTTCAATAATCCGGCGCCGACTTGACGCTCGTTTGGAATGATTTTTGGTTTGTCGCTGCCGTCGACTCGCTGTGCTTCAAGACGGTCGGGCATTCCCAACATGCGGGGGATAGAGAACCCCCAAATGTCGGCATCGAGCACGCCCACGGTTTTGCCGGCGGCAGCAAGAGCGGCAGCAAGGTTGACCGTGACAGATGACTTGCCCACTCCGCCTTTGCCACTAGCGATGGCAAGGACATGTGCGCTATTCGGCACTGCGGTGTCGGTGGCGTTCTCACGTGCGTTCCATCGGGCGCGGGTCATGACGGCCGAACGCTCGTCGGCGGTCATTTCACCCCAATCAATTTTCACCTTCTGCACCCACGGGTGAACTTCTAGGCGGGAGCGAATGTCTTTTTGAATTTGGGCGCGCAGTGGGCACCCACGAATGGTGAGTTTGACGCCAATTGTGATGATGCCGTCGGCCATGGTGATTTCGCCGGCCATGCCAAGGTCCACAATGTTGTCGCCCAGCTCGGGGTCGATAACGGCTCGCAAAAGATTGCGTACCTCGTCCACGGTGGGCGGCTGGGGGACTCGCTGGCTCACGGTGTGAAGTGTAGAGGCGGTGGCGAAAAGCCGTTAGGCACGCCTAGTATGAAGCCATCAGGTTCTGTCCCAGGAGGTTCCCATGATTACTCTCACCGACACCGCAGCCCAGAAGGTCGCACAGCTCATCGAAGCAGAAGGCGCATCAGACGTTGCACTTCGCGTTTCAGTAAAGAGCGGCGGATGCTCAGGCTTTTCCTACGACATGTATTTCGACTCAGACATCGCAGCAGACGACGTCACACTTACCTTTGGCAATGTCAAGGTTGTTGTAGACCCAGCATCTGCTCCCATGCTTGAAGGTGCAAGCCTCGACTTCAAAGACTCACTCACCGAGCAGGGCTTTGCAATCACCAACCCGAACGCAACGCGTTCATGTGGTTGCGGTAAGTCGTTTAGCTAATTCCGTTCGCGGCTAACACGTCGCGAATTTCGTTCACATCGAACACTGCATCAAGGCGATCAACCAGCACGCCTTTTGAATCGGTGATGTACAGCACTGGTTCGTAACTCAGTTTGTACTCCTGAACTGCTGGCGCTGTTTTGTTGGCAGATTTATCGGCGTACACGTCGGCGTGCACAAAAACCGCTGCGTTTCCTACTGATTGTGACACTTCAATCAGTGCATCAAGTCCGGGTGTGCATGTTCCTGTCGTGCAATACGCCGGTGTACCAATGAGGTAGACAACTGGCTTTCCTTGTGCAAGTGCGTCGGTCAATGTCACGGAATGGAACGGACAAAATTCGTTTGCTCGCGTGCAAATTGGATCAACACCGCGCGCATTGTCGGTTGTGGGCGTATCAAATGGCGGCAACACATCACCAATGAGTGGCATGGGCACCATGTTGCGAGCAAGAAGTTGGAACGACAGATCCGACTCAGGTGCTTCAGCAATTTTCAGTATGTAGATGCCCTCAGCGTCCAAGGTGAAAGAGAATGGCCAGTACGGAACGGACAGATTTTCTTGGTGACGTACAGCAGTGATCTTCTCTATGACTACGTTGCCGTTGTCCGAGTTGATGACTTGAGCCGTGAGTGTTTGTGGCAACTCAACGGTGGTGTCGGAAGGCAGCAGGCCGGTTGTGTCGGCCAAAGAGATGGGAAGGCGCACCTTTCCGGGAACTAAGGCATCTTGTGGGAACCGCTTGACCACTTGCAGGGTTCCGTTGGCAGAAGGTGATGACCCACCGCCGCACGCGGCAAGAACAGCACTTGCACCAACGCCAGCAGACAGAACAAGGAAATGGCGACGGCTGACAGGTGCGGGGATCACGGTGACAATGGTATGTCCTGGGGCGTCTGGCGTAAGGTTGGGGTATGGCAGCACCTGCACAACCCCCATATACCCCTGTTGTTCGCGCCGGAGATTGGATCATCGTCTCTGGTCAACTCGGCATGAAAGACGGCGCCCTTGTGAAGGGTGGCGTTCCAGCACAGACCGAGCAAGCAATCGTGAACTTAAAGGCCCAGCTTGCGTCTATGGGTGCAACCGTGAACGACATTGCAAAGACATTGTGCTTCCTTACAGATATGGACACCTTCGGGTTGTTCAACGAGGTGTATGCACGTGACTTCGGCAAGGCACGTCCTGCTCGCTCAACAATTGGTGTGAAGGAACTTCCATTCGGCGGTGCAGTCGAGATTGAAGCGTGGGCGTATCTGCCTGTTGGCGCGAAGAAGTCGGCTCCAGCCAAGAAGAAGTCGGCAGCAAAGAAAGCGCCGGCCAAGAAGAAGCCAGCGGCCAAGAAAGCCACTGCAAAAAAGTCCGCTCCGAAGAAGGTGGCTAAGAAGTCGCCTGCACGAAAGAAGAAGTAGTTATGCCTGGTCCCATCATCATCGCTGTCATTCTTCTTTTGTTTCCTGTGGTTGTTGGGTTGTCAACTGCTGCACTCGCAGGAATCCTTGGCTACTTCCTCAACAAAGATGCTGAAATTCGTCACGAGGGTAGCGAACTTCTCGAGACCAACGTTTAACAACACGTTGGTGCAGTGTCTGTGACATGACTGCCGACCTACTCGTTCATAACGCACTTCTCGTTGCCACCGTTGATGCGACACGCCGCGAAATTCCTGGTGGTTGGATAGCAATCACAAACGGGCTCATTTCGGGTGTTGGTTTCTCTACCGATGCCATGCCAGAGGCGCGAGAAAAGATTGATGCGTCTGGTTGTTTGGTGACACCTGGTCTTATCAATACGCATCATCACCTGTATCAAAACCTCACGCGTGCGTATCCGCCAATGACATCGTCGCCATTGTTTGGATGGTTGCAGACGTTGTATCCGTTGTGGCGTGCACTGAATGAAGAATCGGCTCATGTATCCGCATGGATTGGCTTGGCTGAACTTGCTTTGTCTGGGTGCACAACTTCAACCGATCATTTGTATTTGCACCCACGAAACGGTGGCGACTTGCTGAGTGCAGAAATTGCTGCTGCACAAGATTTGGGTGTTCGTTTTCATCCAACCCGTGGCTCTATGTCGTTGTCGCAGAAGGATGGCGGTTTGCCACCAGACGATGTGGTGCAAGAAGACGATGAGATTTTGGCGTTGTCACAAACTGCAGTTGAACGACACCACGACCGTTCATTTGGTGCAATGACGCGTGTTGCTCTTGCTCCATGTTCACCTTTTAGCGTCACAAAAGATCTCATGATTCGCTCTGCGGAGTTAGCAGAGAAACTTGATGTTCGTCTGCATACTCACTTTGCAGAGAATGCTGAAGACGATGATTTTTCCATCGCCACATTTGGTTGCCGTCCCTTTGAGTACTTGAAAGAAGTTGGTTGGCTTAGTCATCGCACATGGGTTGCGCATTGCGTCATGCCGAATGCCGACGAAATAGTTCAGCTTGGTGCCGCAGGAATTGGTGCAGCACATTGTCCGTCGTCCAATCTCATCTTGGCGTCTGGAATTTCTCCTGTGGTTGATCTTCGTCGCGCTGGTGTTCATGTTGGTTTAGGTGTTGATGGTTCGTCTAGTGCAGACTCTGCTTCGTTGTGGCTTGAAGCGCGCCAAGCAATGTTGTTAGCAAAACTTCGCAACGGAGCCGATGCTGCCGATGCGCGGATGGCATTAGAAGTGGCAACACTTGGCGGTGCCGGGTGCTTGGGCCGAATTGGAGAGATTGGTCAAATTGCAGTGGGTCTTGTGGGTGACCTTGCTATTTGGGATCTCACAGGTATTCAGTTCGCTGGCGCAATTGCAGACCCTGTTGAAGCTTGGTTGCGTTGTGGGCCAACATCTGCGCGCGACACCATTGTGCATGGTCGTGCTGTTGTGCGTAATGGTCACTTGGTCAGCACCAAAGTAGAAGAGATGATGCGGTCACACACCCGTCTAGCTGCTGACATGCAGAAGTTGAACTAACGCGTGTTAACCGCACTGTTCATAGCGTTTGGTGTGGTGTTTGTTGCCGAGTTTGGTGACAAGAGCCAGTTACTAACACTCACATTGGCAACGAAGTACCGAGCGCTTCCTGTTCTTATCGCCATCACTGCAGCCACTATGGTGTTGCAGGCTCTGTCAGTTGGTGTGGGTGGAGCACTTGGTGCCTCTCTTCCCACCTCATTCATTAATTCTCTTGCGGCCGCGGCGTTTTTGGGTTTTGCCATTTGGACGTTGGTGGATTCTGATGACGATGACGACGTGGAGACATCACCCACATTCACGCCACGCCGCGTGATTGTGTCAGTTGCCAGCATGTTCTTCCTTGCCGAACTTGGTGACAAAACAATGTTGTCGTCAATGACACTTGCAACTGATCGCAATTTATTTGGAACCTGGTTGGGTGCAACTCTGGGCATGGTTGCCGCCGACGGGTTGGCATTGTTGCTTGGCAAGTACTTGGGTGATCGAATCCCGCGTCGCGCTATTCGCTATGGGTCGGCAGCAGTGTTCTTTATCTTCGCAGTGTTGATGCTGTTGGATGTTCTTCGCTCGTAGTTACTACTAACCTTGCACCGTGAATCTTTTCGGTGAAGTTGTTGTCACGATGTTGGTCATTCTCGACCCACCAGGCAACACGCCAATCTTCCTTTCGGTTACTCAAAATCTCACTCAGAAGGAACGTCATAAAGCGGCATACCTTGCAATTGGCACAGCGTTTCTTGTTATTTCAATGTTCGCCATTGGCGGCCAGAGCATCCTTGATTATCTCAACGTGTCAGTCCCCGCACTGCAGGGCGCGGGTGGAATGCTTCTACTTCTCGTCGCTCTGCAACTGCTCTACGGCAAAGGTCACGAGAACAGTTACGAAGCCGCCACTCCTGAACAACGCACGTCGGTCGCAATGGTCCCCCTAGGGACACCACTTCTCGCCGGCCCAGGAACCATTGTCGCCACCATTGTTTTCTTTCAGGAAGCCAACGGCGCAACTGAGTGGTTCAGTGTTCTCGCGGGAATCGCCGTTGCGTTGTCTGTGTCATTGCTTGCACTCAGATTCAGCGGACTAGTGGTGAAGATCTTCCGACCAGCCGGAGTCATTTTGTTGGCTCGTGTTGCAGGAATGATTCTTGCAGCAGTCGCAGTGCAGATGATTGCGGACTCGATCACCGCTTTCGTTAACGCTTCTTAAGCGCTAGACAACTTTCGGGTGAATTCCACTGTTCTCCTCGCGGAGAACTTTTCGAGTGACGTCCTGAACTTTACGAGCAGGGATTGACCCGTAGAGGCTTACAGCACTTTCCAACAAGCGAAGAGCGCTAGCTGTGAACAGCCCAAGGTGATAACGCCCTTCAATAGTTTCGAGGCCTTTCTGTTGGGCGTACATCAAGTGCTCATTCCAAAGTTCATGACCCCACGGCGAATCGTGACCATCGCGTGCTAGCGATTCGGTGTCTCTATTGTCGCGTTCAATTGGGTGCCGCTCTCTCATCTTCTTGTGCTCTTTTTGTAGCCACGTAAACACATCTGTAGCAACACGGTTCACTTCATGTGTGCTGTTGTAGTTGAATGTGGGCACCTTGGGAAGTTTCATTGTCTTCCAAGTTGATGCATTCGCACGTAATTCTTCATGTGTAGGTAAACGTCCGTAGAGCCGAACAGAGCTTTGCAGTGCGGCAACGGCACAGACGCACATACTGGCCAGCTCAAGCCTTCCGAGTCCGTTCCCTTCCGCTAGTCCAGCTCGTAAGGAGTTGGACCAGTATTTTTCAAATTTGGCAACCTTCCAGGAGTCTGGAGAAGTCCATCCTTTCTGCGTTTTTAAGTCATCCGTAAACGGTGTGTACAACTCGCGTTCCTTACCGAACCGAACGATGTCTTCGTGGACCCAGTTAAAGATTTCGTGCCAGTGACGATTCTCAACCGACGCTGGCGGTCGTGGTTCCGAGTCAAGGTCAACCACAAGTGGTGGTAGTGCTTCGGAGATTCGTGATGGGGACCAGCCCCAATCTCGCAATTCACGTCGGGCGTCAGCATCTTGTGCAATTAATTCATCCACTTTGAATTCATCGCCAATGATGTCGGTAACTTGCAGACCTGCTCGAATAGCGATCTCAATTTCTTTGCGCGAACCAAGGCTGAAAGCCCATTTGGGTGTTGCGATGACTGTATGAGCAAATTCGGCGATGACCCGGTCCCACAATTCGTAGTACAACTTTTGGTTATCAATGCGATCTTTCCATTCGAGTACAAAAAGTTGCGATGGGTCCAGGACAACTTTGCCAGGAAAGGCATTGCGGGCCTGATCAGCCCACGATGCTGCTGACAGTAAGTTCGCATCAAGAACATCGGCCCTATAGCGGTGAAGTAAGTCGGAATTTGTCTTCAGTTCTTCTGCCGAGCAATTCAACTCATGCATCAACTTGAATTGGTTGTACCCCGAAGTGATGGGAACTGTCGTGTACACAATTCCCCTAGTTCCAGCAAGGCACTTGACGCCTTGGATAAACACATCGGATACTGGCTTGAGGAGATTTTCAAATGGTTCGTGCGCCGGCATGTAATTCATATTAGACGAGCATCACAAATCCATCTTTACCTGCGGATTCTTTGGCACAGGACCTATCGCACAGAATGTATATTTCTGTGGTGATTTCAAATCTGTCGTTAGAAGGGTTTCGCTCTTTTGGAAACCGTCAATTAATCGATTTAGCTCCACTCACATTCGTGTACGGTCCTAACTCCGCAGGCAAATCCTCGATAATCAAGAGTCTCTTGCTGCTACAGCAAAGTGTTCAGTTCTCGACAAATCCTTTTCCATTGTGGCGAGGACCTCAGGTTGACTTGGGCTCTGTGTGGGACTCCGTACATGGGCATCAACCGAATTCCGCGATGAAAGTGGGATTGACGATTAATCAGCCGTCAATACCCAGACGAACTGACATTGAAAATCAAGCAATTTTCACGACGGCGAAAATTGAATTTGAGTTCTCTATTAAGGGAAGTGAATACGATTCCGTCACGGTAGAAATTTCTTCAGATGATAAGAACAGTGGTCAACTGAAGTTCTCCCGTTGTGGCGCAGATTTTTCTCTATGGATTTTGAACTCTGAATCACTGACGAATTACATCGCGCTAGCAGATGTCTTTGGTGCGAAAAGACCAGACGCGTTGTTCCCGGTTGATGCCAGTCAGAGTCTTCCAGTGTTCTATTCCGATGCCATGTTGCCATCCCAGGTATTTGGACATTTTGACGGTGGAGTGCAGCGGAAACAAGGTCTAGAGATTTCAACAAACGATTTGTTCTGGAACAGATTGTCAACTGACTTGAACCAAAAATTTCGACAAGAAATGTCCAAAGTTTCATATCTTGGCCCACTTCGTAAACAGTGGTCACGCACCGAGGACATCTCGCAATCAAATCAACTGCAGCATGTCGGATCGGTTGGAGAGAACTCGTTGAGCCTACTGAAGGCTCAACCGGAACTCCTTGCAAGTGTCAATACCGCTCTGAATGAAACTCTTGAATGTGGCTACCGACTGCATCTCACATCTCCTACCTACATGATTGAAGGTGCCGAATCTCGACCAATTACATCTCCACAAGTGATGCCAATGCTTGAACATCTCACCTCGAATGTTCACGTGAGTCCTGTTGATGCAGGATTTGGACTGTCGCAGTTGTTACCGATATTGGTTGAGATGCACCTTCGAGAGCAAACGCTGATTCTCATCGAACAACCTTAACTGCACCTTCACCCGCGCCTGCAGGCGCGTATGGGTCAACTGTTCAGAAACGCAGTGAGAGGGAGAAATCAGAATCGATTCATTATTGAGACACATAGCGAGCATCTCATCCTGCGCATTCGTCGCCTCATTAGAGAGGGGTTACTAACACCGGACATGGTAGAGGTGCTGTATGTCAACAATCAGGAATTTACTTATGACGAGTCATCTGATACCGAGGTTTTGTACACAACTCTGAATTCTCAGGTATTGAGCCTCCGTCTTGATGAATACGGTGATTTTATTGACCCGTGGCCAAATGGTTTCTTTGACGAACGTTTTGAAGAACTCTCTAGTACGCAAAACAGGCGTATGGAACAAGTTGATGAAACTGGCGGATTCGGAATAGCGGAAGTGTGACCATATGTCTACATTGAAGCCAATTCTTCAACATGTACTTCTTGACTCCGCTGGTTTCGGCTTGGACGGAAGAGGCGACGAAGTTAGAGAAATAGATTCTCTCATACATAATCTTTCAACTATTTCGCAAGATTTTTCTGTTCAATGTGACCCAAATGCATTGCGGCACTTAGAGGAATTGTGTCGAAAGAGTAATGGAGACTTGGACGCTTCTTTATTGCAAGAGGTTCTGACGCGGGCTCCTATTCGCCATGTGCCATCTGCGGATGTTTCATCAATAGTCGCGGGGGAATCTCAGTTTTTTGAACCTCGGCCCTTTGCAGCATTGACAACTGATGAAAATGAGTTGGATTTTCCCACTGAATATCTTGGCGCGCACATCACTGCATTGAGTGCGTTTCCCAGTAGTTCGTGGAGGCAAGAAGCGATTCGCCTACGTCAACAACATGTTCTTGAATTCACACGAGAGGCGGTTTGGAATCATATTTTTCAGAATTTCGTCTTTGCCCCACGAGTTATGTTCTGTGATCGGTACATAGTAAGTGAAATCTATAAATTCAGTTGCGAAGGAAAATCTCCGTCATCTCGGTCTGGCTTAGGTTATTTCATTCGACGTTTGTCGGAGCTTTGGCGTTCCTCACTTAACACTGAAGAAGATTTTCGTCCCCGCACTCTTCATGTCCTTAGTTCCACACATGAATTTGACAAGACAGCCAAAGATGTTCGTGAGTTATACAATGAAGTTTTGAGAGATATGTTGGACGATTTGTCGCCACCATTTGATGTTGAATTCACCGTAACTAATCCAGGCGGCGCCCTTCATGACCGTTTTTGTGCTGTCGGAGATCGATCGGGAAACATCCTTAGAAACCTTGATATAACAAACAGTATGGACACGTATCTTGGTGAAAAAGGTGATGGCAAACTAATCAAATTCTCCTACCAAACGGATCGCGAGCAGACAGCCGTTATTGGTTCATATTGGACTCAAATGACCAATAAGTGGCGTGAGAAAGGATTTCGCTACATCTGGAAAGCAAAAAAGCCTTAAGAGCCCCAGCGGCCTTGGCCAAAGCGGTAACCCACGGAGCGAACCGTCTGAATAAGGTTCGCATGTTCTTCGCCTAACTTTGCACGCAAACGACGAACGTGAACGTCTACTGTTCGCGCACCGCCGTAATACTCGTAGCCCCACACACGCGACAACAACATTTCGCGTGTGAAGACCTTGCCGGGGTTCTGTGCCAAGAACTTCAGCAACTCGTATTCCATAAAGGTCAGGTCCAGGGGGCGACCGTTGAACGATGCTTGGTACGTCTCAAGGTTGAGTACCAGTCCAGAGTGCTCTACCAGTTCGGGGCGAGAACCACCATCGACGGATGAGAACAAGTGACGCAGACGCGCTTCTAATTCACGCGGGTGGAACGGAGTTAAACAGAAGTCGTCAAACAAGTCGTCACGCAGTTCAAGGTCACCTAATTGAGCACCAGAAATCAACAACAACACCGAGTTCACTGGATTGTCGCGTTTGCGCACTGCGCGAGCAAATGCCCAGGCAGATTCGGCGTCTTCGTCGCACGAAATGATGGCGCCCATCCAACCGTTCTGTGGCTCAATCTTTGACGCCTCATCTGCACCCGACACGGCCTTCCAGCGGTACCCGCCCATGTCGAGCGTGCGCGCCAAATCAGGTGATGGAGTTCCGGGGAACACAACAATCATGTCGGACGCGGTCATGGTGTAATTACAACGACTTCAGGTAGCGGTTGAGTTCGTACGGGGTGACTTGAGTTTTGTAACCCATCCATTCGTGACGCTTGTTGCGCAAGAACCAATCGAAGATGTGCTCACCAAGTGCTTCGGCAACAAGTTCTGACGACTCCATAATCTTCAGCGCATCAGACAATGACTGCGGCAACTGGTGGATGCCCATCTTTGCAAGGTCTGCATCGTTCATTTGGAAGAGGTTTGCACCAGCTTCTGCCGGAAGTTCATAGCCCTCGCGAATTCCCTTCATGCCCGCAGCCAAAATGACGGAGAACGCCAAGTAAGGGTTACATGCAGGGTCTGGCGAACGGTATTCCAAACGCGTCGCACTGGGGTTTCCACGCTTTGGAATAGGAACACGAATGAGTCCACTGCGGTTGTTGCGTGCCCACGAAATATGAACAGGTGCTTCGAACCCAGGAACAAGTCGCTTGTATGAGTTGACCGTTTGGTTGGTAATGGCGGTGATTTCTGCTGCGTGATACAACAAGCCGGCCATGAACGCTTTTGCATCTGCTGACAAGAAGTTTGCATCGTCTGCTGAGTAGAAGGCGTTTTCATCACCCTTGAACAAGGACAAGTGAAGGTGCATGCCCGAACCCTGTACACCTTCAAGTGGCTTTGGCATGAACGTTGCGTGCACCTTGTGCATTGCAGCAAGTTCTTTCACGATCATGCGGAACGTCATGACCGAGTCGGCCATGGACAAGGCATCGGTATGGCGAAGGTCTATTTCTTGTTGGCTAGGTGCATCTTCGTGGAATGAATACTCAACGGGAATTCCCATTGTCTCCAAAGTGCGAATTGTTTCTTTGCGCAACGACGATGCAACGTCTGTTGTGGTGAGATCGAAGAAGCCGCCTTCATCGAGAGGTTGCAATGGCTGACCAGCAACCGGCGGAGCAAAATAGAAGTACTCAATGTCTGGTGCCAACAAGAATTCATAACCATCGGCGCGAGCGGCGTCGAGATTGCGGCGCAGCACTTGACGTGGGTCTCCACCGAAAGTTGTTCCATCTAGGTTGTAGATGTCGCAGAACACGCGAGCTTCGGCAGACTTTGAATCGACCCATGGCAGAACTTCAAACGTGTTGGGGTCGGGGATAGCGAGAACGTCCGATTCTTCGGTTCGTGAGTACCCGTCAATAGCTGAACCATCGAAGGTCATTCCGTCGTTCAATGCGTTTTCCAGCT
>JAJTEL010000008.1 GCA_021299715.1 Ilumatobacteraceae bacterium | reverse complement strand
GTTGCGTCAGACGCGTTTCAGATCGGTGACTACTCCATCGGCGACACGCACGATGTCAGCTGGTGCAGCACCGAAGTTGTCGTTCCAGGTGCCCGCTGCGGCCCACACTTCGTCGTACTGCAACAAGTCCGGATCAACAAACACACGCAGTTGGGTTGCATGACCAAAGGGAGGCACGCCACCGATGGGAAAACCGGTAGCCGCGCGAACAGCATCAGCATCTACGCGTGAACACTTTGCACCGCCGGCCGCGGCTGCAAGTTTCTTTTCGTCCAACTGATTTGAACCACTCACCAACGCCATCACTATTTCGTTGTCCACACCAAAGACAAGACTTTTTACAATCTGGCCAACTGTCACACCTATGGCATTCGCCGCATCTTGGGCAGTCTTTGTTCCCTCAGGAAACTTTCGTACTTCTATTTCTAAACCCGAATCACGCGCAGCCTGCATAACGCGAGCAACATTGGGATGAATTTTGTCTTCTGACATGCGTTGAAACACTACGCAATCTGCCTATAATTTCAATGACGAAAGGGAGTATCCCTTCACCACAGTGTCGTCATCACGGTCGCAAGGCCCGGCACTTGGGGCGAAAGCCCGGGAGAGACTTTCGGCAAGTCGAAATACCACTGCCGAAAGACAATATGTCCCCCACTGTTAGCCCCCCTTCTCCACGCATACCTCATGCACAATCATCAAACGACGTGCTCCACTCGCTGAACTCTTCCGCGAATGGCTTGTCATCGTTAGAAGCAACAGATCGACTGGCATCGTTTGGACCCAACCGCCTAGCCGAAACTCCACCCGTTCCTGCGTGGAAGCGATTCGTTGCACAGTTTTCCAACTTGCTCACCATCATCTTGATTGCCGCTGCTGTCATCAGCCTTGTGGTCGCGCGTGAGGTTAAGACGCCTGCAGTCGTTTTTGTTGTTGTGTTGATGAACGCAATCATTGGTTTTGTTCAGGAAAACAAAGCAGAAGCATCTCTTGCAGCATTGCGTCGAATGCTTGCATCGTCTGCGCGTGTCAAGCGTGACGGTGCGTGGGTGAACGTTGACACCGCAAACATCGTTCCTGGTGATGTTGTTCTGGTGGAAGCGGGAGATCGAATTCCTGCTGATGGCCGACTCTTGACTGCAACCAATCTAGAAATTGAAGAGGCAGCACTTACGGGCGAAAGTCTCGCTGTCGCGAAGACGCTCGATGATGCTGCCGAAGACGCCGCTTTAGGTGACCGTAAATGCATGGCATTTATGAACACCACAGTCACACGCGGTCGTGGCGAATACGTGGTCACTGCCACGGGCATGAATACAGAGATGGGAAAGATTGCAGGTCTTCTTGCATCAACCGAATCCGATAAATCGCCTCTGCAAAAGCAACTCGACACTCTTGCTCACAGCTTGGCAAAACTTGCCGGAGTCATCGTCGCCCTGGTTTTCATCATCGGCCTCATCTCTGGTGATTCACTTAGCGACTTATTCCTCACAGCAGTGGCGCTTGCAGTTGCCGCAATTCCCGAAGGTCTTCCCGCCGTTACCGCAGTCACTCTTGCAATTGGCGTTACTCGCATGGCGAAGTACAACGCAATTGTGAAGCGTCTTGCCAGCGTGGAAACACTCGGATGCACAAGCGTCATTTGTTCCGACAAGACAGGAACACTCACGCTCAACCAAATGACTGCGCGCGAATTGGTATTCATGGAAACTTCTCACAAGGTCTCCGGTGAGGGATACTCGCCTGAAGGCCGAATTGTTCCCGAAAAGGGTGACGACCCAATTGTTCTCATCTCTGCATTGATGCCGATGGCTCTTTGTAACGACGCCGTTGTCAATAACAACAATGGAGAGTGGGAACTCGTGGGCGATCCCACCGAAGGTGCGCTCACAGTTCTTGCAATGAAAGGCGGCATCGACCCTGCCGACTTACAAGCATCTCGCCCACGTATTGCCGAAATTCCCTTCGACAGTGCCCACAAATTCATGGCCACCTTTCATCAGATGGTCACCGATGAAGGACGCGATGTGGTGCGGTTGTATGTAAAAGGTGCACCCGATGTTTTGTTGAATTTCGCAACGCGCGTTATTGATAAGACTGGTGCAGCGGTTGATATTTCTTCGCATTACGGCGGTCTTCTTGCGCATAACAGTCGCTTGGCATCTGAAGGGCTGCGCGTTCTTGCCGTTGCCCAAAGAGATTTCGATCTGGAATCATGGCAAGAGTTGTCCGACGAGGACCCCATGTCCTTGGTTCAAGATCTCACATTCCTCGCACTTGTGGGAATTATTGACCCACCTCGCCCCGAAGCGCGCGATGCAATAGCTATTGCGCATTCTGCGGGTATCTCGGTCAAGATGATCACCGGCGATCATGCCGTTACCGCGGCAGCCATTGGTGCAAATCTTGGCCTTCACGGAAACGTGGTGACAGACCTAGAAAAACTGTCGGAAGACGAACTCGACAAAATGATCGATGCCACAACCGTATTTGCGCGCGTGTCACCATCACACAAGATTCGTTTGGTCACATCACTTCAACGTAAAGGAAACGTCGTCGCAATGACCGGCGACGGCGTCAACGATGCCCCCGCGCTAAAGAAAGCCGACATCGGCGTGGCCATGGGCATCACCGGAACAGAAGTCACCAAAGAAGCCGCCACCATGGTTCTCACAGACGACAACTTTGCCACCATTGTTCGCGCTGTAGAACGCGGGCGCACCATTTACGACAACATTGTGAAATTCGTACGATTCCAGTTGAGCACAACACTTGGCTTCGCTGCCGTGTTCCTTCTTGCGTCACTCCTTGACATCGCAAGTCGTAAACCCTTCACCGCCATCGCAATTCTGTGGGTGAACATCATCATGGACGGCCCGCCAGCAATGGCACTTGGTGTCGATCGTGCAGCACCTGGCGTGATGGACCGCGCACCTCGCCCCGCCGATGAACCAATTCTGACGCGCCGTCGCTGGTCTGCCATTGGGTTGGCTGCAGTAGTTATGGCAATAGGAACCCTCGCAGTGTTTGTGTGGGCACCCGGACCCGAAGCAGAAGCCGGAGTTGCCAGCGTTGCGGGTACCATGGGCTTCAACACGTTTGTACTCTTCCAGTTCTTCAACATCTTGAACGTGCGCAGTGAAAACACTTCGGTGTTCAGTCGCATGTTGTTCAGCAACAAGTCTCTCTGGATCTCTTTGGTGTCAGTTTTGCTACTGCAAATTGGAGTCACTCACCTTGGATTCATGCAATCTCTGTTTGAGACAACATCACTGTCTGCTACCGAATGGGCAGTCTGCGTTGCTGTCGCTTCGTCCATCTTGTGGGTAGAAGAAATACGCAAGCTTGTTTCTCGCATCATCAACAAATAAGAAAGGCCAACCATGAAATGTCCACACTGCCCCAGCACAACCCTTGTGATGTCAGATCGCCAAGGAATTGAAATTGATTACTGTCCAGACTGCAGAGGCGTCTGGCTTGATCGTGGCGAACTCGACAAACTCATTGAACGCGCCAGCAACGACATCTCACCTTCTGGAGGAAATGCCCCGCGCACCTCACGGCGAGATGACGACGACAGCGACGAAATTGAACGCCTGAAATATGCGAAGTACCCGAAGAAGAAGAAAATGTCCAGTTTGCTGGGCGACATCTTCGAGTTCTAACTACATTCTTTACAGAGGAGACATCAATGTTTAAGAACACTGCAAAGACCACAATCCTTCTCGCCGCTTTGGGCGGACTCATTGTTGGCGTTGCCTCACTACTTGGCGGCGGCAGTTCAAGCGCTGTCATGATTGGCTTGTTCCTCGCACTGGTCATGGTGGGTGGTTCTTATTGGTTTAGCGACAAGTTGGCTCTTGCTTCTGCAAAGGCTCAAGTCATCACCGAAGCAGATCATCCGGAGTTCTACGGAATGGTGCGAGACCTCGCGCAACGAGCAAACATGCCCATGCCTCGCGTGGCCGTCTCCCCCAGTGACCAACCGAATGCATTTGCAACCGGGCGCGGCCCCAACAATGCCGTGGTGTGTGCAACTCGCGGACTTTTGCAGTCGTTGTCACGCGACGAGGTAGAAGGCGTCATGGCGCACGAGTTAATGCATGTTCGTAACCGAGACATCCTCATCGGTTCAGTTGCTGCCGCAGTTGCGACGGCGATTTCATCCATTGCTCAAATGGCTATGTTTGCAACCATGTTCGCTGGTGGACGCGACGACGAGAATCGTCCGAACCCACTCGCAATTCTTCTTGTGTCTCTGCTGGCCCCGCTTGCCGCCAGCCTTATTCAAATGGCAATTAGCCGCAGTCGCGAGTTCGAAGCAGATCGCTCTGCAGCAGAACTTCTCGGCAATGGTGAACCACTCGCACGCGCACTAGAGAAAATTGAAGTTCTCGCGGCTCGTATGCCCATGCAAGTGTCACCAGCTCAAGCACAGGCATACATTCACAATCCACTCGCTGAAATGCACCACAAGCGTGGAACTGGGCTCGACGTCAGTCGTTTGTTCTCCACACACCCAGCAACCGACGAACGTATTCGTCGCTTGCGCGAGATGACCTTCTAGTCCTCGACCTCGGCAGGTCCGCTAAGGGTAAACAGTGCGGCACCAATTAACGAGATAATTCCGGCAACCAAGTACGGCGTGTCGTAGTTACCAGCCGCGTCTCGAATTGAGCCAATCAGAATTGGCCCAATTGCTGTTCCCGTTAAAGACACCAAACCAGAGCGAGCTGAAATACGGGCGTAGTCCTTCACGCCAAAACGTTGTGCGATAAGAAGTGACTGCATCATCAACACGTTGCCCACCATTGCGCCAAACAAGCCAATGGCAAGGAACAAAGCAACTGTGTTATGCATTTGACCAATCAGGACAATGGCGCATCCCTGAATGACAGCAATGAACACCATGAACTTAGCGAGTGGGAATTTAGGAATGATTCGCCCACCAACAAGTCGGAACACAACACTGGCACCAGACAACACCGATGTTGCAAGTGCTGCCGTTTCTTTCGTGGTGCGTTCTTCTACCAGCTTCACAATCTGTTGAATGGCGCCTACTTGGCTGCCCATCACCAACACGTACCCCATGGTGACAACCCAGAAGAATCGCGTACGAACTGCAATGTTCATCGGCGTGCCGGGCATCTCTAAGACATGGTTCTCTGGTTTTGGTTGACCATCTGGCATCCAGTTCAACGCGCCGGGATCAGCACGAATAAGAAGGAATGTGGGAATACTCATTCCCAGCAACCACAACAAAGCGAGAATGGGCGCTGCTCCACTCATGGTTCGCGAGTCGATAATTGACTTGATAATGGGTGATAAGACAATTCCACCCACCGACAAACCCGAGCTTGCTGCCGCAATGGCTGATGCGCGCTTTGAGTGAAACCAACGGGTGACAACAGTTGTTGCAAGCGTGAGACCACTAGATGACCATGCAATGGCGAACACGCCGTAGACAGCAAACAAATGCCATTTCTCTTGTACATGACCTAAACCAAGAAGAGAGATTGCTCCAAGTACTGCACCGCCGTACGAAATATGTCGAACGTCGTACTTAGCAATCAAGCGTGCGACTACAACATTCCAGATGCCACCAATGAGGAAAAAGAATGTGGTCGCCACGGACAACGACGAAACATTCCAGTCGGGATGCTCGTTGCTAAACGCATTCAGATACACCGACATTCCGTAGAAGCCAAGTGCCGAGCCAAAGAACAGCAGCGTGAAACATCCGCCAACAACCCACCAACCGGGAAACTTGTCGCGCGGGGCTAGATATACCCGTGTGTCGAGTTGTTGCATTGTGACCCCCTGTGGGTCACCCTAGACCAACTTGCTAGGCAGCCATATGAGCGAACGGCTCACACGAATGCTGCGTACCCGTCACGCTCTAATTCATCGGCCAATTCTGGGCCCGCCGTCTTCACAATGCGACCAGCAGCAAGAATGTGCACCACGTCGGGCTTTAGTTCTTCAAGTAACCGAACATAGTGAGTAATAGCGAGGACGCCGAGATTGTTCTCGTGTGTTGCAGCCTCCACACGACGTGCACAATCTCGCAACGCGTCAATGTCTAGCCCTGAGTCCAACTCGTCAAGAATGGCGATCTTCGGCTCTAACACACCGAGTTGCAGTGTTTCATTGCGCTTCTTTTCGCCGCCAGACAAGTCCACATTTAACGCACGTGACACCAATTCGGCATCAAAATTGATTCGACCAGCTTCACTAGAGATACGCGATGCAAGATCTGCGCTACTACGACCACGTGCACTCAGCGCTTCGGTCAACATCTCGTCAACGTGCACACCAGGAACTTCTGTTGGATACTGCATGACAAGGTGCAATCCAGCAGTTGCTCGCTTCCACGTGGGCAACGCCAGAATGTCGACTCCGTCCAACGTGACGGAACCTGCGGTCACTGTGTAGCCGGGCTTACCCATAATGACTGCCGACAACGTTGATTTTCCTGCGCCGTTCGGCCCCATAATGGCGTGCACTTCGCCAGAGTTCACCGTCAAGTTGATGCCACGCAAGATTTCCTTGCCAGCAACTTCGGCACACAGACCTTCAATTTTTAATGTGCTCATGAGTTGCCCTCCTGGCTAGACACAACAACGTCGCCGTTCACTACCTCAGCACGGAACACTTGAACAGGCTGCGTGGCGGGCAACGTATCGGGAACGCCGCTTTCCAAACTGAAGGCGCTGCCGTGCTTAATGCATTCAATTTGCTTCGACTCGCACCAGACCATGCCATCAGACAATGACACGTCTGCGTGGCTGCACTTGTCTGCAATTGCGAACACTTCGTCGTCAATACGCACAACCGCAACTGCAATTCCACCCACCATGACCCGGTGTGCGATACCGCTTTGCAGGTCGGCGAATTTCCCAATGTTTGTGCTCATGACAGATCTCCTTCAAGGCGAAGCTTTTCTGCAATTTGCGCTTCAAGGTCTGCGGTGTCAACACGACGTGGCAGACGGTCGAGAACATCCTTGAAGAATCCGAAGACCACCAAACGTTCCGCCACTTCGGGTGGAATACCGCGACTCTCCAAATAGAAGCGTTGGTCCTCGTCAATTGAGCCAACGGTGCTGGCGTGACTGCATTTCACTTCGTTTGTTTCAATTTCCAAGTTGGGCACGCTCTCAGCCCATGCGCCGGCACCCAACGTGAGGTTGCGGTTGGTTTGGAACGCTTCAGACTTTGCCGCATTCTTCTCAATACGAATGAGTCCGGTGTACACGCTGCGTGCCGAACCACCAATTGCTCCCTTGAACAACAGGTCGCTGTATGTGCGCGGTGCTTCATGGCGCTGCAGTGTGCGGAAGTCGTGCATCTGAGTGCCGCTAGCAAAGTACAAAGCCAACTGCTGTGCATTCGCTCCGCTTTCAACAAGGCGGGCTTCGGCGCGAACTCGCGCGTAGTCGCCACCCAGTGCAACCGTGTTCAAACGAGTGTTTGAGTCGCGATACCCCGCCGTTTGTTGGTGCGCAATCATCCACGTGCGAAGACCTAATTGGTTGATTCCTACGTAGTTCACCGTGGCGCCAGCAGATGCTCGTATTTCAAGCACCGGACAAATCAGCGAGCGAATGGAGTCACTTGAAATGAAACGTTCAACAACGGTGATTTCACCGTCACCTTCGGTATCAATGACCAAACGCGGGAACGCAACAATGCCATCGGTCTCCACATAGTGCGTCACTTCAATGACTTCATCTGAATAGACGCCCTTTGGCAAGACGAATGTTGTCTCCACACCACTGGCCAAATTCATTTCTGCGAACACGTCAGCAGGAGTTTTCATAGCAACACCAGCACGCGATTGCGTAGATGCAAAGGCGTCACCGTGCGACACCACTGTGCGAACAGTGCCAGGGGTGAACTGGGACATGTCCAAGTCACCAATGCGGCTATAGCGCCAAATTTCTTCTTCTGCGCTTGGCAGAGCAAGTGTTGAATTCATGGGGGATTCTTTTCTTTGTTTATTTCTTCTTGCGCCACCAGCGACGTTTTTTGTCGCGTTCCGCATTCACTTCTTCAATCATCTGAGCGCCAATTGCGTTAATGATGTCCTCGGCCGCATCAAGCACCGCAGCTGCCGAACCATCGTCTAAGCCTGGAACCTCTGGTGGCGTTGGCGGCGCAATCGCCGAGCCGTGCACCCACGCAACATCTGCAAGTCGGCGTTCGTACTTTTCGCAATTGTCGGGGCAACGCCATGGTGCATCCGGAGCAAGATCTAGGTTGCACTTGCGAACGGCATCACCGTTTGCATACGTGCGACTTTCGTAATGCTTGCATTCCGTGCGCATTGGCATGGCAACAACTTCGACGGCTGCATCAGCCGACGGAGCCCTCCATCTGCAATTCGATGAGGCGACTCCATTCCACTGCGTACTCCATGGGCAAGGTGCGAGTAACGGGTTCGATGAATCCGTTGACCACCATGCTCATTGCTTGTTCTTGAGAGAGTCCGCGACTCATGAGGTAGAACAACTGCTCGTCTGCAATTTTTGAAACGGTTGCTTCGTGACCAATTTCTGCGTCTTTCTCGCCAACTTCCATGTACGGAAGCGTGCGGCTTTCGCTTTCACCGTCGAGAATGAGTGCGTCACACTGCACGTGGCTCTTGCATCCGTATGCGCCTCCGTCAACACGAACCAAACCGCGATACGTGGTGATACCGCCGTCTTTGCTGATGGACTTCGACACAATCTTCGATGTTGTTTCGGGAGCTGCGTGCACCATTTTTGCGCCGGCATCTTGATGCTGGCCTGCACCTGCATACGCAACCGACAACACTTCACCCGTTGCTTTTGGACCCACCAAGTAGACGCTTGGGTACTTCATGGTGAGCTTGGAACCAATGTTGCCATCGATCCATTCCATATGGCCTTCTGCTTCAACGCGAGCGCGCTTGGTGACCAAGTTGTACACGTTGGGCGACCAGTTCTGAATGGTGGTGTACGTAACGTGTGCGCGTGGCTTCACCACAATTTCTACAACAGCAGAGTGAAGCGAGTCGCTGGTGTACACCGGTGCAGAACAACCTTCGATGTAGTGAACCTTTGAACCTTCGTCGGCAATGATGAGAGTTCGCTCGAATTGGCCAGCGTTTTCTGAGTTGATTCGGAAGTAGGCCTGCAATGGCATTTCGCATTCCACGCCCGGTGGAACGTAGATGAATGATCCACCCGACCACACTGCAGTGTTCAATGCAGAGAACTTGTTGTCTCCAGGAGGGATAACTGTTCCGAAGTACTTCTTCACTAAGTCGGGATACTCGCGCAACGCGGTGTCCATGTCGCAGAACAAAATTCCCTGCTGCTCCAAGTCTTCGCGGTTGCGGTGGAACACAACTTCAGATTCGTACTGTGCGGTGACGCCAGCCAAGTACTTGCGCTCTGCTTCAGGAATGCCCAACTTTTCGTACGTGGCCTTCATTTGTTCTGGCAAGTCGTCCCATTCATCTACCTGAGCTGTTGCTGGCTTCAAGTAATAGAAGATGTCTTGGAAATCGATGTCGGGCATGTTGTCGGCAAACCACGGAGCCATTGGCTTGCGGTCGAAAATGCCAAGACTGCGCAAACGCATCTGCGTCATCCACTTTGGCTCGCCTTTCCACCAAGAGATCTGCTCCACGACGCGGTCGGAGAGGCCCTTTTCGGGTTCGAAGGCGTATTCCACCTCGTCGCTCCAACCGAGGCTGTACTTACTGAGGTCGAGGTCAAATGACGTCACGGGGAGTGTCCTTTTTGTGGTGGTACTGGCCCAACGGGGGCTGGGGTATTTGCACTACGGCCATAGTAACAATTCCCCTCCTCAGAACCCACACCCCCACCCCGATAACCCATACAGGTAGCGTCATTCCCTTCATGGAACGTTTTGGTCTTGTAGGTCTGCCCAATGCAGGGAAATCCTCCCTCTATAACGCCCTTACTGGGGGTGGTGCTTTGGCGGCGCCGTACGCCTTTGCCACTAAGGACCCAAACATTGGCGTGGCCAAGGTTCCCGACCATCGCTTGCTGCAGTTGGCAGAAATGTCAAAGACCAAGAGCATCGTGCACGCCTCGGTTCAGGTGGTGGACATTGGTGGTCTGGTGGAGGGCGCCAGCAAAGGCGAAGGTCTGGGAAACAAGTTCTTGGCGAACATTCGTGAAGTGGACGCCATTGTGTATGTGTTGCGCGCGTTCAGAGACGACGACGTACCAGGCCCGGACGACCCACTAGAACATCTTCGAGTTGTCGAACTTGAGTTAGCACTTGCCGACCTTGAAACCGTGGAAGCGCGATTAAACCGCGTAAAGAAGACTGCACGAGTCGACAAGTCGAACCAAGAAGAAGCTGCAGTACTGCAACGCGCATACGACGCACTCGCAGAAGGCCTCCCCCTCTATCGCTCTACGTTGTCGAAAGACGATCGCGAAGCGCTTGCACCGCATTTCTTACTGACAAATCGTCGCGTTCTTGCAGTGGTCAATGTTGGAGAAAACGAATTGGACACCATTCCCGCAATGGAAGCGCGTGTACGTAGCGAACTGTGTCCTCCCGGATCTGTCCAAGAAAACGACATTGAAGTTCTCGGCATGAGCGTGCAAATTGAAGCAGAAGCAGCGCAGTTGTCAGACGAGGATCGCGCCGAAATGTTGGAAGCTCTTGGACTTGGCGAAGGTGCACTGGCCAAAATGGTGCGCTCGGCGTACCACGTGCTGGGACTTCGCACGTATTTCACCACCGGTGAAAAAGAAACGCGCGCGTGGACATTCCATGCCGGCGACAAAGCGCCTGTCTGTGCAGGAAAAATTCACTCAGACATTCAGCGCGGATTCATTCGTGCCGAGGTCATTCATTGGGATGAACTCATTGACCTTGGGTCATGGAACGCCGCAAAAGACGCGGGCAAAGTTCGTTCAGAAGGCAAAGAATACGAGTTTGTTGACGGCGACGTCACCGAGTTCCGCTTTAACGTGTGACCATGTCCGCCACCTCGCCACAACATGCGGCACAGCCCGTTTGGTTGGTGAGTGACGGTCGCGTGCTTGCATCTGCACGTCGCGCAACAACGCGTGGCGAACGTCGCCGCGGACTTCTTGGTGCAACACACGTTGACGAGCCGCTTGTGCTTGAACCGTGCTCGTGGATACACACCGTGGGAATGCGTACCGCAATAGATGTGGTGTACGTAGCCCACGACGGCACGGTGTTGTCTACGTCTCACATGCGCCCTTGGCGTGTGGGACCTCTCACACGCAATGCTCACACCATTGTTGAAGCAGCACCAGGTTCTATAGAGCGCTGGAATGTAAAGCCTGGCGACAAGTTAGAAGTACGCAATGTCGAATCCTGACACCGTGTCTTCCATTGTTCACGCTGGTTTGTGGATGGTTGCAACACCAATTGGCAATCTCGACGACATTTCGCCGCGTGCGATTTCAGTTCTACGCGCGGCTCGCGTCATTTGTTGCGAAGACACTCGCCATAGCGGTTCGCTACTGAAGCGAATTGGAGCCACTCCCGAACGACTCATCGTCACGAATGATCACACCGAACACGATGCCATAGACGAAGTGTTGTCGTTGCTCGCAGATCATGCTGTCGTTGCAGTTATATCCGATGCAGGAACACCGGGCATCAGCGATCCCGGCGAACGATTAGTAACCGCCGCAGTTGCAGCCGGATACCCCGTGTATTCAACGCCGGGACCAGTTGCATTTGTTGTTGCTGCCGCCATCAGCGGTTTACCTACCGAGCGTTTGGCATTCGATGGCTTCCTTCCCCGTTCCGGTGCAGAACGTCGCGAACGACTGACTGAAGTTGCGCGCGAACGACGCACCACTGTGCTGTATGAAGCACCGCATCGACTTCAAAAAACACTTGCAGAACTGCGAGATGCGTGCGGGCCCAACCGAATGATTGTCCTTGCACGCGAACTCACCAAACTTCATGAAGATGTGTGGCGCGGAACACTGGCCGACGCAGTGCAACACGCAACAGATGTTGAACCACGGGGCGAATACGCCCTTGTGCTTGCACCATATGTCAGCGACACTATGGACGTGTCCGACACTGACATTCTTTCTGAACTTGCACAACGAACAAGTCGTGGCTTGTCGAAACGTGATGCCATCGACGAAGTAACAGCAGCACTGGGCGTACCACGTAAGCGTGTGTACGCATTGGCGGTGTCGTCATGAGCGAACGTCCCACTGCTGCATTTTTCGACCTAGATCGCACACTTATCGCTGGCTCGTCCGCGTTTGTGTTCGCACGCGCAGCACGCGATGCCGGCTACATACGTCTTCAAGATTTCGTTCCCGATGTTCTGCGCGCTCTGAAGTTTCAATTCCTCGGCTCAAGCGACGAATCAACAATTGGTGTTCGTGACCGCATTCTGGCGGGCGTGGGCGGCATGAAACAGTCCGACCTTGTCAGTCTGAACGAAATTGTGTTGCCTGAACTTCTCGGACTTATTCGCCCCGAAGCACGCGCACTTCTTGAACAACATCACGCCGCCGGCAGAGAAACATGGATTATCTCGGCATCTCCCATTGAAATTGTGGAACCACTGGCCACGGCATTGGGAATGACCGGTGGAATTGGAACGCGCGGCGAACTTGATAACGGCGTCTACACCGGTCGTCTCGATGGGCCATTTTGTTACGGCGAAGGAAAAGCAGAAGCCATCTCGTTGCTTGCCGCCGAACGCAACATCGACCTGTCGAATTCGTGGTCGTACTCAGACAGTATGAGCGATGTTCCCATGATGGAACTCGTTGGCCATGCTGTTGCAGTAAATCCCGATTCAGAACTGTCAGACCTTGCACGACGTAAAGGTTGGCCAGTAGTTGTATTTGCACAACGTTCGAAGATGCTTATTCGCCGATCCAGTACCGCCACATTTGCAATTGCAGCAATCGTGCTTGCGTACACATTTGGCCTTCGTCGAGGCCGTCGAAACTGACGTTATTGACCAAGTGGCGCTAACGCCAGTTGACGACTCATGGCCACAACGCGACCCGTCGAGTCCCACATCACGCCATCTTCTTCCCAATATCCACCCTGCACAACAGAGCTTGTGAACTCACATGCAATGGGGCCGGGTGCGGGAATTGCACGGACATGAACCGTGAACTCAATGGTGGGCACCCACCCTTGCATGCCAAACAGATTGAACATGACGGGCGGAAATGCATCGGCCGCGAGCAACAAGCCCATGGTGTCTACGGGACGACCATCTTTGAAGGTGAACCATCCGCGAGCACGCGCAATTCCGTTTGGTTCATTACGAGCAAAGCCTGTGTCATCGGGGTGCAGTCGCATATCTAGTCGTGATGACAAGCCCATGGGAACATCTGGATTTACTGCACGGGGCATGCAGTCTTCAAACGACGGCAAATCAACATAAGGCCGCGTATTCGATTGTGGACCTTGATCTGCATCTACATCGCCGAAAGTTCCGATGCTGCGAACTAGATCTTTACCATCGCGAACCAAACGACCCGTCACCGTTGCAAGTCGACGCCCTGCTTTCACAACTTCGGTGTGTGTTTGTGCCGCGCCAGCAGGAGCCGGCGACAAGAAATGCATGGAGACAGAAACGGGATGCGCACGTCCGCTCTCTGCTCGCATGGAATTTGCCACTAACGCCAATAAATAGCCCCCATTGGCATTTCCGTTGATGTCCCAGCGTTCTTCAACAGGAGTGTCGTACACACCACCTCCAACAGGTGTTGCGGCAATGGCAGTATCGAACTCGAAGGGCATGTGTTCAAGCGTATGAAACAACCACGTCAGAAAACGAACCGACGACCAGCACCTTCTGTGCCCTAGCCTGAACGAGTGGGCAAGTACTACCTGACTACACCTATCTATTACGTGAACGCGCGCCCACACCTTGGGCATGCGTACACCACCATTGTTGGCGATGCTCTTGCCCGCTGGCATCGCCTTCTTGGTGACGATGTGTACTTCCTTACTGGTACCGATGAACACGGATTAAAGATTCAGCAAGCAGCCGATGCTGCAGGTACTACTCCCCAAGAGTTCACAGATTCCATCGCGCCTCTTTTCCAACAAGCATGGGAACGCCTCAACATCTCCAATAACGACTTCATTCGCACTACCGAAGCGCGTCACAAAGCCGGAGTCATCAAACTGCTTCAGGCTTGTTTCGATGCCGGCGACATTGAACTAGACACATACAAGGGCTTGTACTGCGTTGCATGCGAGGCGTACTTCACCGAAGACGATCTCGATAACGGCAACTGCCCCATTCACAAGCGCCCTGTTGAACATGTTGAAGAAGAGAATTACTTCTTCCGTTTGTCTCGTTTCGAACAACGACTCATCGACTGGTATTCATCACATCCCGGCGCTGTTGTTCCCGAACATCGTGTCAATGAAGTGCTGGGCTTCATTAAGCAAGGCCTTCACGACTTCTCTGTGAGTCGCAAAACGCTGACGTGGGGAATCCCGCTCCCCTTCGACTCCTCACACGTTGCGTACGTGTGGTTCGATGCGCTCGCCAACTACATCACGGCAATTGGCTACGGAACCGACGACACAAAGTTCAATGAGTGGTGGCCGGTTAATCATCATCTCATCGGCAAAGACATTGTGCGATTCCACAATGTGTATTGGCCCGCAATGCTCATGTCTGCTGGCATTGAGCCACCAAAAGGCTGGGCCGTTGGCGGTTGGCTATTGGTCGGCGGCGAAAAAATGTCGAAGACATCAGGAAACGTTGTAAACCCACTCGACCTTGTTGATGAAATTGGTGTTGATGGTTTTCGTTATTACGTACTAGCCGAAACCACGTATGGCAGCGACGGAGACTTCACCTACGAAGGTCTCATTGGCCGCTACAACTCAGACCTTGCCAACAACTTGGGCAACTTGGCCGCACGTGTTGCAACGGTTGTAGGCAAGAAGTGCAACGGACTCGGAACTGCACCATCGCCAAACAGCCCACTCGCATCTGTTGCGGCGCTTTCGGTTGCCGACACCATGGCGCATTGGGAACAGGTGCAACCATCGCGTGCGCTTGAAGCAACATGGCAACTTATTCGTGCAACTAATGCGCATCTTGAAAACAACGAGCCATGGAAAGCAGAACCTGGAACTCACGTCGACGAGATCATGGGAGATGCACTAGAGGCACTTCGCATTGTCACCATCTTGGCGTTTCCCGCTATCCCCGATACGGCTCGCGAAATTTGGCGTCGTATCGGAATGACCACAGACATTGAGCAGTGTCGTATTCCGTCCGATGTTCAATGGGGTCAATACACGCCGGGACAACCCGTCGAGAAGGGTGATCCGCTTTTCCCACGGCGCACCATTTCATGAGTTACGCACGCGGCTGGACCGACACTCATTGCCACATTCACGACGACAAGATGGCATTTGCTTCTCACGAATCTCTCACGCGTGCCCGTGAGGCGGGCGTTGAGCGCTTTGTTGTTATTGGGTGCGATGCAGAGACATGCACGCAAGCACTTTCTATTGCCAACTCAAACAACGACGTGTGGGCAACCATCGGACTGCATCCGCATGACGCCACGCAAGGTGTCGATTCCATCGTTCCATTCATTGATTCGCCACGAGTGGTGGGAATTGGCGAATGCGGTTTGGATTACTACTACGAACACTCGCCGCGAGACGTGCAGATGCGTGCCTTTGCCGAGCAAATTGCACTTGCACATCAACACAATCTCACTCTCGTCATACACACACGAGATGCCTGGCAAGACACCTTCGATGTTCTTGATGCCGAGGGAATTCCCAACAACACCATCATTCACTGCTTCACTGGCGGACCCAATGAAGCACGCGAGTGCGTGAACCGTGGTGCGTACTTGTCCTTCAGTGGCATTGTTACTTTCAAGAACGCCGTGGAACTTCGAGAAGCAGCTGTTCAGTGCCCAAGCGATCGCATCCTTGTGGAAACGGATAGTCCATTCCTTGCCCCCGTACCGCACCGTGGTCGGCCAAATGAGCCTGCACACGTTGGCATTGTGGGCACCGCCATTGCCGACTTACGTGGCATAGACGCCCAAGAGTTCGCCGCACTCACTACCGCGAACGCATTACAGGCGTTTCCGCGCATACATTCGTAGGTACATGGATCTCTCCCGCATCGACAAGAACCGCATCACCGTTGCCGTCGTGGCAACAGTTGCAATTGCTGTCATTGGGTTCATGGCATCCGGACGCTCTGCCGACACAGCAAAAACAGATACCAGTGTGGCCACAACGACAACGCTCGATCTTGGCTTGGCCACCGATAGCACAGCCGATGCTCCCGCCAACCTTGATGGGCCAGTCAGTGCAGATCCGAACGGACAGGGCCAAATTGCATACCCCGCAGATAACAACGGACAAATGGCGCGTGGCACGGCATCGTTTAAGCGTTTCCCTACTTCTGCAAAAACCGGTTGCGTTACATCGCTCGCACCACTTGGAGCAGAGATCACTGTTCGCAACCTCAACAACGGCCTAAAGACAAAATGTTTCAACGTGAACATCATTTTGAATTCGTCAGGCGCCTTCGACATCACTCTTGATGCCAGTGTCTTTGAAGCCATCGCAGAACTTGTCGACGCACCAATTCCTGTTGAGCTGACCTGGTGACACTTTCTCGTAGCGATGCATCACGCCAGTTAGAAGGCGCCGGCTTACGTGCAAAACGTGCGTTAGGCCAAAACTTCGTTGTCGACCCAAACACTGTCCGGCGAATTGCGCGGCTTGCAAATATTGAAGGCCACGGTCACGTTGTAGAGATTGGTGCCGGGCTTGGTTCACTCACCCTCGCCCTTGCAGAAACCAACGCTCAGGTCACTGCAGTTGAAGTTGATGACTCACTCATTCCCCTTCTGACAGAGAATGTTGGGCATCTAGACAATGTTCGTATTGTCCATGCCGATGCCATGAAAATTCATTGGGCAGAACTATTAAGTGGCAGCAACGAGTGGGCACTTGTTGCAAACCTCCCGTACAACGTTGCTACCCCATTGGTTGCAGACATTTTGGACTTTGTGCCAAACGTAAAGCGCATGCTGGTCATGGTGCAGAAAGAAGTGGGTGAACGATTCAGTGCATCGCCATCTACCGAGGCATACGGCGCGCTCAGCGTGAAAGTTGCGTTCTATGCCTCCGCGCGGGTGGTGGGACTTGTTCCTGCGTCGGTCTTTCTTCCACGACCCAATGTGGAATCTGCTCTCGTAGAAATTGTGCGCCACCCCCAACCACTTGATTCTGAACTGTCTCCACAGCAGTTGTTTTCATTGGTGAAAATGGGCTTTGCAAAGCGGCGCAAAATGTTGCGTGGTGCTCTGGCAGGTCGTGTTACTCCAGAACAATTCGATGCAGCTCGCATTGCACCAACGGCACGTGCAGAAGAACTGACAGTGCACGATTGGATTCGCCTTGCACACGTTGTAGGAGTCAGCGAATGATCTCGCTTGAAGCCCCAGCGAAACTCACGCTGACGTTGCGCGTAACAGGTGTTCGTGAAGATGGCTATCACCTCATCGACGCCGAAATGGTTGCACTTGCGCTCACCGACATTGTGCGAATCGAGGACTCCCCCACTACTCAACTCACTGTGACTGGTCCATTTGCAACGGGTGTCCCCACCGATGAATCAAACTTGGTTCATAAAGCACTTGCGCGCAGCAATCGCACCGCAAAGGTTCGCATTGAAAAGAACATTCCACACGGCGGCGGACTTGGCGGTGGTTCCACCGATGCAGCCGCAGTTCTTCGCTGGGCCGAACACACCGACCCCATTCACGCCGCAGCACTTGGTGCCGACGTGCCGTTTTCTCTTGTTGGCGGAAGAGCTCACGTTGCAGGTATCGGAGAAAAGGTGACGCCCCTGCCGTACGAACACATGGACCTCACATTGTTCATTCCGCCAGTTCATGTGCCAACGCCGTTGGTGTATGCAACCTGGGATGCCATGGGCGGACCCACGGGAACCAACGGGAACGATCTTGAGCCTGCCGCACTTCACGCCGTACCCGAACTACTCACATGGCGGGAACGAATTGCCACTGCCTTTGGCGTTCAGCCACATCTGGCAGGGTCCGGAGCCACGTGGTTTGCCCACGGCCACCTCACTTCCACAGGCAAAACGCCCGATGGACTGATGGTGGTACACACGACAACGCGCCCCGATGCGGGACGCGTTGTTGCTTAAGAAACTGGAATTGTTCGACTATTTGCGACGCTGGTGACGCGTACGACGGAGCATTTTCTTGTGCTTCTTCTTACGCATGCGCTTGCGGCGCTTCTTGATCAGTGAACCCATAAGGAATAAGAACCTATCGGGACATTCGGGAAAAGTGAAAATCCGCTACCGTATGAGTCGCTTTCCGGGATCGTCCAATTGGCAGGACGTCTGGTTTTGGTCCAGAAAATAGGGGTTCGAGTCCTCTTCCCGGAACCATCCGACCAACAGATACGCATGCACACGGTGTGTCGGCAAAAGTGCCGACAGATACCCAGTGACTGCTCGCGTTCTACACTTGCTCTATGAGCACCCGTTCCATGGAGAAAGTGACCACCAAGCGTTTATCGCTTTTCACCGGACGGACGCACCCCACTCTCGCCCAAGAAGTAGCTGGGCATCTCAACGTTGAACTCGGCGATGCAAACGTTGTGCAATTCGCTAACGGAGAAATTCGTCCTCGCTTCACCGACAGCATTCGCGGTGGAGATGTCTTCGTTATGCAGTCGCACTTCGGAACCGACGCTGGCTCCATCAACGACTCCATCATGGAACAGCTCATCATGATCGACGCTGCACAGCGCGCATCTGCAAAGCGAATTACCGCAGTGTGCCCCTTCTACGGTTACGCGCGTCAAGATCGAAAAGCAGAAGGACGTGAACCAATTACTGCGCGCCTTATTGCCGACATGTTTAAAGCTGCCGGCGCATCACGCATGGTGTCTATCGACTTGCACAGCAGCCAAATTCAAGGTTTCTTCTCTGGCCCTGTCGACCACCTCACCGCGTTGCCTGTGCTCGAGCAGTATGTGCGTCAACACGCAGACCAAGATCTCGTCATTGTTTCGCCCGACGCTGGTCGCGTAAAAGTTGCTGAACGTTTCGCGCAACACCTGTCCGACAAAAACGCCGACGTTGCATTCATTAACAAGCGTCGTCCAAAGGGAACACAAAACGTTGCCATCGCAAAAGAAGTCATCGGTGACATCGACGGGCGTCTCTGCATTCTCACCGACGACATGATCGACACAGGCGGCACCATCGTGTCGGCCGCCGAATTGCTGCTCGACCGTGGGGCGAAGGAAGTGTGGGCCATGGCTACTCACGGTGTCCTGTCCGACCCTGCCGTTGAGCGTTTGTCTCAGTCGCCCATCTCTCGCGTGGTTCTCACCAACACGTTGCCCCTGGCCAAGCAGAACCATTTCGACAAGTGCGAAGTGCTGTCGGTGGCCAAAATCATCGCCGACGCCCTGTCTGCCGTCTTTGACGAGACCAGCGTTTCCGAGCTGTTTAACGGCGAAAACCAGTCCTAAGCCCACAAACGGGGTGCGCTGTCGGCGCCTTTCGAGGGGTTTTCTCGGCCCGTGTGGCACTTGCGGGCATTGGGCATAGACTCGCTAGCCGTGTCGAATACAGCAACTCTCTCCGCCGAAACCGGTCGCGCAACAGGCAGCGCCGCATCACGTCGCCTCCGCGCCGAAGACCGCATCCCAGCAGTCCTCTACGGACACGGCATGGAGCCCATCTCCTTGTCCGTCGCACGTCGCGACCTTCGTGTTGCACTGTCAGGCCCCGCTGGTCAAAACACAATTCTTTCGTTAAACGTTGCTGGCACTTCCTACAACGCAATCGTGAAGGAAATGCAACGTCACCCAGTACGTCGCACCGTTGCACACGTCGACTTCGTTCAAATCAACCTGTCCGAAGAAATCACCATGCACGTTCCTGTTCACCTTGTCGGAACCGCTAAGGCAGTTGTTTCCGCCGGTGGTTTGGTCGACCCAGCAGTTGACACCATTGAAGTGCGCACCACTCCTGCAAACGTGCCAAACGAAATCTCTATCGACATTTCTGCTCTTACTCCCGACAGCGTTATTCGCCTTAGCGACATTGCAATGCCTGCCGGAGTAGCTGCAATTGGCGATCCTGAAATGCCTGTTGTCACCGTGCTTATGTCACGCGCCGCAACAGAAGCTGCAAAAGAAACAGCCGAGGGTGCTGAAGCAGCCCCTGAAGCAGCAAGCTGATTTCGCGACCGCTGGGTCGTGATTCATAGGTCGTCTCATGTTGCGTCGTTCCGCTCCGCGAACTGGCGACATGCAGCGCACGCTCATTGTTGGCCTGGGTAATCCCGGAAAGAAGTACGCCCGTACGCGTCACAACGTGGGCACCGATGCCATTGAAGTTCTCGTTGCTCGCGCGAATGCCACTTTGAAGGTTGGCCGAGATCGCGCACAGATTGCAGAAACTCGCATTAAAGACGAGCCTGTTGTCCTGGCTGTTCCCACGACCTACATGAATGAATCGGGCGAAGCAGTAGGCCCACTTGCTCGACGCTTCAAAAACACTGCAACAAACATCATCATCATTCACGACGAACTCGACCTTGCACCTGGTGTGGTGAAAATAAAAGTGGGTGGCGGATTAGCCGGTCACAACGGATTGAAATCCATCTCGCAACATCTGCGTACCGATGACTACATCCGCATTCGCATTGGAGTGGGAAAGCCACAATCAAAAGAACAGGGCGCGGACCATGTTCTGTCCTCCATTCCGGCAGCCGAGCGCAAAATTCTTGACGTTGCCGTAGAAGTTGCCGCCGACGCTGTGGAACGAATTCTTGAAGTTGGCATTGCAGCCGCGATGCAGGAATTCAACGCACGGTGAGCAGTAACGAAATTTCCACACACCCACTGTCGCAACTAGCTGCAGTTGTTGCGCATGAACCAGGTATCGATCTCATCGCTGGTCAACGCAATGCAGTGTTGGCGGTTCCCGAATCTGCACGTGCTGCTGTTCTTGCCGCGCTCACGCACGCAAATAGTCGTCGACCCATTGTTGTTGCAGTTCCCACCGGCACTATGGCGAACGAAGTTGTAGATGACCTGTCAAGTTTTTTAGGCGCAGATGTTGTGGAACTCTTCCCTGCTTGGGAAACGCTGCCGTTTGAACGAGTAAGCCCCGCCGTGCACACCATGGGCGCACGGATGCGCACCATGTGGCGACTGCGCACGGACAGTGAACAGCCCACGGTGATTGTTGCCAGCACACGCGCGTTACTTCAGAAGCTTGCACCCGGATCGTCTACTACTGATCCCATTCGCATTTCTGTTGGTGACCGCATTGACATTGATGCCCTCTGCGAGCGGCTTGTTCACTTTGGATATCGCCGAGAGATGGTGGTGGAGCATCGTGGTGAGTTCGCGCGCCGTGGAGCCATTGTTGACATTTTCCCCAGCACTGGTGATGAACCGGTGCGAATCGATTTATGGGGTGACGATGTTGACCGCCTCACAGAATTCACTGTGTCGGATCAGCGCAGCACCGTCGACCTGGCCACAACTCTGGTGTTCCCTGCACGGGAGATTTTGTATGTAGATGGTGTTCGTGAACGAGCAGCATCACTCATTGCGTCCGAACCATGGGGGCGCGAGCAATGGGAACGCTTATCAGAAGGTCAAATCTTCGACGGCATGGAGAGTTGGTTGCCATGGCTGACAGACCACGATGAACTTCTCACCGACCACATTGGCGAAGATTCATTGATTGTTCTCGTTGAACCCCGACGAATGATTGACCGTGCTCGTGACTTGCTGGCCGAAGAAGACGACCTTGCTCGCGCACTGGCAACATCGTGGGCCCGCGACGAGAACGTCACATTCCCACGACTTCACGTAGATACCGACCGACTTCTGGCAAGCGATCAACGAGTCCCCACCATCTCGCTTATTCCTGCAGCCGAAGCACTCGATGGGCCATCGGTATCTGCATCGGGGTGGGGCAACATCACACACGACGCGTCATCTGTTGCACGACGTATTAATGAAATGTTGGCAGAAAAGTGGCGTGTTGTTGTTGCTGCCAATACACACGAGTCCGTTCCACGTCTTGTCGACCTCATGCGAAGTCACGGCATTGATTTCACTGCCACCAACGACGCGCAAAAGATTGCAACGCCAGGTGCATGGGTGACGTTCGCACCGCAATCACATGGAGTGTCACTTCCTAGTTCCAAAGTTGCCGTTATAACGGAGACCGACCTCAGTGGCCGTCGTCGTACACGCCGTGGTCGCACCACGCGCGGCCGATCATCGGGAACTGTCTTTGAAGACCTACAACCAGGCGGATACGTCGTTCATGCGCATCACGGAGTTGGCAAGTACGAAGGCATGGTGAAGCGCAGCATTGGCGGCGTGGAACGTGACTACCTGTTGATTGCGTACAAGGGTGGCGACAAGCTGTATGTACCCACAGAACAGATTGGTGTTATTCGTCAATATGTTGGCGGCGAGGCACCGGCGCTGCACCGCATGGGCGGATCAGACTTTGCACGCGCCAAGTCTCGGGTTCGTTCTGCTGTTCGCGAAGTAGCGCAAGAACTTGTTGTGCTCTACCAAAAACGTGTGAACGCCAGAGGCCATGCGTTTGCACAAGACACGCCGTGGCAAAGCGAAATGGAATCAGCATTTCCATTTGTAGAAACACCCGATCAGTTAGAAGCCATCGCCGACATTAAGGCCGACATGGAACGTGAGGTTCCCATGGACAGGCTTTTGTGCGGCGACGTTGGTTTCGGCAAAACAGAAGTTGCTGTCCGTGCCGCATTCAAAGCCATACAAGACGGAATGCAAGTTGCCGTACTTGTACCCACCACATTGTTGGCAACGCAGCATGGCAACACATTTGCCGATCGTTTTGCCGGCTATCCCATCAAAGTTGAAGTTCTCTCGCGCTTTCTCACAACTGGTGAAGCAAAGAAAGTTATTGCCGGCCTAAAGACCGGAGACATTGACTGTGTTATTGGCACACACCGCTTGCTGCAAGAAAGTGTGGAGTTCAAGAATCTGGGATTACTCGTTGTTGACGAAGAGCAACGATTTGGTGTTCAACACAAAGAAGCGATGAAGCGACTGAAGACAAATGTTGATGTGTTGTCAATGTCTGCAACACCTATTCCACGAACGTTGGAAATGAGTCTTGTTGGTATTCGCGATTTATCTCTCCTGCAAACGCCGCCGGCAGACAGACAGCCCATCCTCACCTACGTGGGCGAACAAAGTGAGCAAGTAGCCATTGAGGCAATTCGCCGTGAACTTTTGCGCGAAGGCCAAGTGTTCTGGGTGCATAACCGTGTTCAGTCAATTGAAGAACGTGCGGCTGAACTTCGCGAGTGGGTACCCGAAGCACGCATCGCTGTCGCGCACGGCCAAATGGACGAGACACAACTTGAACAAGTGGTGTTGGACTTCTGGGAAGGCAACTACGACGTGTTGGTGTGCACCACCATCATCGAAAGCGGTATCGACATGCCTACGGTGAACACATTGGTGGTCGAGCGTGCCGATCTTTTGGGTCTTGGACAAATGCACCAGTTGCGTGGCCGCGTTGGACGAAGCGGGCAACGTGCATATGCATATCTCTTTCACCCACGAGACAAGGTGTTATCCGAAGAGGCGTACGAACGGTTGCGCACCATTGGTGAAACCACGGACTTGGGTAGTGGATTCAAAATTGCAATGCGCGACTTAGAGATTCGCGGCGCTGGCAACTTATTGGGCGAAGCGCAGAGCGGACATATTGCAGCGGTTGGTTACGACCTGTACTGCCAGATGGTGACAGAAGCAGTGTCGGAGATGAAGGGCGAGACAACCGAAGAAGTACCAGAAATCAAAGTGGATATTTCTATCGATGCCCACTTGCCGAATGAGTACGTTCCCAGCGAAGACCTTCGCCTTGAGGCCTACCGCAAATTGGCCACCGTACGAACCGCCACAGAGTTGGCCGACATTGAACAGGAATGGCGTGACCGTTTTGGTCCGTTGCCCGAACCAGCACAAGCACTTATGCACGTAGCAGCGCTTCGAGTTGAGTGTTTACGAATAGGCATTACCGAAATTGTGATGAACGGGCTTGATGCTCGACTCTCCCCCATTGTTCTGCGAGCCAGCCAAACACGCACACTTCGTCGTCTCGCACCGCGTGCGGTCTTCAAGGAAACAACCGGCCTACTGACGGTTCCCATTTCGCGCGGCGAAAACCCTGCTGTGGCGCTCACAACAATGTTGTGCGAGTTGTTTGAGCCCGACGACCACTAAGGTCTCTCCGTGACCAAATCTCCCCGCCTGTACCGAATCCTTGCCGCCATCACCGTCTCGGCACTTGCCCTTAGCGCATGTGGCGGGTCGTCCCCCGTTGCTTCTGCCAACGATGCCTTTGTCGTCAACGGCACTGCGTACTCACTTGATACTTTCGAAACCTTGATTGACGACCTTGTTTCAAACAATCAACTCGGAGCCTCTGGCAGCACCAAAGCCACAAAGGCCGACGTCATCAGTGTGATGCGCACCCTCATTCGCTTCGAGGCGTACAAGAAGTACTTAGAAGACAACAACATGAAGGAAAGTCCGGCAGATCGTTCGAAAGTTGAACAAGATGCAGCGGCCGACGAAACGTTCTCGTCACTACCGCAGTACCTTCAAGACCTTCTCATCGATCTCAGTGTTGCGCAGGCAACCATGAGCAAGTTCAAGGCCTACAGCGCCTCTGAACTGAAGACTCTGTACAACCAGTCCCCTGCGTCAACTGGTGTCATGTGCCTCAGTCACATCTTGTTGAAGACAGAAGACGATGCAAAGGCAGTTCTGAAAGAACTTGCTGGCGGTGCCAAGTTTGAAGATGTTGCCAAGAAGAAATCCATCGAACCTGCGGCCAAAGAGTCTGGTGGCGCTCTTCAAAGTGGTGATGAACCATGCACCGACATCACGTTCTTCCAGCAACAGTTCGATAGCGACTTCATGGTGGGTGCTGTGGACGCAAAAGCAGGTGTCCCCACCGGTCCAATTAAGACTCAGTTCGGGTACCACATCATTTTGAATCAACCATATGACGTCATCAAAGACTCACTTGCACGTGTTGCTGCCGAAAAGCCCAGTGTGTCGAACCTTGCCGGATACACCGCAACGGCCGACATTTCAGTCAACTCGAAGTACGGCGTATGGAACGGCGCCATGGCAGCCATTCAGTAATGCCACGCATCACCGTCGTGGGGCTTGGCCCCGGCAACCCGCAGTTGATAACGACGGAAACACTCAACGCCATTGAACGAATCCCCGTTCGATTCCTGCGAACACAACAACACCCCTCGGCGCATCTCGTTCCGAACGCGACATCGTTTGACGATGTGTACGACACAGCGTCATCGTTCGACTCTGTCTACGATTCCATTACCGCAGAGTTGCTGTCAGCCGCGCGTACACATGACCACATTCTGTACGCCGTTCCTGGCTCACCATTAGTGCTGGAACGAACAGTGGCACTGCTTCGACAGCAGAGCGACGTAGAAGTGTCAGTTCTTCCCGCCATCGGATTCTTAGATGACGTCTGGAGAGTGTTGAACATAGATCCTGTTGAATCAGCACTCTCACTTATCGATGGTCACACATTTGCTGAATCTGCTGCGGGTCGCACGGGCGCGCTTTTAGTAGCGCACACCCACGCCAACTGGGTGCTCTCAAACATCAAGTTGTCCATTGACGATATTGACCCCAATACTCCGGTCACCCTGTTGCATCACGTAGGGCTACCCGACGAATGCATCGTGTCAACAACGTGGTCCGAGATGGATCGCACTCTCGATGCAGACCACCTCACGTCGTTATGGATACCAGCACTTGGCACACCTGTAGCGGCCGAAATGGTTCGTTTTCATTCTTTGGCACGAACTCTGCGCGATGAATGCCCGTGGGACATGGAACAAACCCACACGTCGCTCGTGCGTTACTTGCTGGAAGAAACATACGAAGTAGTAGACGCAATCGAACATCTCAATGCCGATGACCCCAACACCGACGATGACTTCATTGAAGAACTCGGCGACTTGCTGTATCAAATTGAGTTTCACGCTGCCATCGCCGAGGAACAAGGTCGGTTCACGATGGCCGACGTTGCACGAACAGTTCACGACAAACTTGTTGCACGACACCCGCATGTCTTTGGCGATGTTGAAGTGTCGTCATCAAGTGATGTTGAAAACAATTGGGAAGCCATTAAGCGTGCAGAAAAGCCAGAACGCACCGGCATCTTCGACGGCGTCGTGCAGGCAGCACCCTCTCTTTCTTTTGCCGCAAAGGTTCAACAACGCGCAGCACGAGCTGGTTTTGACTGGCCAAATGTTGACGGACCGCTTGCAAAGATTTCCGAGGAGGCCACCGAAGTGCGCGACGCTCTCACTTCTGGCGACCCAGAAGCAACGCACACCGAAGTAGGTGACTTGCTGTTTGCAGTGGTCAACGTTGCTCGCCACCTCGACATTGACCCCGAAAGTGCTCTGCGGTCCGCTGTCCACAAGTTCCGCTCACGCGTGGAAGCCGTTGAATCACTGGCGTCAGAACGGGGTCTTGTGATGAAAGACATGAGCCTTCAGCAGTTAGACGAACTCTGGGAAGTGGTGAAGCAGCGACCAACTCACTAGCGTTCATGGAATGAGCGAAATTGTTGAGGTCATCGGACGCGAAGTCTTGGATTCCCGCGGGAATCCCACCGTTGAAGTCGAGGTAGTTCTCGATAGCGGTGCCACCGGTCGCGCCATTGTTCCCTCTGGTGCATCCACTGGTGAACATGAGGCCGTTGAACTGCGCGATGGCGGTTCGCGCTACCTAGGCAAAGGCGTCGGTCGCGCAGTCGACAATGTGAACCAACTCATTACAACAGCAGTCATTGGTATGGACGCCACCGACCAACGCGCACTCGACACAGCTCTCATCGATCTTGACGGAACCGAGAACAAGTCGAAGCTTGGTGCAAACGCCATGCTGGGAACCAGTCTTGCTGTCGCTCATGCAGCAGCAGCCGAACTTGAACTTCCCCTGTACCGCGCAGTGGGCGGCCCACATGCCCATGTTCTTCCGGTACCAATGATGAACGTCATTAACGGTGGCGCTCACGCAGACAACAACGTCGACCTTCAAGAGTTCATGATTATGCCTGTGGGCGCACCAAGCTTCCGCGAAGCACTTCGCTGGGGAGTCGAGACGTATCACACCTTGAAGAAAGTTCTTCACGATCGCGGTCTGTCAACTGCAGTTGGCGACGAAGGCGGATTCGCCCCAAACCTTTCCAGCAATGAAGATGCTGTTGCAGTTCTTGTTGAAGCAATTGAAAAAGCTGGCTACGCACCTGGCAAAGACATCGCAATTGCGCTTGACCCTGCAATGAGCGAGTTGTATCGCGACGGCGCTTACCACCTCTCTGGTGAAGGCAAAGTGTTGTCGGCAGGCCAGATGGTGGAATGGTGGACGTCACTTGTCGATCGCTACCCCATTGTCAGCATTGAAGACGGAATGGCAGAAGACGATTGGGATGGTTGGTCACAACTCACCAGCGCACTGGGCGGACGCATTCAACTTGTGGGCGACGACCTCTTCGTCACCAACGCACGTCGCTTGCAAATGGGTATTGAACGAAATGTTGGAAACAGTGTTTTGGTGAAGGTCAACCAAATTGGAACACTCAGCGAAACTCTCGACACTGTTGAACTGGCAACTCGCCATTCGTACACAAGCGTCATGAGCCATCGCAGTGGCGAAACTGAAGACAGCACCATTGCCGACTTGGCCGTTGCAACAAACTGCGGCCAAATCAAAACTGGCGCACCAGCACGAAGCGACAGAGTTGCCAAGTACAACCAGTTGCTGCGAATTGAAGAAATGCTCGGAGACTCGGCTCGCTTCCGCGGTCGCTCCGCACTTGCACCACTTCGCTAAACGAACATTCGTTCGTGTGCCACGAATCGGTGGCATGTACACGGCACAATGGAGATGTGGCACCCCGCACGAAATCTTCTGTCTCACGCGTGAAAGAACGCACGCAAGAGATCACTCGTGCCATCGCCCAACCCACCCCAAAAGATGCTCGTATTGGCCGTAGCCGAAGCACAAAGGCCATTGTTCGAACAGGTGGACTTCTGGTGGGTCTTGCCGCCATGTTTGCCCTGTTCATCATTCCCATAACCGATTTCATTGAACAACGCGAAGCATTGGCCAAAAAGACGGCTGAATTTGAAGCACTTGCCGATGCAAACGAAGAACTTCAGAACGAAGTAAACGACCTCTCCACACCAGAGGGCATCCGAAACGCCGCGAGAACTCAATTGGGCTACGTGCTTCCGGGCGAGCAGAAACTGTCGTTTGCACAGACTCCTCTCTTGCCCACAACGCTGCCCAACCAGTGGCCCTACACCATGGTCACCAGCATTGTTGCGGTGCGCACCGAAGCCGTGGTGGGTTCGGGTTCGGCACTTCAGTCGCATCTCCCCTAGACAGCCCCGCCCCGCTTTCGGAGACCACCCCAACTGGTGGGTAGTGTCTGCTGTACTACAGCGGTCACGCGACCAGGGGGAAAATCATGGGCGGAAGCATTCTTGGTAACCGAGTTCTCCGAAAGGAAGACCCGAAGTTTCTCACCACTGGCGGCGTCTACGTAGACGACATGCTGGACGAACCATTGTTGGTTGGTGCCGTACACGTCACGTATGTGCGTAGCTCGGTGGCACACGCAATCATCAACTCCATCGACACCAGCGATGCAGCGCAGATGCCAGGCGTTATCGCCGTGCTCACCGGTGCAGACCTTGGCTTGCAACCAGTTCCTTCCAGCTTTAACCCAATGGCAACTCGCACCCTTCTTGCCATGGACAAGGTGCGCTACGTAGGCGAACCTGTCGCAGCCATTGTTAGCGAAACACGCGAACAAGGTGAAGACGCGTCGGAAATGGTCATCGTTGATTATGACTTCCTTGAGCCGCTTATCGATCTTGAACAATCAATGGCGAGTTCCACACTCATTTATGAATCGTGTGGAAGCAACGTTGTATTCGACACCACCGTTCTTGGAATTCCCGAAAATACCGGCGACGCCTATTTCGCTGATTGCGAAGTAGTGGTGAAGGGTCGTTACATTAACCAACGCGTCGCACCATGCCCACTAGAAGTTCGTGGTGCAGCCGCAGCTTGGGGTTCCGACGGACGTTTGGTGCAGTGGTTGTCTACTCAGCACGCACAAGGTGCACACGCACCTATTGCAGCAACGAATGGTGTCGACGTATCACAAGTGCGCGTCATGACACCCGACGTTGGTGGCGGATTCGGCGCAAAGATTGGCGCGTATCCAGAAGAACTGCTGCTGGGAGTTATTGCCAAGCGCATTGGTCGCCCAGTTCGTTGGCGCGAAACACGTAGCGAATCAATGGTGGCCCTTGGACACGGCCGTGCTCAATTGCAGTACGTCACCATTGGTGGCACCAAGCAAGGCAAAGTGACTCACTATCAGTTGCATGCAATTCAAGACTCTGGTGCATGGGTCGATATGGGAACAATCCTTGCTCCGTTCATGACTCGACCAATGTCTTCTGGCGTATACGACATTCCAAACATCGAATGCCGAACAACTTCTGTTGTTACAAACACAACACCAACGGTTGCGTACCGTGGTGCAGGTCGTCCCGAAGCAACTGCCGCAATCGAACGCGCAATGGACATGTTCGCTGCAGAACTCGGCATGGACCCTGCAGAAGTGCGTCGCATCAACCTCATTCCAAAGTTCCTTGAACCACACACCACTGTTGTTGGCCAGACATACGACGTTGGCGACTACGAAGAATCACTCAACAAGGTGCTGGCCGCCGCCGACTACAAGGGATGGCGTGCCAAGCAAGCCGAACGCCGCGCCAGCAACAGTTCAAAGCAAATTGGAATTGGCATCAGCGTGTACGTAGAAATCACCGGCGGTGTCGGCAACGGCGAATCCGCCAAAGTGGAAGTTCTGGAGGATGGTCGCGCCATTGTGTACACCGGTACATCTCCGCACGGCCAAGGTCACGACACATCCTGGTCAATGCTCACCAGTGAACAAACGGGTATCCCCATGGATCGCATTGAATTGGTGTGGGGCGACACAGACCGAGTTCCCATCGGAACCGGAACTATGGGCTCTCGCTCACTGCAGCAAGGTGGCAACGCAGTGTTTGCTGTTGCTGGCCAACTTGTCGACAAGGCGAAGTCTGTTGCTGCTCGCTTGTTAGAAGCAAACGAAGCCGACATTGTTCTCGACAAAGACCGTGGTGCATTCCACGTGGCTGGTACCCCAGCAGTATCGAAGACATGGGCTGACCTCGCTGTTGCCGAGAAGCAATCAGGTGGCCTTGTTCACTCCGATGTCATCGGTGTTGCCGGCGCAACATTCCCCTTTGGTGCACACGTAGCAATTGTGGAAGTAGACACAGAGACTGGCAAAGTTCGCCACATTGCACACACTGCATGCGACGACGCTGGCAAGGTGTTAAACCCCATGTTGTTGGAAGGCCAAATTCACGGTGGAGTTGCACAAGGCGCAGCACAAGCTCTGCTTGAAGAAGTGTGTTACGACCCGGATGGAAACCCCATTACGTCAAACCTTGCCGACTATGCATTCATCTCTGCAGCCGAATTGCCAAGCGTCACCGTTGTTCACATGGAGACACCAACACCCATCAACCTCATTGGTGCTAAAGGAATTGGCGAATCAGGAACCATTGGTGCAACACCAGCACTTCAGTCCGCAGTAGTCGATGCAGTGTCACACCTCGGTGTCCGCCACATTGACATGCCCACCACCGCCGAGCGCGTGTGGTCAGCAATTCAACAGGCTCGTTAAAGAACAGATCGAAAAGGAAGAGAAATAGTCATGAAAGTTTCCATCACCGTTAATGGAACCGCATACGAAAACGATGTGGAACCACGCACACTTCTCGTGCAATACATACGTGAGACTCTTGGTCTTACCGGAACCAACATCGGATGCGACACCTCAAGTTGTGGTGCATGTTCACTGCACGTTGATGGTGAATCGGTGAAGAGTTGCACCATGTTGGCCGCGCAAGCCGACGGCTGCAGTGTGACCACCATTGAAGGTCTTGCTCAGGGTGGCGAGATGCACCCCATGCAGAAGGCCTTTATGGAAAACCACGGCCTCCAGTGCGGTTACTGCACGCCCGGCATGGTGATGGCATCCATCAGTTTGTTGAAGGAAAACCCAAACCCCACCGAAGAAGAAGTGCGAATTGGTTTGGAAGGCAACTTGTGCCGTTGCACCGGTTATCACAACATCGTCAAGTCGGTGCTCGCCGCCGCGAAAGCACAGTAGGAGCACACAATGATTCCCGCACCATTCGATTACAAGCGCGCAACATCAGCAGCCGAAGCCATCTCACTTGTTGGTGAGTACGGCGACGATGCAAAGTTCCTCGCTGGTGGACACAGTCTGTTGCCACTCATGAAGTTGCGCCTGGCACAACCAGCGGTTCTCGTTGACATTGCACGCATTAAAGACCTTTCCTATATCCGCGATGCGGGCGACCATATTGCTATTGGTGCGCTCACTCGCCACATGGATGTCGAGAAGTCACCAATTGTTTTGCAGCACGCACCACTGTTGGCAAATGCCGCCAGCCACGTGGGTGACCCGCAAGTGCGTCACCGCGGAACAATTGGTGGGTCAATTGCCCACTCAGACTCTGCATCTGACTTGCCAGCAACAACTCTTGCTCTTGGCGCTACGTACATTGCACAGGGGCCAAACGGCACTCGCGAAATTGCGGCCATCGATTTCTATAAGGGCTTCCTCGAATCCGCATTGGAACCAGATGAAATGCTCACCGAAATTCGTGTTCCAAAGATGAACGGTGCTACGTGGGGCTTTCAAAAGTTCAACCGTCGTGCTCAAGACTGGGCAATTGTTGGCGTCGCCGCGTGGAAGCGCGGAACAGAGTCTGGTGTTGCACTGGTGAACATGGGTTCTGTTCCCGTGCTTGCTACCAGCGTCTCGAAAGCAATTGCTTCGGGTGCCAGCATTTCTGAAGCGGCAGAACTTGCAGCAGCAGAAGCCGAACCGCAGTCAGACTTGAACGCAAGTGCCGAATACCGCGTGCACTTGTCCAAAGTTCTGGTGCGACGCGCACTCGAATCCGTCAACTCCTAACCTTCACCCCATGACTGGGGGCCACAACACATTTGTACTTGTTCGCAAAGGCGGACTACTTGCGTACTTTGTGGTGTTTTTCTGGAGCATCTTTGCCAACGGCATTCCCGTTGATCGCATTGCTGTTCTGCTGTGGATGTTGGCTGCGTTTCTTATTGCTTCAATTGGACGCACACGCGATGAAGCACTACAGATGGTGCGTGACTGGCTGGTCATTGTTGCTGTGTACATGGCATACGACTACAGCCGTGGCACGGCCGACCAATGGGGAATTGGCGTTAACTACACATTGCTGCGCGACATTGACAGGTTCTTGTTCCTTGGCAACGACCCAGGGGTGTGGATGCAGAAGACCTTTCTCAAGCCTGACGTACGTTGGTACGACGTGGGCGGCGCAATCGTCTACATGATGCACTTTGTTCTTCCAGTAGTTCCGCTTGCCTTCTTGCGAGTTCGTCAACGCGCCGAATGGCTGCGCTATGTACGTCGTTTTTCACTCACACTTGCTCTTGCCGTCTCTACCTTCATTGTGTTCCCTGCTGCTCCCCCGTGGATGGCTTCTGAAAAGGGTTACTTTCCACCCATACAGCGCATTACTGGTCGCGGCTGGTGGGAACTGAACTTGAAAACCGTGTCGCAAACATTGGACCGCGGTGCAGCAGTGTTGAATGCAGTTGCGGCCATGCCATCTCTTCATGCCGGTCTCTCACTGTTGGCCGTGATGTGGTTCACGCGTAATGCGCGCATGTGGGTGCGCATCACAGCATTGTCATATCCACTTGCCATGACTGCAGCACTTGTCTACTTCGGCGAGCACTATGTCATTGACTGTCTGATTGGTTTCGCAGTGGTTATCAGCGCATGGAAGATTGCAGATGCCTGGGAGGCACGCCGCGACACGTCGTCGTCGCTAGATCAGCTGACGAACTGAATAACTTTTCTCTCGGCCACGTACGGACCAAACACATCGCGACGAATGCGATTGTGTTCATCTGCCGTGTCGTAGGCGTGCCACGCAGCTTCGTTTTCGAACACTGCAGTGACGGCAAAATCTGCAGCACCTGCTGTGAGACCCGCGTTGGGGCCACAGTGATACGACACCAACCCACTTAATGTTTGTGCGTAGGCCTGCAATTCGGCTTGTGCAACCGCTGGATGACCTGCAGGAACCTGATCAGTCCATGTGAAGAGAACTACGTGATGAAACATGATGAAAAATTACAGCAGAGCTCCGTATGCGCCACCATCAACATGAAGTTGTACACCCGTCATGAACTTGGCCGACTCGCTACACATAAATGCCGCAATACGACCAAAGTCTGCCGCCTCACCAATAACGCCAGCAGGAACACCAGTAGCAGCGACCTGCACATTGCCGCCGTACAACTGAGTGATGCGGTCGGTGGCATGAATACCTGGCTGAATGGTGTTTACCGTCACGCCGTCGCCGGCTACTTCCCTCGCAAGCGTTTTCAAGAATCCGGTGACACCCGCACGCGCAGTGTTCGACAAAATGAGATTTGGAATTGGTTGACGCACCGCCACAGACGTAATGGCCAACACGCGACCCCACTTTCGTTCACGCATTGCAGGCACGGCGCCATGACACATGGCAACAACAGACAACAAGTTCTTTTGAAGTGCGTCCATGTATTGATCGGCGGGGACATCGGCAAATCCACCCGGAGGTGGGCCGCCACCGTTCGCAACAAGAATGTCAATGTGGCCCAGCAACTGTGATGCGTGGTTCACGAACTCAGTACCACCAGCATCGGTGGACACATCACACACGAACCCTTGTGCGCCGTGCCCTATTTCAGCAAGAGCAGATGCCAGTCGCTTTTCGTCTCGACCACACACCACAACTTTCACACCTTCGCCAGCAAGCGCAACTGCTGTTTGCAGGCCAAGACCAGCTGTACCCGCTGCAATCGCCGCAGTTCGTCCTGAAATTCCTAGGTCCATACGCCAACCCTAGTGGTGGTTCGTGTGGGGCTAGCCAGACAATGCCCCGTACGCTCTTAGGGTGCCCGCAACACCTGCAACCTCTCACGATGTCGCCACAGCACTGGCAGAACACGGCTACCTCCCCGACGAAGGTCTTGCAACAGCAGTGTTTTTGTCTATGTCGCTTGGTCGCCCATTGTTTCTAGAGGGCGAAGCAGGCGTCGGAAAAACAGAACTGGCAAAAACCATTGCGCGTTGGCAAGGAACCGAACTCATTCGTTTGCAGTGCTACGAGGGCATCGACGCGTCTCAAGCGGTGTACGACTGGGACTATTCACGTCAGTTGTTACATTTGCGCGCCGCCGAAGCAACAGGCGAAGCAAGCCGTACCAACACATCAGATCTTGAAGGCCAGTTGTACAACGAACGTTTCCTGCTGAAGCGCGCCATTCTTCGCGCTATCGATCACGGCAGTGGGCAACCACCCGTTCTCCTTATTGACGAAATCGATCGTGCCGACGACGAGTTTGAGGCGTACTTATTGGAAGTGTTGTCAGACTTCCAAGTCACCGTTCCCGAACTTGGAACGTTCAGCGCTGCTACTCCCCCAATTGTCATTCTCACGTCAAACCGAACACGCGATGTTCACGATGCATTGAAGCGACGCTGTTTGTATCACTGGGTAGAACACCCCACTTTCGAACGTGAAGTCAGCATTGTTGCCATGCGTGTTCCTGAAGCAGGCGATGTTCTTGCACGTCAAGTGGCCGGTGCTGTGGAAGCACTGCGCGGGCTGAGTTTGTATAAACCACCAGGTGTTGCAGAAACCATCGACTGGGCTACTGCCCTTGGTCGCCTCGGTGTTACACAAATTGACGAGACCGTTGTAGAACAAACTCTGGGCACTGTGCTGAAGTATCGCGAAGACCAAAGTCGCGTGCGCGACCACGGCGTTGCCGCCATTGTGCGCCAAGCATTCGAGCGCGGACTACTGAACGGCTAATCATGACTTTTGCCGTCGAGTCATCACCCGACGAAATTGCTGTTGCATTTGCGCGCGTCTTGCGCTCTCTCGACATTCCCACGCCGCTCGATTCTGTACTCACCTTTATGAATGCACTGTCGCTTGTGGGAATTGACGACCGTGAGTCTGTGTATTGGGCGGGTCGCACTACGTTGGTGCGTCGCCCAGAAGACATTCCTGCATACAACAATGCTTTCCAAGTGTTCTGGGATCATCGTGAATCACCCGAAGCACTTCCTGAAGAACTCAGCCACATCACCGTTGCCCTCGATACAGAAGAAGAAGGGTCTGCCGACGGTGAAGCACAAGCAAGTGACGAACCCACCATCACTGTTCGCTTCTCTGGCGTTGAAACTCTCAGCGAAAAAGACTTTGCCGAATACAGCGACGACGAGATGCGTCTTGCTCAACGATTCATGGAAACTCTGCGCATGGCCGGACCGCCACGCCCATCGCTTCGCACTGTGTCAACACCACGACGTGGGACGCGTCCCGATATGCGACGCACAGTTCGTGCATCACTCGCTGCCGCAGGTGAACCAATGCGTCGTCGGTGGACCCAAAAAGGCACAAAGCCACGTCGCATTGTGTTCTTGTTAGATGTCAGCGGTTCTATGGAGCCCTACGCCCGCGCTCTCGTGCGATTTGTTCACGCAGGTGTTGCAGGGCGACAACGTGTTGAGGCCTTCACACTTGGCACTCGGCTCACGCGCGTCACTCGTGAACTGTCATCAAAGGACCCCGACCGAGCATTGCGAAGCACCGGCGAAAGCGTGCGCGACTGGAGCGGTGGTACCCGTCTCGGTGAAACGCTCCGATTGTTTAACGATGAATGGGGCGTTCGTGGAATGGCACGCGGGGCAATTGTGGTCATCTTGTCCGACGGCTGGGACCGTGGCGAGCCACACGTACTGGCCGAACAAATGTCTCGCCTCAAGCGAGTGGCATTTCGACTTGTGTGGGTAAACCCACTCAAGGTCACCCCTGGCTATGCCCCCCTTGCGCGTGGAATGGCTGCGGCATTGCCCTATGTTGATGACTTCGTAGAGGGACATTCCCTCGACGCACTTGAACAACTCACGAGGGTCATCAATCATGCGTGATTTATTAGACGACATCGATCGCTGGCGTGCAGCAGGCAAGAAAATTGCCCTCGCGCGCGTGGTCGACATTCAAGGTTCTGGTCCCCGTGAAGCTGGCGCGTCAATGGCCGTTAACGAAGATGGTGAAGTCATCGGTTCTGTTAGTGGTGGATGCGTAGAAAGCGCAGTTGTCACCGAAGCACTCGCCATTCTTGCGGGCGAACAACCAAGTCGAGTTGTCACATTCGGCTACTCCGACGACGAAGCATTCGCTGTGGGTCTCACCTGTGGCGGAATCATTCATCTGTTTATCCAGCCACTCGAGTGGTGACATGAGCGCCTACGACATTTTCTCTTCGCATGTTCGCGACAACTCCCCCGTTGCACTTGCCACCGTTATTGAAGGCCCCAACACCGGCGCCATCTTGGTGGTGACTCCGCAAGGAGTTGTTGGCGGCACACTCGGCAACGACGACATTGACCGAGTAGTTGCGCGTGACACCGCTGGCGAATTAGAGGCTGGTCGCACCATTGTTCGTCACTACGGACCACACGGTGAATCAACTCCCGAAGATCTTGTTGAAACAGACACGGTGCGAGTGTTCATTGAGAGTTTCTCGCCACCACCACTTATGTGGATCTTTGGTGCAGTCGATTTCACTGCTGCGCTTGCGCGCGTTGCAAAAGTTCTGGGGTACCACGTCACTGTGTGTGATGCTCGCGAAATCTTTGCAACACGTCGTCGTTTCCCTATGGCCGACGAAGTGCGCGTGACATGGCCAACGCCAATGTTCACCGAGCGCGGAGAACGCTTAGGGCCACGCGACGCCGTGTGCATTCTCACTCACGACCCGAAGTTCGATGTTCCCGCAATTCAAGGGGCTCTCGCCACAAAGGTGGGGTACATCGGCGTTATGGGAAGTCGTAAAACTCACGCAAAACGACTTGAACGGCTCGCTGAAGTAGGCGTCACCAACCCCGCCGAACTCAGCCGTTTGCATTCACCCATCGGCCTCGACCTTGGTGGCAGAACTCCTGAAGAAACTGCTATTTCCATTGTGGGAGAAATCATTGCAGCGCGCACCGGACGCGAAGCACGTTCTCTTGGGGCAACAGACGGCCCCATTCATTAAGGCAGTTGCTTACAAACGATACGTAGCAATGTTGCTGGGATTAGCCCACGCCACTCTGTTGTATTGCGCTTCCGACATTGTCTTTAAGCGAACACTCTTGCCGTTAAACGGTGCGTGCACCATTGCGCGTCCCACACCCAAGTAAATGTGCACGTGAGTACCTTCGCCAACAATGTCACCCGCAACTGCGTCTTCTCGTTTCACACGCATGCGTGGATCTAATTGCGATACTGCTTGACGCGGCATGTCAACACCGGCTGTTCGCCATGCAAACCACAACAATCCAGAACAGTCCACGTGAACATAGGGAGACTCTTTGCCCACCACGTATCGAACTCCCAATTGGGTGAGTGCCGCAAGTGTTGCAATTTGATGATCACGGGGCGCACGTGACCATGCACGATGAAGTTGTTCAGCATCGAGTGACAGTTTCTTTGCCACAAGATCGGAAACGCTGCGACGTTGCGTCAAATACGTAGGGTCTTCAATGTTCTCGGTGCGCATGATGACAGAGAGAGCGTTAACAGCACGGAGCGAAATGGGGTTTCTCTGCCGGAACCGACTGCCAGGCATCTGCAAACGATCAACCTTGCCATCGGACCCTGTGCCACTGGTGGCGTGAGCCGATGCCGGGAGAGCAGCCGTCACCACAAGGCTTGCCGCAACGAGTGCGCGCCGAAAGGTGGTGAAACTCCGCATTTCAGGCAGGCTATTACTTATGTCCTCGCCTCGTGGAACACAGCTGGCCGTTCTTTTGGCCGCAGGCGCAGGCCAACGATTCACCGGCCCTACCCACAAGCTCCTCGCCCCATTTCGAGGTGCGCCATTGGTCTCTCACGCCATCAGAGCCCTTCAGGAAGCCCAGATTGGCGCTGAAGCCATTGTGACGGGAGCAGTAGACCTCGGACCCCTCACAGACGGTCTGACGGTCATTTCGAACCCTGCGTGGGAGACCGGCCAACGGTCCTCCGTGGCAGCAGCAATCTCGTATGCATCAGCGCACAACTTCGACAGCATTGTCATTGGTCTTGGCGACCAACCCTTCATTACGGCCGATGCGTGGCGCACCGTGGCCCATACCGATGGCCCCATTGTGGTTGCCACATACGAAGGCATTCGCGGAAACCCAGTGAAACTGTCTCGCTCGGTGTGGGACGACTTTTTGGCACTCACAAAAGAACCCGATGCAGGCGCACGAACACTCATGCACATGCGCCCAGAACTCGTTCGGGAAGTAGCCTGCAAGGGCGTTTCCGCAGACATTGACACCCCGGAGGATCTCTCACAATGGACCTGAACCACGAATTCACCGTTCCCGTTCCCGTGGAAGATGCATGGAAGATCCTCACCGATGTCGAGCGCATTGCACCGTGTTTGCCCGGAGCAAAACTTGAAGACATCACCGACGACACCTACAGCGGATTCGTCAAGGTCAAAGTGGGACCCATCCAAGCCCAATTCAAGGGTCAGGCCAGTTTCGTTGAACTCAACGAAGGTGCGCGCAAAGTAGTGCTGAAGGGTGAAGGCCGCGACACAACCGGCAAGGGAAACGCTGCTGCGCTTATTACCGCACAGCTTGTTTCCGAAACACCCACATCAACAAAAGTCACCGTACACACCGACTTGAACATCACCGGAAAAGTTGCACAGTTTGGTCGTGGTGCAATGGCCGATATTTCCAACAAGTTGCTCGATCAGTTCGTCGACAACTTGAACGGTGTCATTGCTGCCAGCAACGAACCCGCCGCCGCGAACGGTGAATCTGCTCCAGCACCAAGCGCACCACAAGAAGTAGAAGCACTGAACTTGTTGTCCGTCAGTGGCGGAGCCATCTTGAAGCGTGCATTGCCTGTTGTCGTTGTCGTCGCTGCGGTCATTATCTGGCTCGTCGCCAAATAAGCCATGCGTCTCGCCGGTGAACCGCCGTCGGCGACAGATATTGACGATGTCACACGTCTGATTGGTCGCGTTCCCCAGGGAGACTTTCGCATCGTGGTTCGGGCAAAGAACAACGAACCCGTTGTGTTGCTCAACGCCCCACTCTTAGACGACGGCACACCGATGCCCACGCTGTATTGGTTGGTGGGCTCAGCCGAGGTGTATGCAGTCAGCCAACTAGAAGCCGACGGTGCAGTCGATGCGGTGGAAGAACTTATTGGACTCAGTGCAATCGACACTATTCATGCCTCATACGCGCAACGTCGCGATTCGCTCATTCCCGCAGGCCATAGTGGGCATCGTCCATCGGCCGGAGTTGGCGGCACGCGTCGCGGAGTGAAGTGTCTGCATGCACATTTCGCCCATTGGTTGGCCGGTGGCGATGATGCAGTAGGTGAATGGGTGGCACAACAACTCGATGCACACGGCATAGAACGGGCAGATCGAATATGAACATCGCCGTTATCGACGTTGGTACTAATTCAACAAACCTGCTTGTTCAAGACACCGCGGGAAACGACCTTGCACGCATTGTCACAACAACGCGCCTTGGTGATTCATTACATGACACAGGGTTGTTGTCTGCAGGCGGAATTGAACGCACTCTGACAACAATTCAAACCCATATTGCGACAGCACAGCAACACGATGCACATCGCATCATTATCACTGGAACTGCTGCATGTCGACGTGCACGCAACACTCAAGAGTTCATTTCTGCTGTGCACAATGCAACGGGCATCACCGTTGAGGTGCTCTCCGAAAAAGACGAAGCAACCTTTGCATTTAGGGGTGCATTGTCGGGATTGCCAGAGGTGCTGTCCCCCACACTTGTTATTGACATTGGTGGCGGCAGCACCGAATACACCGTCGGAATCCTTGATGCGGAAATGTCAGCCAGTATTCCGTTTGGCGCAGTCACTGGTACCGCGTCGCATACAGGAACAGGGCGACCAAAACCAGAAGATCTCACGAACCTTATTGGTGCAGTCTCTGACGAACTTGAAGAACTCGGTCGTGAAATTCCTGCGCTCGCGTCTCCGTCTCGCGTTATTGGAGTAGCCGGCACCATCGTCACCATGGCTGCAGTAGAGATTGGACTCGCGGAATTCGACAGTTCTGTTTTGCATGGTTTTGAACTCACCCGTGATGCGGCCGAAGATGTGTTCCGTACGCTCGCCACCGAAACACTGGATGAGCGAAAGTTGAATCCGGGCCTTCCCACCGACCGTGCAGACATCATCGTGGCGGGGTGTTGCATTTTGGTGGCCACCATGCGCCGCCTGCACCTTGATTCCATCACCGTGTCGACGCGCAGCCTGATGGACGGCATCGTCAGCCGTGAAAGACTAAAGCCATGACCGCCATGCACCCTGCTCGACCAACCAGTGTTGGTCTGCGCCTCTACGGGCGCCGCGTGGTGTTACGGCCATTGGTTCCCCAAGACTTCACGGGATGGAGCGAGGTGCGTCGTCGCAACGGCGAATGGCTAACAGTGTGGGAACCGCAACGACTCTCACATCATCCCGATCCAGAAACGAATCGCGAAGTGTTTGCTGCTAGGTGCGGTGCGCGCGATCGTGAACGACTGGCCGGAACCCAATATGCATTTGGCATCTTTGTTGACGGTGCATTCGCAGGCGAAATCAACCTAAACAATGTCGTTCGCGGCGCATTTCAATCGGCAACCATCGGTTACTGGATAGATCGTGCACGAGCCGGCCGTTCACTCATGAGCGAAGCAGTGGTTGTGTTATCTCAGTTCGCTTTCGAAGAGCTCAATTTGCATCGCGTTGAAGTCTGCATCATCCCGCGAAATCAAAACTCCCGTCGCGTTATGGAAAAGATAAACATTCGCGAAGAAGGAATTGCCGAACGATTCCTAGAGATCAATGGCGTGTGGGAAGACCACGTGCGCTACGGATTAACGCGCGAAGAGTGGGATGCTCGTCGTGCGGAATTATTCTCCGACTGGATGAACTAACTAGCCCAGTGCGTGCCACGCAAGCGCACGCTGACGGCGAACCGCTTTGCGACGCTTCCAATCTTTCGTCTTCCAATGCTTCAGCGGCTGACGACGGCTTTTTTCTTTTCCGCGTTCCGCATCGTGGTGATGCACTGGCTTCCATGCCTGACCTGGCTCAATAACATCGAGTGGTTCTGTGCCGTGTTGCACGGCTTCCACCACAAGATGCAATTCGCTGTTTACCCGATGCCGTTCATTGTGAGCATGTGCTCTCAAGTCGGCGCGCGGTGCAGGCGCGAGGTCCTGATTGCGATGTCGTTGACTCATCGCTGCCTCCTTCCGGAGCCCGTGGGCTCCAAATGGTTCCCTTATTCGCAAGGTACTCCTCCACCTGCCAGTTGTGAAGGCAATCAGGGCAGATTTTTATCCACAGATTTTTGTCCTACGACACCCGCAGGTTGCGCGCGACTGCGGGCCCGTCGTCAATAGTGCGTAAAGCAACACGACATGTTCCCGAGCGCATGAAGTGAACTTTGGTTCCGCCCGATGTGAGGCGACACACGCGACTACTCCCCGACGACACTCGCCATTTCAACGACAGGTCACCGCCCATCTTTGCGATTGCCGTAATGGCGACGTAACTGTTGGCCCGAAGGTAACGGACCTTTGGTGCGGAGTACCGCGGAGTAGCGATTCCCTCGCCAATTGCATTCACTGCTTTCACAACAACGCTGTACTGAGCACCCACGGGCAAATTTGTGAAACGCGTACTAGTGACTCCTGGTCCAACATTCACCTTTTTCACCACTGTGCCGTTCCGAACAAGCGCAACACGTGTTGATGTAATTGCCGATCCACCATCACACGGCGCATCCCACGAGACTCCGAGTGAACTTCCACCCGTCGACAGCACAACGTTCGAGGGCTGGCCTGGAACACCGGCGGCAACTGGCGCTGTATCAACAAAGAGCAATCTGTTTGCTGTAAGTGCATCTACTGCGGTAACCACACCAGTAGTTGCACGAGCCACTATGGCACTGGAAATGTCGTCTGCACAGAGTCCAGGTTGCTGTTCAGCCAATAACGCGGCATACCCCGCAACGAGTGGTGATGCCATAGACGTGCCTGCATCCATGTCATACGCGCTGGGCCCACCAATCCATGCCGACTCAACAGGGGCGCTGTTCGTGCCACCAGGTGCCAACAGATCTACGCAGGGACCAAAGCCCGAATACGTTGTGAACGCATCGTTGATGGCGATTGCACCAACAGTGAGAGCCCCCGGAACATGCGCAGGAGAAATCTCGCATGAGTTGTAACGACCGTATGAATCACCATTACCCGCAGCAATGGTGACCACAACACCCTCGTTCAGCAATGCGTTGACTTGGTCGTCAATTGACTGACCTTCATCTCCTCTGTCGACACCAAGACTGAGATTCACTATTGCTGCGCGTCCACCTACATGGTGACCACGAATCCACTTCAGTGCAGTCACTACATCGGACACATCGCCCTCGCCATCGCAGTCAAGAACTCGCACCGAGACAATGGTGGCTCCGCGTGCAACTCCTACCGTTGCACCAGCAGCCAATGCCGCTACATGAGTTCCGTGTCCGTCACAGTCAGAAGACAGAGGTGAAACAGGGTCATCTCCTCGTGGTGTCAACGTGTCGATTCCAACGAGTGCTCGCCCACCAAATTGCTCGTGACCAAGATTTGTTCCCGAGTCAACAATGTAAATAGTGACTCCCTGACCAGTGAGTGCACCAAACGATGTGTTGGAATCGAATGGCAACGTTCGCTGATTTATACGATCGAGTTGCCAGGGCTGCGTCACGGGCGCCGACGATGCAGACGTACCGAAAAGTGCAACGGCCCCAAATGCCGCACAGAGAAGAGCAGCAAAGGGTTTTTTCGTCACTTCAGTAATGGTAACGGCGAACGCCTGCGCCGCAGAGACAACAACGAGTAGTTGTCTACTTCTTCGAAATCTTCTTTTGCAACGCTGCAAGACGTTCGGCAAACCATGGCTGCTTTGTGCTCCACAGCTGTGGTTCCAACTCACGCTTCACAGCATCGGGATGATTGTCAATGTTCGGCATGTCTTGAATGGTCTTCTTTACGCTCTCCAACAAAGGACGTGGAATGTCGGCGGCTCGTGCAGCCATCTTCTGTGCCTCCGCCAACAATTGGTCGTCGTCCACGCACTTCCACACCAAGCCAACGCGCTCTGCTTCTTCACCCGACAAGATTTCGCCAAACACCACCGTTGCAAAGGTTGTTTGTGGTCCGGTGATACGACGCAACATCCAGGTATGGCCACCACCTGGGTGAATACCAATTTGCAAGAAGCGAGTGTCGAATTTTGCTCGACGAGCAGCAATGCGAAGATCACATCCCAATGCCAAGTTCATTCCTGCACCCACTGCTGCACCATTGACGGCAGCGATGGTGGGAAGTGGGCTTCGCGCAATACGCAAGAACCCTTCATAGATCACACCAAGACTGTCACCTGTTGCTGTTGCCAAGTTGCCCAAGTTTGCACCGGCACAAAATGCGGGTGCCGCACCAGTGACTACAAGTGCGCCAATGGATGAATCGCCTTCAATGCGATCCATTGCCGCGGTAATTTCATCCACCATGGGTTGAGTGAGCGTGTTGCGCTCGTCGGGATTGTTAAGAGTAAGAGTGGCAACGCCGTCTGCGACGGACACAAGAACAAGGCTCATGTTGCTAGTTTCGCACACTCGGTTCGGAGCCCCATCGCCCAGTCGCCTACGGTGTCCGTATGTCTCAAGTCATTCTGTACGACGTCAGCGATCGCATTGCCACCATCACCTTCAACAGGCCCGAAGCACGCAATGCGCTGTCTAGCGAAGTCTTGCGCCTTCTGCCCGAGTTGCTGCTGAAAGCAGACGCCGACCCCGACGTTGATGTCCTTATTCTCACGGGCACAGACCCTGCTTTCTGCGCTGGACTCGACCTGAAAGAACTAGGCGATACTGCCGGAAACCTTGGCGGTACAGGCGCCGACGGAAGCGTGAATTCCACCGGCGTTCGCGGGCCGTTCCCCAAGCTGTCAAAACCACTCATTGGCGCTGTGAACGGTGTTGCCATAACAGGTGGGTTTGAACTTGCCCTGAACTGCGACTTCCTCATTGCATCGGAGAACGCGAAGTTTGGCGACACACATTCACGCGTAGGCATCATGCCCGGTTGGGGTCTCACTGTTCTTCTTCCGCAAGCCATCGGCGTGCGCCGTGCACGCGAGATGAGTTTCACTGGCAACTTCATGTTGGCCGACGAAGCACTTGCGTTTGGTCTTGTGAACCACGTTGTTCCACACGAACAACTCATCCCGTTTACACGTCAAATTGCTCTTGACATCATTGGCAACGAACAAGACGGCGTACGTCAAATTCGCTCCACCTATGCAGCCCACGCACAGGAGATGGACAAGTGGGAGCACGAGTCTGCAGTAGGTGCCGAATGGCGCAAGGCACAGTTCGACCCCAAGAAAGTTGCAGAGCGTCGCGCCAAAATTATGGAACGCGGTCGTACGCAGTAACTAGGCGCGAAGCTCGCTGACTGCGGTAATGGTGATACCGCCACGCGGATGCTGAGTAAGAGTGACGCACACACGGCGTGGCTTCGCTGTTGCCATAACTTCGCCTGCAATCTCTGCTGCAAGCGCTTCAGCAAATACTGCGCGATCTCGAAACCCCCACAAGTACAACTTCAGGCTCTTTGATTCAATGCAAAAGTCACCTGGTTCGTATTCAATGGAAACACTTGAGATGTCGGGTTGATTAGTGACCGGACAAATTGATTGCACTTCGTCGGTGTCGAACGTGACAGAGGAAATATTCTTCGGTGCAGGAAACACTTCAACGTGCTCAATGGAATGCTGAACGGTCTTTCCAAGAACGGTTAATCCGGTGGTGTCACTCATATGTGTGAGCCTACAAATCAGCGAAGGTCATCGGGCAAGAGCCCAATAAGTGGTACCAATGGGCGTGGACCAACGTGGGAGATAACTTCTGCTGCAGCAATGGCACCAATACGCGCACAACTGGTGAGATCTTTCCCTTGTGTGAGCCCACGCAAGAATCCGGCAGCAAACAGGTCGCCTGCACCAGTTGTGTCAACCACCGATGCAACGGGAGCTGCGGGAACGGCGTGAACGTCGTCTCGGGTGACAATCACCGCGCCCTTCTCGCTTCGTGTTACTGCGGCAATGTGGCAGTCGCGTCGCAACAGCTGTACTGCGTCGTCAAAGTCATCAACTTCATACAACGATTTCAGTTCATCTTCATTGGCAAACAGAATGTCAATCTCGTCACGCACCAATTCCCGAAAGTCAGCGCGGTGGCGGTCAACGCAGAACGAATCGGACAAGGTGAGTGAGACAACGCGACCATGGTCGTGAGCAATAGATGCAGCCCGTCGAAATGCGGCTTTTGCTTCGTCGCGATCAAACAAATAACCCTCTAAGTACAACACCGCACCAGCACCAATGACTGCTGGGTCTAAATCTTCAGATGACAACTGTGTGGAAATTCCTAAAAACGTATTCATGGTGCGCTGCGCATCGGGAGTTACCGCAATAATGCACCGCCCGGTTGGTTCATCACCCGAAGGAGTTCCACTTCGGAAATCAACACCCACCGATGTCATGTCTCCGGCAAATTCTTTTCCAAGATCGTCATTGGCAACTTTCCCAATAAAAGCCACCTCGCCACCAAGACTTGCAATACCGGCCAATGTGTTTGCACCGGATCCGCCGCTTGTACGCGTAGACGTTCCGACTGCAGAGGTGAGTTCCAGCGCACGGTCGGTCTCAATGAGAGCCATGGAACCTTTCACCATGTTGTTCGATTGCAAGAATGCATCGTCCACCATGGCAATCATGTCAACGAGCGCGTTACCAACGCCTACGACGTCGTAGAGAATTCCCTCTTTATTGGTGAGAGCTGGGATGTGGGCGGTGAATGGATGGCTACGTGGCACGGTTCTCCACGGTAGTCCGTACTGGGTGGGCGTTAGCCTTTCATCTGTGAGTCATCTTCAAAGCCCGTACCGCCTGCCCCGCACCGTTCTGCCCTCGCAGTACGTTGTCTCGCTCTCTCCAAACTTGGACACCGCATCGTTTACTGGTTCTGTCACCATCGCTGCCGAAGCAACGCAGGCGGCGAACGAGATTGTTCTGAACGCCATCGAGTTAGACATCCATTCGGTCACTGTCAATGGTTCCGATGCGCCGTATTCACTGAACGAAGAACTCGAACGACTCATCATTGACACATCGGTCTCACCTGGCCCTGTCTCAATTCATATCTCGTTTACGGGCACTTTGAACGACAAGTTGCGTGGCTTCTACCGCTCCACGTTTACCGACGGTGACGGCAACACGCGCACCATTGCCACAACGCAAATGCAATCCACCGATTGCCGGCGTGCGTTCCCCTGTTTCGATGAGCCCGATTTCAAAGCGACCTTTGCCATTGATCTGACGTTCAACAATGACCTTCTCGCAGTCTCCAACGGAAAAGAGATACGTCGAGAAGAACTTCCCAACAATCAGGTACGTGTGTGGTTCTCCGAAACGATGCTGATGTCCACGTACTTGGTGGCATTTGTTGTGGGACCACTTGAAGCCACCGAACCCGTCATGGTGGGCAACATTCCATTGCGCATCATTCATGTTCCCGGCAAATCACATCTCACCGAGTTTGGTCTACGTGTTGGCGCGTTTTGCATCGACTGGTTTCAGAACTATTACGGAATCCCCTACCCCAGCGACAAGTGCGATCTTCTTGCACTTCCCGACTTCGCCGCAGGCGCAATGGAAAACCTTGGTTGCATCACGTTCCGCGAAGTCTTGCTATTGGTCGACCCTGAAACTTCTACGCAAATAGAACAAGAACTTGTCGCAGCAGTTGTTGCACATGAACTTGCACATATGTGGTTTGGCGACCTCGTCACTATGCGCTGGTGGAATGGCATTTGGCTGAACGAAGCATTCGCAACATTCATGGAAGTTGCAGCAACAGATGCATTTGCCCCGCAGTGGACAATGTGGACCTCGTTCGGTCTCGATCGAAGTGCTGCATTTGAAGTGGACTCACTACATTCCACGCGCACTGTTGAATTCCCTGTGGAATCACCAGCCGATGCAGACGGAATGTTCGATGTTCTCACCTACCAAAAAGGCGGAGCCCTGCTGCGCATGTTGGAGCAATACCTCGGCCCCGACCGCTTCCGTGCTGGCGTCAGCCACTACTTGAAGACTCACTCCTACGGCAACACAGAAACTGGCGATCTGTGGGATGCCATTGAACACGTGGTATCCACCGATGGTGGCGACAACGTTCCCGTACGGGCACTAATGGATTCTTGGATTTGGCAAGCCGGATACCCGCTTGTCTCTGCTCGTGTTGACGGAAACACTCTTGTGTTATCTCAACGGCAATTCACGTTCGACAACACACCCGACGCAACATTGTGGGTCATACCTATTCATGTACGACTCGGCAACGACATCACCAAAGTTCTTCTCAACGCCGACGAACTTCGTCTTCCACTCGCGGACCCATCAGTAACCATTGTTGTGAACGCCGGCGGTCCCGGCTTTTATCGCGTGGAGTATTCGGCGAACCTCTTGTCGCGCATTACGGGCGCAACGTTGGCCACGCTGACCACGTTGGAGCGTTACAACTTGGTAGACGACGCATGGAATGCAGTTGTGGCCGGTGCGCTCACTACGGAAAACTTCATTGAGTTTGCACGTGGCTTCGAAGGCGAAAATGATCTGGCTGTGTGGCAAGTACTTACAAAGGCACTCGCCGGCCTTGGTCGCCTTCTTCCGCGCGACAACATGGCACCGTTCAATGCTTTCGTGTCATCACTCGTTATGCCGGCCTACACCCGCCTCGGGGAATCACCATCTGCGAATGAAGACGATCTGGTGTCAAAGCTTCGCGGTTTGCTGTTGTCTACGCTGGCCATTCACGGAAATAGCACCGCAGCCCAAGAGCGTTGCCGAAACATTCTGATGAACAACGCGGAATCAGACCCTGAACTTGTTGCAGCATCGACCACTGTTGTTGCCGCCACGGGTGATGCCAACGATTACGAGTGGTTCGTCGACAAATACACCAATGCACCGACTCCGCAAGAGAAAGTGCGCATGCTGTACGCGCTTGCCGAATTTGATGACGTAGAACTAATGAAGCGAACCTGTCGACTGGCATTCTCCGGAGATGTCAAGAGCCAAGACGCTCCGTTCTTGCTTGCTCGTTGTATTGCTAACAAAAACCACGGCGAGATTGCGTGGGCAGCGGTGCAAGAAAATTGGACCTACGCCAACGACACGTTCCCCGGAAACACCATTGTTCGCATGATTAGCACCATCACCACGTTAAACACCGAAGCACTAGAGACACAGGTGAATGCCTTTTTCTCCGAGCATCCCATTCCACAAGCAACGAAGACGTTGGAGCAGGCATTAGAGCGCCAAAAAGTAAACGTGGCGCTTCGCTCCCGCGAAGGCCACGCACTTTTATCAGCGTTACAGAAGTAACGAACTAGCGGCTGGTTGGCTTCAGTTGGCCGTTGGCCACCATGTCGCGCAATGCAGTCTTCAAGAACTTTCCTGCAGCGTTGCGAGGAAGCTCTTCGTTCATGATGACCACGTGATTGGGCACCTTGAACGACGAAATCTTTCCATCAAGGAACTTCCACAAATCTTCTGCGGTCAGTGATGCATCGTCTTTTACGCGAATAGCAACAGCAACTTCTTCACCGAGACGCTCGTGTGGTACACCAAAGACAGCAGCTTCGTGCACCGAAGGATGTTCGTAGATGGAACCTTCCACTTCGGAACAGAACACGTTCTCGCCACCGCGAAGAATCATGTCTTTAATACGGTCCTTAATGAACAAGAAACCATCTTCGTCGATGTAGCCACCGTCGCCGGTGTGCAACCAACCGTTTTCAATTGCTTCTGCAGTTGCATCGGGACGGTTCCAGTACCCACGAATAAGCATGGGGCCAAACATCATGATTTCGCCGTATTCGTTTGGTCCCAGAACTTCTTTTGTTTCTGGATTCCATACAGCAACTTCCATGGGACGAATTGCGCGACCTGTTGAAGTGGGGCGGTCGGTGTAGAACTTGCCCACGTTGCCTGGTCCGAACGCATTCGTTTCGGTCATGCCGTAGCCCAACTGCGGGCTGCCCTTCTTCACGCTCTTTGCCACTTTGTCGACCAGTGCTGCCGGTGCTGGTGCGCCACCACCACCAACTGCGCGAAGAGACGATGTGTCGTACTTGGCGAAGTCGGGGTGGTTGACGAGGTCCCAGCTTTGGGTGGGAACACCAACGAAGTTGGTGATTTGCTCGTCTTGAATAATGGGTAACGCCTTACCGGCATCCCACTTGTACATGATGACCAGTTTCAAACCAGCAAAGAAACAGCTGAGCATGACAGGAACACATCCGGTGACATGGAACAACGGCACGATGAGAATGAATGACGGCGGGAACGGATCTGGTGCAACTGGTTCGGCTGGTGGGTCTGATGCAAGGGCAAGAACGCCATTACGCGCAGAGAATGCCATGAGTGCGCTGACAACTGCGCGGTGTGTGCTCACTGCACCCTTCGGACGACCCGTTGTTCCCGACGTGTACAAAATGGTGCAGTCGTCGTCTGGCTGAATGTCTGCCACCAATGGCCCAAGACCACTCTTTACTTCAACAGCCCATTCATCAATGTCGGGGCCCACTTCGGTTTCTGGACGCACGATGAGCATCTTGATTCCCAACGCACGGCATGAGTGGTGCGCTGTGTCGATGCGCTGCTGGTCACCAATGAGAACCTTTGCGCCACAGTCCTTCAATGCGAAGTCCATTTCGTCTTCGGTCCACCATGCGTTGAACGACACATTGACAGCACCAACAGAAACAATTGCTGCAAACGAAATGATCCATTCGGGATAGTTACGCATTGCCACAGCAACGCGGTCACCCTTCTTAATGCCGTACTTGTTCACCAACAAGTGAGCGAGGCCATCTACTTGGTCCATCACATTTGCGAATGTGAAGCGCTCACCTTCGTACAAGAGAAATGTTTTGTCTCCGTGCGCACGAGCACCCTGCAACACAAGGGCAAGGTTTTGTGGTGCGTGCTTGAAGACTTCCATCTTCACGCCAAAGACTTCCTCTTCCATCAATTCGAATGGAGTGCCAGACCCCGGATTCAAAACTGCATTTTGTGCTTCTGTCCAGGACAGTGCCATGTGATTCCCCTTGTGCTTGGTTCGCAGAAGTCTAGGGGTGAGGGTGTCGCAGTTCACATTCCGCAGAACGCGGAGAAAGAATCAGGCTGCGCGGCGTTGGCCGTAGTAACGGCGCAAGTATTCCTGGTTACGAATCTGCACGAGGATGTAGCAGTACGCACCAAGACCAAGGAATGCAACGGTGAACAAATACACCATTGCGGTGCTTCCGGTGGTGAGACCCAAGAACAACGTGACGGCGTTTGCTGCAACCAATCCGTACAGAACATTTACCCTGCGACGACGAGTGACCTCGCGTGGTGACAAGTAAGCAGACTCGGCACTGAAGTGATGGCGCGGCAACTCGGCCGTGTGATGCGAACGACGATGGCGTGGCTCTTGTTCGAGAACGCCGTCGGATGCCACTAAGCGAGGGCGTTGTGGAGTGCGAGCAGGAGCCTGACGCTGAGCGGGAACTCGACCGGTCATGGGGCGCTGCTGTGGAGCAAGCGGGCGGGTCATGGCGCGCATGGGGTGGGCAGCACCAACGTGGCTTTGCGTGCGCTGCAATGTGTTCAGCTGGCGACGAAAATCTGAAACGGAAGAGACAGCACTACCGTCGAACCGGGAGCGCAACAGCGGTGGCAAAAGTACTGCCATCCACATTGCCCCAACGATGAGGAGAACGAGCTTGCTCATAACTTGAGAAAGCCTAGTAACGATCTGGCCGGTAGGCGACCCAAACACCCCCCAATCGCCAGAAAAATCTGCGGAAACCCTTCAAATTGAACAGTTTTGACCCGAAACGGTCGATTTTCACACCCCTTGACAAGGACAAACATCCTGGCCAACGGGCCACCGATGCCTGGTCAGGAGCCCCGCTGATAGTCCCCGGAGCGACCACCTGACTTCTGCCAGAGCGCCAACTCGCCAATGACCATGTCTTTGTCGGCCGACTTACACATGTCGTAGAGAGTGAGGGCTGCAACGGAGCACGCAGTGAGCGCTTCCATCTCGACGCCAGTCTGTCCGGTTGTTTCCACCGACGCTTCAATGTCCACGCGCCCATCATTCACAACAAGGTCGACACTGACCGAGGTGAGCATGAGTGGGTGGCACAGCGGAATGAGATCGCTTGTGCGCTTCGCCGCTTGAATGCCGGCGATGCGAGCAACAGCCAACACATCACCTTTGGGAAGTGTTCCCGACGTGATGGCAGCAGATGTTGACGTCGACATTTGTACCGAGCATCGTGCAACTGCTTTACGACGCGAGGTGGCTTTGTCTCCCACATCCACCATGTGGGCATTGCCCTTGGCGTCTAGGTGGCTAAAGGTGGGCTCGGTCATAACGGTCAGACTACGAGCGCTTCCAGGGCCATCGCACCGGACGCTTTGCAAGAAACGCCGCAACACCTTCGCGAACTTCCCCGCTCTTGTCCATTTCGGTTTCCCAGTACAAGGTGGTGGCGGGCTTCACTCGCCCATCGCGTACCACTTCATCAATCATGGCTTTGCTGGCCACCTGGGTAAGAGCAGACCGTTCCACCAAAGTTTCTACGAACTGCATGACACGATCTTCCAGAGCATCGGGCTCTAGCAGTTCGTCAATCAGACCAATTCGTAACGCACGTTGCGCGTCGATGAGTTCGCCCGAATACATGAGGTGCTTCGTGGCCGATGCCCCCAACAAACGAACAGCGCGTTCTAATGCATTAGTGGGATACACAATTCCCAATTTGGCTGGCGTGATGCCGAAGATGGAATCTGTACTTGCGATGCGAATGTCGCATGCGGTGGCAATGCTGACTCCACCGCCCACGCAGTTTCCACGAATCATGGCAATGGTGGGCCCAGGGAAATTGGCTAATGCTTCTTCGGCATTCCAATTCACGCGCGCGTATTCTCCGCCAGGGCCATTCGTAAGTTCGGAAATATCTGCACCTGCACAAAAATGATCTCCGGCACCTTTCACTACAAGAATGCGCACCTCTGGGTCTTCTGTCAGTGCGGTGACATGGGCGTTAATGGCTGCCCACATGCTCATGCGTACGGCATTGCGCTTGTCTGGCCTGTTCAAAGTGAGAGTTGCAACGGGCCCATTAACCGACACCAGCACATTCATGTTGGCTAATTCGCCTGTTTCATCGGCAGCCATGTCACCCGCCAATCTGGCTCATGGAACGATTCGGGCGGATGAAGTTCACCTGATTGATTTGGTGCCCTGCCCACTTTGTTCCTACGGCATGCACGATGAGATTGGCAATGTCGTCGTCTGTTCCACCGTTGCGTAGTAACGCACGAATGTCGAATTCGTCGGTGGCAAACAGACATGTGCGGAATTGACCATCGCTGGTGAGGCGCACGCGGTCACAATCGGCACAGAACGGTTTCGACACACTGGGAATAACACCAACAGTTCCCTTGCCGTCTACATAGCGCCAACGGTCTGCAGGGGCAGCTCCACGAGCGGGAACAATTTCTAGTGGGAACTCGGCGGAGATAACAGAGACAATCTCATCTTGTGTAACCACTTTGTTGCGCTCCCAAATGTTGGATGCGTCGAGTGGCATGAATTCAATGAAGCGCACTTCAAGTCCGTTGTCGCGCCCGTAACGAGCCATGTCCAGAATCTCATCGTCGTTCGCGCCGCGTTCCACCACCGCGTTCACTTTGATGAGACTAAATCCAGCTTCTTTCGCTTCGGCAATGCCAGCAAGAACGTTGTCCAGTTCGTCACGACGCGTCATTGCAAGGAAACGATCGGCGCGCAAACTGTCGAGGCTGACATTGATGCGGTCGAGTCCTGCATCGCGTAATTCACCAGCAATGTTGCGCAAGGTTGCACCGTTTGTAGTGAGGGCAATGTCTGGTTTTGAACCGTCGGCCAAACGCAGCGCGGCCAACTGAGTGATGAGACGTGGCAGATGCGCACGAACCGTGGGTTCGCCACCAGTGAGTCGCAGGCTGTTAATGCCAAAACGCTCGACGCAGAGACGCGAGACGCGCTCAATTTCTTCGAAGGTAAGAACTTCAGACCTGTCGAGCCACGTCATGCCCTCGGCGGGCATGCAATAGGTACAGCGAAAATTGCACCGGTCTGTGACCGAGATACGCAAGTCGCGTACAACGCGCCCGTGCTGATCAATAAGGTCCACGCGCCAATCCTACGCAGTAGTCACCTTTTGACTACTGCGCGGTCGCCCCCGCATCAGGGCCCAAGAACGTGACCTCCACGGTGTCGCCGGCACGAACACCGTTGCCGTCGGGTACCGCCATGATGGCGTTCGCAACGGCGGTGGCCGCTAGTTGGTGACTGCCTTGTGGGCCCGTGCGACGCACGTGCACTCGCCCATCACTTCCCCACGTTGCATGAACGCGATCGAAATGAGTCTTGCCATCGGGCTTGCGGCTGACTTCTTCATCAACAATGGCCTGAACAACGGGGCGATACGGATTCGTCATTCCCATCATTGAACGCAATGCAGGTCGTGCAATGAGTTCGAAACTCATCAACGAACTTACGGGGTTACCTGGCAACCCGAAGACGGGAACTATGCGACCGTCTTCACCAGGCATGACACCAAATGCGAATGGTTTTGCTGGCTTCATCGCAATTTGAAACCAACGCATATCGGCAATACGACCCAACACTGCTTTTACAACGTCGTAATCACCCATGCTGACACCGCCGCTCGTAATGAGCGCGTCAACCACTCCGCGACTTGTCACTTTCAGAAGAACCGACTCAAGTTCTTCTTCGTCGTCGCGAAGAATTCCTAAGTCAATTGGCTCTGCACCACTTTGTTCCACCAACTGCAACAACATCTTGCGGTTCGATTCACGAATTTGTCCAGGCCTTAACGGAGACCCATCGTCAACTAATTCATCACCAGTAGAAATGACGCCAACGCGGGGTTTCCAATACACCGACACCTTTTGTGCATTGATACTTGCAAGCACACCTTCAACCATGGGCGTTACAACAACGCCTGGCGTGAACACGGTGGCACCAACAGCCACATCGGACCCTGCATCGCGAATGGCGTCGCCAAAAGACACACTCTTAAAAATGCGAACTCCGTGATCGGCAATTCGTTCGGTGTCTTCCACCATGACCACTGCGTCACAACCATCGGGAATAGGCGCACCCGTCATGATGCGAATGGCGGTGCCTTCACGTAACGCCACGGGTGACACTGCGCCAGCAGCAACTTCACCAATCACTTCCAACTCGACGGGCACGTTTTGAACATCGACAGACCGAACTGCATACCCATCGACAGCAGTATTGGCAAACGGTGGCACGGGTTCGGTTGCAACAACAACTGTTGCAAGCACACATCCACGGGCCTCGCGTACAGGAAGAGTGATGACGGGGCCTCGGGCACACTGCGCCAGCACAATTTCCCGTACCTCTTCCAAAGGAGTCATGCGCTCAACCTACTGTCAGCCGATAGACCTAATGACATGTCGAATTACCGCCCTCCGTCTTCTGCAGGCCATTCCGTGGCTTGGGAGGCATGGGATGGTTCGCCTGCCAGCAGTGTGTCGTTGCGCTGGGAGAACGAAGGGTGGACTGCAGAGATCTCGTTGCATACAGACGATGCCTTGGCCATTGTGCGGTTGTCGGCCCAGTGGGTGGTGCAACAAATGCTGTTGTTTCGAGACATGGACGAACCGGACCTGTGGTTGGCAACTGATGGTCATGGACGTTGGGGCGAGATGAATGGCGCGCACCGCACCGAATTAGATGGCTGTATCGACATTGACTTTGTGAACACGCCGTTCACTAATTCCATCATCACGCATCGCCTGCCACTGCACGTTGGACACACTGCCGATTTGAATGTCATCACTATTGATGTTGAGACATTGGAAGTGGAAAGCGTGCCGCAGCGCTACACGCGCCACGACGAGTTTTCGTGGGAGTACACATCGTTACTCACCGGGCAACAACACGCCGCACGCGTCGATGAATTTGGTTTTGTTGTAGACGAACACAACGCGTTTCGCCGCACCAATAACTAATTAGCGCTACGACAGATTTTTCTTAAACCATTCGGTCATCATGTGATTCACATGCGGTTGTGATGCAGCAGCATCAAGCACCGCTTCTAACCATCCTGTTGGTGTTCCTGTGTCCCACCGTTTTGTTGTGGTGAGGTGTCCCAAAAGTTCTCCGCGCAGACCTTGTGCAAGTAATGCATCTGTGAGTTGGTATTCGCCATTCGCATGAGGTTGTAACGCGTCAATGTCCACGAAAATGTCGGGCGTCAACACGTAACGACCAAGAATGATCAGATCACTCGGTGCATCTTCGCTCTTTGGCTTCTCAACGACGCCACAAATTCCAAACGGTCCATCTGCAGGCGACCCTTCGGTCACCGTGACAACGCCGTATGCGCTCACTTGATCCATGGGAACACGCTTCAATTCAATGGCGCTCTTTCCCGTTTCTTCACACGAATCAATAAGCAAGCGCAACAGACCTGAGTCTCCACGCAGTTCGTCGGGCAACAACACAGCAAACGGCTCGTTACCCACTAACTCACGCGCACATCCCACTGCATGACCAAGACCTTTCGGATTGTCTTGGTACGTGACACTGACGCGCACATCGGACCCGATGCGTGCGAGCCTGTCGGCCACATCATTTCGTCCTTGGTCGCGCAACTTTGCAACAACATCGGGCGATGGGGCGATGTATGCCTCAAGCCCTGGCTTTTGTCTGCTGGAGACCAACACAATGTGATCGCACCCAGCGCCGATGGCTTCATCAATAATCAGCTGAAGCGCGGGCACATCGAAGATGGGCAGCAGTTCATACGTGTACAAGTTCGTGGAAACCGGTGAAACCATTGAGGTGCAACAGGATTTCTCCGAAGACACCCTCACCGAAGCCGTCCACCCCGTAGACGGAACCATGCGCCCCGTGAAGAAGGTCTTTTTGCCAGTGGGCATCACCTTCAAAGGTGGCGGCTTCTATAAGACCGACAGCGGAAAATCTGGCGCCAGTACCGCATCGTCGTCTTCCTCTTCGTCCGGCGAGTCATCGTCGGCGTCTTCATCGTCAGATTCATCATCTAGCGCCAGCACACCATCATCTAGTTCGTCAACCGACTAGGTGGCGTGCACACATGAGCCCTCGAAAGAGGTGCCATGTCACGAGCAAAACAATTCTTCGCAACAGCGGGCCAACAATTTTCCACTCTGGTCCACCGCGTTATTTCGCTGCTTGAACGCGAGCGACGTGCACAGGTTGCCACCATCGCTGTTCTCAGTGTTCTCACCGCAGGCTTTGTTGCCGAATCTGTTGTCGCTACGCGGCGCGAACGAAACTCGTGGTCACGTTTGGCGGCGGTCTTAGTTCTGACCGCACCAGTTCGCGCAGGAGATGAACTCACCGCTCAAAACACCACCACCGTTGAACTGCCACACGCACTTATTGCCGTTGATGCGCTTTACACAATCGCACCGAACACACGAAGCCGCATCGCGCTCGCCGCTAACACTCCCCTCACCCGTTCTCTCACCATTCCATCCTCCGATGCAGTGGTCATTCCCGAAGGATGGCGGGTGATCGCCCTACCGTCTGATGTTGTTGCACCTGTTGTGCAACCAGGAGACGCCATTGATCTCATCGTTGGCTCAACTGTTGTTGCCACTAACAGTGTGGTGGTGTCGGCGTCTCCACTCACGGTTGCTGTTCCTGCCGATGTTGTCCCCGCAATTACACGTGGTGCGCGCGTGGGGGATGTGTCGGTGGCGGCCGGCCGATAATGCTCGTCCTGATGGACACGGGTTCCCCTAATAGGGATAATGTCGGGGCAACCACACAGCCAGGGGGGAACATGGCATACGGGGCAGATCAACCACTCGATACACCACCGGTGACCGACTGGGTCAACGACTGGGACTGGTTAGACGACGGCTGGGGCGAGAACGCCATCGACATTTGGAACTCAGTGCGCGAACAATGTCCGGTGGGAAGCACCGAGCGTTACGGCCGTGCGTTCATGCCCGTCACCATGGATGCAGTTCGGCAAATTGCAAACGACACCGACAACTTCTCTTCCATTTGGGTGAATGTGTCGCGCCCCGACGCACCACGAGCCGCTGCGCCACCCATTACGTCTGACCCACCCGACCATCACGGACATCGTCGTCTCATTCTTCCTGCCTTCAACCCAAAGGCCATCGCAAGTCTTGAAGGAGAACTGCGCCATTTCTGTCGCGAACTCATCGGCAAGCTTGACGGCTTAGATGCAACAGACGCTGCGTTGAATTACACGCAACACATTCCCGTGCATGGCATTTGCATTGTCACCGGACTTCCCGAAGAAGATGCAGATCTCTTCCGCGACTGGATCTACAAGAACTTCCAGTTGGCTCCGAAAGACAACCGCATCCGCCTTGAAGTACTCACAGAAATGACGCACTACATCGACGGCCTGCTGAAAGATCGCTTGAAGAATCCAAAAGACGATTTGCTCACCATGATTGCGAATGCAGAAATTGATGGCAAAGACGTTCCGTGGGACATCAAGGTTGGCTACATCCGCTTGCAGATTGTTGCGGGCATTGACACCACATGGAGCGCAATTGGCTCAGGTATTTGGCACTTCGCTCAACACAACGACGAAGTGAAGCGTCTTGTCGCCGTCGACAACGACCATATGTTGTGGCAGACCGCTAACGAAGAAGTGCTGCGCTACTACGCACCGGTCACCATGGCACGCAAAGTAATTGGCGAAACAGAAGTATCGGGCTGCCCCATGCGACCAGGCGAACAAACACTGGTCACGTTCCCCGCAGCAAACCACGACCCTGCGGCTTTTGAAGATGCACACATTTTTAATTTGGAACGTGAGAACAACCGCCACGTTGCGTTTGGTCTTGGCATTCACCGTTGCGCAGGTTCAAACCTTGCGCGTTTAGAAATGATTGTTGCGTTCCAAGAATGGTTGCGCGCATTCCCCAACTACAGCCTTGACCCCAACAAGAAGACAACATGGGCAAACGGCCAGGTTCGCGGACCACGCCAGTTGCCTGTTCTTCTGAATCGCTAATCACTCACGCGGCGACACGCGCGCAGCACAGACCGTTTCTACACAGACGGAATAATGCGTGGGCTCCACGGACGAGCCTCGTCCCAGTAATGCCCTACCACTGTGCCTTCGCGCAATTTGCTGAGGAAATCGCGTGGACCATCGAAGTCGGGCATTTCCATGTAGGCGCTTCCGAGCGCGAGTGGAACATGCGCATCGCTTCCCGCCCCAATGGCAAGTCCGCGTTCTTCTGCAAACGCAACAGCACGCGCGTTCAACGACTTCAACGATGTTTTTGAGTTATGACCTTCTACCGCATCAACCAGGCCCACATTGGAAATGTCAACAAGTGATGCTTCCGTCAGGTTCTTGCGCATGGGGTCAAACGGATGCGGCACATACACCACACCACCTTGTGCACGAATTTGTTCACACGTTGCGGCCGCACTTGCGCCGTAGGAAATCTTTTCGGTCAGAAACAAACCAATGATCTCGCCCGTATGCGTGCGCACTTCTTCACCCACAATCACTCGACAGATACCAGAAAGAAGTTTCTGCAATCGCACCGCACCTTCAATGGCGTTGTGATCGGTAATGCACAACACATCAATACCGCTCTCCACCACACTGTCATGAATTTCATCGAGTGTTGTAGTGGAGTCACCAGAGAACATGGTGTGGCTGTGCATGTCTACACGCACCCAACCCGCGCGACACGGTTGCGCCAAATGTGGATGACGTTCAGTTGCTGCGGCCGACGCAGATGCCATGTGGTGTTATGCCCCACTCATGGTGACGCCAGTAATTACTAACGACACACCAGCTGCACGCATTGGCAACCAGTCAACATCGGCGCCAATCTCTTGCACGTCTAACAACATGCGCTGCAAAGTAGATGCAATGGTGAATTCACGAATGGGTTCTGCGGTTTTGCCGTTACGAATAACAAGACCACTAGCGCCCGTGGAGAAGTCGCCAGACACAGGGTTGACACCACTATGCAAACCCTGCACGCTGTCAATGAGAACTCCGTCTTCTATTCCGGCAATAAGTTCTTCTTGGGTCTTCGTGCCAGGAGTGAGTTGCAATGCAACGCAGCCACCAGCATTACCCGTGCTCTTTGTTTTCATGCGACGCGCGCTATATGCGTCGTGCACAAACATTTTCAACACACCATTTTCAATAAGAACATTGCGACGCGCGGCAAGACCATCTCCGTCGGTTTCACGCGCGTAATAGGCACGCGAATCGGTGGGATTGTCAACCAAGGTGACCAATGGCGACGCCACTTGTTCACCAATGCGGTCGGCAAAAATACTGCGACCCTTCGACACACTCTCACCATTCAAGGTTCCACCAATGATGGAGAGGAACTGCGACGTGACCATGGGGTCTAACACCACAGTGGTCACTCTGCTGGGTGGCTTCACTGCGCCCAACAAGCGAGTGGCGCGTTCGGATGCTTTTTTCGCTGCAGCAGGAAGATCGAACTGTGCAGGGTTCTCCCCTAGTGCAAACGCCCATCCTGTTTGTGTTTCGCCGTTGTCGTCCACCAACACACTGACAGTGGCGTAGCAACTGTTGGAACGGCTGCTGCTGCGAATACCCAATGTGGTGGCCGATGCCTCTTCGGTACTGCCATCGGAATAGTTGGCGTCGTCAATGCGCAACCGACTGTCTTCGGCCAACACCAAACGCTCAAGTTCTTTGGCTATTTCGATTTTTTTCTCGGTGGGAAACGCTGCAAGGTCGTCGTCCCACAATTTCTGTTCAACAATGGGAACACCGTCGGGTTCAGCAAGCCCAGCAAATTCATCGACGCTGCCGTACTGAGCGTTCTCTCGTGCTTCGGCCAATACTTCACGCCACGATGCTTCATCGAATGAACCCGCTGATGATGTTCCGGTGCGACCATCGACAATGACGGTGATGCCAACGCCCTGACTTTGTGCAGAGACGAAATGTTCTACTTCGCCATTACGTACACGTACATCTGTTTCTGTGGAACGCGACAAGCTTGCAGCAATCTGTTCGCCAGGAACAGCTTCGGCAACAATGGCGTCGGCAATGGCTTGTAGGTCGTCAACGGTGCGTCCACTCATGCTGCAGTTCCACCAATGGTCATTGACTTCACGCGCAACGTTGGCTGGCCATCGCCAACGGGAACACCTTGTCCGTCTTTGCCACATGTGCCGGGGTTACCCATTGCAAAGTCGTTACCCAACAAGTCGATGTCGGCAAGAACTTGTGGTCCGTTACCAATGAGGTTTCCTTCGCGAAGTGGTTCAGTAATTTCGCCGTTCTCAATGAGATATGCCTCGGTCATACCGAAGACAAAGTCACCCGTTGCGGTGTTCACACTGCCGCCACCCAACTTGGCAACATAGACACCCTTCTCGGTGGCGCGCACAATGTCGTCGGGGTTTTCGGTTCCGTTCATGACGAATGTGTTGGTCATGCGCACCATGGGCAGGTGTTCGTAACTCTGGCGACGACCATTACCGCTTGGGGCTCGTCCTTCTTGACGCGAACGAATGTGATCCCACATGTAGTCGGTGAGGATTCCATTTTCAATAAGAACATTGCGTTGCGCTTTGTGTCCTTCGTCGTCAATTCCAATGGCGCCCCACTCGCGTGTCATGGTGCCATCGTCGACCAACGTGACAAGTGGTGATGCCACTTGTTCGCCAACGCGGTTTGCATACACCGACGCACCACGAGCAACCAGGTCTGCTTCCAAACCATGTCCGCATGCTTCGTGGAACAACACTCCACCCGAACCGCACTTAATGACAACAGGCATTGCGCCACTTGGTGCAGGGCGCGCCTTCAACTTTGTAACAGCTTGGCGAGCAGCACGTTGCGCCAACTCTTCAATGCTCTCTTCGTCGAACAATTCAAATCCGATGGTGTAGCCAAGTGAATCGAACCCGGTTTGCATTCCGGTATCGCCGTTTGCCACCACGGTGATGCGGAAGTTGGTACGCACTTGTTCGTCAGTGGCAAAAACACCGTCGCTGTTCACCACAAGAATGCGGCGTTCACTGTCTCCGTAACTGGCCGACACCTGCACAATGCTGTTGTCGATTCCGCGTGCGACATCATTGGCAATGGTGAGAAGTTCTACTTTGCGGGCCTTCGGAACAGACGTTGGCGCGATGCGAATATTGTTCACCTGTTGACGCGTGAGTGCCTGCAGAGACACGGTGTGTGTTCCGCCGTCACCGCTCGATGCGGCAGCAGCCGCTGCTTCGGCGGCAGCCATGAGACCCTTTTCTGTGAGGTCTGATGTGTAGGCAAAACCTGTTGTTTCTCCATTAATGACACGAATACCTGCACCTGAACTGCGTGCATTAGATACGGCTTCCACTTTGCCGTCGTCAAGGCCAGCTCCCATGGCACGTTTGTCTTCAATAAAGATCTCGGAGAACCCGGCACCAGTGGACCGGCCCTTCGCAAGGACCCGCTCAAGGACGGATGTTTCAAAATCGTGGGAAAGGTCAATCAGGCTCACAGCCGACAGCCTACTGAGCGTCTGCGCTGCGGTCTCTGCGAGTTCTAGTCTTGAGGGCGCAATGTCCACATCTGCCCCCGCCCAGGTCCTCCCAGAGGAGCGCGAACACCGCACGCGGTGGTGGAAAGAACTGCTCATCATGGGCGTTTTCTATGCCATCTACACGGCAACACGAAACCGCTTTGGGTCGTTCAGTGTGGGCGACACCGATGTTCCGCTTCATGCGTTCAACAATGCGGTGAAGGTCATGCGTGCGGAGCGCGCACTCGGTCTGTATCACGAAGAAACAATTCAAGAGTGGTTCTTGTCGCATGAATGGTTCATTCAAGCAATGAATACGTTCTACGGAACTGCACACTTTGCCGTCACCATCACCGTGTTCTTTGTTCTCATGAATCGACGGAAAGATGTGTTTCCGTTATACCGAAATGCATTAGCCGCTATGACGGGATTGGCCATCGTGGGCTTTGCGTTGTTCCCCCTCATGCCACCACGTCTGCTGGACGAACCATGTCCGCCCGTGGGATTTGGTGCAGAGTGCATTGAACACGAACTACGCAACTACAACGGCGCCACCGATTTTGGTTTTGTAGACACGCTGAAAGACTTCGGCGGGCCATGGGATTTCAGTTCTGGCGGAATGGCCAAGGCCTCGAATCAATATGCCGCTATGCCGTCCTTGCACATTGGGTGGTCATCGTGGGTGGCGTTCGGAATGTGGCCGTTGTTGAAACGACGTTGGTTGCGTGTTGCGGCGCTTTTGTATCCGGCAGTCACGTTGTTCTGCATTGTGGTCACCGGTAATCACTTCTGGTTAGACGGCGTGGGCGGTCTTGTTGTGCTGGGTCTCGGATTTTTTATTGGCCGCAAAATGCACACGTGGAATCAAAATCGTCTTGATGCGAAGTTTGAGATTTTGAAGAATGGGCATCCGTCTGCTGGTTCGATGACTTAGTTTCAAGAATGATTCCTCCAACCTCGTAGAGAGCAATCAATTTTCTTGGCTTAGTATTCCTTGAAAGTTGACTTACGGTCGTACCAAAAGTGGAGGTAAGCGATGGTTTCTGTCATCATAAAAAACGGCTGTCCAGATTGCGAGAGCGGTAGAGGTCATCGACCACTACCTGATGACAAATGCAGTTTTTGTAGCGAGTACTTGCGATATGGCCCCGAGTTTCCAGAAGACGGTAGCGACGAGGACATTGAGGATTATTTTGAAGACTATGACGACACATACGCCGTGTGTTGTGGTCACGTCTTTGAATGTCTCGGATGTTTAGACGGAGGCCATCCCGTGGGATTTGGCTCAACACCTGATTGCATTCGATGCGGCGAAATGCACAGTGCCAATTCTTTTACTTGCTGTGGTCATCGACAGCGTTATGTACATGAGGATGACAATGAGTTTGATGACTTATACGATGACGATCACGATGGTGATGACGATGGTGACGACGATGAGCTTTAACGTTGACCCAGTCGTTTGTTGCAATCTTCAAGACAAGTGAACAACTAAATTCGTTTAGAAGCTGTGGTAGCCGCCGTCAATGGTGATCACATCGCCCGTGTGATACGCACTGGCATCGCACGCCAAGTACACCGCTAACGCGCTGAAGTCATTCGGGTCTCCCCAACGTCGCATGGGTATACGCGGCAACACATTTGCTACAAACTTGTCCCACCCAAGAGCAGGTGCCGTCATTTCACTTTCAATCCATCCGGGAAGAATTGCGTTACTGCGAATTCCGTGTCGCGCGTGTTCCACTGCAATTGCGCGCATCATGGAAATGAGTCCCGCTTTCGACGCGCCATAGTGCTGACCACGCTGTTGTCCGAAATAGGCCGACCCCGATGTGGTGAACACCAACGACCCACCATCGCCGCGCGCCACCATGTGTTGCACTGCAATCTGTGCGGTGTAGAACGCGCCGTCCAAATTCACGCGCATCACGCGGTGCCATTCGTCGTCGGTCATAGAAACAAAACTCTCGGCCTTGCCACCAACTCCTGCGTTCACAAAGCACGAGTCCACTCGGCCAAGGGCATCCAACGTTGCGGCAAACGATTCGGTGACTTGCTGCTGGTCGCCAACGTCGCAAATGAAGTCGGCAACTGTCACGCCCATGTCTTGAAGTTCGGCTCGTGCCGCGCGGTTCTTCTCGGCCGATGTGCCCCAAATGGCGATGTTCGCGCCCTTGCTGGCCAGCCCCCGAGCCATTCCAAGGCCAATTCCGCCATTTCCTCCGGTGACGAGAGCCACCGTGCCCGACAGGTCAAATAAGTCCTTCATACGACCTAGACCGTAGCCTTATATACATATGGCGCTTCTGGACAGCATTCACGAGCCTGCGGATCTGCGCCCATTAACCATTTCCCAACTCGATGAGCTGTCTGGCGAAATTCGCGATTTCATCGTGAACGCTGTCGCCGAAACCGGTGGCCATCTGGGGTCCAACTTGGGTGCCGTGGAATTGTCCATTGCATTGCACCGAGTATTCGAATCCCCCACCGATGCCGTGTTGTGGGACACCGGGCATCAGGCCTACGTGCACAAGATTCTCACGGGCCGTCAGTCGGGATTCTCCAAGTTGCGCCAGCACGGCGGCATCTCTGGTTACCCAAGTCGTGAAGAAAGCCGCCACGACTTCATTGAAAACAGCCACGCCTCAACTGTGTTGTCATATGCACATGGTCTTGCTGTCGCACGCGATGCAGGTGCGAATCAGTTCCGCCACATTGTTGCGGTGATTGGTGACGGTTCTATGACTGGTGGTATGGCGTATGAAGCGTTGAACAATCTTGGTCACTCGAAGAGTCGCGTCATCATTGTGTTGAACGACAACGGACGTTCGTACGCGCCAACAATCTCTAACTTGTCGCACGGTGGCGCAGTGGTGTCTGGTGATGTCACAGGCGAAGTGCCGCGTGTGACGGAGCGCAAATTGATAGATCGCGCAACGGGCAAGTTGTCTCGCAAACTCACGGACATTCGATTGAACCCTGTGTATGTGCGTCGTCAACGTAAATTCGAAGCATTCATGCGTGACTTGCCGTTGGTGGGTAAGCAAGCGGAGTCTGGTGTTGAAGCATTTAAGGCTGCAGTGCGCGAGTTCTTACAGCCACCATCCTTCTTCGAAGCTTTAGGCGTTCGTTACGTGGGCCCAATTGATGGACACGACATTGCTGAGTTAGAACGTGCATTAACTGCTGCGCTTGCACGTGAAGACGAAGGCCCTCTTGTGGTGCATGTGCTCACACAAAAAGGTCGTGGCTATTCCCCCGCCGAAGATGACGATGAAAAGCATCTGCACGACACACCAACGTTCGACCCCATTGATGGCCCCGCTAAGTCCGCACCATCTGGTTTCACTGGTGCGTTTGGTGAAGCGTTAGTTGCCGAAGCAAAGAACGACCCGCGCATAGTTGCCATTACGGCTGCCATGCCTGGCCCAACAGGTTTATTGGCATTTCAAGACATGTTCCCCGACCGTTTCTTCGACGTTGGTATTGCCGAACAACATGCAGTGACAGCGGCTGCTGGAATGGCCATGGGCGGCTTGCGTCCAGTTGTTGCCCTGTATTCAACGTTCTTGTCTCGTGCGTGGGACCAAGTGGTCTACGACGTTGCGTTGCATCGTTTGCCCGTTGTGTTCTGTTTGGATCGCGCCGGAATCACTGGCGATGATGGTCCGTCGCACCATGGTGTGTACGACA
>JAJTEL010000010.1 GCA_021299715.1 Ilumatobacteraceae bacterium | reverse complement strand
TTCCCATCATCACTATCCCAGGTGGCCGTCCCGTGTTTGGCCCTGTCGTTCTTCCTGCACCTAGCGGAGACCGTGCACGCGAGCTGTGGGACCTCACCGTTGGGTACGCACGCTTCCCCGGTTTGTTTGAATTGAAAACACCCAAGACCGATGACGACATGCAGATGATTGGGCGAATCTTCTCGCCATATCTTGAAGCACGTCAATGGCGAACAATCCAGAATCCAGCACGATAAGGACCCGCACATGATTCCTGTAGACACCATCAACAAGTTGGAACAAACATGGCGTTCCATGACTGAGTTCTGCGAGACGCTCACAGAAGCTGAGTGGAAAACTGCATCACAGCTTCCGAATTGGTCAGTGCAAGACAACTTGTCGCACATCATTGGATCCGAATCGTCCATGCAGGGCATTCCGCGTCCAGATCACACTGCGCCGGACAAATCACACGTGAAGAACCCCATCGGCGATGTGAATGAAGACGACGTCGATGTGCGTCGTTCTCGCAGCGGTGCAGAAGTTCTCGCCGAGTGGAAGTCCGTTATGGAACAGCGCTTAGCAACTCTGAGGTCTGGGGACGATGCGTACTTCGCGCAAGAATCCTTCACCCCAACAGGCCCAGGAACACTGGCAGATTTCTTGCACATTCGCGTTCTCGACTGCTGGGCACATGAACAAGACATGCGTCGCGCGGTGAACAAGCCAGGTAATCAAGGTGGTCCGGCCGCCGAACACACCATTGATCGCCTCATTCGCACCATTCCCATTGTTGTGGGCAAACGTGCAGGCACGCCAGAAGGTGGATGCGTGGTTGTTCGCATCACGGGAGAAGTTCAACGCGTCACTGTCACCACAGTTGTTGAAGGTCGCGCTCAGGCGAGCACCGATGTGCCAGCGAATGTGTTGTGCGACATCAGCATGGATAGCGACACATTTGCTCAGCTTGCAATGGGCCGTGCTGGCGCCGATGACCTTGCGCCAAATATCTCTATCAGTGGCGATGCAGAACTTGCACACCGTGTGGTGAGCCAGTTCAACATGATGATCTAAATGGTGTCTGCCTTCGGGCCAACAGCACCAATTGCCGCGAAGTACGCGTTGTGCGCATCGAGTACGTGTACAACGTCGACATCGTCCAGTACTTCCACACCACGTTTCGTTGCCTCGTCTAACAAGAATGCAGCAAGGTGTGTTTCATCTACCACAAGGGGCGTGTCAATATCTTGACGACGGTCAATGACATCTTGTGGAACCAAATTGCGTTCCGCCAACCAATTCATGTGACCTAAAAGCAGGGCACGTACTTCGTCCAACGTGAGACGGGCTTGGGTGTCTGCGGGCAATGCATTGGCAACAAAGTTCACCGCAAGGTCAAGTTCGTACACCACACGTGGAGCAACTGCGTCTAAGCGACGTGCTTCGCGACCTACGACCACCGCTGCAATAACGAACACGCTCACCACGGAGAGAACAAGAAAAACAATAGTGATGGTGGGCACAACTACAGCCTACGAGAATGATCTAGAAGCTCTCCATCAGTAGCCACGCCGGATCATCGGCAACTGTCACAACCCGCGCCATGAATGCGGAACCATCTGCGCCCCATGAGTACTCCATGTACTGCGGTAACCCTGGGCGATAAATGAGATCTCTTCCCCGAAACGTAAACTCATACGCAACAGACGGACAGATGTAGGCAGTAGTACCTGCGAATGGTGCAGAAATTGTCATGTGCGCATGCCCGCTAACCACCGCCAGTACGTGGTGACGTTGTACAACCTCGGCAAGTCCCACGATGGATTCGTCATCGAGACGAACAGAACTAAGTGCTGGCCCACCAATTGCAAAACACGGGTGATGCATTGCAATGAGCGTGGGAATTCCGCCAGCCAGTGCGTTGTCTAACCAATTCAATTGATCATCATCCAACGCACCGTCACCGCGACCTAAGCGTGATGAGTCCATGACGATTAACTGTCCGTCTGGAAGTGGGCGAATGTAATCAAGTCGGCCATTGCGTCCTTCTAACGAGAACGTTGACTGCAAGCGCTGTGACTCATCGTGATTGCCTGCGCATAACAAAACATCACGATCCACACCGTTCAACACATCGGCAAAACCGCGGTATTCATTTTCCGTGCCAGCCCGTGCAACACAGTCGCCCGTAATAACAATTGCCGTGCTTTTCTGTGCTGCGTGACGCAAGGCCTTTCCCAAGTTGCCCACCGGGTCCGACGCCTCAAACAATTCGTCCCCTGGGCCAGGAATATGCGGATCAGAAATTTGAGCAACAACGGTGCGTGGCATAAACGAAGAGTAGAGCACTCATCGCTTCACCGATGTGTGCACAAACAAAAGAGCCCGGGCACAAGGCCCGGGCTCTGATGAAGTTCTCTGAAGGTGAAATCAGATACCGATGCGCTGAGCAAGAAGCTCGCGGTGGTAGGTGGGGTCACCAAAGATGAGTTCGCTTGACTTTGCACGCTTGAAGTACAGGTGTGCTGGGTGTTCCCAGGTGAAACCAATACCGCCGTGAATCTGAATGTTCTCGGCTGCTGCGTGGAAGTAGGACTCGGAGCAGTATGCCTTTGCAAGTGATGCAACCGAAGGAAGTTCTTCGTTCATCTCTGCTGCACACCACATGCCGTAGTAGGCAGCGGACTTTGCGGACTCAACCTCAAGCAACATGTCTGCACACTTGTGCTTGATGGCCTGGAATGAACCAATGGGGCGTCCGAACTGGATGCGGTCCTTTGCGTACTGAACTGCCATTTCCAGAACCTTCTGTGCGCCACCAACCTGCTCTGCTGCAAGTGCAACAGCTGCAAGGTCCATGACCTGACCAAGAACGTCTCCGCCCTTGCCTTCGGTGCCAATGAGCTTTGCTGGAGTGTTGTTGAACTCAAGCTTTGCTTGCTTACGTGTCTGGTCCATTGTGGAAAGAGCGGTGCGAGTCAAACCAGATGCATTGCCGTCAACTGCGAACAAGCTGATGCCCTTCGCAGTGCGAGCAGCAACGATGATGAGGTTTGCGGTGTGACCGTCGAGTACGAAGCTCTTTGTTCCGCTGATGGTGAAATCGGATCCGGAACCCTTTGCTTCGATGGTGATACCTGCTTCGTCCCAACGACCTGATGGCTCGGTGGTGGCAAGTGTTGCAATTGTTTCGCCGCTTGCGATGCCAGGCAGGTATGCCTTCTTCGCTGCGTCGTCACCGGAGAGAAGCAATGTGTTTGCTGCAAGCACAACGCTGGAGAAGAAAGGTGCACACAACAATGCGCGTCCCATTTCTTCCAACACAACGCCAAGTTCGATGAAGCTGTAGCCCTGACCACCGAATTCTTCGGGAATGGCGAGACCCTGAAGGGCCATTTCGCCGGCCATCTGTGACCACACGCCTGCATCGAAACCATTCACGGTTTCCATCTGCTCGCGGACCGCTTCTTCTGATGACTTGTTCTCGAGGAACGAGCGCACCATCTTGCGGAGTTCTTCTTGTTCTTCACTAAATGCAAAATTCATGACAGTCATTCTGTCGGGACAACCCATCGGTTCGCTACTCGTGATGTGTACGCAGGTGTACACATTTGCGATACCCTGACCACATGGCCCACATCGGCATGAGAGAACTACGCGCTGCCCTTTCCACATATCTGCGTCGCGCCCAACAAGGCGAACGGGTGGTGGTCACTATTGACGGTGCACCCGTAGCCCAACTGAGCCCGCTGGTGGGAGACCTCTCCGGGGTGTCCCTGGCCGATCTTGTGGCGCGGGGAACCGTGGTGGCACCACGCCGCCGTGGAGATTGGGTTCCCGACGATCCACTTCTCCTCACGTCTGGTGCACGTGTTGATAGGGCACTCGGACAGGTGCGCGCATGAGTGTGTTCTTGGATGCAAGCGCTCTTTTGTCGCTACACATCGATGGCCCAGCACGTCGTGTTGTTCTGGATGCTCTTGAATCGGACACCACATGGGTTGCCAGTGCCCATGCCCTTGGCGAAGCGGTGGCTGCCGCCTCTCGTCTGACCGATGAACCAGTACTTGTGCGTCACCTCGAAGACATGGTGCGTCACACCTGGGATTTCTTGCACGTGGTTCCCCTGGACCAGGCCCTCCTCGATGACGCGACTGCGTTATGTCAACAACAACCTGTTGGTTTCTCCACGGCAGTGCATTTGTCTGCGGCTGCTCGTTTGCCCGGCCCTACCCACTACATCACCTTTGACGCCGCACAAATACCTGTCGCCCTGTCATTTGGGTTCGATGTTGTGTCAGGCTAACGACATGTCAAGTTCGCTAGGCACACTCCACTACTTCGACCACAACCTTGAAGTACACCGCGTGGTTGTTGGCCCCTATGCGAACAACGTGTTCGTCGTGCGCTGCAAGCACACAGGCGACGCAGTGTTGATAGATGCCGCAAACGAACACGAACGACTTCTCGATTTGTGTCAAGCACTTGGTGTGCGTCGCGTTTTAGAAACACATGGACATCACGATCACATTCAGGCAGTACCCGCAATGCGTGAAGCCGGATACGAAGTGGCAGTTACGCCAGAAGACGCAGCGATGTTGAAAGACGTTGGCTACGACGTGTTCATCAACGACGGCGATGTCATCGAAGTGGGCCGTCTTCGGTTTGAAGCAATCGTGAATCCTGGCCACACACCAGGGTCTGTGTCTTTCAAGGTAAAAGATGCACCACTGTTGTTCACTGGCGACACATTGTTTCCAGGTGGACCAGGTGCAACACACTTCCCTGGCGGAAGCTTCGACACCATCATTCAGTCAATAGATTCACGCCTCTTCACGTTTCCTGGAAACACCGTGGTACTCCCCGGACACGGCGTCGACACAACAATTTCTACAGAACGACCACACCTTTCCGAGTGGGTAAAACGTGGCTGGTAAGTCGGCCTTTCTTGGGGGCATGTCTCCTTCTGCGTTGCCTCAATCGCAAAACACTCAACATGTTTCTGCTGACGGTCGCTTGTCGCCGGAAGATCGTGTGCGTCTTCGCAAGATTCCATCATTCAAGAATGCGTGGAGTGTGGCGTGGCTGTATGGGCAAAATATTCTGTTGCTTGCCGTCACTGTGCGCATCAACAACCCACTGTTATGGGTAGTTGCATTTCTACTTATGGGGCGTGCGCATGCGCAGTTCTTGTCTCTTATGCACGAAGCAGCACATCGATTGCTGTTCGCACACAAGGCAACAAACGACTTTGTAGGCAATTGGTTGCTTGGTTATCCAACACTGACCAGTACTCCTGCCTATCGCCGCGTCCATATGGCCCACCACAAGAGAGAATTCGGGCCCAATGAACCCGACGTGCCGCTGTATGCGAACTACCCCGTTACTCGTGCAAGCTTGCGACGCAAACTCGTTCGCGATGCAACTGGTCAAACTGGCTTCAAGTTGTTGCGCAATCAAATGCGCGGACTGAAATCTTCCGACACTCGAGTTCGTCACACACTGTGGAAAATGCTCGGAGTGCAAGCAGTCATCATCACCGCTTTCATACTCTCTGGTTATTGGTGGATGTACCTCGTCATGTGGGTGGCGCCGTACCTCACGGTGTGGCGTGTCATCAACCGGTTGCGTTCCATCGCCGAACATGGCGGCATGCGCGAAGACGACGACCGTCGCTACACCACACACTCTGTTCACCAACATTGGTTCGCACGATTCATGCTGGTTCCGTACAACATCGGTTTTCACATGGCCCACCACGTCGATGCCGGCGTGCCCTTCCGACATCTGCCTGAATATCACCGCCTTCTGCACACGGCCAATTACCTGGACAACACCCTCGAATACCCCTCGTATCGCCGACTGTGGGCGGCCTTAGCGAGCGCTTAATTTCCACTACGCCCATAGTGGTAATGCCATTTGCCCCTTTAGACTGACGGGGTGAGCGACCTGTTCCGCATTTCTGACCTTCATGCCCGCCCCGTCTCCGACGACGTTGAGACCACCGACGAAATTTTGAAGGGCCTCTCCCTCACCGTGAAGGCCGGCGAAGTCCACGCCATCATGGGCCCAAATGGTTGTGGCAAGTCCACCTTGGCCAGCACTCTTCTCGCCTCTCCCGAATACGAAGTGGTCTCGGGCGACATGTTTTTAAACGGTGAGAACATCACCGATTGGACCACCGACATTCGCGCAAAGGCCGGCATGTTCTTGGCGTTCCAATACCCACAAGAAATCGCTGGCGTTTCGGTTATTCAGTTTCTCCGTCAGGCATTGTCTGCCCGCAAAGGAATCGACCTCTCCGTTCTGGAACTTCGTTTGTCTGCAATGGACTGGATGAAGCGCCTCGGAATGGATTCATCATTCGTCGACCGTTACCTCAATGAAGGTTTCTCTGGCGGCGAAAAGAAGCGCAACGAAATCATGCAAATGGCGCTGCTTGAACCTGAGTTCGCTGTTCTCGACGAAACAGACTCTGGTCTCGACATTGACGCATTGCGCATTGTTGCCAAAGGCATTCGCGAAGTGCGAGTAGATCGACCCAACTTGGGCATTCTTCTCATTACGCACTACCAACGGTTGCTGGACGAACTTCAACCCGACCACGTGCACATCATGATTGATGGTCGCATTGTGAAGTCTGGCGGAATGGAACTTGCAGCCGAACTTGAAAAGAACGGCTACGAGGCCTACAAGGCGTAAACACCATGTCGTTCGATGTTGCTCGCATTCGCCAAGACTTTCCGGTTCTTGCCGAGTGCATCAACAACAAGCCACTTGTGTACCTCGACTCTGCGAACTCGTCGCAGAAACCTCACCACGTCATCTCTGCCATGTCGCAGTTCATGGAACATGCCTATGGCCCAACAAACCGCAGCGCATATCAACTGGCCGCACACGCAACAGATCTATACGAAGGTGCTCGTGCGAAGGTTGCAAAGTTCATCAATGCAAAAAGCCCGTCAGAAGTGGTGTTCACCAAGAATGCAACAGAGTCGTTAAACCTCATTGTTCGTTCGTGGGCAACAGCAAACATGTCCGCCGGAGATGTTGTTGTGCTGACGCACATGGAGCATCACGCCAACATTGTTCCCTGGCACATGTTGGCCGCAGAAAAAGGAATCGTCCTTCGTTGGGTGCCACTCACAGCAGACGGTCTTCTCGACCTATCTCAGTTAGATCAACTTCTCACTGGTGCAAAAGCATTTTCGTTCACAGCAATGTCGAATGTGTTGGGAACAATTAACCCAGTAAAAGAGCTCATCGACGCAGCACATCGTCATGGCGCCATCGCAATTGTCGATGGGTGCCAATCTGTGCCACACATGCCCACCGATGTTCAAGCATTAGGCGCTGACTTCCTCGCGTTCAGTAGTCACAAAATGGTGGGACCAACAGGAATCGGCATGTTGTGGGGGCGCGAAGAACTTCTCGACGCAATGCCACCATTCCTTGGCGGCGGCAACATGATTGCCGACGTCAAACTCGACGGCTTTACATGTGCAGAACTTCCCGCAAAGTTTGAAGCGGGTACTCAACCCATCATCGAAGCTGTTGGCCTCGCCGCCGCAGTCGACTATCTCACCGGCATTGGTATGAACGCAGTTCGTCAGCACGAGATGGATATCACCCGATACGCACTCGACACTCTCACTCATCGCTTTGGTGACGACATTGTCATTCACGGAAGTCGCAATGTTGAAGTACGTGGCGCCACCATCAGTTTTGCGTATCGCGACGTACACCCACACGACGTCAGCCAGGTTCTCGACCAGCACAATGTGTGCGTTCGCGCTGGCCACCACTGCGCCAAGCCCCTCATGAAGTTGTTGGGCTCAAATGCCACCGTTCGCGCCAGTTTTTACCTTTACAACACCAATTCCGAGGTCGATGCACTTTGTGACGCTTTGTCCGAGGCAGGCGACTTCTTCACCCTCTAGCCTGAAGACGGAGACACACCATGCCCGGACTCGAAGACCTCTACCGCGAAATCATTCTCGATCACTACAAGAGCCCGCGTAATCGTGGCTCTCTTGAACCACCTGCGGTGCGCACCGAAGGACACAACCCGTTGTGTGGTGACGAGATTGAGGTGTATCTCGCAGTAACTGACGGAATTATCTCCGACATCAAAATTGGTGGCCAAGGGTGTTCCATTAGTCAGAGTTCTGCATCCATGATGAGCGCCGCAGTGAAGGGCAAGCCCATCGCCGATGTTCGCGCACTCATCTCTCGCTTCAAGCACATGATGTCTATCGATGAAGGCGGACCAGAGCCCGACACATCTGCACCGCTTGGCGATCTTGAAGCACTACAGGGTGTAGTGAAGTTCCCTGTACGCATTAAATGCGCAGTGTTGTCGTGGAACACACTGGCCGAAGCCCTCGAAACCGCCACCGCATAGTCATTGCCCACACTCGCGTGGCCAACACAGTTAGCCTTGCGCTCACGATGAAACACCCCGCCCGCATCGTCGTTGGATTGCTTTTCGCAAGTCTTGTTGTGCCCGTGTCGCACGCTCGCGCCACCGATTCAACAATTCCTGGTACCACAGTTCCAGACACGGTTCCCACCACTACCGAGGCACCCACAACCACAACATCGCTTCCTGCAGTGTCACCGCCTCAACGCAAGCGTGTGAACATCGCATTTGCGCGCGTGGTACTAGACGAGCAACGTGCGTACTTCTACAACAAGAATCGACGGCTCATTGCCACATTGCCGGTTTCAACAGGCGTGGACGACCAAACCCCTGTTGGGGTCTTCAAAGTGTTTTCAAAATCGGCGCAAACCTTCTACACCCCAAATCCGCGCGAACGTATGCGCTTCATGACCCGCTTTACGGTAGGGCGTGAAGGCGGAAACATCGGCTTTCACGGCATTCCCTACACCGTCACAAAGTCGGGGGAAGTGCCGTTCTATACCCCACTCGGAATTGCGCCCTCGTCGCATGGGTGTATCCGCATGCGTGTCGCCGATGCCAAGTGGGTGTTCCAAAACATGCCTCTCGGCGCCACGGTGTCCGTCTTGCGCACTCGCCGCTGACATCCCGCTCTGCGGGTAGTAACTTTTGAGCAGACGCCGTCAAGGGGGAACCATGGAGCGAGCAACGTTCAAGTCATTCGAAGAATCCACCAAAGAAGAGTGGCAAAACATCATGGTGTGTTTGCAAGACACCCAAGCAATGGTTGCCGATCGCGTACTCGAACAACTTCGTTACCTTGAAGACGATCACGGTGGCTTTCCTGTGAACCGCCTTGAGCATTGCTTACAAACCGCAACACGTGCAGAGGCCGATGGCCGCGATGCTGAATACATCGTGTGCGCCCTTATTCACGACATTGGCGACAACCTTGCGCCGTTCAATCACCCAGAAATTGCTGCCGGCATCTTGAAGCCATTCGTTTCAGAAAAGAACTGGTGGATGGTGAAGAACCACGGCATCTTCCAGGGCTACTACTTCTGGGATTACATCGGTCTCGATAAAAACGCACGTGAGCAATTCCGCGGGCATGAATACTTTGAATACACCGAAGAATTCTGTGCGAAGTACGACTCTCCCGCATTCGATTCCGAGTACAAGAGCGCACCGCTCTCGCATTTCGAACCACTAGTTCGCGATCTGTTCAAGCCTCGCGGGCGTTAAACAATCGGACCGAATGGTCCGTGTTCATTTCCGCTTCTCATTGCACCCGTTAGGTTGCATGTATGAAGATCACTTTGCTCGGTACCGGCAGTCCACTCCCTAGCGTTACTTGCGCGGGACCATCCACTCTTGTTCAGGCGGACAACCAGTTCATTTTGGTTGATGCAGGTCGTTCTGTGGTGCCTCGCCTTCTCGGAGCGGGCGTACCACCCCCCTTCGTCGGCGCAGTGTTCCTCACTCATCTTCATAGCGATCACATTTGCGATTTGAACGACGTGATTACTACGCGCTGGATTTCTTCTCCTGCCGCAACTCCACTTCCTATCTACGGACCAATTGGCACCAAGAAAATGATTGACGGTCTGCTCGCCATGTTGTCCCAAGACGAGAGTTACCGCTTGGACCACCACGACGATCTTCGTGCAGCTGGCGGAATGAAAGTTGACGTGCACGAAATTGAGGCCGGACACACATTCTCCATTGGAGAAATAAAGATTTCTGTTCATGCCACAGACCACCGACCCGTCGCACCAACGATTGGTTTCCGTTTTGAACACGCAGGCGTCGTCGCGGCATTAGCTGGCGACACCATCCCATGCGATGGTCTCTACGAGATGTGCCAAGACGCCGATTTCTACGTGCAAACAGTTATTCGCGAAGACCAAGTACGCGCGTTAGCGCCGCTTGTACCAACAGGTGAGCGCTTTCTCGACATCATCGACTACCACTCAACCGTGCAACAAGCTGCGCAAACAGCGTCCAAGTGCAACGTGAAATCACTGGTTCTTACTCACTTCGTTCCCGCAATTCAGCCCGGCGGTGAAGCTGAATGGCACGCAATGGCCGCGGAACACTTCTCTGGAGAAATTGTTATTGGTCCGGACTTGACGTTCGTTGAGAAGTAGACCGAGTTGATGTTGCAAGCCACACGCCTGCGATAGCGATAACAAGCCCCACTACAGACAACGCACCAAGTCTTTCGCCGAACAGGATCGCGCCTTCAACAGTAGACAATGCTGGCGTCAGAAAAAACAAACTGCTCACCTGCGATGCTGCTTGCCTGTGCAATAGCCACAACATGATGAGAATGGCTGCAAGCGACAAGACGCCCACAGCCCACGCCAATGACAACATGCTTCGAGTGGTAGCCGTGAACTGCCAACCCTCGGCAACTATTGCACCACTGCCCAAGATGACTGTTGTAGCCACGTATTGCCAAGCGGTACCGCCAAGCAATGGCACACCTATTGCAGATCGACGCTGAATCAGAGTTCCACCTGACATTCCAGCAACGGCGATTCCCATTGCAATCAACGCAGTTGTACTCACTCCATCAGAAGCACCACCACGCTCCACCACCACCGCAAGAACTCCTACACAACCCAGTGCAACACCCACGACGCGACGCGGAGTCAGATCTTCACCAAGAACAAGGCGTCCTAACACCGTTGTGAGAACGGGATGCAGAGCAGCGATCAGCGCGCTCACACCCGAGGGAAGGCCGTGGTCGATAGCAACAAACACTCCGCCGAGATAGAGAGCGTGAATGCCAGCACCCACAATCCACTGTGTGCGTATCTGATCTTTAACAAGACCAGACTCACCCATGAGACGGGCAAGTCCAAACAAAATGACCGCTGCGATGGCCGTACGAATGGTGAGGAATGTAAGCGGACCAGCGTCTTTGGTGCCATAACGAGCCACGATAAATCCCGTACTCCACAGCACCACAAAGAGCGCAGGAGCCGCTGACACTGCACGACGCGAAGCACTGGGGGCTGAAGAAGACATTCCAATGACTGTAGGTCGCCACAGGTTCGGTACTGTGCCCACATATGAATAACAAAGAACTTCTCGACGCAGTGTGCCCCACTATCAATGTTGTGGGCTCGGCTTTTTACTTCATCCCAGAAACCTTGGCGCTAGGCAAAGAACTCGGTCTAGGTGGAATGGAGTTTTATGTTCAGGGTCGTGGTGGCCAAATGGGCAACACCGACTCCGCCGCAGTTGCCGCTGCATTCGGATACTTCAGCCCTGCACTTATCAAGAGTCTGTGGGATGCAGCATGTGCAAAATGCGATCCATTAAAGGCTGGCACTGCCCACATGCAGGCCGCAGCAAATCTTGGTCGTGCGAAGTTTGCGTCGTTGCCTGGCCTCGATGCATTTGTTGCAGCGATGGACAAAGTGAACAACGCAGCAAATCCCGAAGGACTTGGGTTGTACGCAGCCATCCGCACCGAACCTCTCGCATCCGATGTAGCCGGTCGTGCAATGCAGTTGCTTGCAGTTCTGCGTGAATTCCGCGGAAGCGCTCACCTGGTGGCGCTACGTGCAGCAGGAATTGACGGGAAAAAGGCACATGCATCGAAGCGTCCAGATATGTGGAAGCAGTTCGGTTATCCCGAAGATGAAATGCCTGTCATTGACGATGCGTTCCTTGCACAAATGGCCGAAGCAGAGAAAATCACTGATGCCATCGTTGAACCTGCTTATGCAGTTCTCAACGACGCAGAGCGTTCAGCACTTGTGGCTGGCGTTCAGGCCGCCAAGGAAGCGCTTGCTAACTAAGACTGTTGCTCGGCGAGGTTCGCTGAGATTTTCTTAAATGCAGATGCCACCGCTTTAATCTCGGCTGGCGAGAGTAGATCAATCATTAATCGACGAACACTGTCTAAGTGTTGGGGCGCCGCTGTCTTCAAAAGGTCGAAACCTTTTGGTGTGAGGTGCGCGAATGCGACTCGTCCGTCGTCTTCAGATTGAACACGTGCCACGAGTTTCTTCTTCAGCACACCTTCCATTCGACGCGTCAGGCCACTACGGGTCAGGCGAAGGCTGTCCGCTAAATCGCACATGCGCAACCGTTGGTCCGGAGCCTCCGACAACATGGCAAGTAACTGATAGTCCCCGCGATCAAGCCCGAAAGGAGCCAAATCTTTCTCGATGGCACGCATGAGGTCGCCAGTTGTCCCAATGTACGAGCGCCACGCGGCCATCTCTGCAGGCGAAAGCCACTGTGTTGCCATATTGGTGAACCTATCGGGGGGAAGACAATGATTGCTATCGCAACTATATCGGTATATGGTTGAGTCCTCAACTACCCCTAGTGAAAGTGAGACATCATGGACATCGTCCTCCTTATTGCAAGAGTCCTCTTTGCATTCATGTTCCTTGGCTCAGGCATCAACCACCTGAAGCAAGCCGATGCAATGACTGGCTACGCACAATTCAAGAAAGTTCCTATGCCAAAGCTGTCCGTGCAGTTGTCTGGCGTCGTCATGTTGCTCGGTGGCCTGTCGGTCATCTTGGGCGTCTGGACCGACATCGGAGCCCTTGCACTAGCAATCTTGCTTGTGCTCATGGCTGTCAAGATGCACGACTACTGGAATGCCGATGAAGCTTCCAAGCAAACAGAAATGATCGGCTTCATGAAGAACATCTCCATGGCCGGTGGTGCATTGTTCATCTTTGCGGTCACCGCCGCAGAAGGTGCGCAGTTCCCACTCCAACTTGTTGGTGGACTCATTCAGGGCTAAACCCTTCACCACTTTCGAAGCGAAGCCGGGGCGTTCCTGCCCCGGCTTTTGCATGTCTGCTAACCAACAAGCCTGTTCAAGATCTCTGAAATTCGCGCAGTGCCTATTCCAATATGTTGATCAGAAATCCCATATGGCAAAACCAAAATGTCACCGTGCACCATCGCACCACAGGAGTACACGACGTTCGGAACATACCCGTCGCGCTCGTCATCGCGAGGACTTAACAATGGCTCTTCTAAGCAACCAATAACACGTGCCGGATCTTCTAGATCTAACAAAGCGGCTCCCAGACAATATGTACGCATGGGACCTACTGCGTGAGTAATTAGCAGCCAACCAGCTTCTGTTTCTATTGGTGAACCAGCGTTTCCCATCTGAATTAATTCCCATGGCCGAGTGGGAATCTGCACCGTCATAGATGCATTCCAGTAATCCAGATGGTCAGAGAATGCAACCGAGTTTGTTTCGTGATCTGCGCGTGACATTGCCACGTACATGCCACCAATCTTGCGAGGAAACAGTGCCATTCCCTTTCCTCGCGCAGCACGACCCGAAATGGGGTGGGTCTCAAAGGCCAAGAAGTCTTCGGTTGCGAGCAGTTGCTGAGAAATTCCAACTCCGTCAAACGCTGTATACGTTGCGTAATATTTCACCGACTCATCATCGTGAACAAATCGAACAAGTCGCGCATCTTCCATGCCTCGCCATTCCGCATACGACACGGGCCACAGAACTCGCTCTGAGATGTCCTTATCTGTAGAGAAGGTGACGGAATAGTTACGTTCCGCAATCATGCGGAAGTGATGCACTGTTGCATCTGCATTTCGAAAAGAATCGCGATCATCTAGAAAACGAAAAAGAACATCATTTAGTTCCGTCAACGTGAATGTTTCACCTAGCTGACCCAGAACAAAACCGGCGTTCTCCCCCATGTCGTCAAGTTCTTCTAAGAGTCCACGAAAATTAATTTGTTCCAACATTGGCTCCCAGTGAGTCCCAATAGTGGGGTGCTCGCCTGGCGCGTCCACTTGTATGTCGCCGTCTTGGGTCACCACTCCGGATCGAAAACCTATGGACGACCTATGTCCTTCTCCTATTCCTCGAACACTCATCACAAATCGAACAGATCCGTCTTCTACGCCGTCTTGATTCGGATGAACAACGATTGATGGGTTTGTCAGCGCAGACGCCTCAATAGAGAATTCGTGCGTGAAAATTGCGCCAATTAAGCGCCATCGTTCTTCGGACAAAATAAGCCCTGGCTGCACGCGATTAGCCATTCGATGTGCATGAAGTTCCAATTCTTTGGTCAGGTCTTCATGGCGCTCAATAAAGCGGTTATACACGTCATCTAGAGCGCGGCGCACCTCCTCTTCAGAAAGCGCCAAAACACGTTCAAGAACTTGAGTGGCGCGTGACTGCGTTGCCCCATAGTCCTCTTGGCCCGCAACAAACAACCGCGAAATAACTCGAGTGGAATCCGGTAATAGCCGATGCAGCGACCGCTGTACCAGTGGGTCGTGACTTCGAACATCAATCACACAAGCCACATTGCCGATCTGTGCTGCATTGTGGACAGCATCGCCAAGGTTGACTCAGCTCCTTGGTTCACATTCACTGCGTTCTCGTGTAAACCGTCGTACCCACCACCATGCTCAAGGTCAATCATGGAAAGACCAGCGTCGTTGTTGCCCAAGAACCAATTGCCGGCCATATGGACAACGTCATCCCATTCATCGGCGCCAGTCACCGACCCCGCTCGCATTGCCGCGTCGGCAAGCGCTGCAACCTCAATGGGCTGTTGATCAAACTGGGGCGCTTTGTCGTGTGGCCCTCGACCACCAACCGGTGTCACCGAAAAGTGATCGTTGAGGGTCTCTTGTTCTACCAACCACCGCAACAAGTCAAGTCCACGAGTAACCAATGCGTTGTCACCCAATGCAGAACCACATGCAATCATCGCTTCTGGTATCACTGCATTCGCATATGTCAATCGTGGTTCCACCCACTGCCAACTTCCGTGCCCGTTGGGATGAAATGCCAACATGGCGCGGACGTCTTCCAAAAGAGCAAATGCCCCCCTACTTCGTTCGTCTACTTCCAAGATTGACGCCGCACCCAATGCTGCAAAACACATTGATCGCAGAGAATCGGAACGAGCCAGAGAACCCACATCAAAGCCGTCGTAACAACGATTCTTGACCTCCATGTCTTGAGAATGCAGCACAGCTTCACCAAATCCCCACAATGCTCGACCCCAACAATCGTCGGTGGTTGCTGTGTCCTGCCACATGCGTTCAAAACTCATGCGGTTATGCATATGACCGTCTCGTCGTTGTGCGTCTAACAGAAAACGGGCGCCTATGCGAGCGAGCGTTGAGGATTCCTGGGATTCGTTCTTGTCGCGAACAGCAACTATGAGAAGTCGCGAATTGTCATCGACGCAATATCCGGTGTGAAAGCGCGGATGAGCGCCTCGTGCATGCTCAATAATTCCGCGATCGTCAGTCATACGCACAAGATGACGAAACCCCGTCCGCTGCTTCGGTTCGTGCACTGCCATCATGATGCCACTCGCTCTCCGACAAGAACTCGAACACCGAGGTCGACATATCGTGCAGCCACTGCAGACCAACGATGCTCGGCAGCAATAGGCACGGTTGCCTCTGCCATGTGCGCCAGTTCCTCTCTGTCGTGAGCAACTCGACGAATTGCCTGAGCAAGCGAAACGGGATCTCTATGCGGAACCACAATCCCAGCGCCAGAGGCAAGAAGTTCATCGGCGTGAGGAAAGGCGGTTGCAATTACCGGCCTGCCTGCGGATACAGCATCTACCAATACACCCGATGTGATTTGATCGTCGGAGTCATACGGCAAGACCACACAGGTTGATTGGTCTACCAATTTCAACAATGAATCAAGACTTCTGTATTGGTCATCGAAAGTGACAAGAGATGAGATTCCCAACAGCTGGGCTCTACGTTTCAACATGTTTCTGTAACTTTCGCCATCATTGGCACGAATCTTCGGATGCGTTTGTCCTGCGACTGTGTAATGAACGGTGTCATGTAATTCTGGAACCATCGCTAATGCATCTATGACCCATTCAATTCCTTTTCCTGGGCCAAGAAGTCCCCATGTCAGTAATGAGATCTCTTTCGTTGGAGACAGTGCTGTGCCCATAGGAACCGTTGCACCGTGCGGAATGGTGATCACCTTTGAGATGGATTCGCTAAACGTATTAATGCAACGGTCATGAGCGATGTTGGTCATTGCCACTAGCGCATCGGCCCGTCGTGCAAGCGCCTCGAACACCCTGCGTTGGCTTGCCGTGGGCGCGAGTGGCACCGTATGCATAGTGACAACCACCGGAATGTGCACGTCATCTAGCAGTTCTAGAACTTCCGAGCCATCTGTGCCGCCAAAAATCCCAAACTCGTGCTGCAAAAACAGCACATCGTAAGAGTTAATTAATCGTGCCACTTCAATACGGGACCGCGCAGAGTGTGATCTCAGAATTCCCACAACTTCTTCCGATGGAACATCGTTCGGGTCATCAGACACTCGAATGACCCCCACTCGTGATGCACCGACATCTTTTAAACCTCGGAACAACGAAGCTGCGAAGGTGGCAAGCCCACATTGTGTGGGCGGATATGTGCTGAGCACCACGAAGGATGGGGTTTCCCCGGCGGACGGATGCAGGGGTGAGACTCGAAGCGAGGTCACACCAGCGGGGGCATCAAGAAGCGCTTCCATCTACTTACCTCCCCGAGTGCGTCGACGTGAGCGACGGTTCGATGAGACAGTCATGCTTGCAACTCCACCGAGAAGTAAGACACCAGCGAGAATGCTCATGAAGCCAATCGATGTACCAGTTTCTGGAAGATCTGCTGGGAAGAGCACATCCAACACATCTTCTGTTCCCGTGGGATTTTCTGGTGTGACTACTTGCAATTCCACCGGCACAGTGGTTGTTGGGGCCAGTGTTGTAGTGGGGGCCAACGTGGTGGTGGTTGGAGCCAACGTGGTGGTTGTTGTCGATGTTGTTGACGTGGTGCTAGTCGTGGTGGTTGACACGAAAGGTACTGTCACCTGCTTCGAGGTTGATACAACTTCTCCTGCAGCCGCAAACGCAGTGTTGGTAACAGAACCTTCAAGGTCTCCAGTAACTGTTGTATACACCGCGGTGCACTGCAGTGTGGCATCCACCGCAAGCGTGCTGGCAGCAGGTCCACAGGCAAACGGAGCACCACCGTTGATCTTGTCGTCATCAATGGTGAACTG
>JAJTEL010000004.1 GCA_021299715.1 Ilumatobacteraceae bacterium | reverse complement strand
TTTCATAGCGCCCGTACGGCTTGCCTCGAGGCATTCGTAGGCGAACAGGATGTACTCCTGCTCTTGCGCAAGTTCAGGGTGCTGCTGGGTCATGGACACCAATCGCTTTCGGCTAATGCCTCCCGAAATGGGGTTAACGAATGCTATCGGCGTACACATTCACCACCACCTGGACGTGACTGCACATTTGGTGCGTCATTCGTCATGCTTTCCCTCCATGTCTCACAGGCTCATTTGGGCCAATGAAATCAAGGGGTTTCACCATGCTCTGGTCACAATTGTTGTCTCGCTGCCACACCATTGCGGTGGGCGTTCTTGTTGTTGCTACCACCAGTGTGGGGGGTTTCGCTTTTCCACAGCCCGCGCATGCCGGTGCCAGTGGCGATGGGTCTGTGAGCGACAACATCTTGACGGCAGAGGTGCGATTCGACTCCCCACCCACCGATTCTGCGTGTGTCTGGGAAGCCGTGTCGGGTGTTCAACCCATCTCAGTGACAAACGGAAACGTGTCGCACACAGAGACATTGGTGTTCCAAGCATGTGACAACCGAATTGTCTCGTATCACTGGATTCGAAACGATGCGCCGGGTCGTGTCGCAGAAAGTGTTCGCTCTCGCGTATCGCGCGCTATCAACATGTTGTTGGTACGCACCGCACCATCGGCAACAGACATGGTGGTGAACTCCGATATGTGGTTCTGGGTGCCACGTTCACTATGGAAACCAATTCGACTCACTGCTTGGGTTGTTACTCCCGTTGGCCCAATATCTGTCACGGTCACCGCACGACCTCATCAATTGAGTTACACCCCCGGAGACGGAAATGACACTGTTCGATGTGTGGGGCCAGGTCGTGCGTGGTCGGCACGTGTTCGTGACACAGGTGAATCGCCGTGTTCATACACATATTCATCAGCGTCACACACGCGCCGTTCTGGCACCTATTCCGCGCAAGCCACCATCACGTGGAACGTGTCATGGACCTCAAATCTGGGAATTGGAAGCCCATTGCCCATCGTTCGCACCTCTCTTCCCATTACCGCACATGTGAAAGAAGTGCAGGTTTTACTGCGATAACCGGCGAGTACCGCTTCGTTTTGGGTTCTACCAATTAGCCTTGCGGGGTACTTCTGAAAGGCACGCCATGACCGACGAAAAAGATCGCTTTCTTCTCGACCGCCGCTATAGCGCAGCATTTGAAAACCTTGAGGACTCGGTGCTTGCCGACCTTGCCTCTGCACTTGAAGGTGATTTGAAAGACGGCTTTGCCCGCATAATTGGTTTGGCAGAAGGCGCATTTGACGACAAGGCAACTCTTGGCGCAGCAGTGCGCGAGGGAATTGCAAAACGTCGCATGGCTCATGATGCCGGCGTCATTTTGGCCGAGCCCTGCACACAGTGGGCCATTGAAGAGCTAGGTGATTCCTCTGAAGATCCCACTCTTGATGAATTGAATGCGCTCCTGCCACGAGCAATTGAGAAGTTTGGACTTGAGGCCGTTCGCTTGATGGTTATTCAGTACTCACGTTCATTGAAGGGCTTCCGTGAATTGGTTGCATCTGACGAACGGTTCGCAATGGGCGGCACCGCAGCCCCTGTTGTTGTTCTTGAAAAAGACGAAGCAGAACAGGCCGCGAAGCGTGAAGCACGTAAGGCACGCAAGGCTGCCGAGGCTGCGAAAAAGGCCAAGCAATCTGGCTCACGCCGATAAGTAAACGATTGATGAATCCGTGAGCGCGGATTAACCAAAGAACACGGTGGCCACGTTGTCGTACAACGACAAGTCCACATACCGCGTTTTGCCCACCACTTCGCTGAGTGGCACGCGCACCATGTCATCGTTACGCACTGCAACCATCATGTTGGTGACGCCGTCGTGAAGTGTGCTGACCGCTTCAATTCCGAGGCGTGTGCACAACACTCGGTCGAATGCGTTTGGTGTGCCACCACGCTGTACATGTCCAATTTGCACCACACGTGTTTCGTACCCTGTGCGTTCTTCTAATGCGCGAGCCACTTCAACACTGATTCCGCCAAGGCGAGGTCGACCAAATGGATCGAGCTCGTATGTCGGCTGCGGCATAGTTCCTTCTTTAGGTACTGCACCTTCTGCCACCACCACAATGGATGCGTACCGTCCGCGAGCGTGCTTGCGCTTGACGGCATCGGCAATGTGATCGATGTCGAATGGGCGTTCAGGGATGAGAACTGCAGTAGCCCCGCCCGCAATTCCGGCGTGTGTGGCAATCCAGCCAGTGTCACGACCCATCACTTCCACCACCATTACGCGGTCGTGACTTTCTGCAGTGGTGTGCAAACGATCAATGGCATCGGTAGCAATTTGCACGGCCGTGTTGAATCCGAAGCACACATCGGTGCCTTCAATGTCGTTGTCAATTGTCTTGGGCACCACAACAACGTTCAGTCCAACTTCGTTGTGCAATTTTGATGCAACCCATAACGAACCATTCCCGCCAATGACGATGAGTGCGTCAACAGCAAGTTCACGAAGGTTTTCTTTCACTCGTTGCGGGCCGTCGGGATAATCGAATGGACTTCCTCGACGTGTTCCCAGAATTGTTCCACCACGTGGCAACATACCGGCCAATGCCGCAACAGTAAGTTCCATGGTGCGCTTTTCCAAAACGCCATCCCATGCGTCCATAAAACCGACAACGGTGTCGCCGTGGTCGTTAATGGCTTTGCGAACAACGGCACGGATTACAGCATTGAGACCAGGACAATCGCCGCCACCCGTGAGAACACCAATACGCATAGTGCGAAGGCTAACCAGTGTCTATGCGGTTGTTGATGCAGACGGCGGCGAAGGGACAGGCATTTGCCCGGCGTGCTGAGCCCGTTGGGCTTCCAACTCGGCAAGATACTGCGGAAGTCTGTTGCGAGCGATTGCTGCACCAAGTTCTATGCGAAATTGCACTTCGGTTGCAACGTCTGGGCCATAGGCAATACCGCCTGGAGTGCCAACACCTGTTGTGGCGAACACGGAGTACCCCGCGGGTGAATGCGTGATGCTGATGAGTTTTTTGAAAACCCATTCACGCGTTGCCAGAGCACCGGTATACAACACGCGTTCGGTGGTGACCATGGCAGAACCTTCATCGTGGGTTTCGTCGGCTTCGTAATACAACGCGAGTGGTAGGTACGCCACGGGAATTTCGTCTTCATTCAACATGAATCCGTAGTCACCACGGTCGACAAGTTGTTCGTTGATTCGGCCTTCGACACAGTCACGCACAACAGTGATGTATTCGGCGAGCTTGTCGTCTTCTTCTTTCCACACGCTGTACGCGGTGCCATAAGCGAGTGCTGCAGCTTTTGCTTTTCGTTCAGCGTTCTTGGCTTTGAGTAACGAGAGAATTCCCACCCACGGCACCCTATTGAGACTGTCTGTCAAGAACTGCGAATGACACTGATGTAATTGGCGCTATTTCCGTTAATTTGCAGGCTCTATAGGGTAATTAGATGTTCCATCTATAGCCTCTTTTTGTGGATTTGGGGGCACCTCTTACTAGGAGGCATTTTGCATGGCGTAGGTTCGTGCGCCCCTCCTTTCGAAAGTCAATTGCCCTCTTTGGACTGTTCATCGTTGCGATGGCTGGCGCCTCAGCTATCTACGCGTTGGTCATTACTAACCAGACGAACACAAATGTGGTCTTGTCCTATGGAATTTGGGGCGACACATCATTCGATCTCACAGCCGACCTCGAAGGCGCCACCGGACCCATCGTTTGGTCAACGACCGGAGTGCCCAACAATGTTTCGGCAGTCTTTTCAAACGCAACGAACACGGGCGCAACTCTCACTCTCAATCAGTTGAACAACGGGCCGAACGCCGGCAACTACCAGATGTATGTGGTTGCAACTGCACAGAGTGGCGAATCTACGAACACCATGATTGCCATCACCGTGCAACAGCGCGCATTTTCAATTCGCGGCAGCTTCACCGCAAATAACAAGACCTACGATCGGTCGGCGTCGGCAACGATTGCCACCAACTCGCTCACACCTGGGTTCATCGACGTTCTCGATGGAGATGATGTGTCGCTCGTACCGGTTGTTGCATTTGCAAATGCCAATGCAGGTGTTGGGAAGACTGTCAGTGTCACGGCATCGTCCACACTCACTGGCGCGCAAGCTGGCAATTACTACATCACCCTCTCTGGAGCTCCCACTGCTACGGCCACCATCGCGCAGCAAAGTGTGACAATTACGCCCCCAACCTTTAGCAAGACATACGACCGAACAAACACAGCGACAGCGATTGGCACGCCGACACTCAACGGCGTTCTTAGTGGCGACACCATCTCAATCTCTGGGTCCCCCACGTTTACGTATGACCAAACCTCTGTCGGTACAGGCATAACAGTGACACCGAGTGTGGCGTACGGGTTAAGTGGAACTACCGCGAGCAACTATTCGCTGACACAGCCAACTTTGACGGGCGATATTACAAAGCGATCACTCAGCATCACTTTTACCGCATCTCACAAGACCTATGACGGAACCGCAACCGCCACCGTGAGTGCTGCAAGTGATACGCGTATCTCTGGCGATGTCCTCGGAACTATCTCGACATCATCTGCTTTGTTCGCACAAACCGGGATTGGAACCGGCCTCACCGTCACCATCTCGGGAATTACTGGAAATGGTGCAGATGCAGCTAACTACACCTTCCCCACTACTGCAACTACTACTGCAGACATCACTGCGCGAACCGTGACAATTGGTGGAACACTGCAAGTTCCAGCAACACGCGTGTACGACAGAACTGTCACTGCAACCATTACCGACGCCAGCACTCTGACACTGGCAAATGTTGTCTCCGCCGATGCTGCAAATCTTTCCCTGTCTGGCGTTGTAGCGAACTATGCGACAAAGTCCGTTGGTACGGCAAAAACTGTGTCAATCGCGTCCGCATCCTTATCGGGTACCGCACGATTTAATTACACCTTGTCCTTAACTGGGGCGCCAACAGCCACTGCAAACATCACAGCCAAGTCACTAGCCGTCACCATCGCCGCCACCAACAAGGCATATGACGGAAACAACTCTGCCAGCGTCACTTATAGCGACGACAGAATTTCCAGTGACTCTTTCACCGTTAGCGGATCCGCGACGTTTGATTCAAAAGCAATTGGAACATCGAAAACTGTGACTGCAAATGGCATCACACTCAGTGGAGCAGATGCCGCTAACTACACGGCGAACACGTCTGCCACTACCACTGCAAATATCACCAGCCGGTCGCTGACAATTGGAATCACGGGTGGAGGAAAAACATACGACGGACTAACAACGGCAACCGTCACGTATGCAGATAATCGTATTTCCGGTGACAACATCACAATCTCGGGTTCAGCGGCCTATGCAACTAAGAGTGTGGGAACCGGAAAGACCATCACTGCAACAGGCATCTCAGTTACTGGCGCTGATTCTGGTAACTACACGTACAACACAACGGTGATCTTCTGACTGTGTCCGGAACAGCCACCTACGCCGACAAAACAGCAGCAGCGAACAAAACTATCACTGCAACTGGAATAACAGTCTCTGGAACAGACGCGAGCAACTACTCACTTCAGAACACAAGTGCTACTACTACGGCCACTATTGCCAAACGTTCTCTTCTTGTTGGAATCACTGGTGGTGGAAAGACATACAACGCGACTACGTCCGCATCAGTGACATACACCGATAACCGTATTTCCGGCGATCTTCTGACTGTGTCCGGAACAGCCACCTACGCCGACAAAACAGCAGCAGCAAACAAAACCATCACTGCAACTGGAATAACAGTCTCTGGGACAGACTCTGCTAACTACACCCCGAATACAAGTGCAACTACAACGGCAACAATCTCCCAACGTGCTCTCACAATTTCTGGCACTTATACGCCCTCAAACAAGGTGTACGACGCCACTACAACAGCGACAGTAACGACACCTGCCTCCCCGACGCTTGCAACAATTCAAGGATCAGACATTGTTTCACTGTCTGGAACACCATCATTTGCGTTCTCTCAATCTGGAATCGGCTCCGCACTCGCCATCACCACGAGCGGTTACTCGTTGACTGGAACCGATGCCGTTAATTACACACTGACTTTGCCCGTTCTGTCGGCAAACATCACTATTCGCACGGTCACTGTTGGTGGCACATTGTCGGTTGCTTCCACCAAGGTGTATGACGGAACACTTGCCGCAACCTTTGTTAACTCTGGTTTACTGACACTCGCCAACGTTCCCGCCGGAGACGCGGGGAACTCGGCAAAGTTGGCTCTCTCGTCGCCGGTTGCACAATACGCAACAAAGACAGTGGGAACATCGAAGACGGTCTCGCTGTTCTCGGCGTCACTCTCTGGCACGTCGGCCAGCAATTACACATTAAGTACAACTGGTGCTCCCACCGCCACAGCAAACATCACACAACGATCTTTGACCGTGACAGCAACGGGAGTGAACAAAACCTACGACGGAACGACCACTGCAAGTGTGACATTGACCAGCGACAAGATTGTTTCAGACACAGTGACGCTTGCCTACACCTCTGCAACGTACGCAACGAAAATTGTGGAAACCAACAAGACGGTCTCCGTCTCTGGAATTTCCATTTCGGGCACAGACGCTGCGAACTACACAGCAAATACCACTGCCACAACCACAGCAAACATCACACAACGATCATTGACTGTCACGATCTCAGCTTCCAACAAGGTGTACGACGCGGGCACATCGGTATCGGTCACCTACGGAAGCAACAAAGTGGGCAGTGATGCGGTGACAATTACCGGAACAGCATCATTTGCAAACAAGAACGTTGGAACATCTAAGACAGTGACAGCGAGTGGAATCTCTATCTCTGGTGCCGACTCAGCCAACTACACAGCCAATACCACTGCTACCACCACGGCGAATATCACCGCAAAGCCCCTTCTCGTCAGCATCACAGCATCTGACAAGGTGTACAACGGGTCAACAGCAGCAACAGTGACGTATGCCGATGATCGGATTAGTGGGGATTCATTCAGCGTTAGTGGAACCGCAAACTTTGATTCGGCCGCCGTGGGAACTTCTCGCACCGTCACCGCCAACAGCATTTCTTTAAGCGGAACCGACTCGGCGAACTATTCACCCAACACAACCGCAACCACCACCGCCAACATCACGGTAAGAACTCTCACTGTCACCATCTCAGGCGGCGGCAAAACGTACGATGCGTCCACAACCGCTACTGTCAGCTATTCCAGTGACAAAGTTGCTGCCGACACTCTCACCATTACGGGCGCGGCCACATTCGCAGACAAAGCAGCGGGATCAAACAAGACCATCACCGCAACAGGTATTGCCATTAGCGGAGCAAGTTCCGCTAACTACGTATTGGGTAACACAACAGCAACAACAACAGCAACTATTAGTAAGCGGACTCTCACCATTACGGGAGTATTTTCGGCATCTAATCGCATTTACGATGGCACAACAGATGCCACGGGAAATGTGTCTGTTCCTGCAAGCCCAGGTGTTTCACCTGTACAAGGTGCTGACGACATCACTCTCACCGGAACTCCAGTTTTCACGTATGCCAGTGCGGGTGTGGGGACAGCACTAGCCATCACAAGTTCTGGATACTCCATTACAGGAGCCGATACCTCGAACTACACGTTGACTCAATTGTCTCTTTCCTCAAACATCACGGTTCGAACTGTCACTATTGGTGGATTACTTGTTGTTCCATCAACGAAGACCTACGACTCCACGACGACAATCTCCATTACGGACACCTCTGCTCTCACGCTCGTCAACGTTGCCAGTGCCGATGCAGGAATTCCCTCACGGTTGGCACTCACCGGCCTTGTTGCACAGTACGCAAACAAGACGGTGGGCTCTGGCAAAACTGTGTCGTTGACATCTGCGTCTCTTACTGGTTCATCACTGTCCAACTATGTCCTCTCTACGGTAGGTGCACCCACAGCCAGTGCAGACATCACTCTGAGACCGCTCAATGTCACAATTTCTGCCACTAGCAAGGTGTACAACGCATCAACAACTGCCACGGTGACATACTCAGATAATCGTGTGTCGGGTGATCAATTCTCCATTAGCGGAACTGCAACCTTTGATTCCAAGAACTTCGGAACGGGAAAAACAGTTACTGCAAGCGGCATCACTCTGACTGGTACTGACGCTGCGAATTATTCACAGAACTCCACGGCCACTACTGCTGCAAACATCACACGTAGGTCTCTTACTGTGACTGGCACATTCACCGTTGCAAACCGTCAGTACGACGCGACCACGGACGCAACTCCCCAAATCACTCTTCCATCCGTTGCAGGTCTCTCCGACGTGCAATCTGGCGATGATGCAACACTTTCGGGTACACCAACATTCACCTTTGCTCAGGCAACAGTGGGAAATTCAATCGCCATTACAACGTCTGGGTACTCAGTGGTCGGCGCCGATGCAGCGAACTACGTCTTGACCCAACCAAGCTTTACCGCCAACATCACACAACGACCACTCACAATTGGTGGAACGCTGAGCGTTACCAGCACCAAGGTGTACAACCGGACAACGGCGGCTTCAATTACCGACACCTCCCTGCTTACCCTTGTCAACGTTCCTGCCGGTGACGCCAATGATCCAGCAAAAGTTGCACTCGCATCACTCACCGCTACATACGACAACAAAAACGTGGGCACAGCAAAGACAGTTACCGTTGCCACAGCATCGCTCACTGGAACAACCGCATCTAACTACACAATTACAACCGCGGGAGCTCCCACTACAACAGCGGACATCACACAACGTCCCATCACGCTTGGATTCACGATGGGAAACAAAACCTACGATGGCACCGCCAATGCAACTGTGACTTTCACTGACACTCGTATCTCCGGCGACACTCTTACTGTCTCTGGTACTCCCACCTACCCAGACAAAAACGTGGGCACGAATAGAACAGTGACTGCTACCAATATGTCCATTAGCGGAGCGGACGCCCCAAACTATTCCTTCAACACGACTGCAACAGCAACGTCGACAATTTTTGCAAGAGCACTTGCAGTGACAATTACGGCGAGCAGCAAAACATACGATGGAAACGCAGCCGCATCAGTGCTCTATGCCGACAATCGAATTTCCGGAGATGTACTGACAGTTAGCGGAACTGCCACTTTTTCTAGCAAGACCTACGGAATTAGTAAGACAGTGACCGCTAGCAGCATCACATTGTCGGGAACAGATGCCGCAAACTATTCACCAAACTCGTCGACCACAACGACGGCCACCATTAACCGACGTGCTCTTACAGTCACAATCTCAGCAGTAAACAAGGTGTACGACCGAACCACAACAGCATCAGTGACATACAGCGATGATCGGGTATCGGGCGACATATTGGTCATCTCCAGCACACCAACATTCAGCGACAAGAATGTTGGAACCGGCAAGACGGTCACTGCCAGTGGAATTTCACTGTCCAGCACTGATTCAGGCAACTACACCGTCAACACATCGGCCACTACAACCGCCGACATCACCAAGCGCTCTCTCACAATTGGAATCACGCCGTCAAACAAGGTATACAACGCGAGTACCACCGCAACCGTTGCATACACAGATAACAGAATTTCAGGCGATGCATTAACGTTTAGCTCTACTAATACTTTTAGTGACAAAAACGCTGGTACCGGCAAGACGGTGACTGCGTCAGGAATTTCAGTTTCTAACACCGATGCTGGGAATTACGACTACAACACCACTGCGACTGCACTTGCGAACATTACAAAGCGTCCGCTAACGGTGACGGGAACCTTCACTGTTGCCAACCGTCACTATGACGCCACCACCGATGCAACGTCTCAAGTGACGCTTCCTGTTTCTGCCGGTCTCTCCGATGTGCAATCAGGCGATGATGCAACGTTGTCGGGAACGCCAACTTTCACTTTTGCTCAGGCAACAGTTGGAACAGGTATTGGCATCTCGACGACTGGTTATTCGGTTATTGGCACAGACGCTGATAACTACGCTCTGACCCAGCCAAGCTTTACCGCCAACATCACGCAGCGACCACTCACCATTGGTGGGGCCTTAGTAGTTGCGTCTAGCAAGGTGTACGACCGCGGAGTCACATCATCCATCACAGATTCTTCACAGTTACAGCTTCAAAATGTCCCTGCTGGTGATGCAAACAATGCTGCAAAAGTGGGTTTAAGTGGTCTCGCTGCTTCATACGGTGACAAGAACGTGGGTACGAACAAAGCGGTCACTCTCACAGCAGCATCGCTCTCTGGAACCACCTCTAGCAACTACACCCTCACCATCTCTGGAGCGCCCACAACGACGTCCGATATCACACGGCGGTCGGTCACGATTTCTATTACTCCAACAGCGAAGACATATGACGGTACAGATACAGCTGCTGTGACGTATCAAGACACGCGTCTCTCTGGCGATTCCATTACGGCGAGTGGAACAGCAACATTCTCTGACAAGAACGTCGGCACCAACAAGACAGTCACCGCGAGCGGTATCACGCTGTCGGGAACAGATGCCGGCAACTACACACCGAACACAACAGCAACCAACACGTCAAACATCACACGACGATCATTGACGGTCACAACAACCGGCGTGAACAAGGTGTACGACCGCACAACAACAGCATCGGTGACGTTTAGTGACAACAGAGTAAGTGGTGACACCTTTTCCTACTCTGCCACGTCAACGTTTAGTTCTAAGACGGTTGGGACAGGAAAGGCCGTTTCTACGAGCGGCATCACGCTGTCGGGAACGGACTCTGGAAACTACACACCCAATACAACTGCAAGCACCACGGCAAACATCACTGCGCGACCGTTGGCTGTCACCATCACCGCCAGCAACAAGGTGTACAACGGAAATACATCTGTGTCGGTGACCTATCTCGATGATCGTGTTTCGGGTGACTTGTTCACCGTCAGTGGAAGTGCATCGTTTGACAACAAGAACATCGGTACCAGCAAGACAGTCACAGCCTCATCAATCACCATTAGTGGCACAGACGCGGCGAACTACACACAGAACACAAGCACCACCACAACGGCCGATATCACCGTACGAACCCTGAATGTGACCGCAGTTGCAGACACGAAGGTGTACGACGCCACCACCAGCGCAACTGCTGTGTACAGCGACGACAGAGTGTCCGGAGATATCTTTACCGTGAGCGGAACAGCCACCTTTTCTTCAAAAACAGCTGCCGCCGGGAAAACAGTCTCCATCACAGACATCACAATTACTGGAACAGACGCAGGGAATTACCAACACAACCTCACTACAACATCAACAGCGGAAATCACTCAGCGTCCGCTCGAAGTAACGGGAACTCTTCAGGCACAAAACAAGGTCTATGACGGATCACGAACTGCGACATACGACATCGCGGATCTCACGTTGGTAGGTGTGCAAGGAAGCGATCTAGTAGGAGTAACAAATCCACGCGGTCGATTCCGCACGGACGCAAATGTTGGTGTGAACAAGATTGTTGAGTTGACGTCATTCCAATTCACTGGGGCCGACTTAGGCAACTATGCAGTGTCGGTGAATAACTCACCAATTACATATGCGTCAATTACACCTCGCACACTTAACGTCACAATTACGCCATCAAACAAGACGTATGACGGCACAACTGCCGCAACGGTGACATACGTAGATAATCGCGTCTCAGGTGACGTCATGACAGTGAGCGGGACTGCAACTTTCAGCGACAAGAACGTTGGCACAGGAAAGACCGTCACCGCCAATAACATCACGTTGACGGGAACAGCGTCGGGCAACTACTCCCAGAACACCACTGCAAGTGCATTGGCGAACATCACGGTCCGAACGCTCGCAGTCACCATTTCTGCATCGAGCAAGACGTATGACGGCACCACTGCCGCAACAGTGAACTATGCAGACAATCGTGTTTCAGGTGACGATGTCACGGTGAGTGGAACGTCAACGTTCTCTTCAAAGACTGTGGCAACTGGAAAAACCGTGACGGCTACTGGTATCGCCATCTCTGGAACAGACGCAGCGAACTACACACACAACACCACCACAACCACTACCGCCAATATTTCAGCGCGCGCGCTATCTGTGACCATCACCGCAACGGACAAGGTCTACGACCGCACCACCACCGCAAGTGTCACATATGCAGACAACCGAGTAGCAGGCGATATTTTCACCGTCAACGGCACACCCACGTTTAGCGACAAGAACGTCGGTACAGGAAAGACTGTCACTGCAGCGAGCATTTCCCTCTCTGGAACAGACGCAGCGAACTACACACACAACACCACCACAACCACTGCCGCCAACATCACCGCAAGATCACTTGCTGTCACCATCACCGCCAGCAACAAGGTGTACAACGCCTCAACTGCCGCAACGGTGGCCTACGCAGATAACAGAGTCAGCGGAGATTTATTTACTGTTTCAGGAACCGCCACTTTCGATGACAAAACCGCAGCAAATGGAAAGACCGTCACTGCAACTGGCATCGCGCTGTCTGGGACAGATGCTGCCAACTACACGCCGAATACCTCTACAACCGCCATAGCCAATATCACCAAACGAAATCTCACGGTGACCGGAGTATTCACGGTTGCCAATCGCCCGTACGACGCAACAACGGATGCAACCAGTCAAATCACGCTTCCCGCCAACGCTGGATTATCGGATGTGCAAGCGAGTGATGACACCACATTGACGGGTTCGCCAACATTCATTTTCGCCCAAGCAACGGTGGGAACAAACATTGGCATCTCCACGTCCGGCTATTCACTCGCTGGAGCCGACGCTGGCAACTATTCACTCACCTCGCCGTCGTTTACTGCAAACATCACCCAACGACCACTCACCATCGGGGGCTCATTGGTTACAGCATCTACAAAGACGTACGACCGCACAACATCAAGCACCATCACAGACAGCAGTGCGCTGGTGCTTCTCAATGTTCCAGATGGCGATGCAAACACTCCATCAAAAGTTGCGCTCACTGGACTGGTTGCGCAGTACGCCGACAAAGGCGCCGCAACAAATAAGACTGTCTCTCTGACTTCTGCGTCACTCACGGGTACTACAGCTGTGAACTACACGCTGACCCTTGCTGGCTCAACAACAACAACTGCGGACATCACTCGACGAAGTGTGAACATCACAATCTCGGCGGGAAATAAAACCTACGACGCCACTAACTCTGCCTCTGTCACCTATGGCGATAACCGAATCGCAAGTGATCTCTTCACAGTGAGTGGGACATCCACGTTCAGTGACAAAAATGTTGGAACTGGAAAGACTGTCACCTCGACTGGAATTTCGCTCTCTGGAACCGATGCCAATAACTACACGCCAAATACAACCGCGACGACGACTGCGAACATCACCGCCAGATCACTAGCCGTCACTATCACCGCCAGCAACAAGATCTACGACGGAACAACGACGGCGCCGGTCACCTATTCAGATAATCGCATCAACGGTGACGTATTCACTGTCAACGGGACATCAACTTTTGCCACCAAAACCGTCGGTACGTCAAAGACCGTCACTGCCTCAAGCATTTCTCTCTCTGGAACCGACGCCGCCAATTACACGCCCAACTCTTCCACCACTTCCACAGCGAACATCACCGCCAGAGCTCTGGTCTTAACTGCCAGTGCAATAGACAAAACGTACGACCAATCAACTTCAGCATCGGTGACCATCAGCGATGACCGTGTTGCTGGAAATATTCTCAATATTTCTTATAGTTCAGCGACATTTGCATCGAAGACTGCTGGTGCCAGCAAGACCGTGACCGTGGCAGGGATCTCTGTCACCGGATCTGATGCGCCGAACTACACATATGCAACTTCTATCACCACAACTGCAACTATTAGCCAGAGGACACTGAATGTCACCGTTACTCCCACCAACAAGGTGTACGACGGCTCCGCAACAGCCTCGGACACATATTCAGATAATCGGATTGCAGGCGACATTCTCACCGTGTCAGGAGAAGCAACGTACAGCTCAAAGACTGCAGTGAGCGGCAAAACTGTGACGACATCAAACATGACAATCACAGGAACGGACGCCGCTAACTATGTCTTGCCATCGGTGACGGTGAATGCTGCATCTACCGCAAACATCACGCCACGGGCACTTTCCATCACTGGTGTCTTCACGGTGACGAATCGCCAATACGACGCCACCTCTGATGCCACTGCACAAGTCACGCCACCGAATGCGCCTGGGCTCAGTGATGTCCAATTGGTCGATGATGTCACACTCAGTGGTGTGCCTACCTTCACGTTCGCCCAAGCAACAGTGGGTACTGGGATTGGAATTACAACCACTGGATATTCGTTAACAGGCGCAGATGCTGCCAACTACACATTGACTCTCCCCACATTCACGGCAAATATCACGCAACGACCACTCACCATTGGTGGGTCTCTTGTAACGCCTTCATCACGCGTCTACAACCGCACAACCAGCGCCACAATCACCACGCCGACTGCGCTCACTCTGATGAATGTTCCTGCAGGGGATGCGAACGATTTCACCAAGATTGCCTTGTCATCACCAGTAGCAGCTTTTGCCGACAGGAACGTTGGTACTGGCAAAACGGTGACGCTGACATCTGCAACATTGTCTGGAACTCGATTAGCGAACTACACGTTGTCTTTGGATGGCTCCCCCACTGCGGTGGCCGACATTTCAGCAAAATCTTTGGCTGTGTCTATCACGGCGTCGCATAAGACATATAACTCCTCAGATCTTGCGTCGGTCACCTATTCCGATGATCGAATTGCTGGTGATCTCTTCACAGTGAGTGGGACATCCACGTTCAGTGACAAAAATGTTGGAACAGGAAAGACTGTCACCGCGACTGGAATTTCGCTCTCTGGAACCGATGCGGCCAACTACACGCCAAACACAACCGCCACCACAACAGCCAACATCACGGCGCGATCATTGGCTGTCACCATCACCGCAACGGACAAGGTCTACGACAGCACCACTGCAGCAAGCGTTGTGTATTCAGACACGAGAATCTCTGGAGATGACTTCACGGTCACTGGAACAGCAACGTTTGCTACAAAGACAATTGGAACCGGAAAGACGGTTACGGCGAACGGTATTTCCCTTTCTGGAACCGACGCGGCCAACTACACACCAAACACAACCGCCACCACAACAGCCAACATCACCGCGCGATCACTGGCTGTCACCATCGCCGCAACGGACAAGGTCTACGACGCCACCGCCACCGCAAGTGTCACGTATGCAGACAACCGCGTAGCAGGCGACATTTTCACCATCAGCGGCACACCCACCTTTGACGACAAAAACGTTGGCGCAGGGAAAACTGTTACAGCAAGCGGCATCACCCTCAGTGGAACCGATGCGGCCAACTACACGCCGAACTCCACCGCGACTGCGACTGCGACAATCACGGCCCGCACCCTGGCCGTCACCATCACCGCCAGCAACAAAACCTACGACGCCACCGACTCTGCGGCTGTCACATACGCAGACAATCGAGTAACAGGCGACGTTTTCACTGTCAACGGCACACCCACCTTCGATAACAAAAACGTAGGTGTTGGGAAAACTGTTACGGCAAGCGGCATCACCCTCACTGGAACAGACTCGATCAACTACACGCCAAACACAACCGCAACCACAACAGCCAACATCACCGCGCAATCACTGGCCGTCACCATCACCGCAACGGACAAGGTCTACGACCGCACCGCCACCGCAAGTGTCACTTATGCAGACAACCGAATAGCGGGCGATATTTTCACCGTCAACGGATCGGCAACATTCTCATCAAAGACCGTCGGAACCGGAAAAACAGTCACCGCAACCGGCATCACCCTCACTGGAACAGACGCGGCCAACTACACACCAAACACAACCGCCACCACAACAGCCAACATCACGGCCCGCACCTTGGCTGTGAACATCACCGCCACCAACAAAACCTACGACGCCACAATTGCTGCAACCGTCACGTATGCAGACAACCGCGTAGCGGGCGATATTTTCACCGTGAGTGGATCGGCAACATTCTCATCAAAGACCGTCGGAACCGGGAAAACTGTTACGGCAAGCGGCATCACACTCAGCGGAACCGACGCGGCCAACTACACGCCAAACACAACGACCACGACGACTGCGAACATCACCGCGCGATCATTGGCCGTCACCATCACCGCCACCAACAAAACCTACGACGCCACAATTGCTGCGACCGTCACGTATGCAGACAACCGCGTAGCAGGCGACGTTTTCACCGTTAACGGATCGGCAACATTTTACAACAAGAACGTTGGCGCAGGGAAAACTGTGACCTCAACAAGCATCACCCTCACTGGAACAGACGCAGCCAACTACACACAGAACGCCACCGCCACCACAACAGCCAACATCACACATCGAGCACTCGTCGTTGTGCCGGTTGCTGCTAATAAGACCTACGACGCCACCAACGCTGCGACCGTTACGTACACGGATAATCGCCGTGATGGAGACGTTTTCACAATTACCAGCACTGCGCTGTTTGATGACTCTGAACTTGGTCGCAACAAGACAGTCACTGTTACGAACATCTCACTAACAGGGACCGATGCGGCCAACTATCTTCCAAATGCATCGGCCATCTCTAGTGGTGACATCACAGTTCGTGAGATTTCAGCGGGTATTCCTGTCACAATAAATAACACTCCCCTCTCCGACTCCACACCTACCGTGGTCATTGGAGATTTAGTCCCCGCAATTGACACCACCATTACGTTCACACGAAGTGGATTCGCGAATGTTGTCTGCAGCTTTGTGCCACAAAATGTGTCGGAAACATGCACGCCTGGCGTATTGGCAGATGGAACATGGACATACAGAGCGCGGCAGTTGATTGCTGGACTTATGGTGGCGGCGTCCGACCAACTCTCCATCACCATTGACACCACCGCTCCCGCCGCTACTAAACCACTGACGTATGTGGCCAGTTCCGATACTGGACCAAGTTCGACAGACGGCATTACCAGCGATAACACGCCAACCGTGATTGTTTCGGAAGCCAACGCAACCGATCGAGTTGTGGTGTCGGCAACGGCTAATGGCCAAACTCTTCAATGTTCGTTCACGGCAAGCGCAACAACATCTGAGCGTGTGTGCACCCTTCCTGCAATGAGTGATGGCACGTGGAGCGTCTCTGCCGTCATCACCGACGTGGCAAATAATTCGTCAAACCCCACGCCGGTCTTCACATCAGTTATTGACACAGTTGCGCCAACAGCAAGCGCCGCTCCGTTCAATTCACAAGACAATGGAGCGCTCACATCGCTTGATGCCACACCGCGAATCTCGGTGGTCAATGTGCTCAATGGTGAAACAGCAACTATTGATGGCGTGAGTACGAAAGCCGAGAAGGCCTCTTGTTCATTTATTGCCTCGGCAAGTGTGAATTTTTGCGAGATGAGCCCCATGGCGAGTGGAACATGGACCTTGACAGCAGTCGTGACCGACCTTGCGGGAAATAGTTCGCCAGTTTCGCCACCAACTCAAATCATTATTAGCGCTGGACGTGCACCGGCAACAGTTGCAACGTCCGCTGTCACTCCTAAGACAACGACCAATAGGTTTGAGAATGTTGTTGAAGTGAAGTTTGGGACATCTGCCGCGTTGGCAGGCGTGCAATCAGTGTCATTCATCGTTCTAGATGGCAAAGGAAAGGTCGTCCGCCGCGCCACCGTCAAAGTCGGCCCAGAAGACACAGGGGCTCGCATCGTTGTTCCAAAGTCTGTGCAGGGCGCAAAGGTTCGCATCATCACAAATAACCAATGTGGGGTGTCAGAGGGAGCACCAAAGAATTTCAACGTGCGCCCTGGCAAGACATCCATCAGTGTTGACAAGAAAACAAATATTCCAGCCTTAGCTGGACAGCTAGTTCTTCCACAGATTGATTTTGCGCCATCAGAAATAACACTTGATGCTGCTGATAAGGCACTGTTGGACAAAGCACTCAAAGACATCAGAGGAAAATGCGGAACACTTCTTGTCTCTGGTTTCTCACGATACAACAACACAGATTCGAAGAAGTATTTGCAAAACCTTGCAGACTTCCGCGCACAAGCAGTTGCTGATTACCTGTCAGGTAAAGGACTCACAATGTGGATTTCCTACCAAGGTTTTGTGATTAAGTCGAATGAAAAAAATGCATCGGCGAATCGTCGAGTGTCCGTGTATTGGACGCCTGCGTAGTAGTCAATTTTCTACTCAAAACTGACGGTGTCGTTGATGGAGATAGTGCCTGGGGTGATGACGCGGGCGTAGACGCCCACGTTCTGGTCGAGGTCTCGTACCACGTGACGCAAGATTGCACGGTCTTCGGGGATGTCGTCATTAATGCGACGGGTGATCATGATGCAGCGTGGACATGGATCGAGAAACTCAATGCGTGCAGAACCGATGGCTGCTGTTTTGCCTTTCCATGTGAATTCAGGATGGCCGGGCTCTGTGGAGTTAATGACAATGCTGGGGCGAAAACGCTTGATGTCAATGTTTGAGTCAGGAAGTGCCTGTTGCATCGCTGTCATCGCAGACGTTGTCATCACCATGAGTGGCCAGCAGTCGTAATGAGTTCCGGGAGGAGATTCAAATTCGGCAACTTCAGGTGGGAACGCTGCAAAGTTAGGAAGTGGTTCGTTTTCTTCGCGACCAAAGATGTTTCGCAGTTCTGTCATGGGATCAGATGAAGTTCCAGGTCCACGACGGAAGTGCTCAAGATTGTTGTCTGCAGGAAGTGATTCCAATGCAACATTTCGACCAAGTGCGCGCGAAAGTTTTTCGTTAGCGTCGCTGTGTGATGAAGAAATGACGTCACCGTTTGGGCATGTGATGGAGACATGTTCGCCTTGTTGTTCTGCAGTGAACTGCATGAGTTCGCCAATCTTTTTGGCGCCGCGAATACCTCCATTGTCAAGGTCACGAATGGCCCAGTATCGGTCGCCGACAATGCCGAGTGGGCTGAGATCAATGGTTGCAACAGTGCTTCCCACCATTGACTTCACGGGATAGGTCCACAGTTGTGCAACTTTCATGGACACAGCATTGCACGATTCACGTGCGGCTTGTGAGCTGTCTTCGTAGAGACGACTTAGCTGTAGTACGGGTTCGCGCCGGTGGCGTGATCGGTGACGTCACGCACTTTGAGAACGCCAGGAACTTGTTCAACCAAAGTGGTTTGCACGCCTTCGAGCATTGTCATTTTGCTCATGGAGCATCCGTGGCATCCACCGCCCATGGTGAGATATGCAACGCCTTCACCGTCATGGCCAACGAATGTGACGAATCCGCCGTGCGCGGCAAGAGACGGGTTGATGTCTGTTGAAATGACAGCCTCGACGGATGCTGAGAGTTCGTCATCGTTGGTGAGGCCATCAATCATTGGCGCTGGTGGCTTGTTTGGATTGCGAATGATGAGACCTTGGCGTTCGGAATAATCAAGAGTTGCGCCGTTGATGTGTTCAAACGTTTGAAGCGGAATGATGACCTTCAGGCCACCAATGGTGCGTACTTCATCGGTGAATGCCGCTTGCGTAACAATTTCAAACGACAAGTCGTACTTGAATTCTTCGCCAGGTGTTGCGAGAACTTCAAGACGCAGACCGAGGCGTTCTTTTTCTGGTTCTTCATCACGAAGGGTGAGCAACTGCGTGAGTGCTTCTTCAGTGATTTCGATGATGGTGTCGGAACTTTGGGGGGCAAGTGGACTCACGCCCCGAAGGATAGCGGGGGTTATTGCCCGGCTGTTGGTCGACTACTGGCCCACACGGAGGCTGTTGCCACCGCCGTTGACCTGGAGGCGTTGCCCCGTTACGTAGGAGGCCTGGGGGGAACAAAAGAAAAGGACTGCATTGGCGATGTCTTCAGGCTGGCACACGCGACCAAATGGCGAATTTGCGTCCATTGAACGGAGATCGTCCATTTCTTTACGCCCTGTGATGGCTCGGGCAAGACGAACGCCCATGTCAGTTTCCACCAGTCCAGGAGCCACGATGTTCACGTGGATGTTGTGTGGTTCTTCTTCTTTGGCGAGCGTGTAGGCGAGTGCCTCCATTGCGGCTTTACCCATGTTGTATGGGGCACCATTTGCTGCCATTCCCGATGTTGCGACAGACGAGATGAACACCACATGGCCACCGCCTTGTTGACGCATGTGGGGAAGAAACGCTCTGCAGAGTTGATGCGGTCCCAGCGCATGAGTGGCGACAAGATTCCACAGTTCTTCTGCTTCGGTATCAACTACTGATCGTCCGCGTGACGCGACGCCACCATTGACAACAACAATGTCGAGTTTTTTGTGTGTTGCAATGACGTCATTGATGAGATTGACATTCTCCTGCGGAATGTCATTTGAACCCTGGTGAATGGTTGCTGTGCCGCCACCGTCAAGAATGAGACGCATTGTTTCTTCGGCTGATTCTCTATCTCGCTTGTAGTTGATAGCGACAGTTGCGCCTTCGTTGGCCAACGCTATGGAGATTGCTCGACCGATACCGCGGCCACCGCCAGTAACGAGTGCGATTTTGCCGTTCAGATTGCCCATCGTGATACCCCCTGTGTCAGACGACTGATGCGTCGTGTCTTAGGGACAACCTAATGACGTGGGTAGAGGCTGATGGAATCGCAGGTGGGAATGATGCTGCTGTTGTGTGTGCGGTTGGGATGCGGGACTTATGTCTCTGACCATGTCTCTGACCATGTCTCTGACTTGTGTGTGGCGGGATACCGACGGGCGGGACCCCGGCACCTCTTTTCACATTCGTCGGGATACCACCAGGTTTTGAATTGAATTCCTGCATGACGGCATACCGCTAGTTATTCCGGACAAAGCCCAATGGCGGCATGACGGCATGACGGCATTGCGGTGTCGTGGCAAGGCGGCATGACGGCACGGCGGGATGCCGTCATCGCAGCTAAGCGGCTAAGTGGTGCTTGGCTCACTCTTGTGACGGCATGCCGTCTTACGGGCGTGAAGGTGGCGGTATGACGGCATCGCGGAGGTTTTTGGGGAGGGGTTCCCCCTGCAACGGCGGGATGCCGTCATCCGAGATGTTCGCAATGAGCACCTCCCCCTGCAACGGCGGGATGCCGTCACCAATCGAGACAGCGCGGCACGAAAGGACAACATCGGACCACAAAACAAACAACAACCAAACTCCAGACATACACCAACCGATAAGGTAAGAAACACAACTCAACCAATGGGGAGCTCACACGATTCGGTGGGCTGAGAGGGTGGCCGCGGCCACCGACCCAAGAACCTGATCCGGGTAATGCCGGCGGAGGGAATCGGACATGGCACAACGCCAAGCACTCATCTTCATAGGCGGGGACTCACCACACGAGAACGCGCTCGCATACGTGAACAGCGATCCAGAAGCGCTCATCATTGCTGCCGATTCCGGCTGGGAACACGCATGCGCCGCTGGTCTTACCCCACACATCCTCATTGGCGACATGGATTCCATCTCCCCTGCTCATCTCGCAGATGCGCGCGCCCACAACACCACCATTTACGAACATCATCCCGACAAAGACCACACCGACACAGAACTCGCACTTCATATGGCCGAGTCACTGACATACGACACTATTCACGTCATTGCGGGCGGTGGCGATCGATTTGACCACACGCTGTCCATGATTCATTCTCTGGTGGCCCAAACAGATCACGCCACTGTCACTGCACACATTGGCCAGTCATTCGTTCAAATCGCAACTCCGCGAACGACAACCACTCTCTCGGTTACTGAAGGCGACACCATCTCACTCATTCCGCTTGGTGGTCACGCAAAAGGTGTCACAACAACCGGATTGAAGTGGAATCTCAAACGTTCAACGTTGAAAGCTTTCGCATCTCGCGGCGTCAGCAACATCGCCACCAACTCAACAGTCACCATCGCACTGCGTACAGGCGTTCTCGCCGCCATCATCACACCACAGGAGAACAGATGAAAACCCCACGAATCATCTCAACTATCGCGGCCCTTACTGCACTGTCTGCGCTAGCCGCAGCGTGCAGTTCGAAAGCAACTGCACCCGCACCTACAGAAGTTGTGCTTGTTGCCTACGACGCATTCACACCCGAAGAAGGCATCTTCAACGACTTCACGAAAGACACTGGAGTCACGGTCAAAGTAGTCACCGCTGGTGACACGGGAACAATGGTGAGCAAAGCAATCCTCACTGCTGGAAATCCAGAAGGTGATGTGATGTGGGGAATTGACAACACTTTTCTGTCACGTGCACAAGAAGCCAACGTGCTCACCGACTACACACCAGTGGACGAAGGTGACATCTGTGTGAACTACGACAAGAACTGGTTCGCCTCACGGAACATTCCTGTTCCTACATCATTTGAAGATCTCGCAAAACCCACATACAAAAACCTTCTTGTTGTTCAAGACCCCACAACCTCATCACCTGGTCTCGGATTTCTACTGGGCACACTTGCCCATTTCGGCGAAGAGAAGTGGCGGAACTACTGGACAGCACTCACACAGAACAATGTGAAAGTGGTGTCGGACTGGACTTCTGCATACACCGTTGAGTTCTCTGGTTCCAGCGGAAAAGGCAAGTATCCACTCGTTGTTTCCTACGGCTCAAGCCCACCAGCCGAAGTGCTGTACTCCGCAACTCCAATTGACACACCACCCACTGGAGTTATTGAAAAGACCTGTTTCCGTCAAACGGAATACGTTGGCGTGCTTCGCGGAACCAAGAACGAAGCGATTGCGCAGAAACTCGTTGACTTCTTACTTGACACAAAGTTCCAGGAATCAATGCCGCTCACTCTGTTCGTCTTCCCCGTAAACCCAAACGCTCAACTTCCAAAACTGTTCACTGATTTTGCCGTTCGCCCGAAAACCCCTCTCACAATTTCACCAATCGAAATTGAAGAGAACAGAGACACATGGATTGATTCATGGAGATCTCTCGTTCTGCGCTAACCACACGGACGTAGACGTCGTGGACCGCGCACCAGTAAAAGAACCAACAGGCAACACATGAACTCCGTGAGGAACACAATGAGATGGGCTCAGGCGATTCCTCTCGGTGCACTCGCTGTGTTCTTTGCATTTCCAGTTGTCACCATGCTCGCGTCGTTCGCGAGACCAAGCGACATCACATCAACACTGACCAATGCATCTTTAGTGCGTCTCTGGTGGTTCACCGCATGGCAAGCCGCTCTGTCCACCGTGCTCACCGTTGCTGTTGCGCTCCCCATCACCTGGGCGGTGTCTCGGTATTCATTCCGATTTTCGAAAACACTTATTGGACTCATCACAGTTCCGTTCTTCATGCCCGCCGTGGTCATTGCAACTGGTGTGAAGGCTGTTCTCCCCTCTGCCCCCGTTCCGGCAATTTTGTGGGCACATGTGGTGTTCAACGTGGCGGTCATCGTTCGCATCGTGGGGCCACGTTGGGCGATGCTTGACACCACATTGGAAGACACCGCGGCAGATCTCGGCGCAACTTCACTAAGAACATTTCGATTCATTGTTCTCCCACACATTGCTCCAGCACTGAAAAACGCTGCGGCTGTGGTGTTCTTATTCTGTTTCAGCAGTTTTGGAGTCATCGCCATTCTTGGCGGAATAAAGAGACGAACTATTGAAGCCGAAATCTTCACTCAAGCAGTGAACTTGGGCGACACGCGCACCGCAGTTTCACTCTCTGTCATTCAAGCCGTTGTCATTCTCATTGTGTTCACACTTGGCACACGACAGTCACGGGTCACCAACACATCAAGAACAACGGACACAACAAACGACATTGCAACAACACTGAGAATTCCCACACAACGTCAACGGCGCAGAATTGTCGCCGCAGTCGCGCTCCCCGTCCTAATTGTCGTCGCTCCACTTGTCGCGGTGATCCTGCGTTCCCTTCGACTGGATGGACACTTCACACTGGACGGTTATCGCTGGCTGTTCAACGGAACAACCGAAGCAGTCGGCATCAACATTGCATCAACACTGCTCACGTCCACAACGTTCGCAATAACGTGCGCAGTACTCACCACAACTGCAGCACTCATGATTGCATCGGCAAAGAACAACACCTCTCTTATCTCGGCACTCACCGCATTCCCTCTGATGGTTTCTGCCGTCACACTTGGACTTGGCCTCATCGTCACATTCGATCAGGCACCATTCGAATGGCGAGTAGAACGATGGTTGATTCCAGTGATTCACTGTGTCATTGCGTTACCACTTGCTGTGCGCACATTAGATCCTGCTGTGCGCGCCATTCCCGAATCACTCACTCAGGCTTCAGCATCACTTGGTGCTGGTCCGTGGAAAACATGGCGACGCATAGAGCTTCCACTTCTTACGCCAGCACTCGTGCGTTCCGCCGGTCTTTCTGCTGCAATCTCTTTAGGAGAATTTGGCGCCACGTCATTCCTGACGCGCAGCAACTCCACCACTGTTCCCATTGCAATTAGCCAGTTGCTGGGTCACCCCGGCGCACAACTCAGTCAAGCCGCATTTGCCCTTGCCGCACTGTGCGTGCTGTTGTTTACCGCTGCCCTTCGCCTGGCGTAACCGAAGCGAGTACGGTCTCACACATGAAAGCTGCTGTGTACGACCACGTTGGTGGACCCGAAGTATTCCGTTATGAAGACGTTGCCGAACCAGAACTGCGCAAAGGCTCTGTTCGTATCGATGTGAAGGCAATCGCCATTCAAGGTGGCGACTTGCTACATCGTCAAGGTGGCGTCCTTGCCACTACTCCACACATTGTTGGCTATCAAGCAGCAGGAATAGTGCGCGATGTTGCCGAAGGCGTCACCCGCGTTACGCCTGGTCAACGTGTAGTGGCAACAATGGGGTTCGGATCTCACGCAGAAGTTGTGTGCGTTCCCGAACAATCAGTGTGGGTTATTCCCGACGGCGCATCATTGGAAGAAGGCGCGGGAGTTCCCATTGAGTTTGGAACTGCGCACGATTGCCTCTTCGAATTTGGTCACCTGCAAGCCGGCGAACATGTCCTCATTCAGGCCGGCGCTGGCGGAGTTGGTCTCGCTGCCATTCAGTTGGCAAAGGCGGCGGGAGCCACGGTGTACGCCACAGCCTCTAGTGACGAGCGCCTTGAGAAACTGAAGAACTACGGCCTGGACCACGCGATTAATTACGTCAGTACCGACCCTGCAAAAGCAGTCATGGAACTGACGAACGGCAAGGGCGTGAACCTCGTGGTTGACCCCGTGGGTGGAAAAACATTGGAGGCAAGCGTGGCGTCTCTTGCCTATCGCGGACGTATCAGTTGGGTGGGTCGTGCTGGGCGCGAGCCCCAACCACCCGAAATTTGGCCAATTATGCAGAAAAACGCCTCAATTACGGGGGTTTTCCTTGGTGCCGAAATGGGAGTGAACGGCCATCGCACCCACCCACTCATCGGGTCACTTCTCAACCGAGTGGCATCTCGAGAACTCACCGTGGTGATCGACAAGGTCTTCCATTTGGCCGAGGCCGCCGATGCGCATCGCTATATCGAAAGTCGTCAGGCGTTTGGTCGCGTTCTCATGACGCCCTAACCCGTCGCCATGTGTGACGGAAAAGGTATGTCAGATATCCCCGATTTCACTAGCGAAATGGCGTACGGTTACAGCCATGAAGAAGCGTGAACTCATTCAAGCAGTAGCCCTACACACCGGCCTCAACAATAAAGATGCCGCAAAAGCCGTCGAAGGAACCATCGACGTCATTCTTGCGAACGTCGCTAAAGGTGAAGTCGTCAACCTTTCCGGTTTTGCAAAGTTTGCAAAGATCAAGCGTCCAGCACGCATGGGTCGCAACCCAGCCACCGGTGAGCAGATCAACGTTGCGGCTCCTGCAAAGAAGGCAGCACCTGCAAAGAAAGCAGCACCTAAGAAGGCTGCAAAGAAGGCAGTTGCTAAGAAGACAACAAAGAAGGCAGCACCTAAGAAGGCTGCAAAGAAGGGCGCCAAGAAGCGTTAATCGCTTCTTAACAAGCACTGGGAACAACCCGGTGGCCGTGATCGAGAGATGACGAGCCACCGGGTTGTTTCATTTCTCTGCTGAAGCAGAACAACTAGCGTGACTGTCGTGACACACACACCACCCGTAATTGGTTTCATTGGAACGGGACACATCGCCACGTTCCATTCAAAGATGTTGAAGCACTCTGGTGTTCCGTTAGTACGCGGTGGATGTTTCGATATTGATACAACACGCGCAGAAGTTTTCGCGCAAGCATCGGGAAGCACCGTGATGGCGTCAGCCGACGAAGTTATTGCGTCAAGCGACATGGTGTACATCTGTACCTGGACCAGCGAACATCAACATCTTGTTGATGCGTGCATTGCAGCAGGCAAACCATTCTTCTGTGAAAAGCCTCTCGGTGTTTCGTTTGAACAAGCAAAGCAAATGCACGCAACTGCGTCGTCATCGTCCCTTACCCATCAATGCGGACTGATTCTGCGGCGCTCCCCTGCATACCTATGGGCACGAGAACTCATCACAGATCCCGCTGCTGGTGCAGTGATGTCTGTGGTGTTCCGAGATGATCAGTTCATTCCAATTCAAGGCCACTACAAATCAACATGGCGCAGTGACAAAGAAAAAGCTGGTGCCGGAACGCTTCTTGAACACAGCATCCACGACGTAGACATGTTGCGCTTTCTCATTGGCGATGTGGAATCAGTCAGTGCTCGTGCCACGTATCGCCATAACATCGACGGAATTGAAGATTGTGTTGCAGCGTCCGTGCAATTCGTCAACGGCGCAATAGGCACTCTCACCACTATTTGGCACGACAACCTGTCACGACCCAGCCTGCGCCATGTGGAAGTGTTCTGCGAGAATCGCACCGTCATCATTGCGGGAGACGATTGGTTTGGCCCCGTGTCGTGGAGCGATGCAGACGGAACCACCGGGTCGTTGGAAGGTGAGACACTCACCGACAAGACAGCTCCTCTCGCTTTGACCGATGCAAACCCCGATGGTGCGTTCGTTCGTGATGCGGCATCCCGCCAGCCTGCTTTTCCCGACTTCTCCATTGCACTTGAAGCACACCGCATTGTTGAGGCTATGTACCGAAGCGCGCGGGATAACGGAAACTCCGTCACAGTTGCGAGTGTTCAGTAACGCATGATTGTTGAGCGCGTCAGTGTGGATGACATTCAGAACCTTCGTGTTCGTGTATTACGCAAAGGGACTCCCGTTACCCATGCGCACTATCCCGAAGACTCCTATGCCGACGTTGTGCATTTAGCAATTCGTGAAAACAGCGAGATCTGCGCAACCTCCACGTGGTTTTCTAAAGAATGCCCAGAAGTTCCAAACATTCCAGCACTTCAACTAAAGGGCATGGCCGTTGACGATTCACTACAGACAACGGGATACGGACGCGCGCTCATTGACGCCGGTCTTGCCCTTGCTCGTGAACGCGGTGCAGAAGTGGTGTGGGCGCGTGCCCGCGATTCGGCACTGGGTTTCTACGAAAAGTGTGGATTCATATCCGTGGGAGATGGGTTTATTGACGAGCCCACCAACATGCCCCATCACATTGTGATGAAACGTCTCTAATCACTAATTTCCACGTCTGCGGTGTACAGCAACGTGGAGTTTGTCTTCGGAATCACGCGCGATTCCAATGTCCACTTTCCTGAATAGGGAAACTGCATCACTCCACTCCAATGGTTTGGCCCAATCTCAATGAGATCAACTGGTATTGCAGGGATACCCCGCGCAGGCAACGTGAATGACATCGCCACATTGTCAACTGGTTCAAGAGACCCACCCGGTGGCGTGAGATACACGTGCACCTCCGCAGCCCCAACACGCGTGGGCAAAATGGAAAAGTCCACAACAACATCACCTTGAATCTGCGTAGAACTGAATGAGGTTGATGATGCAGAGGTTGAGGTGGGCGATGTTCCCACCATGAGAGCAGTCACGGCAATGACTACGACAAGCATCACCGCTTCAAACGTCAACAGCCTGGTCACCGTGGACTGGCCGCTCTTCATGCGAAGGCGCAACCGGAAACCAATCGCCAGACATGCGGCGATAATTGCCACTTTCAACAGCAGATACGTTCCGTAGCGCGAGTTGAAGATGTTGGAAAGACCACCAGTGAGATGCAGCGCTTGTGCAACACCAGTTACCACCGCCACCGGCATTGCGACAGTGGCCAGCTGAGACAAACGCGCAACTGCTTCTTCGGTTTTCACCAACACCGCAGCAAAGAACGACCCCACCCACACACTGAGGGCCGCGAGGTGAACAACATCAACAGGAATGAAGACGCCAGGCAACGAGCCAGCACTGGGGTGACCAGACACGGAGAACGACACAATGGACAACAGAGCCACCACTGCAAAGAGCCATTTCCACCAGCGATGAGATGCACGCGGAAGTGACAACACCAGAGCCGCCCATCCCGCAACCAGTACAACTCGCACAAGAGATGCAAGACCAAGACGAGTAGGCAGTACATCGGCCAACAAACCGCCGTCGGTGATTGCCGACCATCCGCGGCCTGCCGCATACGGCCCCTGCATGAACAGAATGCCCACCGAACCGACGGCGAACGCACTGATGGCACGCCGCAATGCCGTCACGACGGCGGGAACAACAAAACTTCCACGGCCCCATGCAAACACCATCATTCCCACAAGAACAATGAGTGCGATGTACGCAAGAAAGCGCGACACAGCAAGCGGCGTGCCAAGTGGTGATTCAGTATCGATGCCCTTCAGAACGCGAGTGAGAAGTTCATTTGCATCGACGTCGGAGGAGTTTCCTACTTCAAAGGGAAACGCGCCACTCACCGGATGGCCATCGGCGCTTACTGCGCGCCACACCACCACGTACACGCCATCGTCTAAGACAGAAACATCGGCAGTGGCTTGCGATTGATCGGTGCTGGACCGTTGCGCGTCACCAATATTTACTTCGATTTGTTCAGAGTCAAATAATCGAATAGACAACAAAGAGTTTTCAATTGTTTCGCTGAAGTCGAGAACAATTTCGTCGGGCGACTCCTTCACCACGGTTGATGGTCCTGGCGTTGACGAATCGAGAACTGCGTGAGCCGATGCCGTTGATGGCGACATCATCACAACAAATGCAGTTGCGAGTACGGCTAGTGACAAAACACGGCGCATTAGAAACCGAGTCCTTTGGGAAGACCATCAACATCGGCTCGCTGTAAGAGCCATGCAAGACGGTGATTCTCTGGTAACTGCAGAGCCACTTTCGGTAACTGAGTGAGCCCCATTGCATGACTTGCCGCCCACGCCATTTTCTGACGTTCTAATTCCAAACGCACATAGAGCGATGGCCAGGTGTCCCACCCGCGACCCACATTGAGGTCGGTGAGATGCACCACACTTTCGCGCCATCGAAGAAAGGGAAGTTCGTGCATTGCTACAACAGACCCCGATGCAAGCGTTCCGGTTCCCAGCCACGTGTCGTGTGTGCTTCCTGCCCACGCACCTTCTAGTGAATACACAGCTTTGCGAAGCTCGGCCGTGGCTTTCTCCTGTGACCACGATGACGCTTCTTCAATGGCGGCCTCACGCGCACCAGGGCCACCCGGATATTGCTGACCTACTTCTCCACGTGCCGCGCACGCCAACAGATGAATGTGGCTGTGGGCATTTAATGCCAGGTGCGCAATGAGGGTTCCACGACTCCACCCCGGCAACAGAGAAGGCTCTGCGAACTGCTGCGGTGTCAATTCATCCACCACCGCCAACAGTTGTTGATGTGTGGCCGCACAACCCTCTACACAGGCATCCAGTTGTCTTGCATCAAGTGGGCGCAGCACGCCCCCACGGTACTAGACCGTTTCCAGAACGCCCTTGCGCGGTTTACGCGAGAGGTTCGCGATGGGGCACAACAATGATGGTGCCATCTGCTTCGCGATGCACACGAACAGATACGCCATAGAACTCACCCAGTGTTTCTGGGCGAAGCACTTCTTCTGCGGTTCCTTGTGCAACAGCGTGACCCGCGTGTAGTAACACCAATCGGTCGGAATAGATACCAGCAAGGGTGAGGTCGTGCATGGCACTCACCACGGTGAGACCGTGTTCACGTCGCAGCTTGTCAACAAGTTCGAGCGCTTGTTGTTGATGTCCAATATCTAATGCGCTTGTGGGTTCGTCCAACAACAAGATGGGTGCTTCTTGTGCAATGGCGCGCGCAATCACCAACCGTTGACGTTCTCCACCAGACAATGTGTCCACATCTCGCGCTGCAAGAGTGGCGAGATTGAGTCGGTCAATGACGTCGCTCACCATGGAGAAATCGTGCGCCGATTCACGACCGAAGTGAGTAACGAATGGATTACGACCCAACAAGACGTACTCAGCGCCAGTCATACCCGAGGGCAACACAGGTGATTGTGGAACATATGCAATTAACTGTGCGCGACGTCGCGATGAGCGCGCAGACAACGGAGACCCATCAACAAGAATGCGACCTGCGTGTGGGGTGACGCCTGCAATAGAACGAAGTAATGACGACTTACCGGCGCCATTCGGACCGATGATGCACAACCACTCTCCTGGCTTTACCGCATCGGAAAAGCCTGCTACGGCTGTGCGTCCGTTATAGGACACGCGAACATTGTCAAAAGAAAGCGAAGTCATCGTGATACCTGTCGAGTACGAAGAATGAGAAGAAAGAACGGTGCGCCCAAAAATGCAGTAACAACGCCAATAGGAGTTTCTGCTGGGTTGTCAAGGACGCGACCAGGAATGTCGGCGAGAATGAGAAACGCTGCACCCACCAAGATGCACATGGGCAACACAATGCGGTATGAGGCGCCAACAACAAGTCGAACAGCATGCGGAACAATGATTCCCACAAAGCCAATCAAACCACTCACTGCAACAACAGCTGCTGTGCCAAGTGTTGCCGCAATCACCACTACAAGTCGCACCCGCGACACGTCAACACCAAGTGCTGTCGCTTCTTCATCCCCCACGCGAAGAACATCGAGCAAACGCCTATGAAACAACAGCGCAACAGTGCTGAGAATTACATACGGCAACACAAGCCGCACATCTCCCCAGGTTGCCGAGGACAAGCGCCCAAGAATCCACGAATACACCTGACGCACAACATCGGAGTTTCTTTGAAGAAGGAATGTTTGAAGTGCTGTGGTCAGCGATGTCACCGCTACACCGGCCAACACCAACGATGTGGAATTACTTTCACCGCGCACGCGAGAGCCCACCACGTACGTCACCAGCACCGCAATAAGACCGCCCAAGAACGCAGCGAGTGGAAGAGGATCGATAATCCACGTACTACTTCCTGCACGATTCACTGTGATGACAACAGTGGCTCCAAGTCCTGCTCCAGCAGCAACACCCAAGAGATACGGATCGACCAATGGATTACGAAAGACACCTTGGTAGCTGGCGCCCGCTAACGACAACGTTGAACCAACTAAAGCGGCCAGTACAACACGAGGTGCTCGAATGTTCCACACGATGGACCATTCAGTTGGAGTGAGTCCGCTGTCGATAGTGATGAACGGCAAACGATTGAGTAACTCAAGCGGTACTCGCCACCAATCGGGACCCGCGGGCCCAATCATGACGCCGCCCAACACAGCACACAGAAGCACTGCTGTAGCAGTGGGTATCCACCATCGGCTCGCACCGTAAATGGAGTTCTGCGACACCGTGTCAGACGGAGTCATGACCGAGTTCATGCGATTAGCCCTGCTTTTGCAATGCTTCGTAGGCAGCGGCGAATTGTTCAATGAGATCAACGATGCGTGGTCCCCAACGAGACGCAATGTCGTCGTCTAGTTCCACGACACCGTCGTTCTTAACAGCTGCAATGTCACCCCAACCTGGACGCGCAGCCACTGTTTCCGCGGTCTGCTGACAGCATTTTGTGTCGGCCAAGAAAATAACGTCCGGGTCTGCGGCAACAATTGCTTCGGCGCTGAGTTGCGGATAATCGTTTCCTTCTTCCACGCCATCAGCAATGCTGTTAAATCCAATTTGCTTGAGTAGCGCACCAACAAATGTGTTCGATGTGACGCTGTAGTACGTGTTATCCAACTCGTAGAAGGCCTTATATGAAACTGCCGGTGCTTCATTCGGCACCGCAGCGTCAATGCGTTCTTTCATGTCTTCCACAACATCTGCCGCAGCATCAACACGACCAGTGAGCTCGCCAAGTTGTGTGATCTGTGTGTACACATCCTCTATTGACGAAGCAGCCGCTCCCGTCCACACGTCAATCTCTGGATCTGCCGTGGTGAGCTGCTCGGTGATCTTGTTCATGTCATTCGAGATAAGAACAACGTCTGGTTCGTACGCCAAGATTGCTTCAGCACTTGGTTCATACGCAGAGATCTTGGTGACCTTGGGGGCTACTTCTGCTGGATAAGTGCTCAGGCTGTCAACGGCAACAACTTGATCACCAGCGCCAATGGCGTACAACATCTCTGTTGCTGTGGGCGACAAGCTGACAATCTTCAGCGAGTTTTCTGGCGATGTGGTGTCTGATGATTCAGTTGCACCACCACATGCGCTGAAAAGAAAAGCGGAGGCTGCAATCAGGCTGAATGCGCGCCTCCGAAGTGAATGGGTATTTTTCATTGTGGATCTTCCTCCAAGTACGTGTCTGGAGAAAGAAGAGTGGGTCACAGAATCCGGCGTGTACCGGTTGCCTCCGCGGACCGCCCTTCCTTCGAGGACTGGTTTTTCGCACACAGAATCAGGCGACCGGACTTGTCTGACAGAGTTACCTCTGACAGAACCACCGTTGCGGGACAGTGCCGGAATCTCACCGGACTTCGCTGATGTCTGTGCAACACCCCTATTGGGGTGCAAAGAAGAAAGTAGCACGGCGCGAACACGCCGAGGAACTTATGAGCTATGACACCAAGTCGATAATGCGCTGGACGCCTTCACCAAGGTCGTCGTCGCCCAATGCAAAGGAGAATCGAGCAAACCCCGGAGTTCCGAATGCTTCGCCCGGAACGATGGCAACTTGCACTTCATTCAAAATGAGGTCGGCAAGTTCCAAAGTGGTAGCAGCTTTCTTCCCGCGAATGTCGCGGTTGAGCAGTGCACTGAAGTTTGGATAGCAATAGAACGCACCCTGTGGCTCCATACATGTCACGCCAGGAATGCTGGTGAGCATCTTATGCATCAATTTTCCGCGGCGTTCAAACGCTTCGCGCATCATGTACACCGCTGAGAGGTCACCACTGACAGCAGCAAGTGCTGCCATCTGTGCAACGTTCGACACGTTGGAAGTGGAGTGTGATTGGAAGTTGATGGATGCCTTCATGATGTCTTTTGGACCAATCATCCAGCCCACTCGCCAACCAGTCATTGCGTAGGTTTTTGCAACTCCGTTGAGAATGATGCACTGTTCGGCAAGTTCGGGAACAAGTGTTGGCATTGATGTGAACTTGTGGTCGCCGTATGTGAGATGTTCGTAGATCTCATCGGTGATGACCCACACCTTGTTCTTCACAGCCCACTCACCGATTGCCTTCACTTCATCTGGTGGATACACAGAACCACTGGGGTTGTCTGGCGACACAAACAACAGTGCCTTCGTGCGTGGTGTAAGTGCAGCGTCGAGTTGTTCAACAGTGACGCGGAAACCATTTACTTCGTCGGTGTCAATGATTTTTGCAACGCCACCTGCAAGAGTGATTGCTTCGGGGTATGTGGTCCAGAATGGAGCAGGGCAAATAATTTCATCGCCCGGATCACACAGTGCTGCGAATGCAGTGAACACTGCGTGCTTGCCGCCGTTGGTGACCAACACTTGATCTGCCGTGCAAGAAAAGCCACTGTCACGCATTGTCTTAACGGCAATTGCCTCGCGCAGCTCGGGCAAACCGGCTGCAGGTGTGTAGCGGTGGTACTTCACCTCGCTGCATGCCTTGATGGCTGCTTCCACCACATGGGCGGGGGTAGGAAAATCGGGTTCGCCAGCGCCAAAGCCGATGACATTCTGTCCTTGGGCCTTCAGAGCCTTGGCTTTAGCGTCGACTGCCAATGTGGCAGATTCGGCAATAGCGCCGAGGCGGGCGGAAACACGTCGCAATTCTGTTGGACCAGGCATAGATGCAAGGATTACATAGTGAGCGATAAGAACCAACTTGAATTCCGAATTCCTGCTGAACTGCTGCCCGTCGATGGCCGGTTTGGCTGTGGACCATCCAAAGTTCGCCCCGATCAGTTGCAGGCGGTCATGTCGCGCGTCACATCAGTGATGGGAACGTCGCACCGCCAAGCGCCCGTGAAGAACATTGTTGGCTCCGTGCGCGACGGGCTTACGTCGCTGTTCTCTCTTCCCGACGGATGGGAAATTGTGATGGGCAATGGCGGCTCCACCGTGTTCTGGGACGTTGCAACTTTTGGACTGATTCGCGAGCGCAGTCACCACTTGGTGTTTGGCGAATTCTCCTCGAAGTTTGCAGAAGCATCAGCTGCGGCTCCGCACCTTTCTGATCCCGTGGTCGTTAGTTGTGACCCTGGTGCACACCCCACTGCAGAAGACGACGCCACGTGCGATGTGTACGCATACCCACACAACGAAACATCCACCGGTGTTGCCATGACGCCAGTGCGCCCCGCAAAAGATGGACTCGTTGTTGTGGACGCCACGTCGGCAGCTGGCGGTCTCATGTGGGATCCATCACACGTCGATGTGTACTACTTCGCACCACAGAAGTGTTTCGCATCAGATGGTGGCTTATGGCTTGCTGCATGCTCCCCCGCAGCTATTGAACGCATCAAGGAAATCAAGGCGTCGAAGCGATGGATGCCTGCATCTCTCGATCTGTCTATCGCACTTGATAACTCGGTTGCTAACCAGACCTACAACACACCTGCGCTTGCAACGCTCATCATGTTGGATGAACAGGTGAAGTGGATGAACGCAAACGGCGGACTTTCATGGGCTGCATCTCGCACAGCAGAATCGGCACGAACCATGTACTCATGGGCAGAGTCACGCGACTTCGCGAATCCGTTTGTAGCAAACCCCGCGCACCGATCAGACGTAGTTGCCACCATTGACATTGATGGCGTAGATGCCAACGCCATTAACGCCATCTTGCGTGCCAACGGAGTAGTTGACACCGACAGTTATCGCAAACTTGGACGCAACCAGTTGCGTGTGGGCATGTTCCCTGCCATTGACCCGTCCGACGTTGCGGCGCTCACAGCCTGTATCGACGTGGTTGTTCAGCATCTTCGTTCGTAGAGTGAAGCCCAATGGCGCTCACAGTTGACGAAGTTCTCGAGACGTATTGGGACGATATTGCGCCTCTTCGCAACCCCGTCATGTTGGTGGCGTTGCGCGGACTTTTCGATATTGGCGGAGTTGCCACATCCGCACTCGACTGGATGTTGAAGGAACGCGATGCAACCGTTGTTGCCGACATAGACCCCGACCCCTTCTTTGATTTCACACAAGAACGTCCCGAAATGTTTTTCGATGCAGACGGCGAGCGCCAGGTGCGATGGCCAGAAAACGAATTCATGATCATTCGCTACCCCGAAGGTGCGCGAGACATGGTGGTGGTGAATGGTGTTGAACCACACGTGTCGTGGAACATCTTCACGCAATGTGTCGTAGAAGTTGCGCGCGGGCTTGGCTGCAACTTGGTGGTCAGTCTTGGCGCAGCAGCAGAACAAGTTCCACACTCACGTGTTCCGTTTGTTGTGGGCAGCACCACCAACACAGAACTTGCTGCGCGCTTGGGGCTGTCTCGTCCGCAGTATCAAGGCCCCACAGGTGTTGCCGGAGTCATGTTGGATGCTTTAGACCGCGCGCGCATTCCTAGCGTCAGCTTGCGCGTGGGTGTTCCCCACTACCTCATGCATGCACAGCACCCAAAGAGCGCAGCAGCGTTATTGCAACATTTGCAACACGTTCTCGGTATCCCCACCGATCACGCAAACTTGCAGAACGAAATCAGCCGATGGCAAGAACTTCATGATGCGGCTGTTGAAGGCGACCCGCAAGCATCCGCATACGTGAACATGCTTGAACGCAGACACGACCAACTTGTAGAACAGAACATGCCAAGTGGTGACGATCTAGCCGCAGAACTTGAAGAGTTCTTACGCGGCCAAACCGACGACGACTAACCCTGTTCCACTTTGGGTAACCATTCGCCCACATACGTGTTGATGAAGTCAACAATTAGCCCTAATGTTCGTCGCATGAAGTTGACCGCAGTGATTTGGCCCTCCGAAGAGGGTGGATACTGCGTCCTCAATCCGGAAACTGGCTGCGCCTCGCAAGGCGAGTCAGTCGAAGAAGCCCTTGCGAATATCGAAGAAGCTACTCAGGCGTATTTGGATGAAGTTCCGCCGAAGAACGTCCACCCAATCTCAAACACCTTTGTTACAACTTTCGAGATTCCCACTCGTGCCTAAGTTGCCCTTACTTTCAGGGCACGAAATCATAAAAATCCTGCAGGGCTTCGGATTTGAGTTTGTCCGCCAACGAGGAAGCCATGCCGTTCTGCGCAATGGTTCAATCGTATGTGTTGTTCCCACCCATTCCGAGGTGAAAACAGGAACATTGCGCTCAATTCTGCGGCAAGCTCAGATTGACGATGACGATTTCATCAAAGCCTGCTCCTCGTAAGGAGCAACCCAAGAATCTCTACTTAATTGCGGCGAAGCCCAATTCAAGGTCGGCGATGATGTCTTCAATTGACTCAAGACCAACTGACAAACGCACGAGTCCCGGAGCAACACCGGCAGAGCGCTGTTCTTCTTCGGTGAGCTGGCTATGTGTTGTCGATGCTGGGTGAATAACCAACGAGCGAACATCACCAATGTTTGCAACGTGACTGTGCAACTTCAATGCTTCGGCAAACTTCTGACCAGCCTCGCGGCCACCTTTCAGTTCAACAGCTATAACGGAGCCGAAGCCCTTGCCACCGAAGTACTTCTTTGCACGCTCGTGCCATGGGCTGCTGGGCAATCCGGCGTAGTTGATGGACTCAACAGCACCTTGCTTCTGCAAGAACGCAACAACTTTGTCGGTGTTTGACCAGTGACGATCCATGCGTAGAGACAATGTTTCAATTCCCTGCAAGATGTTCCACGCATTGAACGGGCTTGCCGACATTCCAAGGTCGCGCAACATTTGCACTCGTGCCTTAATGATGTACGAACCTGCACCAAGCGCTGGCCAGTACGCAAGGCCGTGGTAGCTGGGGTCTGGCTCGGTGAAGTTAGGGAAACGTCCGCTAGCGGCGAAGTCGAATTTGCCACCATCGATGATTGCACCAGCAATTGCGGTGCCGTGACCACCGAGGAACTTTGTTGCAGAGTGAACAACAATGTCTGCACCCCACTCAAGTGGGCGAATTCCGTATGGAGTAGGCACGGTGTTGTCAAGCATCAGTGGAATGCCTGCTTCGTGTCCAACTTTCGAAACGCCTTCAATGTCGAACACGTCGTTCTTTGGGTTGGCGAGAACTTCACCGAAGAACAACTTTGTGTTTGGACGAATTGCTGCTTTCCACTGTGCAAGATCGTGCGGGTCATCAACGAATGTGACTTCAATTCCCATCTTCGGGAACGTGTAGTGCAACAAGTTGTATGTGCCGCCGTACAACGATGGCGATGCAACAATGTGACTTCCTGCTTCAGCCAATGTGAGAATCGCAAGTGTTGCTGCGCTCTGACCAGACGACACAACAAGTGCTCCAGGAAGACCTACTGCCGTTGCTGTTCCGCCTTCAAGATCTGACAAACGTGCTTCAAGTACTCCCGTTGTTGGGTTCATAAGACGCGTGTAGATGTTTCCAATTTCAGCAAGTGCGAAAAGGTTTGCCGCGTGCTGGCTGTCTCGGAATTGATACGACGTTGTTTGGTAAATGGGAACGGCCCGTGCGCCCGTGGTGGGGTCTGGCTCTTGTCCGGCGTGAATCTGGCGGGTCTCAAAACCCCAGTTGGCGTTACTCATAGGGTCGCACCCTACTGTCTAATTCCCGACCTACCAAGTCGGGAATTGAAAAATTCAGTTACTTGGCTTCTGAAGCGTCTGATGCACCGTTGCGACGCACACGGCGAGCGGTCTCGAGGGCCACAACCAAGAGCACCAATAGCACCCACCAGAACTGCATGGTGGCCTGCTGGCGAACCTGTGACGTTGCCAATCTCATGGACTCACTCAGTTGCGCGTCGGTCAACATCAACGACCCCTCAGGCTCTCCTGCCACAACATCTGACGGTTGGACGGCGGGCTGGTCGATCTCTGGAGTGACCACCTGGTCTGCTTCGAGTGCAGTGTCGGAGCCAACCGACGACGAACCTTCATTGCTTGGCATGGCTTGTGGGGTTGTGGTGGTGGGAGTGTTGCTCTCGCCGACACCAATTCCAGGTGTCACCTCTGCGTTCTCACGAGCCGGCTCGGTTGCCGCTGGTTCTTCAATAACAACAATTTCTCCACCAATTCGCGGCGAAATAGCAACCGATGTGGATGGCGATGAGCCAGTAGCGGGCGATGCGCTTTCCGATGATGCAGGTCGAGGCACTGTCGTTGTGGTGGGAATAGTGGTCGTTGGGGTTACATCGTCTCGGTCGTCGTCATCATGGTCATCGTGGTCATGGTCATGGTCGCATCGATGGTCATGACCCGTGGCGTGCTTGTGCGCCTTGTGGCGAGACTGTGCCCAACAGCTCCTCCCACGGTCCCCCTTTGACGAACCTGAACTGGCGCTGGCGGCCTGAGCACTGAGCCCGACTAGTACTACTGCGACCACAGCTGCCCGTGTGATGAGTGTGCGTGCCTTCTTCATGATGTCCCCCGTTCGTTGGTCTCTTCTCTTGACGAACGGTGGGCCTATCTAGTTCCCGAAAATTTAGAAATTTCCCGTTGGGAACCCCCGAGTACATCTCACGTCTTCACTAAGTGGCGACGAAAATCGCCACTGCGGATTCGCTTCAGAAACTTCTGATCTGAATGATTGGGGTGGGAGCTGTGCTCTATGCCGGCGTGGCTCGACGGCGACGGCGTTGTGCAGGCACAACCAACGCACCAACAACAGCAAACGCAATCGGCAACACAATCAGCCAAAGAGCAACACCAGGCCCAGAATCCCACTCACCCACATTGATACCAACCGCCAACGTGGCCGGCTTGCCATCAGTTGTTTGAGCAACAATCACAACACGATGCGCACCTTCAGGTGCGTTCTTTGGAATTGTGAACGTTCCCGTCACAGAACCATCAGCACCCACTTTGGTTGTTCCTAACAACACCGGCGTGGAAAACAACCACGCTTCCATCACAGTGCCAGGTTTAAAACCAGCAAGCTTGATACGCACCGCATCACCCGTGTTCAACCGCACATTGCCTTCATCATCAAGTGCCATCTGTGAACCATCTGGGTTTAACCCACCCACAACAGCTTTCAACGCACCAGCAGACACAACCAACTGATTATCAGCACGTTCAACAGTGGCTGTTTCAGTTTTGTCTCCAACTTTTACTGCAGCAGAACCCGCAACAACCGACGGAGCAGACGGCGCTTTCGGCGCAACAGTGTCAGACGGCTTCACCGTCGTCGTCGTTGTTGTTGAAGTAAGCAGCGGCGGTGTAGTTGTTGACGGCGTTGATTTTGATGTTCCGGTAATCAACGGGATTTGTGATTGACCAACAGGAACAGTCGTGACAGGAACAACCGACGTTGACGGTGCAACTACAACAATGTCGAGTGCCGGTGGTGCAGTTGTGGTCACTGCGGGCACAGTTGTTGTTGTTGTTGTGGTCGTTGTGGTCGGCGCTGACAATGTAAGAGACACCGCGAGCCATTTGTATGTTCCTCCACACGGATCGCCAAACACGCCGTTATCAGCACTAAGAGTCACCGAGTTTTGGCCAACTACTGAAGGAAGCAGAATTGCTCTTGTGTTCGTTTCGTGACAATCGCCTGCAACATACGAACCATATGCTCCACTCGGAGTGCCGTATGAGGCGTATGCGACATCGGTAAACGTACGTCCAGCGGGCGCTGTAAGAGTCGCGTTATATCCTTCGTAGATCACCGCATAGGTAGACACGGTGCGCGTAAATCGAAGAATGACAACGCCCGAGCCTCCGCGCGCACCAAGGCCACCGGCCACACTGCCACCAGCACCACCGCCACCGCCGCCGTATCCATTTAGTCCCGCAGAAGGAGTTTCGTCTCCTCGTCGGCTTCCTGCGCCGCCGCCACCGCTACCGCCATCTCCAGCAGTGTTGCTATCGCCACCACCGCCACCACCACCGCCATAAACAAGCAGCTCTTGAAAGTTCAGATCAATGTCGCTCGTGTAACCACTTCCTCCATTGCCACCAATGTTTGATCCGCCGGAACTACCCGCAGAGGAAGCGCCGCCACCGCCACCACCGCCAAAACCGCCGTTGAGTTTTGCGCCGCCGTTGTTCCCTTGTGATGGAGATGTAGTTGCAATTGCATCTTGTGCACCGCCCCAACGGTTCGCAGCTCGTCCACCTGCAGATCCGCCGTCGGCACCAGCAGTGTTGTCAATGCTTCCTCCGCCGCCTCCGCCACGTGCCACCAAAGAGGCGAAACTCGAGTTACCGCCATTGGATGCAACTGATGATGCATTCACCGCACCGGCACCGCCGTTACCAACAACAATGTTCATGGAAGCGCCGGGCGTCACCGTGATGTTCTGGTCGTGAATGACACCACCGCCTCCGCCGCCGCCGCCATTGTCGGAGCCACCGCCACCGCCACCCGCGACGATTAAGGCGCGCACAGAGGTAACTCCCGACGGAACTGTCCATTGACAAGTCCCCGTCGTGCGAAACGTCAAAATAGTTTCTGTATCGGTACCGCGCTCATTAGGGACACATGCTGCAGCGTGCACCACCGAAGACGACATGACCTGAGAAGCAAAAGGAGCAAACACGACTGCAGAACATGCGAGTGCCTTGCGAAAACGACGCGAACGATTAGTGGTCATTTCTGAAGTATAGACAGACTTTGACTGTTCGAATTTTGATGTGCGCTCTCTGCCAGCGTGATGCGGTGTCATCTGCAAGACCGGTTTTATCGAGAAGTAATTGTTTCGTGTACCGAGATTCACTAACCGGTGACACGCACTGATCAACTAGTAGTGGAGTTGCGATGGAGACTGTTCCCCGAACCTAAGGCCAGTAAATGCAGAAGAGGCGCCGATGACTCGACGCCTCTTCCAAGTAATTAGTGACTGTGTGGAATCAGCCGCCGGAAACGTCCGACACCTTCTGCTTGCCAGCCGACAACCACGGCATCATCGAGCGAAGACGTGCGCCGACTTCTTCGATGGGATGCTTGGCGCCTGCTTCACGCAATGCGTTGAAGTTTGCACGGCCCTCTTCTGATTCCTTCACCCATTCGCGAGCAAACTTGCCGCTTTGGATTTCCTTCAGAATTTTCTGCATTGACTTCTTTGTTGCAGGGGTGATGACGCGAGGTCCGCGAGTGACGTCGCCATACTCAGCGGTGTCGGAGATGCTGTAACGCATTCCGGTGATGCCCTCTTCGTACATGAGGTCCACGATTAATTTCACTTCGTGCAAGCACTCGAAGTACGCCATCTCTGGCTGGTAACCCGCTTCGGTGAGTGTTTCGAAGCCTGCTTGCACAAGTGCTGCAACACCACCACACAAAACTGCCTGCTCACCGAACAAGTCGGTTTCGGTCTCTTCGGTGAAGGTGGTTTCAATAACGCCAGAACGTGCGCCACCAATTGCTTCTGCGTATGACAACGCAAGATCTTTTGCCTTGCCCGTGAAGTCTTGCTCGACTGCGATGAGACAGGGAACACCGCCACCTTCTGTATAAGTACGACGTACCAAGTGACCTGGGCCCTTTGGCGCAATCATGATGACGTCGACATTCTTTGGTGGACGAATGCGCTTGAAACGAATGTTGAAACCGTGTGCAAACGCAAGAGCCTTGCCGGCCTTCATGTGGCGCTTGATGTGCTCGTTGTAGGTTGCCTTCTGCTCGGTATCTGGCATGGTGAGCATGATGACGTCGGCCCACTTGGCTGCATCGGAAATGCTCTTCACGGTGAGACCTGCAGCCTCGGCCTTGGCTGCAGAGGACGAACCTTCGCGCAGACCCACTACAACTTGCACACCGCTTTCCTTGAGGTTGAGCGCATGGGCGTGACCCTGTGAGCCGTAACCAATGATTGCGACCTTGCGACCCCGAATGATTGATGGATCGGTGTCCTTTTCGTAATACATCTTTGCTGCCATCAGCTTGCCTTTCCCTTTGTGGCACCCTTTCGTGCCTCGCGTTCCAACTTCGGCAGGGCAACCCTGCCTGTTCTTTGGCTCTCCACGATGCCATAACCCCGCAACAATTCCTCAAAATCGTCCAGTTTCTGGGGTTCTCCATCGAGAGAAATGGTGAGGACATCTGCTCCGACCGCCAAAATCTTGGCTTCGAAGATGCCCGCGACTTCAATGACCCTGGCTCGCTGGTCGCCGTCGGCGCGCACGGTGGCCACCATGAGCTCGCGCTCAACGGACTTGCGGGGGTCAAGTTCTGTAATGCGCACCACGTCAATCAGCTTGAACAATTGCTTCACAATTTGCTCGAGCGGGGTGGCCGAAATGTCGACAACGATGGTGATGCGGCTGTAGTTCTCATCTTCGGTGGGCGCAACAGCCAACGAAAAGATGTTGTACCCGCGACGAGCGAACAAACTTGCAACGCGCGCAAGAACGCCGGGGCGGTTCTGCACCAGCACCGTCAATATGTGGTGATGATGTGAATCGCCGTATGGATTGTTTGCGTTAATGGTGCTCACTTCAGGAACTCCCTGCGGTTCTCTTGCGTGGGGTGAAGAAGAACATCGTCGTTGCTAGCTCCGGCTGGAACCATGGGGAAGACTTTTTCGAATTCTTCAACACGGAATTCAACAACAACGCTTCGATCGTTAATGCTGTTTGCTTTTTCAATTGCCGCGTCAATCTCTTCTGGTGATTCAACGCGAATACCAACACAGCCCATTGCTTCGGCCCACTTCACGAAGTCGGGGCAACCGGAAAGATCTACTTCGGAATAGCGCTCGCCGTAGAACATTTCTTGCCACTGACGCACCATGCCGAGGTAGGTGTTGTTCAAGATTGCGATCTTTACGTGAATACCTTCCGTAGAAGCGGTGACAAGTTCTTGCGCAGTCATTTGGAAACAACCATCGCCATCAATTGCCCACACTGTTGCATCGGGACGCGCGGCCTTTGCACCAATTGCAGCGGGTACGGAAAAGCCCATTGTTCCAAGGCCACCCGAGTTCACCCATGAATAGGGCTCGTTGAACTTCCAAAACAAGCTGGACCACATCTGATGCTGGCCAACACCTGCAACAAGAATGGTGTTTTTCGGTGCAGCATCACGCAGTTTTTCCAAACAGAACTGTGGCTTCAAGCGTGCGCCTGGCTCGGATGGTTCATACGTGAGTGGGAATTGTTCTTTCCAGCCGTTTACACGACTGCGCCATGGTGTGATGTCGACTTGTGTTGTTCCTTCGGCCAACAATTCCTTGACGGCCTTCACAATTTCTTCAACAACTAAACGACAATCGCCAACAATAGGAACATCAGGCTTGCGCACTTTTCCTTGTTCTGCAGGGTCAATGTCAACGTGGATGATCTTTGCGTCGGGAGCAAATGACGCCACCTTGCCGGTTACTCGGTCGTCGAAGCGTGCACCAAGCGCGCACAACAAGTCGGCCTTCTGCATTGCAGTGATTGCAGTAGCAGTTCCGTGCATGCCGGGCATGCCGTAACACAGTTCATGATCGTCGGGGAAGGCACCACGCGCCATCAACGTTGTGACCACAGGAGTCTTCAACAACTCTGCAAGCTCGCGTACTGCTTCGGCAGCGTGAGCTTTCAACACACCACCACCCAAATACAACACGGGGCGTTCAGAGGCCAGCAACAACTTTGCGGCCTCTTTAATCATTCGCGGATGACCCTTGGTGATTGGTCGGTAACCAGGCAGTGATTCAAGAACATCTTCATCGGTTGGCCAATGCCATTCCATTGTGTTTTGCAGAACGTCTTTCGGAAGATCGACAAGAACAGGACCCGGACGACCTGTTGTTGCAATATGAAACGCCTGACGAATGGCGAGAGGAATATCTTCTGCGCGCATCACAAGTTCGTTGTGCTTTGTCACACTGCGTGTAATTCCGACGGTGTCGCATTCTTGGAAGGCGTCGGTACCAATTGCGCTCGTGCTGACTTGGCCCGTAATGCACACCATTGGAATGCTGTCCATGAATGCATCACACAAAGGAGTGACCATGTTTGTTGCAGCAGGACCACTTGTCACCATGGCAACTCCTGGGCGACCAGTGACATGGGCATACCCTTGCGCCATGTGACCAGCACCTTGTTCATGGCGAACAAGTACGTGACGAATAGACGACTTCAACAAAGGGTCGTATGCAGGCAAGATGCAACCGCCGGGGAGGCCGAACATGATTTCCACGTTCTCCATCTCCAGCGAGCGAATTAACGCTTCGGCTCCTGTGAGAATCTCTTTTTTCGACATCTGGTGTCTCCTTCTGTCTGGCGCTACTAGTGAATCTGGTCTGAGAAATGAAAAAACCACCCCGTTGGGTGGTGAAAAGCGCGTGCGGCGGGTGCCGACGCGCTACAGAACTACTACGACGAGGCTCTTGTGGGCAGTTCCTGTCTTCATCGGTTTCAGTCTGCCACTGCCATTTGAGGGTTCGCAACCCCTAAAAAGTGGGGCAAATCCACTTTCTTGGCTGCCACCAGAACTCCGAAGGTGATGACTGCGGCGGTGAGAGCGGCATTGGCCTTGAACGCCGAAACAGGGTCTGCACCGAGCAGGTACAGGCTGGCTCGCGTACCCCCACAACTGGGGCACGGAATGCCGGCAAACCGCTGAAGTGGGCACAGGCTGGGTTGGTGCTGCAGCCAGTCGGCGGCCATGCGCGCAGCAGGGCTGGCCATAGCTAACCCCACCACGGCAAGAACAGGCGACTTAACGACGGACAACAGTGGTCCGAGAGATGTAGTCCCACACACCCTGGCGAGTGGGCTGGATCAAAATGAGAACCGCACTGATGATGCCTACAAGTCCAGTCACCCACCCCAGGACAATCTTGCCAAGCAATTCGCGCAACAACATCTGCTGCATGGTGGCGGGAGCGCCCGTCTGTAGGTCGACTACATACAAACCCAACATCTTCTTCGCGGGTGACGTTGCTTGACCCCACAACACGATGCTCCAAATCAACCAACCGATTCCACAGGTAACGATTATCAGCAAAAAATCCAATGCAAATGCACCGAAGCGCACGCCGTTGTCGCAGGGAACTACTCCGGACGACGACGGTGGTGGAGGTGGCGTTGCAAATGGATTAGCCATGTCTGTTTTCCTTTAGAAAGGTGTGAATACACCGTGCTAGGTGAAGAATAGCTCTGAAGCCAATATGGTCGTGACAAACACAGCGAAAGAGGTTTCTATGAAAAGTGTTCGCACGCCCGATGAGAGATTCGCCAACATTCCCAACTGGCCATATGAGCCCGTGTACACAACAGTGTCGGCCGCTGATGAAACGTCAGACACGCTTCGTATCGCCCATTACGAAACGGGCCCAAACGATGCAGCAAACACAATCTTGGTGATGCACGGCGAACCAAGTTGGTCGTTCCTGTATCGCAAAATGATGAGCGCCTTTGTTGCTGCTGGTCACCGTGTCATTGCGCCCGACCTCATTGGATTTGGTCGTAGCGACAAGCCAGTGGATACATCTGACTACACCTACGAACGCCATGTTGCATGGATGAACGAATGGATTCGTACAAACAACTTCACGAATCTCACACTTGTGTGTCAGGACTGGGGTGGCCTTATCGGATTACGCGTGGCGACAGAAAATGTTGACCGCTTTACTCGCATCGTTATTGCGAACACCGGCCTTCCTCTGGCAACTCGGCAACCCTCTGCCGCATTCCGTGCGTGGCAGAAGTACTCCCAAGAAGTTCCCGTGTTCGACGTAGGCAAATTGGTGAACGGTGGTTGCGCCACAGAGTTGTCCGCAGAAGAGATTGCCGCATACGACGCACCGTTCCCCGACGACACATACAAAGCCGGCGCACGTATTTTCCCCGCCCTGTATCCCGACGGCGATGATCATCCCTCCAACATCGCCAACAAGAAGGCGTGGGACGTTCTTCGCACCTGGAACAAGCCATTCCTCACTTCGTTTAGCGACCAAGACGCGGTAACAGGTGGTGGACAGAAGGTATTTGAACGTGACGTGCCAGGCGCTCAGGGCCAACCACACGTCATCATCACAGGCGGCGGACACTTCCTTCAGGAAGACAAGGGCAAAGAATTTGCCGCCGTTGTGAACCAATTCATCGCTGCAAATCCCGTCTAATCGCCAATTTTCATCAATTCCTAGAACAGAAACAGCGGGCGTCACAGGGGAGGGCCTCCCCTGTCGCCTAGCGTGGAAGCCATGTCTGAAACTCGTTCCATTGCCCCCGCCGAAGGAAAGCTTGGTGTTCTCACCGTTGGCCTTGGCGCTGTGGCCTCCACCTTGATCGCCGGCGTTGAACTCGCCAAGCGCGGACAGGGTCTTCTTGCCGGATCCATGACGCAAATGGGCACCATTCGTTTGGGGAAGCGCACCGATGGTCGCTCACCACTCATTAAGGATTTCGTGCCCCTTGCTCGCCTCGAAGACATCGAATGGGGCGCATGGGACGTGTTCCCCGACGACGCGTATGTAGCGGCATCACGCGCAGGTGTTTTGGAACAGGGCAAGCACATTGAAGCCATCGCAGAAACGCTGCGAGAGATTCGCCCCATGAAGGCAGCATTTGAACGCAAGTACGCACGCAACCTCACTGGCGAACACACCATGGGTGAGATTGGAAAGCGCGCAATGTTGAACGGCATTCGTGCCGACATCAACCGCTTCCGCGATGAAAAGAAAGTTGATCGCTTAGTCATGATTTGGTGTGCGAGCACCGAAGTGTTCATCGAGCCAGGCCCCGATCACCAAACAATCGAATCTTTCGAGAAGGCAATTGATGCGAACTCAGATCAGGTTGCGCCGTCCATGTTGTACGCATACGCCGCATTGTTAGAAGGTGTTCCATTTGCGAACGGTTCACCGAACTTGGCCGTGGACATGCCGTGTTTGCGTGAATATGCAACCAAGCACAACATCCCCATTTCAGGAAAAGACTTCAAGACCGGTCAAACATTGATGAAGACGGTGTTGGCACCAATGTTGAAGGCTCGCCAATTGGGATTGTCTGGTTGGTACTCAACCAACATTCTCGGAAACCGCGACGGTGAAGTTCTCGACGCTCCAGAAAACTTCAAGACAAAAGAAGAATCAAAACTGGGTGTTCTTGAAGACATTCTGCGCCCCGACCTGAACCCCGAGCTGTACGGCAACGTGTTCCACAAAGTGCAAATCAACTACTACCCACCACGTGGTGACAACAAAGAGGGTTGGGACAACATCGACATCACCGGCTGGTTGGAATATCCAATGCAGATCAAGGTGAACTTTTTGTGTCGTGACTCCATCCTTGCGGCTCCACTTGCGCTCGACCTCATCTTGTACTCAGACCTTGCACAACGTGCAGGACTTGGCGGCATTCAAGAGTGGCTGTCGTTCTATTACAAGAGCCCACAGGTAGCACCTGGCCTCTACCCCGAACACGACTTGTTCATTCAGCTTGCAAAGTTGAAGAACACGTTGCGTTGGATGATGGGTGAAGACCAGATCACACACCTTGGTCGTGAGTACTACGACGAGACAGATTGAAAATCAACCTAAATAGCAAAGCCCTTCAGGCGCTTGCTTTTGATGTGTTGTGCGTGATGGCACTTGTCATTATTGGCACGCGCAATCACGACACAGACACAGGAATCTCAGGCGTTTTGTTTGTGGCGGCGCCTTTTCTGATTGCCGTCACCGGGATTCACATTCTTCTGAATGTTCTGGGAAAGAGCAATCTCATCGCAGCAATATGGGGAAGCACCGTGCTTGTTGGAATGCTGTTGCGAAACCTGGTGTTCAACCGCGGGACCGCATTGGCATTCGTCATAGTTGCCAGTGTTTTCTTGGCAGCCACCATGTGGGGATGGCGAGCGGTAGTTGCTAGACGTCATTCGTGATCGAACCTTCCGATAACACTTTCAACAAAGAAGCGTGCAGCAAATAACGCAACGTTGAGATGCGTCGTGATGGGAACATCTGAACCACACGCATTAACGGCTTCACCCATGCGGCCAAAGAACTCCTCTTTGAACATGCCGTACCCGTCGTGATCTTTCACTGCGTCACGTGCTTGTTCGAAAACCCAACTGAGCTCACGAACATATTGCGTTACCACATACTCGTAGTCGGGCAACCAGGCGTTAGGAGTTGGTGCAGGCGCAACGTCTACAACAACTACATCGGCCCCCTGCCACGGCTCGGCATAGCCCCAGTCACCTTCAGCAATCATGCGTGCAAGTGCTGCGAATTGTTCTACTGCTTCATAAGTTTTCATGGTTCCTCCTTAGTGGGAATCGGAAAAAAGCGGCAAGAACACAGTGAGGTTCTTGCAACGGTCGAGTGCGGTTTTCAGCACAGATAAGTGTGACCCCATATCGGTAACGGCCTTGGCGGGGAATTCCACGATGATGCGCACTTCGCCATCGCGTAACACCAGGCGTGCTCCGTACAACGTTGCATTGATGTTGTTGATTTCTTCAAGAACGTCACGATTGGCCGGGGTATTGGTGGTGAGAATATGAGTGAGACGGATGTACTCGGAGAGTTCATCGTCTTTGCAATGCACCGACGCGAAACATTCAAGGTTGTCGAATGTAAACGTATAGAAGTCGGGAATGCGCTCCCCTTCGGTTTCTTCCACCTCAAAACCTTCACGCTCGAGTTGTGCCTTTACCTCGCTGCTCCAACGCGCAAGTTCTTCACGGTCGAGCAAGCAGCGAATACCCCACTTGTCGCCAGTGATGAACACATAGTCCGAGTTCTGTTCATCTACAAAGATGCGTGCTTCTTCGTGATCGTCTCGTGAACGTAAGTACCGCGCCAAGATGTACGGATAGAACGTGAACGTTGAATGACCATTGGTGCGGGCAGGAATTGAACCTGTTGTGCGACCTGCGTTGTAGCGCCGCCAGTCCATGGTCCACGCAAACTGGCCATCGCCGATTGCCACATGCACGAATGGAAACACGCGTGAACCATCTGTTGGGTCACGTGGAAAGTCCTGCACCGTGTCCGTGAACAAGGTGAGGTCTTTCACCGAGACTTCCGCGACCGCAGGCGATTCGTGATGACCATGAATGCGGCCCAAGTACGGCATGTCTTTTTCGGTGAATTCCACATTGTCTGGATGGTCTGTGGAGATGTAACGATCTGTTCCGCGGCCAATGATGGTGCCTTCCGTTTCGTTGTAGAAGAGGTCTGCACCACCACTACCCGAGGCCACCTCAATGAGATGCGGAATGAAACGATCGGGAATGGGCAACGCAAACGTTGGGTCGGTGGACTCTGCGTCGGCAGTGATCCATGTGGTGATGATGCGTTCGCGAATGATCCACAAACGTGGACCTTTCGGAACTTTCGTCAGCCACACGTGTGCCTCGCCGTTTCCGCCGGAGCGCCCAATCATGGATAACGCTGACATGACATCGATAAGTTCGCCAATAGTGACGCGGATGGTCCAATCGGACTTGTTGGTTTCGAAGTTCGGGATCATGACTTGCGCACCACACGAACGTGAGTGTGGGGAACAACGTTGAACTGAGCAACATCGCCGACGATGACGTGACCAAGGTCTGGCTGGTAGCTGTCACGAGCACGCACATGGCTGTTTGCATCTTCGACAAGCGCAAGAACCTCGGCCAAACGAGCAACGAGCCCGAAAGCCTTGTCGACAGGAAGACATTCGAATGCAATGAAGTACTGGTCGTTATCGTCTTTTGCAATGTAGGCCCAGCTGCCATCTTTTGATGACGGACACTTGCCGAACAGTGGGACGAGAACACGGTTTACTTCGCGAACCTTGGGTTCAAGGTCGAGAACAAACTGTTCGACTTCTACGAATGTCTCGATGAGAGATTCGTCTGACGGACCGAAGTCGTCGCCAAAAGGGGAAGGTGAATGGGACATGCAGATGCTCCTTGTTGTAGGGACGGTTGTGATGTGTGGATAGGACAATCCGAAATCTGGTTTTTCGGACAGGTAGGTGCCCGAAGGGTCAGATTGTTGATTGGCCTATGAACCGTCTCTTGGACATCTGCACTCCTTTCATTGATTGCGAGCTGTGTCTGGGGGGATGAGAAGTATGGCAGGTATTTAGGGACGTTGCAACCCTATTAGAACATTTGTTCGCAGGTTCCATTACAAAACTGCCCCGATGAGATCGTTGACGATCTGGGCCTTTGCGACCAGGTCGACTACTACGTCAGCAATGCCATCGAGTCCGGCAGCAGGAAGATCGGCAATAGCGCGAACTGCGTTGTTGACAAACACCAACTTCACTGTTGGCCATTGGTCGTTCCACGAGTTGATCTCTGTGGCCAGTTCTGTAGACCACTGAACGTCTGCGGCAATTTCAGTATCGAGGCGGATGTAGACGCCACGTTGATCTTGGGCCGGCACGATTGTTGCGGTGACCTCACGTGCGCCTGCATTTATAACAACGGTGGGATTCCAGCCGCGACGAGTGTCGCGAGCAACTTCGAATTCGGCGTCGGCCATGTGCAACGCCACTTCAATTCGGGTGCGATATTGCAGAACATGTTCGTAGCCGAGTTCTACCACCATGCCGAAGCGTGGGCTTGAGACATGACAGATATTGGGCTGCTCGTCATTGAACGCAAATGTCAATGCACCTTGCGTGTACGTATCGGACAGATAGATCTCTTGCGCAAAAACTGGTGCAAACACGGAGAACGAACCGCGATAGTCGCCACCAGCAGGAACAGTGATGCTGAGAGTTGGGCCGTCTAGACGTGACCAATCGCGAGTAACCGTGAGTTTCACACCGTCATAGGTGAACGTGACAAACGGCAGATGACCTGAGTAGGGCGAACCATCTTCGTCTTCGGGCAGCGCGATAGGAACCGAACGCAAGAACGGCCCGATCTGGGCAATTTGCGGTGCGTTCACGATGATGCGAGTTGAACGTTCGGCAAGCGCTGGAGGCGTTGTACCAAGTTGTTGAGGAAGAGTTGACGAAAAGGTGCAATCATGCGAGGAGTACGTGATGGTGTTTGCGTTGAGATCGATCTGCAATTCAACGTCAATTTCTTCGTCATCAAGTAGGAGCTGACGAATGGAATCGAAGAAGTGGACAGGAAGTGTGAGGACGCCGGCGTGTGGACGTTCTTCGCCATCATCTGCAGTGGAGAGATACATGTTGACGTTCTGACGACGAAACCACCACATGCAGTGAGTGGGAGTGAACTGCACAGTGAACGTGCTGTCTGCAATTGAGTCCTGAGCATGACGCACCGCCGCCATGACAACCTCACCAAAGTCGGAGTTCTTCAAGAACAGGGTGAACTGACGCGGCAGTTCAGTTGTTGTGGAGAGATCGGGCGACGATGATGACGAGGTATCTGGCATTGGACTCGTATCTCACCACAAGGGTGCTACAAAGTTCTGAACCCCTTATGCCGCAAGGGTTTTCTCCATTTTACCGAGGTCTGGATTAGAGCGAGACGTTGGTGATGGCGCCCTTTTCGGCACCTTGTACCAGCTTGGCGAACTTTGCCAATACGCCCGATGTGTACCGCGGTGGGTTGGGTTTCCAGCCCACTTTCCGCTTTTCCATTTCAGCTGCATCAACAAGTACGTCAAGTGATTTGTTGGGTACATCAATGCGAATTCGGTCGCCTTCTTGTACGAATGCAATTGGTCCGCCATCTACTGCTTCGGGTGCGACATGCCCAATACAGAATCCCCACGTACCGCCAGAGAAACGGCCATCGGTAATGAGGGCAACGGTGGAACCAAGTCCGGCACCTTTCAACGCGCCGGTGATGGCCAACATTTCGCGCATGCCCGGCCCACCCTTTGGACCTTCGTAACGAATAACGATGACGTCACCATGATTGATACGACCCGTCATGAGTGCATCCATTGCGCCGTCTTCACCGTCAAACACGCGAGCAGGTCCTTCGAACTGAAGTTGATCTTTTGTGAGTCCAGCAACTTTCACCACGCTCCCCTTTGGCGCAAGCGAACCTGACAGAACGTTGATGCCACCTTCTGTGTGAATGGGATCTGATAACGGGTGAACAACATCACCGTCGGGTTGTGGAGGATTCACGTCAGCCAAGTTTTCAGCCATTGTTTTCCCGGTGCAGGTGAGAACATCGCCATGCAATAAACCTGCGCCAAGAAGATGCTTCAACACAACTGGCACACCACCAATGCGATGCATGTCGGACATGTGGTACTTGCCGCCTGGCTTTGTGTCGGCAATGTGGGGAACTTTGTCCGCAATGCGGTTGAAGTCATCAAGATCTAGCTCCACTCCTGCTTCGCTTGCGATTGCAAGAAGGTGGAGAACTGCGTTTGTGCTTCCACCAAGAGCATTCGTAACAGCAATGGCGTTTTCAAAAGCCTTCTTCGTCATAATGTCGCGCGGACGAATTCCTAAACGCAATAAGTTCACCACTGCTTCGCCAGCGCGCTTCGCATCGTCTTCACGTGAACGATCAATTGCGGGTGCAGATGCGGAACCAGGCAAACTCATACCTAAAGCCTCGGCGATAGATGACATGGTGTTTGCCGTGAACATTCCGCCACACGCACCTTCACCTGGGCACGCAGACTTTTCAATGTCGTTCAGCTCTTCTTGACTCATTGTGCCTGCCGCGCACGCACCAATTGCTTCGAACACAGTGGTGATGTCAATGTTCTTTCCGTTATGAACACCCGGCATTGTTGAACCGTTGTACACAAACACGCTTGCCAAGTTGAGACGAGCTGCCGCCATCAACATTGCAGGAATGCTCTTGTCGCATCCGGCAAGACCTACGAAACCATCAAAGCGCTCGCCGTGTACAACAGTCTCAACAGAGTCGGTAATAACTTCGCGCGACACCAAACTTGCGCGCATGCCTTCGTGACCCATACTGATTCCGTCGGACACGGTGATGGTGCCGAACTCAAGCGCAACACCACCAGCGGCACGAACACCCTGCTTGGCTGCATCGGCAAGACGACGAAGCGACATGTTGCACGGAGTTACTTCATTCCACGCACTTGCCAGACCGATTTGTGGCTTCTGCCAGTCGTCATCGGTAAGGCCCACTGCGCGCAACATGGCGCGTGCGGCTGCTTTCTGATTGCCGTCGGTGACGTCGCGACTACGAGGCTTGATGTCGATGGGAGTGCCGTCTGCTGTGGACATGGCTCCCACGGTACTCAAGCAGTTCCCATGACCCCCGAAACGACTAGTTGCAATCGTTGTTAGGTGCCCCTATCATCTTATGTGTTAGGTCTGCCTAACTCCCCAAAGGAGGACCCATGAAAACATCTCAACGCTTTATCGCTGCCGTTGCCTCTTTGTCGTTCGTGCTGACGGCGTGTGGCTCGTCAAGTTCTTCATCCGATACCACGGCCGTATCTGAAGACACCACGGTCACTGTGTACAGCGGCCGTAGCGAAGAACTTGTGAAAGATCTATTTGCAGCGTTCACCGAAGAAACTGGAATCAGTGTGGACGCTCGTTATGGCGATAGTGGCGAGATGGCAGCACTTTTGTTGACCGAAGGATCTGCCAGCCCCGCCGATGTGTTCTTCTCACAAGATGCCGGTGCACTCGGCGCCGTGGAAGACAACCTTGCAGAGTTACCAACGGAGACACTCTCTTTGGTTGACTCGAAATTCTCCTCAGAAAACCGTAAGTGGGTTGGTGTCACTGGCCGCGTTCGAGTTGTTGTGTACAACCCCACACTTGCCCCCACGCCACCAAACACAATTGACGGTCTGCTCGACGCACAATGGTCAGGCAAGATTGGATTTGCACCCACGAATGCTTCCTGGCAATCGTTTGTTACTGCACTACGTGTGTTACGCGGTGAAGATGGCGCAGAAAAATGGTTGACGGCATTTGCGCAGAACAAGCCAGTTGCATACGAAAAGAACAGTGCTGTCCGCGATGCAGTAAATACCGGAGAGGTATCGCTTGGATTAGTAAACCACTATTACTTGCTAGAAAAGATTGCAGCCGAAGGTGCAGATGCTGTTGTTGCAAAGAACCAATTCATGGCCGCAGGTGACGTTGGTGGACTAGTGAACGTTGCAGGTGTTGGCATCTTGGCAAACGCCAAACACTCGTCGGCCGCGCAGAAGTTTGTTGACTTTCTTCAGAGCGATACCGCTGCGGAGTACTTCCGCAAAAAGACCTGGGAGTACATCCTCACTTCTGGTGCCGCACAAGCCGACGGTCTCCCCCCGTTTGCTGATCTGCAAGCGCCATCAATCAACTTGTCCGACTTGAAGTCATTAGATCTCACCCAAGAACTTCTTCAGAAAGTTGGTTTGCTCACCAAGTGAGCAAACATAAAAGAACGTAAGCATGCAACGAACGCGAGCGACATTCCCCGTACTGGGCCTTGCGTTCGCTGCTGCCATTGTGTCGCTGGTTCCGGTCTGGTATCTCGGAACACAATCACTCTCCCGTGGAATTCAGGTCTTTACTGACGAGCTGATTCAGCAACGCACTCTCACACTGATTTGGCGCAGTGGAGTTCTCACTGCGGCCGTCACCCTTGCAAGCATTGTGATTGGAATCTTCGCTGCATGGGTCACCACATTGTCTGGAATACGTGGACGCACAGTTCTCACCATTGCGTTCTCGTTACCACTAGCAATTCCGTCGTATTTGGCTGCCTTTGCCTGGATCTCGTGGTTACCTGGCATTTCAGGGTTCACAGGAGCGTTCATAGTTCTGACGTTTGCCTGCTATCCGTATGTCATGTTGCCGGTAGCAGCAGCCATGAAACGGCTAGACCCCGTGCACGAAGACATTGCACGAACAATGGGGCGATCATCATTTGACATTCTTCGGGAAGTTCTTCTTCCACAACTGCGTCGACCCATTGCATCGGGCGGCTTACTTGTGGCTCTCTACGCGCTCAGCGACTTCGGCGCGGTTGCAGCAATGCGCCACGAAGTCTTCACATGGGTGATTTACGGGGCGTACCGAGCAGGATTTAATCCCACGCGTGCGGCCACCTTGTCACTTGTTCTCATTGCCGCGGCGTTAGCTCTCACGCTTGCTGAATCGTTTGCGCGCGGAGACGACACGTCGGCACGAAAATCTAATGCCGCGCGCCAACGACATTCACAACTTTCTCTGCGTGCACGCGTGGTTGTGCTTGTGGGTACGTCGTTTGTTCTTGTTCCCGCCGTTGGTGTTCCCGTAGTGAATGTTGTGTCATGGCTTGGACGAAGCACTACGCGCGCAACAGATTGGGCAACCGTATGGAAAGCAACTGGGCAATCATTCATTAACGGCAGTGCCACAGCAATTGTCACCTTGTTGCTTGCTTTGCCCGTTACGTGGTGCGCGGTTCGCGGCAAGGGCATTATTGCTCGCCTTCCCGAACGCCTCACATACATCACGCACGCATTACCTGGAATCGTGGTTGCCATCTCTGTTGTCTATGTGGGTATTCGCGTTGCTCGTCCGTGGTATCAAGAGTTTCCGCTCTTGGTCTTTGGCCAAGTCATCATCTTTCTCCCGGTGATGGTGGCATCGCTTCGCGCTGCACTCGAGAAAACGCCGGTGTCGTTGGAAGAGGTAGCGCACAGCCTTGGCACAAACTCTTTCCAGACTTTGTTGCGTGTCACTCTTCCCATTGCGTTGCCTGGTGTACTTGCAGGTTCGGCATTAACCATGCTGGCTGCGGTAAAGGAACTACCCGTCACGCTGCTGTTACGACCCACCGGAATGAACACGTTGTCTACCAAGATTTGGGACTTCAGCACCATCTCTGACTACGCCGCAGTTGGCCCATTTGCTCTGGCAATGTTGATATTGGCAGCGCTTCCCACTGCGCTTCTTGGCACACTGTCTTCCATGAAAGATGGTGGATCATGACATCGTCACCTGCTCTTGAACTGCACGGTGTGTCCCATCGTTTTGGCTCCACGCACGTTCTGAACTCCATCAACCTCACTGCTCAACACGGAAGCATCACTGCCCTACTCGGACCATCGGGTGGAGGAAAGACCACACTTCTTCGCATCATCGCTGGCCTTGAACGACCACAACACGGCTCAGTCTCTATCGATGGTGTCTGCGTTGCCAGTGAAAACTCATGGGTACCGCCACACCAACGTGGTGTTGCATTGGTTCCACAAGAAGGCGCCTTGTTTCCGCATCTCACCGTTGCGCAAAACGTTGCATTTGGTCTTACACAGCGCAAATCACGCGAAACAAAAACACGAGTTGCCGAGATGCTTGAACTTGTTGGACTTCCAACATCTGGTTCCCTCATGCCGTCGGAACTTTCCGGCGGAATGCAACAACGTGTGGCGCTTGCACGCGCACTCGCAACACGTCCCACTCTTGTGTTGCTTGATGAACCGTTCTCTGCACTCGATGCAGGATTACGGGAATCGCTTCGAGACCAAGTGGTCACCATTCTGCGAGCCGAACAAGTCACTGCTGTGTGGGTGACCCACGACCAAGACGAAGCGCTCTCTACCGCCGATTCAGTTGCGGTTCTGCTGAAGGGAAATATCGCGCAGTTCTCAGATCCTGTCAGTGTGTACCACGCACCCACTACTCCCGAAGTTGCTGAATTCATTGGTGAAACAGTGTCTGTGCGCGGAACTGTGGGCGCCATTGGCAACACCGTGAACACATCATTTGGAGACATTGAATTACTTCGCGAACATGCAAGTGGGTCTGTGCAGGTCATGATTAGACCCGAACAATTCGAAATTGTGAATGCTGATTCTTCTGGGGCACGAGTCACGGGTGACGTTGTTGCCACTCGGTACTTCGGACACGACGGCACCGTTGATGTTCGATTTGCCGACGGAACTATGGCCACCGTGCGTTTACATGCCCGACTTTTGCCCGATGTCGGATCCACCGTGGGAGTCGTTGTCCACGGTCGTGTTCTGGCGTTTGACGCGTAAGACCGTTATCGCCGGTCTGGCGATGCACCGAATCCGAAAAGATTGCTGGCAACTTTGCGCATCTGAATTTCTTCAGAACCCTCGGTAATTCGGTAACGACGGTGGTGTCTATAGATGTGCTCGAACGGCATGTGGCGGCTGTACCCCACTCCACCACACGTTTGCATGGCGCGGTCAGCCGCATCACACGCCAAACGATTGGCGCGATAGTTACACATAGCAACCAAGTGCGTGACTTCCATGTGATGTTTGTGATCCAACATCCACGCTGTGTAACGAATCATCTGACGCAACATTGCAGCTTCTGTGTGCAGTTCAACAAGCGGAAACTGAATTCCCTGATTCACGCTGAGTTTCTTGCCCCAGGTAATGCGCTCATTGGAATATCGAACTGCTTCATTGATGCAGAACTGTGCAGCACCTAAAGAACTTGCAGCCTGACGAATTCTGTTTTCGTGCACGAAATGTTGTGCTAGCGCAAGCCCCTCTTCAGGAGGGCCAAACACAGCGTCTGCGCCGACGCGCACATCGGTGAGACTTACTTCTGCATGGTCTGTTGGCATATTGAATGTCCACCAGAAGAATTCCACTTTGAATCCTGGTGCATTGGTGGGCACCAAGAATGCAGTAATTCCCTTGGGGTCTCCGGGCTTGCCACTTGTGCGAGCAAAAATTATGTCGTGGGTGGCGTGGTGAAGGCCACTGTTCCATCGCTTCATACCGTTCAGTACCCACTCATCGCCATCGCGATACGCAGTGGTCTCTAAATATGTGGCGTCACTTCCGTGTCCAGGTTCGGTGAGACCGAATGCGAGTCGCTTTGTGCCGTCGAGGAATCCGGGCATCCAGTTTTTCTTTTGATCTTCAGTTCCGAAGTCGCGCATCATTAACACGGTAGGAAAGTTGCCAACGATGCTTGATTCGTTCTGTAGGTCGTTGTGAAGACCAAGACCTTTTGTTGCCAGATGCTCACGAATGATTGCCATCTTCAAGTTGGTGGCGTCTTGCCCACCAAACTCTTTCGGAAGTGCAAGTCGTAGCCACCCTGCTGCATCGGCACGGCGACGCATTTCGCGAAGTAGTGCTTCCCAGTCAGCACGTGGAACACCGTCGTTGTCAAAATCTGTTCGTGCCCATTCGCGACGATGATCAAAAAAACGCTCATTGTCGTCTTGTGCCTGCAGTGGTTTTATCTCGGCTTCAATGAACGCATCGAGGTCGTTCAGGGTCTTTTGAATGTCTGCGGGAATCTCAAAGTCCATGGGCGAACAGTACGCCCTAGGCGCAGAACCCTACGAGCCGCGACGCGATTGCATAATTGCCGACACAATCTTGCCGTCGGCCTTGCCTTTGCTGGCTTTCATGACTCGACCAACGATTGCACCGGCAGCTTTTTCTTCGCCAGCGCAATATTTTGCCCACGCGTCGGGATCTGCTGCGATTGCTTCGTCCACCATCGCCTCAACGGCAGATGTGTCCATGGCTTCGAAACCTTTCGATGCGGCAATGGCCGCGGCGTCTCCGCCCCCATTAGCAACAATTTCAGCCAACACAGTCTTGGCTTGCGTCGCCGACAACTTGTTGTCGCGTTCCAAGATAGTGAGCGCCGCAATGTCTGCAGGTGGAACTGCAGGTTGTGCACCTGCCTCGGCGAAAGCCTGCGTGACATAAATGAGTGCTTTCACCGGGTCTCCGCCGGCATCTGCAATTGCCTTCACGTATTCATGCTGACCACGCTCTACGGCGACAATGACTGCTTCACTTTGTGGGTCGTACCCAGTGAGTTCTTGCAACATTGCTCGTCGTGCGGCCGGAAGCGCTGGCAACGACTGACGAACTGATTCAATCCATTCAGCAGATGGGTCGAGTGTGACCAAATCTGGTTCTGGAAAGTATCTGTAATCGTCTGCGTCTTCTTTGGTACGCAACGTGTGTGTACGACCTTCTGCATCGTCCCAGTGCCGTGTTTCTTGGCGAATTGTGCCGCCAGAATCGAGAACATCAATTTGACGACGTGCTTCGTAATCGATTGCGCGACCAAGTGCACGAATTGAGTTCACATTCTTAATTTCGCAACGTGTGCCGTACGGGGTACCAATCTTGTGCACCGACACGTTGGCGTCGCAACGCATGGAACCTTCTTCCATTTTTGCGTCCGATGCACCGATGGCTTCAAGAATTGCGCGTAACTCGGCCACGTATTCCTTGGCTTGTTCGCTGGTGCGAATGTCGGGACGCGACACAATTTCTACCAAGGGAACGCCTGCACGATTGAAGTCGATAAGCGAGTAGTCACTTCCATGAATTCGACCCGTGGCACCACCAACGTGAGTGCTCTTGCCTGTGTCTTCTTCGAGGTGTGCACGTTCAACTCCCACAACAGTTCCGCTGGGCAAAGCAAGGAAACCATCGGCGTTCAACGGAAGGTCGTACTGGCTGATTTGGTATGCCTTTGGCATGTCGGGATAGAAGTAGTTCTTGCGGTGGAAGATGCACTTTTGAATTCGGCAATTCAGTGCAAGTCCAATACGCATGGCGAGTTCAACCGCTTGCTTGTTCAGAACAGGTAGTGCGCCAGGAAGACCCAAAGTGACAGGGTCGATATTGACATTGGGTTCGTCACCGAAACGGTTTGGCGAACCGCTGAACAACTTGGTGCGAGTTGCAAGTTCAACGTGCACTTCAAGACCAACAATCATTTCCCAGCCACCAGGAAGTAACTGGTCTTCAGTGGCAACAACTGAACTAAGAGTGCTGTCGCTCATTGTGCGCCTCCTGCTGCTTCAAGTGCCCCGCCTACGCGAAACATTGCTGCTTCACCAAGCGCTGGTGCGAGAACCTGCATACCAACGGGCAAGTGATGCGCACCGGTTCCGAAGGGAACACTCATTGCGGGGTGACCAGCCAAGTTTGTAGGAATTGTGTAGATGTCGCACAGATACATGGCCATTGGGTCATCTACTTTTTCTCCGGCCTTGAACGCAACGAGCGGCGATGTTGGAATAACAATGGCGTCAACGTTTTTGTATGCCGCATCGAAATCTTCAGCGATGATTCGGCGAACCTTCAATGCCTTGCCGTAGTACGCGTCGTAATACCCGGCAGACAACGCATACGTACCAAGCATGATGCGGCGCTTTACTTCATCTCCGAAACCTGCCGCACGTGTTGCGCCGTACATTGCGTTGGTATCGGCTGCGTTCACACGCAATCCGTAACGCACACCATCGAAGCGGGCCAAGTTACTGCTGGCCTCTGCAGGTGCAATGAGGTAATACGCCGTTAGTGCGAACGACAAGCTGGGCAAGGTGATGTCCACAATGGTTGCACCAGCTGCCGCCAACGCATCGAACGCTGCATTCAAGCGCTCCATCACTTCTGGTTCTGCGCCACCTGGAAGATCTGTCACGCGGCCAATACGCATTCCGGAAACACCTTGGGTCACTGCACCCACCAGAGATGGCGCGGATTGCGGAATAGAAGTTGAGTCCATGGGGTCATGACCCGAAATGACTTCGGTAATGAGTGCTGCGTCGGACACTGTTGTTGCAAATGGCCCGATTTGATCGAGCGAACTTGCGTACGCAACAAGGCCATAGCGACTGACCATTCCGTATGTTGGCTTTACACCAACAACACCGCACAACGCTGCGGGCTGACGAATACTTCCGCCCGTGTCGGAACCAAGACTGACCGGCGCAAAACCAGCAGCAACGGCCGCTGCACTGCCACCACTAGAACCGCCGGGCACGCGCGACAAGTCGAGCGGATTCTTTGTTGCACCAAACGCAGAGTTCTCGGTGCTTGAACCCATAGCAAACTCATCCAAGTTTGTTTTGCCTACAGAGATGGCACCAGCGGCGCGTAAACGCGACACCACTGTTGCGTCATACGGGGGTTTCCAACCTTCAAGAATTTTTGAAGAGCATGTGGTGTCAATTCCGTGTGTGCACAAATTGTCTTTCAGCGCAATGGGCACACCAGCAAGTGGCCCCACAGGGCGCCCTGCGGCAATGTCGGCATCAATAGCATCGGCCTGTGCACGGGCTTCATCCGCAGTGACCAAGTTGAACGCGTGAATGTCGCCGTCACGTGCGGCAATTTGTTCAAGATGTGCGTCGACAACTGTGCGCGCACTGACTGAACCGGACGAAACTGCAGATGCGATGCCCGATGCGGTGGAAGGAATACTGGCCATGACTAGCCGTCCAATCCGACAATGGGTGGAACACGGAAGCGACGCTCTTCAGCAGCGGGTGCTGCGGCCAGCACTTCGTCGGTGTCAAGAGTGGGAAGTTCAATGTCTTCGCGCATGACATTGACTAATGGGTACGGCTGAGTCATGGGTTCAACCGAAGACAGATCGAGCGCATCAATATCGCTGAAGTGGCCCATCACCTTGCCGAGTTGTTCGGTGAAGTGCTCTACCTGAGCATCGTCAATATCGAGGCGAGCGAGGCGGGCCACCTTGGCCACGTCTGACGCTGAAATGGGGCTACCGGACTGTGTCACGGTTCTTAAGCCTACGAGCCGCGTCCACAGACGCCCCTGCCTATTTGGCGTTATGCCGTGGGGTCAACAGGTGGGAATTCGGCCTGACGCTTCTGAACGAAACTTTGCACTCCCTCTTTAAAGTCAGGTCGGCCAAATGACTGACCCATCAACACAAGTGCATCTTTACTTGCCGTGGAGACGTCCTTTGCATAGTCGCCATAGACCTGTCGCTTCATGACCGCCATTGACGACGGAGAAACATTTTGTGCAAGGTCTGATGCGTATGCCATCACAACATCCATAAGTTGATCTGCGGGAACAACTTTGTTCACCATTCCAAGTGCATGCGCTTCATCGGCAAGGATGACACGGCTAGACATAAGAAGGTCGAGAGCATTTGCTTGACCTACAAGGCGAGGCAAGACCCACGAGATGCCGTATTCCGCGATGAGTCCGCGCTTTGAAAATGCACACGTGAATTTTGCGGTGTCGGCTGCGAATCGAATGTCGCACATCAATGCTTGAACTAAACCGAGTCCGGCTGCTGCGCCGTTCACTGCTGCAATAACTGGTTTTGAAATTCGCGTGATCTCATCTTGCATGCGACCTTCAAGAATGTTGTCGTTGCGTTCGTCTTTTTTCGCTGCCGCATCGCCAGCAGGAATTCCTTGTAGTGTTCCCATGTCAGCGCCAGCGCAATAGCCCTTGCCAGCGCCAGTAACAACAATGACGCGAACGTTGGGATCTGCAACTGCCTTATCGATTGCCTCGAAGTATTCGTGACCCATGCGGCCTGTCCACGCGTTTAGACGATCGGGACGATTGAAAGTAATGAGACCAATTCCTGGCTCGCGGACTTCGTACAGACATTCACTCATGGGATGTGACCGTAGACGGTTTGGCACCGTCACGAGAACGCCGAGCGTCCACCGCCAGCCAACCCACGGCTATCGCAAAGACCACCAACGACACCCACTGGTTCAATCGAAGCCCACCGGCGCTGTGGGCCGAGTCAATGCGAAGCCCTTCGATAAAGAAACGAAATGTGGTGTACCCCGCCGCGTACCAGGCAATGAGCCGCCCGCGGGCTGGAGAAAAACGCTTCTCCACAACGAGCAGTAGTGCGGCAAGTGCAAGACACGCGAGTGATTCATACAGAAACGTGGGATGGAATGTGGTGCCTATCGGATACCCCGCCTTGATTGCGGTTCCATTTGAGACACTCAATGCCCACGGCAGATCGGTTGGTCGGCCGAACAATTCCTGATTCCACCAATTTCCCCAACGGCCGATGGCTTGGGCAACGGGAATCGCTGGAGCAGCACATGTCAAGATCCACCACGCATCGAGACCACGGACCTTTGCTCGCCAGAACCCCACGAGAACCCCGGCAAGCACACCGCCCCAAATGCCTAAGCCACCTTGCCAAATCTTGAACGCATCAACCCAATTGTCGCGAAACAATTGCACATCGGTAATCACGTGGTACACACGCCCACCAATAATTCCAGCGGGTACTGCCCACGTCGCAATTGAAGAGAAATCCTCCATGGTTGCAACACCAAATTTTTCGGCGCGACGCCCTGCTATTCGCACAGCAACTATGACGCCGATTGCAATCATGAGTCCGTAGGCATTGAGCTTTAACGAACCAAGCGACAGAGCCCCCGATGATGGGCTAGGGATAGATGACAGAAGTGTTGTCGCAGCCAGTGCCAGCATTACGCAGTGACGCGATGTGCAAATGCAACCGCTCCCTCAAAGATGATTCCCTTATCGAAGTCTTGTGTGGCGACGTGATAGCTACGTTCCAACATGACGCGCTCAACAGACCCACCATAGCTAGCCGCTAGCGCATCGCTATCCGAAGGACTGACAACATGGTCTTGCACGGATGTGAACAACAACAACGGCATCTTCATTGACGAGTAGCGCTGAGCCAACGGAACAAGTCCGTCTTCTTGAAAAGACAAAAGAGCCGCGAGTGGTGTTCCGGCATATGCGGTTTCCACCACACCAGGTTCGGCAATGTCGGAACCAATTCCGTCCATCACTTCTGCTCCGCTTGCAACCATGTCACGCAACATTCCCAACACCTCCGCAGGTTGGGGTTGCGTAGCTGGGTTCACGCACACCAATCCGAGTACGTCGGGATGCTCGGCGCCTACCCACAACGTGAGAGCACCACCCATAGAGAGCCCCATCACCACAATCTTCGACGCCCGCTTCGCCAATGTGGCATATGCGGAATTTGCATCCGCACTCCAATCGGACCAGCGAGTTGGGATCATGTCTTCAATAGCGGTGCCATGGCCTGCCAACTGTGGAAGTTCTACGTGGAAACCAGCCTCGGCGCATGCATTGGCCAATCCACGCATAGAACCGGGATTACCCGTGAAGCCATGCAGAACCAGTACACCAGCGTCTCCGGTACCAACGTGAGAAAACGGTTCTGCTCCGGGAATAGTTGGTGCGGGCATCTGAGACTCCTTCAAGACAACGGACTGTTACTGAGTGTATGTGAGTTGCTTGAGGAGCCAGAAACAGGGTCATTGACCGTACGGCCAGTTGCTGGTGGACTAGAGAGCCATGCCTCGCTCCGACCGTCTTCAGCGCCAACGACGCATCGACGGTTACGCCATTGCAGCCATTGCACCCGTTGTGGCTCTTATACCAGCATGGCTCGTGGCTGTTGCCGCTTTTTGGTGGATCACACAGTTGTTCGTCAACGTCTCATTTGTGGTCTTTGCCTGCGTGTGGTTCTTCTTGGGTGGCGTTCTCTTTCTACGACCCGTACAACGACTTGTATTAATGCGGTTGCTCGGAGCGCGCGCACCAACTCGACAAGAAAACGATTCATTACAACGCGCATGGCATGTCGTTGCCCAAGCAAACCACATCCCCCCTGGTCGATTTGTTCTCTCCGTCGCAGACTCTGAAGATCTCAACGCGTTTGCGTCGGGCGGACATCTTGTTGTGGTGTCTAGTTGGGCTATTGCCAACTTGTCACGCGAAGATCTCAGTGGAGTACTCGCTCACGAATTAAGTCACCACTTGGGCATGCACACAATCGCATTAACAGTTGGGCAATGGCTCACCATTCCCATTGTGCTTCTTGCGCGAATCGGTTTTTATGTGCAAAACATTGCACATGCAGCAACCGACACATTTGCACAACGATCATCTGGTGCGTCGCTGTTGGGCCGAACAGTTGCTGGTGCGCTCACCATTGTGTCGTGGATCTTTCTCTCAATGATTTCCATCTCACAAGTCATTGGTAATGCCACTGGAAAAGGCGCCGAATTCAAAGCTGACGAAACAGTTGTGAACATGGGATTCGGCAAAGAACTACGAAACGCACTTCGCATTGTTATTGCGGCTGGTCATGGTGAACGCGCAACACATTGGCGCGACCGACTTGTCACAGCACATCCGCCTGCTCGCACTCGAGTGGCGCGCATTGACGCACAATTGCGGAAAAACCCGCGGTCAAACCCCCGATAGTCTTAGAAAAATGACCCACGCCATTACCGCGAACAACCTGGTTCGCGCTTTCGGTGACAATGTCGCAGTCAACGGTGTCAACCTTGCCATTAAGCAAGGCGAGATCTACGGATTCCTTGGGCCAAACGGCGCCGGAAAGTCCACCACAGTGCGCATGCTCACCACGTTGTTGAATCCCACGTCGGGTTCTGCCACGGTTGCCGGATTCGACATCGTTTCCGAGACAGAGAATGTTCGTCTTCGAATAGGTGTTGCACTGCAAGACGCTGCACTCGACATGAAGCAAACTGGTCGTGAAATTCTCGATATGCAAGGACGTCTCTACGGACTAACCGCATCCCAACGCGCAGAACGTATTGAACACCTCTTGGGTCTTGTGAATATCGGGAGCGCCATCGACGACTTGGTGTCTACGTATTCCGGAGGCATGAAGCGTCGCCTCGACCTTGCAGCATCGTTGGTACATCAACCAGAAGTGTTGTTCCTTGATGAACCCACTACTGGACTCGACCCCGTCAGTCGTGCTGCCGTATGGGCTGAAGTTCGCAAACTAAACACCGACATGGGAATGACCATCTTCCTCACCACTCAGTACTTAGAAGAAGCTGACGAACTTGCAGATCGTGTGGGCATTATTGCGAAGGGTCGCATTGTTGCTGAAGGAACTCCAGCAGAACTAAAGCGTTCCATTGGGGCTGACGTCATCATCGCAAAAGTGTCTGCTTCCGATGCCGAAAAGGCGGCACAGGCGTTGCATGCCGTGCCTGGCCTCGATCACATTGAAGCCAAAGGCGAAAGCATTGTCATCGGAGTTACCAATGGTGGCTCTGCGTTAAGTCCTATTGCAGTTGCTCTCAGTAGTGCAGGCATCACAGTGAATGAACTCACCATGCGCACACCAACATTGGACGATGTGTTCTTAGAAACCACCGGAACCCGCATGCAACAGGAGGACGCACAATGAACGTATCTACACCTGCCCTTGCACGTCGCGCTGGTTTCCTGCACGACCTTGTCTCGGTGGCACGTCGTGCATTACGACTGTCTATTCGTGACAAAGAAGCCATCATCCCCGGATTAATGGTCCCACTTTTCTTCCTCATTGTGAACATTGGCTCGCTTCAAACTTTTGTTGAAGGGAACCTCCCGCCGGGCTTCGACTTCAAAGGATTTCAGCTACCTGTCTCCATCATCTTTGCTGTCACGGGTATTTCACGCGCAGGATCTTTAGTAATTGATATTCAAGATGGTTATCTCGATCGATTGCTGTTGACTCCCGTCAACCGTGCGACGCTTCTTCTCGGTTGCATGATTGCCGACTTCGCAGTTGTGGCTCTTCTCGCAGTGCCGGTTCTTATTTTGGGGCTCATCATTGGCATCTCGTTCAAAACGGGAATCCTTGGCATGCTCATGTTCATCGCCCTTGCAGTTGCATGGGGTCTCGCCTTCACTGGCTTTCCCTATGCCATTGCCCTAAAGACCGGTAACCCCATTGCGGTAAACAACGCTTTCCTTCTGTTTTTCCCCTTTGCGTTCCTTACCACCGCGTATGTTCCACAAGAACAAATGACCGGATGGCTGGCAACGGCGGCCGACTACAACCCCGTTACTTATTTGCTCGCCGGCATGCGAACCCTCATTTTGCAGGGCTGGGATGCCGCGGCATTGGGCCAAGCGTTTCTTGCCTCAGGCATTGTTGGTGCGATTTCTTTCACTTTGGCCTTCACCGCGTTGCGCGGACGGGTTCACCGCAAGTAACCAATAGGTATGACAAGTCTCCCCAGCGATCCCTTTCTCGCAGCCGCACGTGGCGAGGTTGGCGCGCATACCCCCGTGTGGTTTATGCGCCAGGCGGGACGCAGCTTGCCGGAATACCGAAAGATTCGCGGCGAAGGCAGCATTCTTGAAGCCATCAAGCAGCCAGAACTAGCTGCCGAGTTCACACTTCAACCAGTTCGTCGCTACGGCGTTGATGCAGCCGTGTTGTATTCCGACATTGTGGTTCCACCACACGCAGTTGGTTTTGGAATAGATGTTGCGCCAGGAACCGGGCCAGTCGCGGCATCACCATTGCGCACTCGCGACGATCTCGCTCGTTTACGTTCACTCGAAGACAGCGATATTTTCTATGTAACCGACACGGTTGACATTTTGGTGAAAGAACTCACGGTTCCTCTGCTTGCCTTTGCTGGTGCACCATTCACTGTTGCCAGTTATCTCATTGAAGGACGTCCCAGCCGCACGTACCAAAACACAAAACGAATCATGCATGAAGATTCTCAATTGTGGAATGACATCATGAGTCGCTTGGTTCAACATTCTGTGGCCTTTATCTCTGCACAGTTATCGCACGGTGCAGAAGCATTTCAAGTGTTTGACTCGTGGGCAGGAGCACTGTCACGAGATGACTACGACACATTTGTTCGGCCACACACAACAGAGGTGTTCGCACAAATCGCACAGCGTCACCCCGGAGTGCGCGGAATTCATTTTGGTATCGGATGCGATCACCTTCTGGAGTCGATGAACTCAGTTGGCAACAGCGTTATTGGTTTAGATTGGCGCACCCGCATTCGCGATGCACGTGCACGGCTAGGGAAAGACACAGTGGTTCAGGGAAATCTCGACCCTGCTCTCGTTCTCGCAGGCACAGACATTGCACTTCGCGGTGCACAAGAAGTTCTCAACGACAACAACGCACATCCCGGACATATCTTCAACTTGGGTCATGGCGTTCAGCCAGACACAAATCCCGATGTGTTGAAGGCTGTCGTTGATTTCGTTCATTCAGGAGGTCGCTCATGAGCAACGCTCAACGCACAGCCGTCGTCGTAATGGCGTACGGGACACCCCGAACAAAGGAAGAAATTCTTCCCTACTACACCGACATTCGTCGTGGACGCCCACCAACAGACGAAGCACTCCAAGACCTCATCAATCGCTACGAAGCAATTGGTGGACTGTCGCCGCTGAAGAAGCTCACCGAAGATCAGCGCGATGCGTTGCAACGAGAGCTTGATGCGATTCAACCAGGACACTTCCAGGTGTTTCTTGGCCTCAAGCACGCAACCCCTTTCGTAGAAGAAGCAGTCGCCGAAATTGTTCAGCAAGGCTTTACACGCATTGTGGGTCTTGTTCTTGCGCCGCACTATTCGTCGTATTCCATTGGTCAATACATGGGTCGCGTGCGCGAGGCCGCGGCACCACACGGCATTGAAGTCACGGGTGTTGAATCGTGGGCACGCAACGACGAGTTCATCAATTTTCTTGCGACCGACATGAAAAAGAAATTGGCATCACTCCCCGAGCGCACCAAAGTTCTCTTCACCGCCCACTCACTTCCCCAACGCATCATCGACGGCGGCGACCCGTATCCCGACGAACTTCGCGCAACCGCTGAATTGGTAGCCGAACGCGCCGGACTCACACGTTGGTCTCAGTGGTCAATTGCGTGGCAGTCAGCCGGACGCACACCAGAACCGTGGATTGGACCTGACATCCTTGAAGTGATCGACTCCATCGGCACCACACGCACAAGCGAAGAACCCATTGATGGTGTCTTGGTGTCGGCATGCGGCTTCGTGGCCGACCACCTTGAGGTGTTGTACGACCTCGACATTGAAGCTGCTCATCGTGCGGATACACACGGTCTTGCATTTGCGCGCACCGCGTGCGTGAACGACGATGCGAAAGTGATGGCATCACTCGCGCGCATGGTGGCTAACGCGTGACACACGCTCGCCACGTCGTTGTGATTGGTGGCGGCGTCAGTGGACTCACCACTGCCCTCACCGTGCTTGCGGATTCGCCAGAACCAGTGTCTGTCACTGTTCTCGATGCGCAACCCAGCGTTGGCGGCCTCATTCGAACATCGCCCTTTGCGGGTCTACCCGCCGTAGACGAAGGTGCCGATGCATTTCTCACCCGAGTGCCATGGGCGACTCAGTTGGCCAGCGAGCTTGGTCTGGGAGCCGCACTGACATCTCCTACCGGAGCACACGCGTATGTATGGCATAACGGCATGCACACCATTCCCGGCGATCTTCTCCTTGGTGTTCCCGCAAAGGTTCGTTCATTTGCCTCTACACGTTTATTGTCGCCGAAGGGCAAGGCGCGCGCCGCAATAGAACCACTTCTGCCACGCACCACACCGAAAGATTCCATTGGGCACTACGTGCGTCGTCGTTTTGGCAACGAGGTACACGAACGACTTGTGGACCCGCTCGTCGGCAGTATCTACGCCGCCGACACGGACAACTTCTCGCTTGCAGCTGTCCCACAGATCGCCGCGCTCACATCGGAACGCAGCATGTTGATAGCCGCGGGAAAAGCTCGCAAGAACGCCTCTGCAAATGCAAACTCATCATTGCCTATCTTCGGGTCGCCGTTGAAGGGAATGGGTGCGCTCATTGAGACATTGGCTGAGAGAGTTGTCGCGGTCGGTGGAACCATTCGCACATCTGAAACAGTGGAAAGCATCGAGCGACACGGTTCTCACTACAACGTTCACACAACAAATCACACACTCCAGTGTGATGCAATTGCAGTGGCATCGCCGGCAAAGAAGAGCGCAGCTTTCATTCATACTGTTGATTCGCATGCCGCTTCTCTCTTGAAACAATGGGATCACGCCTCTGTTGTTCTCGTTAGCCTCGCGGTACCTGCAACACAATGGCCATCGCACCTCACAGGTAGTGGCTACTTGGTGCCAAAACCAGACCAGCGCTGGGTGACCGCGGCATCGTTTGGTTCCAACAAATGGGCGCACTGGCGCCCGACCGATGGCTCGATGATTGTCCGAGTTTCGCTGGGTCGCGATGGCCTCGATGTCATGCACTTCGATAACGAGAAATTGCTCAACCTCGCACTCGCCGATATGAAGTTGCACATCAACGCCGATCTCACCCCAACAGAGGTACGCACCAGTCGCTGGGCAGAGTCATTCCCGCAGTATCGCCCTCATCACTTTGAACGACTCGAAGAAATTGAAAAGTCTTTGCGCGCAAAGGCCCCCGGAATTGTTTTTGCTGGTGCCAGCTACCGAGGAATCGGTATTCCTGCTTGCGTGCAACAAGCGCGTGCTGCTGGCGAATCACTCATTTCGCACCTTGCAAGCCTGACACAATAGGCGTATGCGCCGAACTGCACTGCTCGCACTCGTGACACTCCTTGTGTTGCCATGTGCGCCATCTCCAGCAGTAGCTGCAACACATGCATCACCCGTTGCGAGTAAGTCCGACACTCTCGTCCTGGTGGGAAGAATTTCAATTCCTCGACTGAAAGTCTCTACCACTATTTACAAAGGCGTCACCGATCTTCAATTTGATCGCGGTGTGGGATATTGGCCAGGTACGGGAATTCTTGGCGGTAAAGGCAACGTTGTTCTCGGTGGCCATCGAACATCGAATCCTCGTCCCTTCTACAACATTGAAAAAATGAAGGTGGGCGACCTCATCACAGTGAGTCGTCCTAGAAAGTCTTTCAGATACCGCGTTCAAAAAGTTCTGGTAGTGAAACCCACCGATGTTTGGATTGTCGACCCAACATCACGTCCGACACTCACGCTCTTTACCTGTCACCCGCGCGGAAGCACCAGCAAGCGCTACGTGGTGCGAGCAACATTGCTTCGTTAATGCCCCGTCATCTCGCACCGTTCGCCTCAGGGCTCCTCGTTGCCGCATCACTTCCCCCGTGGGGTTGGTGGCCACTCAGTTTTCTTGGCATCGCGATCTACGGTTCACTCGCACGAAAGCGCCAAGAGAAATCACCACTGGCAACCGGCGCAGTATTTGCTCTTGGATGGTTTCTTCCAGGAATGGCGTGGATGTGGTTTCTCACAGCGCCGGGCTATCTCATTGCTGTGGCCTTATTTGCCTGCCTCCATGGCGTGGCAGCAAAAGCGGCTGCATCATTCAATAATCCACGGCAACACACGGAGGCACTCATTGTGTTTCATGTGCTTGCCGAGACAATTCGATTGTCGTGGCCTTTCGGTGGAGTGCCACTGGCAACGTTAGGAATTGCGCAATCACAAAGTCCACTTGCATCTGTATCCCCATGGGGCGGAGTCATTCTTATCTCCGTTGTTGCTTTCTGGATTGGCCTCTCGCACAAGCGCGTGCGTGCAATTCTCATCACACTGGTGCTCATTGGTTGCGCAAACGCGTGGGACAACACATCTGACACCGGACGTACACTCACTCTTACGGTCATTCAAGGCGGTGGGGACCAAGGAACGCGTGCGATTAACACTGACCCTCGTGAAGTGTTTGTACGCCACCTTGAACTCACCAAATCACTACAGCCTTCCGTCAAACGCTCTGCAGTTGTGTGGCCAGAAAACGTCATCAATGTGTCAAGCCAAGGTCTGTTTGTAGACAGTCGTGAATACTCCGAACTTGCAGCAGAGACAAAGAGGCTTCAGGTTCCATTAGTAGTGGGCATCACCGAGAGTGCAGGGCCCGACGCATTTACTAACGCTCAAATAGTTATTGAACCAAATGGTGTTATCTCTTCTCGCTACGACAAAGTACGACGTGTTCCCTTTGGTGAGTACATGCCGATGCGCTCACTTCTGTCTTCTGTCGGAGCACCAACACACTTGGTCCCGCGCGATGCACGCGCAGGAGATGCACGGGGCTGGATAGACATTGGCGAAGAACGCGCTGCGGTTGCAATTTCGTGGGAAATCTTTTTTGGTGGACGAGTGAACGAAGGTGTTGTTGACGGTGCCACCTTCATCATCAATCCCACGAATGGGTCTAGTTACACATGGACAATTCTTCAGACGCAACAAGTTGCGTCGTCGCGACTTCGTGCTCGCGAACAAGGTCGATGGGTGGTGCAGGCTGCACCCACCGGATTCAGTGCGTTCATCAGTCCGCGTGGTGAAGTTTTTAATCGAACTGCCATTAGCGAGTCCGCTGTCATCGAACGCACGATTTCCTTGTATTCAGGGCGTACGCCCTACTCCCAGTTGGGGAATGCGTTCTATATCGTGCTTCTCGTTGTGTGGGCCATTGCCCTTCTTCAACGTCGTTACCGAGCCATTCCACGGGGTGCCAGTTAGCCTGCAACGCCTATGTCAGGTGCTGCCTACGACCCCAATGGCCCATTGCAACTCGCGTACCTCACGTACCGAGGCAAGCCACACGTAGGCGGTCAAGGCGTGTACACACGCCACCTCACCAAAGCATTGGTCGACCTTGGTCACAGTGTTGAAGTTTTTGGTGGTCAGCCCTACCCCGTGCTTGACGATCGCATTGAATTACACAAGCTTCCCAGCCTCGACATCTTCAACGACATGTACCCCGGCCGTCTACCCGGATACTGGGAATTGAAGTCATGGCCGGATGTTGTGGAAACAGCACGATTCCTGACTGGTCAATTCTCTGAACCACTTGCGTTCTCAAAGCGTGCGTACCGTGAACTTCGAACACGCACAAATGATTTCCATCTTGTTCATGACAATCAGTGCCTTGGGTGGGACATCTTGAAGATTGAGAAAAAAATCCCCACCATTGTCACGCTGCATCACCCCATTACAAAAGACCGTGAATTGGAAATGACCCACGCACCAAACTGGTGGAAGCGTCGTTCGTTAAAGCGTTGGTACTCCTTTGTCGACATGCAAGGAAAAGTTGCCAGCAAAATGCCCCGCATCGTTGTCGTTAGCGAAAACAGCATCAACGACATCAACAAAGACATGGGAGTCTCTCGCGACCGCATGCGTCTTGTGCCAGTTGGTGTTGATCCCGAACTCTTCAAACCACTTCCTCACGTCACCCGCCAAACAGGACGACTCATCACCACTGCATCAGCAGACGTGGCATTGAAAGGTTTGTCGTACTTGTTGGAAGCAATGGCAAAACTACGCACCGAGCGCGACATACGACTGACCATTATTGGTAAGCCCCGCCCAGGTCACAGCATGGATCTCATTGACTCACTAGGTCTGAAACCGTTCATCGATTTCGTTTCCGGAGTGCCCGATGAACGAATTGTTGAACTGTACGCAGAAGCAGAACTTGCAGTTGTTCCAAGCTTGTATGAGGGGTTCAGCCTTCCTGCAATTGAGGCGATGAGCACGGGAATCTGTTTGGTTGCTACCGATGGTGGCGCGCTTCCCGAAGTCACTGGAACCGATGGAGACACAGTGTTGCAGTGCCCTGCAGCCGACGCAGACGCACTTGCCGCCGCAATTCGACGCGGACTCGACGATGCTCACTTGCGAGAGCGTGTTGGTGCTGCTGGTCGTGAACGTGTGGTGTCTCGTTGGAGCTGGCGACACTGCGCCGAGCTCACTGTTGAGCAGTACCGCGAAGTTCTTGACATGCCACACAACCGCGCCAAGTTGGCGAAGCGAGGCTGACATGCTCACTATTCGCTTCAATAAATTAGGTCTGCGTGCCGGCGATAACTTCCTTGACGCTGGCGCCGGGTTCGGTCGACACGCCTTCGAAGCTGCACGACACGGTGCAACGGTGTACGCACTCGACTGGGCACAAGACGAAGTGGTCGGCACGCGCGCCACTTTCGGCGGCATGATTTATGAAAATGAAATTCCAGCCGCAAACTTCGGCGGAGTTTTGCGTGGCGATGCAACACGGCTTCCGTTTCCAGATAACACCTTTGATTGTGTTGTCACTTCCGAAGTGTTGGAACATATCCAAAATGATGTTGCCGCAATCGCAGAACTTCACCGAGTTCTGAAACCTGGTGGTTCACTTGGCGTCACCGTTCCCACATGGTGGCCGGAGAAAATCAACTGGATGTTGTCAGATGAATATCACGCACCAAAAAGTGTTGGTGGACACGTTCGCATTTATTCAGCAACTGAACTGAAAGCGAAACTACGTGCAGCCGGACTAGAGGTGCGCGGTAGCCATCATGCACACGCTCTCCACTCACCGTACTGGTGGCTGAAGTGCGCAGTTGGTCCACGCAACGACAACCACCCACTTGTCACGAAGTACCGCAAGTTTCTTGAATGGGACATCATTGAGGGCCCCGCTTCAACACGCGTTGCAGAGAAATTGCTCAGCCCAGTTCTTGGCAAGAGTTTCATCGTCTACTCAACAAAGCCGAAATAATCATGGTCCACTCACTTCCCCACCTTCCTGGCATTCTCACTACTGCAGACCTGCAGAAAACTGCTGACTCCATTCAGGCCCTGCAACTCTCAAACGGAATGATTCCGTGGTATCCAAACGGTCACTGCGACCCTTGGAACCACGTCGAAACAGCAATCGCCCTCGACATCATGGGGCGCCATGACGCTGCGTTAGCGGCATACAAATGGCTTGCCGATAATCAAGATGCTGACGGCTGGTGGTTTAACTACTACATGCCAGATGGTTCTATTGAAGATCACAAACTGGACACCAATGTCACCGCATACATTGCGGTAGGCGTTTGGGCGCACTGGCTATGCACTCGCGACACTGCAGCCGTGAAAGCGCTGTGGCCAACGGTTCGTAAAGCTCTTGACTGGGTCATGAACATGCGTCGCCACGACGGAACAATTCTCTGGGCGCGCGAAGTCAATGGTCAGCCATGGGACTATGCGTTGCTGACCGGCTGTTCATCTATCCGACATGCACTTCATTGCGGCGCGGCAATTGGAGATCTCGTCGGAGACCCACATCCGCAGTACACCGAAGCGGCCGATGCAATTGATCGCATCATCATGACCGACCTCACCGCTTTTGAACCGAAAGAGCGTTGGGCAATGGACTGGTATTACCCCGTTCTCACTGGCGCCATGACCGGCATTCGTGCCAAGTCGCGACTCGCAGAGAGTTGGGACACTTTCGTTCTCGACGATCGTGGTGTTCGCTGCGTGAACGATGAACAATGGGTGACTGCAGCAGAAACCAGCGAATGTGCAATCGCACACTGCGCCGCTGGCGATCGTGACACGGCGCGTGAACTGTTGTTGTGGACCATGCCGCACCGTCGTGATGATGGCGCCTATTGGACCGGCATTGTGTATCCAAGTGACCCAGACAAGACTATGGTGCACTTCCCCGCTGATGAATACAGTGCGTACACTGCGGCGGCCATCATCATGGCGGCAGATGCAATAAGTGGCGGTTCTCTCGCGTCAACTCTGTTTACGCGACCAATGCCGCGTAAAAACGCACATCTCAGCGTTTCTGTTCGGTAACACTTACCGACGGCGCAAAATACGCAACGAACCAGTAACGCCAATTTCCTCAAAATGTCCGCTGTTGATTGCAGGCAGATAAATGTTCTCGTACGGCGGACGGCCACCATCGGCTGGATCTGGAAACACGTCATGAATGGCCAATGTTCCACCAAGTGCAACATGTGGTGTCCACAATTCGTAATCAAGTGTTGCTGGTTCTACACCGTGACCACCGTCAATAAACAAGAACGCGAGCGGTGTTGACCAACTGCGTGCGACAACCGGCGAATCACCAACAACGGTGACCACCACGTCTGCCAATCCAGCATCAATGATGGTGGAGCGAAACTGCGCCAGAGTGTCCATTCGTCCAGTACGAGGATCAACAAGATCTGGTTCGTGCCATTCCCAGCCGGGCTGGTTTTCTTCGCTTCCCATGTGATGATCAACTGCAAACAAGGTGCGTTTCGCCGCACGTGCTGCACCACCCAACCACACCGTTGATCGACCGCAGTACGACCCCACTTCCAAAAACGGACCGCGCGCATGTTGCGCCGCATCTACCGCGGCCACATACAAAGCATCGCCTTCGTCTTCTGGCATGAAACCGCGTGCAGCAAGAGCATGACGGCGCAGGTCAGCGTCCAACATCACCACGCGTCCCAGTGAATAATGCTGTCTGCCGGTGGACGAGATGCAGCGGAGAAATTTGTGCCGACTGTGTACGCCAGCGGAGACAAACACGCCTGCTGTACCGACTCAAAGGGAATCCCAAGTACATCAGCAACCTGTTGCTCCATCATGAGGTGAACAGTGGTCCACGCAGTGCCTAAGCCCCGTGCTCGTGCAGCAAGCATGAAGCTCCACATGGCAGGTAATACATTTCCCATCAAGGACGCAGTCATCATTGCTGGCGCACCCTCTACTCGACTGCCTTTATTGCATGCAAGAACGAGAACAGGAGCATCGCCCATGTGGTCGGCAAGAAAGTCTGCCGACGCTGCTGACCGCTGTTGTTGCTGATTTTCGCGATCTCCACCTTTGTCAATGGAACCGATGTACACCCCGTCAAGCGAACGATAGATGTCGTAACACTGTCGATAAATGTCGCCAATTGCCTTACGTTTCTGTTCGTCGCGAACAATGACGAACTGCATGGTCATGTTGTTCGACCCCGATGGCGATTGCATTGCAATTTCTACGCATTCTCGAATGACCTGATCATCGACAGGGCGGGAAAAGTCGAGACGCTTTCGTACTGCGCGTGTTGTTGTGAGCAATTGGTCGGCATCAAGAGGCAGAAGTGGCATATTTCGACCCTACTATGGAGCCATGACAGCACCCCTCGACGACCTGGTGTCCCTGCTTGACCTAGAAGTCATTGAAGTCAATATCTTTCGTGGTTACTCGCCCGACGAAAATCGAGTTCGAGTATTTGGCGGGCAAGTCGCTGGCCAATCCCTCGTTGCCGCATCTCGCACAGTGGATGAGAAGTCACGTTTTGTGCATTCGTTGCACGCTTACTTCTTGCGCCCCGGTGACCCCACTGCGCCCATCTTGTATGAAGTTGACCGCTTACGTGATGGCCGTAGTTTCACCACACGCCGTGTCATTGCCATTCAGCACGGCGAAGTCATCTTCAACTTGCAAGCCAGCTTCCATGCACCAGAACCAGGGCTCGATTGGCAAATTGCGTCGCCAACAGACATGGCCGATCCCGCAACTCTTCCCGATTTCAAAACTCGCATGGAGCCATACAAAGAACAAATGGGCGACTGGTATCACCACCCTCGACCCATTGACTTGCGTTATGTCAACGGATCGCCGTTAGAACGTAAAGGCGTTGAATCATCTGGTCAACAAGTGTGGCTTCGGGCAGACGGATCACTTCCCGATGACCCTGTTCTTCATGCATGCATCGTTACTTACGCAAGCGACATGACACTTCTTGACACCACGCTGTTGCCACACGGACTCGGCTGGAGCGAAGGCGGAGTACAAATGGCCAGCCTCGACCACGCCATGTGGTTCCATCGTCCGTTCCGTGCCGACGACTGGTTGCTCTACGACCAGGTCGCTCTCTCTACATCAAATGCACGCGGTCTCGCCGGTGGTTCCATTTACACCAAAGATGGCCAATTGGCAGTCACCGTGGTACAAGAAGGCCTCATTCGCGTAAAGCCAAACGAGTGAAACGAACTGCACTCATCCTTGGTGCACTCTTTCTCACAGGGTGCGGCACAACTCCCACCACCTCTGCGCCAACGTCTACTGCACAAACAACCACGACGCAATCCAGGAATACAACGGTTACCTATTCCACCGTTGAGCTTGGCACCATTGATTCGCCTATCGATCTCGTTGAACGCAGTTCTTCTGACCCGTGGTTCTACGTGGTGTCACAAACAGGCATCGTTCAACAATGGTCTCGAGACGGAAAGACCAAGAAAACGGTCCTTGATGTCTCGTCGTCTACATCGGTGGGCGGAGAACGAGGACTACTCGGACTTGCATTCCGAAAAGTAGAAGACACTTGGCACGCAATTTTGAATAGAACCAACCGCGATGGTCACACAGAAATCACCATCGCCAGCGTCAATGCCGACGGTTCATTCGCGGCACCACAATCACCCGGTGCGCTGGTCATTCGTATTGATCAGCCGTATCAAAATCACAACGGCGGTGCAGTTGTAGTGGGGCCAGACAACATGGTGTACATCGGCATGGGCGATGGCGGGAGTGCCGATGATCCCGAACGACGTGCGCAAGACATGTCGTCGCTCTTAGGAAAAATTCTTCGCATCAATCCATCTCTCGCAGGTGGCTACACCATTCCAGATGGCAATCCGTTCTCTACCTCATCACAGCCTGAAATTTGGTCCATTGGGGTTCGCAACCCATGGCGCATGACGTTCGATCCACATGGCACCTTATGGGTGGCCGATGTTGGGCAAAACGAATGGGAAGAAGTGACAGCACTTCCTAGTGGCGACACCTACCCCGGCGGTCGCGGAGCAAATCTGGGCTGGAGCGCATTTGAAGGCACCCACCCGTTCAACAGTGACGTCACAGCCAACAATGCTGTAGCGCCAGTCTTTGAGTACAACCATTCCAAGGGCCGTTGTTCAATCTCTGGTGCTGCAATTGGCAACAACACCACTACTCCGGGCCGAGCAGGGTGGTTCTACTTCGGTGACTACTGCGCCGGAACAGTGACAGCAATTCTCACAGACGGATCAAGCACTATCGGTGAAGAACAAGTGGCCGACAACCTTGGCAATGTGACGGCGGTGCGTGCAACTGGCAACACCATGTACATCTTGAGCGCCGATGGAAAAGTGCGAGAACTTGTGGTGGTGCGTTCGTAAGAACTAGCGGCGAGTTCCCATAAACATTCCACGCAACGCCTGGTAGTTCTCAATACAGTGACCTGCACCAAGCACAACTGCCTCAAGCGGTTGTGGCGACATCTTTACCGGAACTTCTGTTTCGCGTTCAATACGTTGAGCAAGTCCGCGAAGCATTCCGCCACCGCCCACCAAATACATTCCTCGTGCGAGGAAGTCTTGAGCAAGTTCTGGTGGCGCCTTTGCTAAACAACGCTTAACAGACAACACCATGGCTGCAACTGGTTCGTCAATGGCAAATCGCACTTCTTCTGCTGTGAGTCGCACGGTCTTTGGAAGACCAGTGACTAAGTCGCGACCTCGAATATCGGCGCTTCTATCGGCCGGACCTGGTTCGGCCGAACCGATTTGAATTTTTATTTCTTCTGCCGTGCGTTCGCCAATTGCTACTCCGTGTTCACGGCGTACATAGTTCTGAATGGCCACGTCGATGTCGAAACTTCCCACGCGAATTGCTTCCAACGCAACAATTCCACCAAGGCTGATCACTGCAGTTTCAGTGGTACCACCACCAATGTCGATGACCATGTTGCCCACAGGTTCATCAATGGGAAGATTGGCACCAATTGCTGCCGCCATGGGTTGTTCAATAAGTTGAGCATCAGATGCACCTGCTCGGCGAGTGGCATCGGTAACGGCGCGTCGTTCCACTTCTGTAATGGCTGACGGCACACAAATAACCACCTTTGGTCGAGTGAAGCGAGATACTCCAACACGCTGCAAAAGCAGGCGAATCATGCGTTCGGTGATGTCAAAGTCTGTGATGGCACCACCGCGAAGAGGGCGCACCGCAACGATGTAACTGGGAGTACGCCCAATCATGTCCCATGCATCGTGGCCAGTAGCCAACACTTCGCCAGACTGACGATTTACCGCGATAACCGACGGTTCATTCAGAACAATTCCTTTGCCCTTCATGTACACCAAGGTGTTTGCCGTACCAAGGTCAATGGCCAAGTCACGCGCCATTAACGGCCCCATCTCTCGTCGTTATTACGTTGCACAGAATTACGACGCGCTTCTGGTGAAAGTGCATCGATGTGACGACGGAACTGTGCAATGCCGTCATCGATTCGACTCTTGCGATGATCGAGATATACAAGCGTAAGAAGAGTGGATCCGGAGATGACAGCCATGACCCAGAAGAAACCGCTAATGAATGACATTGCAATCACTGTGTGCCCCCAATCGATGATGGAGAGACAACATCGTGTGCACCAGTTCCCCAATGAGAACCACCAGCCCAATTTTCTTTCTTCCAAATTGGCGCACTTTCCTTCAGTGCATCAATTGCAAATCGCGCAGCGTCGAATGCAACGGGACGATGTGCAGACGACACTGCAACCACAACTGACGACTCACCCAGTTCAAGGAGGCCCGTGCGGTGCAAGATGGCAATACGGCGTGCATCGGGAAAACGCCGACGCGTTTCAGCCGCTATCTCGGTGAACACGGGAAGGACTGCCGTGTCGTAGGCCTCGTATTCCAGCGATGTCACATCTGTACGGCCGTCGGCATGATCGCGTACGGTGCCGGAGAACAACACCACTGCGCCGCAGTCTGGCTGCACAGCCCATTGGTAAATGTCTGAAATGGGCAACTCGTGGGGAGTGAGTTCGAACCACTCGTCGCCATTTCCTGCTTTCACCATGTAGTCATCGTACTCCCCTACCCTCGTACCATGTCTGTGATGGCGACGCCACATGTCTGCGAGTCGGCACTACTCTTTCCCCCTTGTGACCACGGATGATTTTGAGAACCCCGACTCATCTCCTGTTCCTCATTACGAACGTGATTGGCGGCATCCAGCCGAGTTCGCCGATGCCGAGCGTTCTCGACACTTAGGTTCTGCTCCGCCTCTTGGACGACGACTCACAGCTCTCACGGTCATCGCAAGCGTTCTCACCTCTGTTGCGGTCCTTACTGTGGCAATTCCCAAAGGAATAGAGGAATACACCCAGTTCGAGGCAGAAACGTCCGCGACAACAACGACCATCGTTCGCGTCAAAGGGTCGCTGGCGTCATCCATTGCTGTGCTGCGGGGCCCTCACGGCACAACATCGGCTCTGTCCTTAGGAAACAGACAGTGGCTTGTTTCCTCTGAGTCTGTCGCGGTGAAGAAATCTTCCGCACTCACGAATCAGACCTACACCGTGATTCGCACGAATGAAGCTATTGGCCTCACTGTCATCGCAGTGAAAAATGGAATAGAAGTACCTGCGGTCGATTTTTCTCGGTTAGAGAGTTCACTGACATCTCGTGAGTTATCGAAGTACCAAATTATGGATGCATTTCAATCACACGAAGTTGCTCTTGAGCCAAGCATCTCACTGCACCAGACAACCGATGCACACCCGGTCAATATGGCAAGCCCCATTAAAGGAGTTGCTGTAGTCATGAACCGCCAAGGTCATCTCGTTGGAGTTCTGGTTCGTCGCGGGCATGCCGAATGGGCGCTCACACGGCAAGCGTTCTTGTCTATTGCCACACCATGACATCTGTGGTTTGCACCTAACCTGACGTCATGGCAGATGGAGACTCCACACCCCCCAACCCATTTGGTGGGCTTCCGTTCTTTAACGACATGATGCGGGCCATGTCGCAACAAGGCCCTCTCAATTGGGACCTAGCGCAACAATTCGCACAACTAGGTGCAGTCGGCGATTCTGCAGACCCCGAGCCCGACGCGTCTACCCGACTTGCCTACAACGCTCTTGCCGATATTGCCGACATGCATGTGCGTGAAATCACCATGTTGTCAACAGGTCCGAAAGACACTCATTCAGAGATACTCACCACAACTCGCGCACGATGGGCACACCGCACCTTGTCCGATCTTCGTCCGTTGTTCACCGACCTTGCAACCGCACTCAGTGCGCGTGGCGATACCAGCGACACGCCAGAGGACCCCATGGCCGCCATGTTGGGAAATCTGTCAAACATGATGGCCCCCGCAATGATGGGCATGTCCATTGGCTCAATGGTGGGAGCACTTGCTGCCCACGCACTTGGTCAATATGAATTGCCTCTCGCGCGTCCTCACGCCTCGGAGATTCTCATCGTGTCATCGTCGGTAGATGCATTCGCACATGAATGGAGCATCGCCACCGACGACCTTCGAATGTGGGTTCTTATTCATGAACTCACATCGCACGCAATTTTGGCCACGCCCGCAATTCAAGACGGGCTCATGGCAACTGTGCAACGTCATGTGTCGGCATTTCGACCTGATCCACAAGCCCTCATGGAGAGCATTGGCGAACTCGACCCCACCGATACCGATGCACTCAATCGCATTCAGTCGTTGTTCTCTGATCCCATGGTTCTGATGGGTGCGGTTCGTACATCGGAACAAGAAGCGATGGCTCCCGTTCTCGATGCATATGTTGCAGCCATTTCGGGCTACATCGATTTTGTTGTTGACACCGTTAGCTCTCGCCTACTTGGTACATCATCGCCCATTGCCGAAGCAGTACGCCGCCGACGCGCCGAATACGGAGCAGATGCGCAACTGATTGAACGTCTTTTGGGTATCTCCACATCACGCACACAACAAGTACGCGGACGTGCATTTATTGACGGCGTGGTAGAGCGAGCTGGTGCACCAGCGTTACACGCCATGCTCACCAACACCGTGCAGTTACCTACTCCGAATGAAGTGGACGCTCCGGGTTTGTGGCTCGCTCGCCTCGAAGTCTCGTAAGTCCACCCGACATACGTATAAACACCGCCACCCCCGCTAGTCCTGCTGCGCCAATGAAGGCAAACCCAAACCAACCCGCTGGACGGAAGATAACGGGCAACAGGCCACCACATACCCATGCAATTTGGTTATGAGTTTCAAACTTCGAAAACGCTCGACCTCGGTTTGCATCGGGTGCACCACTTTGCACGACTGACTCAAACGCAAGCTTGCAAATTGCCGCGGCCGCGTTGACTGAAGACGCAATAACAATTCCCGCCACGATGCGCCCGCTAAAGGCGGTACCAACGCCAACGACTCCCACAAACAATAGGGACGAGACGATCATCCAGTGTTCACGCATTCGTCGACGCAAGATGGGGCCAACAAAGTTTGCCGCAAGTGTTGCGAGACCAGACAAGGAAATTGCAAGACCAAACCACAGTGTCCCCGCAGTTTCATTGCGCAGCCAAAACGCTAAGTGGAAAAAATTAAAGCCAACAATTCCACGCAAGATGCGGATTGCAGTTGCTGCGCGAAGAACTTCTGGAGAATGCAGTTCTTCAATTTCTAAACGTTCGGCTGGCTTATCTGCAACAACTGTCTTTGGAAGTCGATACGCATTTAATGAAGCGAACAAATATGCAAACACCCCAAGCCCCAGACACAAACGTGCATCTATGAGTTGCAGCAAGCCGGCAGGAATAGCCACAACAAACCCGGTAATTCCTGCAATTTGACCCAACTTGCTGTTGACATCGACTAATTCGTCATCGTTTTCAACAATGGTGGGAACAATTGCAGATTTTGCAATTGCATACGTCTTTTGCAACACCAATGCGGCAAACGCCAATGGGAACAACGCAAACGAGTCAAGAGACTGAGACATTCCGATGAGAACGAGAGCACGAAGTAGTCCCACCAAGATGACCACCATGCGCTGCCCACCGCGAAGACGATCGATGAACGGTCCGACAAAGGGAGCGACGATGACAAAAGGGGCCATGCTGACTGCAAGAAACAAAATCACGCGTGTACGAGCGGCTCCGACAGGAACAGACAAGAAGAATGAGTCTGCCAATGCGATTGCCATGGCCGCTTCACCGGCAACCATCAACGAATGAGTTCGACCTAAACGCTTAATTGGCGACGGCGGGGGTAGCCCATAACCATTGTCTTTCGGTGTCCGCCGTGTTGCCACGTGGCGATACTACGCCGAATGGGGCTTTTCGTATTTGTATCCCAAACCGCGAATGGTGACAATTCGTGTTGGCTGTGCTGGGTCGTCTTCCACCTTGGTACGCAAACGCTTGATATGCACGTCGAGAGTCTTGGTATCGCCCACATAATCACTGCCCCACACGCGGTCGATGAGTACATCGCGTGGTAAAACCCGCCCTGCATTCGCCAGCAAAATGTGCAGCAATTCAAACTCTTTCAGCGGCAATTTGTGCACATCACCGCGAATCACCACGTTGTGTTCATCGGGATCTAGACCAACATCACCAACTTGTAGAGACCCAGACGACAATTCGCCTCCGCGATCGGATGGAACCCGACGCAGAACGGCGCGAATTCGAGCAGTGAGTTCACGTAGGCGATATGGCTTCGTCACATAGTCGTCTGCACCAACTTCTAGGCCCACAACCGTGTCAATCTCTGCACCTTTGGCTGTGACCATAATGATGGGTGTCAGTGTCTTCTTGCGCAGTTGGCGACACACATCAATTCCCGACATACGCGGCAACATGACGTCTAACAAAATGACGTCCGGTTTCACAATGTCGTACATTTCAAGGGCCTGCACGCCGTCGCGCGCAATCTCTACGCGAAACCCTTCGCGTTTCAGTCCCACTTTCAGGGCCTCAACAAATGACTCTTCGTCTTCGACAACCAAGATGGTGGGATTAGCCATTGTGATCTGCTCGTTCATCATTGATCACCATGGTGGTGCTAGTCACCCCAGGTTGACGAGGCAAAGTGAGCGAAAAGGTCGATCCTTCACCTTCTCGTGACCTGACGTTTACCTCACCGCCATGATTGGTGACCACATGGCGGACAATAGAGAGACCAAGGCCTGTTCCCCCTGTGTCCCTGCTACGTGCGCGGTCAACCCGATAGAAGCGTTCAAATATTCGATCGATACTTGCAACGGGAATACCCACGCCGTGGTCAATGACCTCGATGACAACGTGTGTGTCAGATGCAGACACAAGCACCTTTACTTCAGCGTTGTCTTCGCTGTACTTAATGGCATTATCCACCAGGTTTCCAACTGCGGACAGTACTTGAAAGCGATCACCCAAGATTGTGGTGTCACCAGAAGCAGGAGTACTTTGCACAGTGACACGACGCTTGCTTGCTAACGGCTGCGATCGTTCAATCGCATCGCGCACAACGTCATTAATGTCCACTGGACTGACATCCATCTCACCACCCAATTCAATGCGTGAGAGTTCAAGTAAGTCGTCAATGGTGCTTGCCATGCGGTGGCTTTCCAAGACCATGCGACGAACCAGTGTCTTCACCAATTCATCTTCGGTTTCACCTTCAAGAGTTTCCGCAAGAACCGAAATTGCACCAACAGGGGTTTTGAGTTCATGGCTGACATTGGCAACAAAGTCGGTCCGCACCTGATCAAGTCGCCAACGGACCGTGATGTCTTCCACCGTGATGACTGCACCCGTACTGGTTGAGGGCACCGCACTCACCACAAGGACACGTAGAGGGGGTCCCACCAGTTCCATTTGCTCGGTGACAGCAGAACCAGCAACAGCTAGGCGGGAGAGGCGTTCAATGACAGCGTCAATAAGAACGGCCTCGTGTCGTGAACCCGACGCATCACGCGCCACAGAATTTCTGAACTGCTCCTGGCCATTTACGTCAACAACGACAACACCAAGTGGCAACGAATCGAGAATTGCGTCAACAGGAAGCAGTGGAGTGTGTTCATTGTGAACTGGCGCTAATTCGATCAACATTCGACGCTTTTGCTCTCGTGTGGCCATCACACGAAAAACCACGGCGAGAGCCCACCCGCTGAGAGCAAGGAGAGCAAGAAAAACCTTCATGGCTTTCGAGATTCGCTATTAGCCCTGTGGAGGTTGAACGACAGGAAATTCTCCGGTGTCATTGCCCGAGCGAAAACGTGCTGCGCCTTTGTGCTCGGGAAGCCAACCAGTGACCACGTACTGAACTCGCTCGCCGATGTTGACAGCATGATCGCCGATTCGCTCGTAGAAGCGGGCAACCATTGCCATCTGGATGGCAACCTGTAGGTCGATACGCGTATCGGCATGACTTTCAAAAATGGTGCGTACAAACTCGCGCTGAAGTCCGTCGAGGAATGAATCCATGTCGTCAATTGCTGCTGCTTTTGCAGCATCATTCTCTTCGAAGGATTCAAGTGCGGCGGAGAACAACTGTTGAGCTTGTTCACTCATTCGGCTAATGAGTCCACGCATGCGTGGATCTAGTTCATGTCCGTAAATCTTGCGAGCCGCTTTACAGATGTTCACAGTTAAGTCGGCAGACCGCTCAATGTCGGCCACCATTTTTACGATGGCAACCAATTGGCGGAGGTCTCCGGCAACAGGAGCTTGCAATGCCAGAAGCTGGTAACAACGCTCTTCAAGTTCAATAGACAATGAATCAATTTCGTCGTCGTGTCGAATAAGAGCGTTTGCCCCATCGAGGTCTCCGTTCAGGAGTACTGCAGTGGCGCGCGGAATTGCTTCGATAACCGCCGCTGCCAAGCGCACAAGATCTGTACGAACTTCATCAAGTTCGTGGTGAAAGCCTTTTCGTAGTTCGTCCATCAGCCAAACCTTCCGGTGATGTATGCCTCGGTCCGACTGTCGTCGGGTCGAGAGAAAATCTTCTGGGTGCTATTGAACTCGACTAAAACGCCAGTTCGACGGTCACTCTCTGAATTTACCTCTGTGGTGAAGAAGCCTGTGCTGTCTGAGACTCGGCCCGCCTGTTGCATGTTGTGAGTAACAATGACAATTGTGTATTGCTGCTTGATTTCCTGCATGAGGTCTTCAATTCGTGCCGTAGCGATTGGGTCGAGCGCCGAGCATGGCTCGTCCATCAGCAGAATTTCGGGCTCAATTGCAATGGACCGCGCAATGCACAGTCGCTGCTGCTGACCACCTGAAATACCCATTGCTGACGCATCGAGTCGGTCCTTCACTTCATCCCATAAGGCAGCGCCTACTAATGACTTCTCCACGATTGCATCAAGCTCGGACTTCTTGCGGACTCCGTTAACGCGTGGCCCGTACGCCACGTTGTCGTAGATGCTCTTCGGGAATGGGTTAGGCCGCTGAAATACCATTCCGATTCGACGACGAACTTCGCCAGCGTCGGCTTGATCGCCATACAAATCGATTCCGTGATATTTCACCGAACCTTCAACGCGTGCCCCTGCAATTAGGTCGTTCATGCGGTTGAAACAGCGCAACACAGTGGACTTACCGCAACCAGACGGTCCGATAAACGCAGTGATTTCTCCGCGACGAATTTCTAAATTGACATCGCGCACGGCACGAAAATCACCGTAGAACACGGCCAAATCTGTAGCCGTGAGGACGACGTTGTCTGATATTTTGGTTTCCTGCTCTGTGGAATTTTGTTCAAGATCTTGTGTTTCCATGATCACCAACGCTTCTGATATTTGTTTCGTAAAAAGATTGCAACGGCATTAAGAGCAAGAAGAACCGCAAGCAACACCACAATTGACGCTGCTGCCAGTGGGCGGAATTCTTGCTTCGCACTACTGATGTAGCTGAAGATTTGAATTGGGAGAACCGTGTACTGACTGTCGAGCCCAGTTGGGTTGAAAGTGATGAAGGTCAGCGCACCAAGCATGAGCAGCGGCGCAGATTCGCCCAATGCGCGCGACACAGACAAAATAGTGCCCGTCAAAATTCCGGGGAATGCGTTGGGCAACACTTGGTGGCGTACGGTTTCCCATTTGGTTGCACCGAGCGCAAGTGACCCCTGACGGAAACTGTCAGGAACTGCACGAATTGCTTCGCGCGACACGATGACCACAGTTGGCAACACCAACATGGACAAAACCAACGAAGCGGTAATGACTGTGGAACCAAGGCCAAGTGGTCCTCGCTTAATGAATGCGAGCCCCAAGATGCCGAAAACCACCGATGGGACAGCAGCCAAGTTCTGAACATTCAATTCAATGAGTCGGTTGTACCAGCGATCACGACGAGCAAACTCTTCCAAATAAATTGCCGCACCAATGCCCGTTGGCAAACTGATAGCCGCGGTGGTGAGCACGACCCACAGTGAGCCAAAGATGGCCGATTGAATACCCGCACGTCGTGGACGCGCCGACGGCATACTCGTGACCAAATCCAGATTGAGTCGTGGAGCACCTTCGATGATGACATTGGCCAACAACGTGGCCAGCGAACCCAAAGCAATTCCAATTCCCGCAAACATAAAGATGCGGAACACAAGATCTTTGGCCGACCGCGATGGCGTCTTTTCCGCACGAAGACTTGGCAACGATGTCATTCGTACACCTCACGGAATCGACGGACAACACGAATGCTTGCGATGTTCAAAAGCATTGTGACCACAAAGAGCAACGCACCTACTGCGAAAATTGACTGATATCCCGTGCTTCCTGTGGCTTGGTCTCCGATACCTGCAAAGCCAATAAAGCCAGCCATTGTTTGCCCTTCTTCACCAGGATTCCCCGACAACTGAGCCTTACTTCCGGCAGCGAGAAGAGCGATTGTTGTTTCACCAATGGCACGCGATGCAGCAAGAACGACCGCGGCCACAATGCCGGACAGCGCTGCTGGAAAGACCACAGAGGTGGACACTTCCCGTCGATTTGAACCAAGGGCGTACGCACCTTGACGCAATGCGTCTGGAACCGATGCCATTGCATCTTCTGCCAACGAGGCAACCGTTGGCAAGATCATGATTCCTGTCACCAAACCCGCAGCAAGAACGCTGTAAGTGCCGACGTCTCCCACCGGCCACAACTTGGCAACCAAATTCGGATTCACGAAATTCAATGCGAAAAAGCCGAACACCACCGTGGGAATACCGGCGAGAACTTCAAGCACTGGTTTTACTATTGACCGAACGCGGGGCGATGCGTATTCACTAAGGAAAAACGCGGCACCAAGGCCAAGCGGAATCGCCACCACCAAAGCTATTGACCCCACCCACAAGGACCCCACAAAAATTGACCACACACCGAAGTGGGGTGGCTTGAAGAGTGGCTTCCAATCGACACCGCCAATGAATTCCAAAAAGTTCACGTCGCCAAAGAACGAGATTGCCGGACGCACTAATGCGACAACAATGAGCACCGATGTCACCACAGTGACACCGGCCATTGCAGCGAGCACGCCCTTAATGACGCGTTCTACCAACATTCGACGACGAACGCCGACTGAAGGTTGAAGACTGATTTCCGGAATCATGAACTGCTGTGTAGTTGCTTACGCGCCAGCGATGGCTTCGAGATTCTTATTCTCGATGGCCTTCTGGTCGTCATTCAATGGGATGAACAAAGCCTCTTCTGTCAGCGAATCAAGGTTTTCACCAACGAACTCGAAGAAGGCTTTCACTTCTTCGCGTTGTGCGCCCTTCAAGCTGACGTATGCGTACAACGGACGAGACAAAGGCGTGTACGTACCATTCTGAACATTCTCAAGTGATGGTGCGACACAACCCTTGCCACCATCAACTTCAAGAGCCTTCACTTTTGTGATGTTCTCTTCCAAGTATGAGAAGCCAAAGTATCCGAGAGCACCCTTGTCGCCCTCAACACCCTTGACGGTGACGTTGTCGTCTTCGCTGGGGTTGTAGTCGGTACGGCTAGATCCTTCTTCGCCATTGATTTCTTTCGTGAAGTAGTCGAATGTGCCGGAGTCTGTACCCGCGCCAAAGAGATTCAGGGATTGGTCAGGAAACGATGCATCGACCTGATTCCAGTTGGATACTTTTCCTTCGGCGTCTGGGCCCCACATCTTTTTCAGTTGATCAACAGTGAGACACTTCGCCCATGTGTTGTCGTTGTTGACAACCACTGACAGTGCGTCGTTTGCAATGATGACTTCGAGGAACTCAATTCCATTTGCTTTGCATGTTTCGATTTCAGATTCTTTGATTTCGCGAGATGCATTAGCAATGTCTGTTTCGCCTGCGCAGAACTTTTCAAAACCGCCACCAGTTCCCGATGTTCCTACTGTGACCCGAACGCCGCTGTTGTCTTCTTGAAAGTCCTCAGCGAGCAATGTCATTAACGGTGCAACAGTGCTGGAACCATCGATGAGAATGTTGCCGGTGAGATCGCTTGATGTAGAAGATCCACCTCCGCATGAAGCAAGGGCCAGTACTGCAACTGCAACGACGGCCACGCGGCGGGGGGACATGAGATGACGTGCCATTGATACTCCTCAGAGATGCCGAACTATGTGCATTCGGTTCACCTGAAACGGTAGGTAACGGAAGGTGAACGGAGGAAATTCCTAAGGTAAACGGAAGGTAAACAGAAAGTGCCACCCCTTACGGAGTGGCACTTTGCAAAGAACAAGAGTCTTTAGATTTCGTAGTTCGGGTCACCCATGTCCCATTCAATGGAGATGAGCTCGCGCTCGGCATCGCGCACGATGCGAGCCATGTTGCGGCGGAATTGTGGGTCGTCACGAGGCAACAGAACGAGACGTGCCAGAACGCGGGCACGGAACTCTTCGACCAGGGTTTGGTCGCCGTAATCGCCGTAGACCTCCCAATGAGGAGAGACCGGGCCGAGATACACAATGCGAGCGTGAGCCTTTGGCGCTTCCTGAGTCTGGATGTCTGACATGGTGCCTCCAATTGGCTGAGACTTGCGCACTACAAGTATCGAAATTCAGTGTGACAGAAGTGTATCGGGCAAAAAACAGTTCAGTTTTGATGTGATTTTGTCCCGATTTCATTGGTTATTTTTCTCACCCCTGTGGATAAAACAGATTTTTAACGAACCTTTACCAAGTCGAGGCACGCGCGGCAGAAATTCGTGCTTGACTGAAGTTGCGGGAACTTCCCGTCATGACTCGGCGTCATACAGACACCGACCGAGAGTGAAACCAACCAGGGATCACAGCGAGGAGAGCCATGAGTTCACAACTTCACGTCACACCGGTACCCGCCAAGCAGGTTCCGTTCGACGACTCACCAACTGCGTGGATGGCGCAAGGCAACTGCCGAAACTATCCACCAGCCACATTCTTCCCGTCCGACGGCGTCGGCGTGGACAGAGCGCGTGCCATCTGTAAGGGATGCCCCGTTACTGACAAGTGCTTGGAATATGCACTTGAAGAGCGCATTGAGCACGGCGTGTGGGGCGGATGCTCCGAGCGTGAGCGTCGTCGCATTCTGAAGCGTCGCCGCGGGCTACCCGCCTAGCAACTTCGAACGGCGAATTACTTCGACTCGGTGGAGTCGTTGTTCTTGCCCTCTTCCATGGCCTTTTTCAGCTCGCGCTGAGCAGAACCAAGGTTCTTTGCAATCTTGGGCAACTGAGAGCCGCCGAAGAGAACAACGATAACGATTGCGACCATGATGAGTTCAGGTGTGCCCATACAGCGAACCCTACCACCAGCAGTAGCGGGACAGCCCGCGAGTTGGTAGGAACACTGCATGCTGGAATGCGTGGTGAATGTGAGCGAAGGGGCCAATTCCTCTGTGCTGGACGTACTTCGCATCGCAGTGGGGTCAGATCTTCTCGATGTTCACTCAGACGTTCACCACAATCGCAGCGTGTTCACGCTGATTGGAGAAAACGCACCACGTGCTCTCACAACAGCTGCCCTTCGCCTGTTGTCACTTGAACATCACAGCGGCGTACACCCTCGATTAGGCGTTGTGGACGTTGTTCCGTTTGTTCCCCTTGCGGAATCATCAATGAACGATGCACTAACTGCGCGCGAACGATTTGCTCAGTGGGCAGCAGATGAATTGGGTGTGCCTAGTTTTCTGTACGGGCCAGAACGCTCTCTCCCCACTGTGCGAAAAGATGCATGGAAGACACTGTTTCCACACAGTGGACCTCAACAACCCCACCCAACAGCCGGCGCGATGTGTGTAGGCGCACGCGAGCCACTTATTGCCTACAACGTGTGGTTACAGGGTGTTTCGTTGGCAGATACACGTGACATTGCTGCACGAGTTCGTACAGAACACATTCGAACGCTTGGACTACAAGTAGGCGAATTCACGCAAGTCAGCGTGAACTTGATTGCACCCGACAAAGCGAATCCGATTCACGTTGTTGACGCAGTGAAACAGCACGCAAACGTTCACCACTGCGAACTCGTAGGACTTCTTCCTGACAATGTTTTGCGAACAATTCCGCAGAGTCGGTGGGAGGAACTCGACCTCTCGGAAGATCGCACCATTGAGTGGCGGTTAGCGAACCGCCAACGGTGACTTAACCGTTGACGATGCGACGTGAGTCTTGTGCACGTTGGCGACGAAGACGACGGCGTTCACGCTCGGAGAGTCCGCCCCAAATGCCAAACTTTTCGCCATTGGCGAGTGCATATTCAAGGCATTCGCCGCGAACAATGCAGCCCTTGCACACTTCTTTTGCTTCGCGAGTACTTGCACCACGCTCCGGGAAGAACAGGTCTGGATCGACACCAAGACAGTTGGCTTGGTCTTGCCAACCGCGTTCAAGATTGATTGATTCAGCGTCTGTGTGCATGCTCTGTTGCCTCCCAGCAGTGACCAGAAGTGACTCTCCGAAGAGACATCATCTTGCGGCCGTGTAATTACAGCGATGTCATTGTGACAAATCTGGAGGAAAATAGCAACTTGAGAGCCTGAGAATTAGCGAGAACGGGCTGTTCTACGACGATTTTCGAGGAAATCGACCAGAACGTAGTCACCCAATGTGTCGGGAGTGGTGAAGAACGCCCTGCCCTTGTTGATTTGCGTCATCTGCTCGACGAGATGCTGCAGTGACCTGCTGGCGTCGAGCACAAAGAAGTTGATGGTGATGTTGTCCTTCGTGCAGCGCTTCACCTCTCGCATGGCGTAGTCCACTGATTCCTGAATGTAGGGATAGGTGAAGATGGGGTAACCGTCAGGCGTGATGTGAGCAGTGGGTTCACCGTCGGTGATCATGATGATCTGTTTTGTGCCTGTTTGCTTCGCCAATTGTTTGCGCGCCATGTCGAATGCTTGGTGCATGTTGGTGCCCCACTCTTGATCCCAGCTGACCTCGGGAAGGTCTTCCGGACGAATGGGATAGGCCACGCTGCTGAACCCGATGATGGAGAGAAAATCGCGTGGAAACTGGGAAGAAATGAGCGAATGCATGGCCATTGCCACTTTCTTCGCTGGCACAAATCGCCCTGCTTGGACCATTGAATACGACAAGTCAAGAAGTAACACAGTGGATGATCGTGACGTGTGTTCGGTGCGCTCAATTTCAAAATCTTCCGGCGTCAACGTGACCGGAGTACCTGTTCCGTTTCGCGACAACGCATTACGGATAGTGCGTTGAAGATCTAAACGGAATGGGTCACCAAATTCGTATGGCTTTGAGTCGTACGTGCGCTCGTGGCCCATGCCTTCGTCGTGCATGCGATGTTGGCCGAACTTGTCTTTCGACAACTTGCCGAAGAGTTCGCGTAATGCATTGTTGCCAATTGCTCGCAAACCGCGTGGTGTGAGTTCTACGCGTCCTTCTTTGCGATTAATGAGCCCTGCCTCTTCAAGCACTTTTGTCATTTCTGCGAGGCGCTGGAGGGATTGGGCGCTTTGCTCACCAAGAATCTCTTGCACTTTGTCAAGGTCGAATTCGCCCAATTGAGAGGGGCCAGCGGCCTGGCGCATCATGTTCTCCATGGCGTCCAAATCGGCCATTTCCTGCATTGCTTGCATTGCCTGTTGCATATCCATGGGCTGTTCGCCGCGGAAGTTGTAGCCCTGGCCATTTCCCGGCTGTGGGAACAATTGCTGCAAGCGCTCCCCTAGTTGCTGCACCTGCCAATTGAGGTCCATGTCTTCCATGAGTTGTTCAGACAACTGCTGTAGTTGTGAACGTTGCTCTGGAGTGAGTGAGTTCATGAAGTTCTGCATGGCTTGCATGCGCTGTGCCATGTTCTCTAACAACTCGTCGAGAGTTTCAGGGTTCTCGGGGAAGAAGTCTCCGAACTCTTCCATGAACTTTTCGAACTCAGGATCTTCGCCGCGTTCACGCTTGTCCAACATGTCGTTTAGTGCGGCCATCATGTCTTTCATGCGCGCCATGTCTTCGGGCTGTATGTTCTGCATTCCTTCAGACATTTGATCCACCACTTGTTGCATCATTTGCTGACGCAATTTGTCCAACATCTCTTCAAAGCGTTGACGGGCCTCTTGTGACTCGAAGTCGTAGTTCTGTAATTCGCGCACCATGCCCGCCAAGTCGTCGGGCATCATGTCCAAACGGAAATTGCGTTCCATGGCGGCGTCTTGTGCGGTTTGTGCACGACGTTCGTCGCCCGATGCTTCGGCTTCACGCACTGCATTTTCTACGGCGTGGCGTTCTTCGTCGATGATGTCTTTCAGGGCTTCGGCAATTTCGGCATAGACGCCGCCAAGGTCGCCACTTTCTTCAATCTCTTTACGCCTCTGACGGATTTTGTCCATCATTTCGCGAAGACCCTCTATTCGGTTTCCATCTTTGTCGGTCATTCCTTCGCGCATTAAGCGTCGAAGTGCCGCATTGACATCGCCGTGGTACATGAGATCGTCGGTCATCTCAGCAAGAAGCTCGTCGGCGTCCATGCTGAAGCCGGTTTGAGTGCCGTCCCAACGGGAATAGGTGAACCTTGCGGTCATAAGCGCAACCTACTTGCTCTAAGGTGGATGCCAGCATGCGAGTACCACGAACATTTGTATTCGTCGACATCTCGGGGTTCACCAACTTCACCACTGAGAATGGCGACGACGCCGCGGGGCGATTGTTGGCTGCGTGGCGTGCCGTTACTCGTGATGTTGCATCGGAAACCGGCGTGCGAATTGCCAAATGGCTGGGTGACGGCTGCATGATCGTGGCTGTCGACCAGCGCGATGCGGTCACCTTCTCGCTGGAGTTGCAAAAGAAGTCCGAAGTTCCGTGCGCACCACTTGCCATTCGTATTGGAATGGCGTCTGGTTTGGCGTTGCTGTTTGAAGGTGACGACTACATCGGCACCGCTGTGAACATGGCTGCTCGTTTGTGCGATGCCGCGCAACCTTACGAAGTCATTATTCCGCTGGACCAAATTGAAAACTTGCCCGAAGGTGTTATTGCTGTTCCTCACGAGCCACTCACTTTGCGCGGATTGAACGAAGCCATACCCGTGGTGACATTGACGGGCGAAGCAACAAATGCCGCGCGCAATGACACCGGCGAATTGTGGACTCGCTCTCCGTTTGTCATCTAACTGCTACAGACTGCGCGAACGGTAGGTGGCGCGAGCACCCGATGCGTCTTTGTTGAGACGTCGAGTGAGGTGCAGCCCTTCCAGAATGAATTCCACGGCGCTTGCAACAACGGCAGGAGTTGTGTCTCCGCCCGTTACAACAGTGACTGGTGTTTGAAGCGAAGGAATCTGTGCGAGAAGCGCAATGAGATCTGCACTTGGAACATCTTCACCTACGTGAGCAATGGTTCCCTGCTCAAATGCGGTGACTACTTCGGCCATTGAAACGCCTGCAGTCATCTCCTTGTACACCGTGAGAACAGCCTGCGAAATGAGTTGTTGCAGAATTTGAGACTCGCGACCTTCTTCTAACGACTCAATCTCCACTTTTCCGCCAGTAGACGCCGCAAGTGCGTCAAGGTCGCTGACCCGCGGAGCAACGGTGCGCTCACCTGCTCGAAGCGCACGTCGAACAGCGTTTGCACTGAGAATTTCGTAGTTACTCACCGACAAACGCACGGAAACACCGCTGCGCTGGTTGACATGGCTACTGCTGCGCGCTTGTTGCGAGAACGTGGCGATGATGTGCTCCATGAAGTCGGGCATGGTGACGGAGACATCACCAATTGATGCAGGCCGTGCTTCTTGACGAATGATGGCAATTTCAGTTTCCACATCTAGCGGATAGTGCGTACGAATTTGGCTACCGAAACGGTCCTTCAACGGAGTGATGATGCGACCGCGGTTGGTGTAGTCCTCCGGGTTTGCGGATGCAACCAACAACACGTCGATGGGAAGACTGATCTTGTATCCGCGAATCTGCACATCGCGCTCTTCAAGAACGTTCAACAAACCCACCTGAATTCGCTCGCTGAGGTCGGGCAATTCGTTAATGGCGAAAATGCCACGGTTGGTGCGTGGAACAAGTCCGTAATGCAAGGTGAGCTCGTCACTGAGGTAGCGGCCTTCGGCCACCTTGATGGGGTCAACTTCACCAATGAGGTCAGAGATTGATGTGTCTGGTGTTGCCAACTTTTCGCCAAAACGTTCGCTGCGATGCACCCACGTAATGGGCGTGTTGTCGCCGTTGTCAGCAACGGCGTTCTTTGCGTGACGTGACACGGGGTAGTACGGATCATCGTTAATTTCAGAGCCCGCAACAATGGGCATCCACTCGTCCAACAAGTTGGTAAGCGAACGAATCATTCTTGTTTTTGCTTGGCCGCGCTCGCCAAGAAACACCACGTCGTGTCCGGCAAGTAACGCGTTCTCAAGTTGTGGCATGACAGTGTCTTCGTAGCCCATGACACCTTCAAAGAGTGGCTTGCCTTCGGAGATGTTGCGCACTGCGTTGCGGCGTAGTTCTTCTTTGATGGGAAGTGATTGCCACCCAGAGGCACGCAATGCACCGAGTGTGGTGGGAAGGGACGCGGGCACTTCATGCGTAGTCATAGGAGTGACAGTACCCCCGCGTTCGCTCACTCTCACAGTGGAAGAAAATGAAAAAGGAGCCGAGGCTGACGCCCCGACCCCTTTTCTCAATTTGTTCAGAAATTATGAACGTGCAAGGTCCTTGCGGTTAGCAAACTTTGCCTTGCGGTAGTCCTTGTGCATGAGTGCAATGACGTCGATACTGATTTCCTTCGGACATGCAGCCTCACACTCGCCGTGGTTGGTGCAAGAGCCGAAGTGCTCGTCCATGGTCTCCACCATGGCCTCAACACGGCTGTAACGCTCTGCCTGGCCTTGTGGCAGGCGATTGAGGTGCGCCACCTTGGCAGCGGTGAACAAGTTGGCTGCGCCGTTGGGGCACGCCGCCACACATGCACCGCAACCAATGCATTCCGCTGAGTCCATTGCAGCGTCCGCAATGGGCTTTGCAATAGGGATGAGGTTCGCATCGGGAGCACCACCGGTTTCAGCGGTGATGTATCCGCCAGATTCGATGATGCGGTCAAACGCTGAACGGTCAACCATGAGGTCTTTGATGAGCGGGAACGCAGATGCACGCCATGGCTCGATGGTGATGGAGTCGCCATCTTTGAACTTGCGCATGTGCAACTGACAGGTTGCAGTTCCACGCTGTGGTCCGTGTGCCTGTCCGTCGATCATTAATGAACACGTACCGCAAATTCCTTCGCGACAGTCGTGGTCAAAAACAACGGCTTCTTTTCCTTCGGTGACCAAACGGTCGTTCAAGATGTCGAGCATCTCTAAGAACGATGCCTCATCAGTGATTTCGGGAATGTTGTGAGTTTCGAAGTAACCCTTTGCTGCTGGGCCGGATTGGCGCCAAATCTTCAGCGTGATGTTCTTGATTGTGTTGCTCACTTGTAGCTCCTTGTTGCAAGGTGAACTTCTTCGAATTCCAGTTTTTCAACGTTGAGAACTGGCTTCATTGGGTCGCCGCCCCACTGCCATGCAGACACGTGGCAGTAGTTCTCGTCGTCGCGTAATGCTTCGCCTTCGTCTGTTTGGTACTCGGCACGGAAGTGACCGCCGCAGCTTTCTTTGCGGTCGAGCGCGTCTTTGCACATGAGCATTCCCAACTGGAAGAAGTCGTCTACGCGGCCAGCCTTTTCCAAGGTTTGGTTCATGCTTTCGCCATCACCAGTGACGCGCAGGTCCTTCTTGAACTCTTCGTAGAGAGCCGGAATTTCTGACAGTGCCTTTTCAAGGCCTTGTTCGGTGCGCTCCATACCGCAGTAATCCCAAATGATCTTTCCGAGTTCGCGGTGGAAGAAGTCGGGAGACTTGGTTCCGCCAATGGCGAGATAACCAGCAAAACGTTCTTTTGCTGCAACTTCTGCGGCTTTGAACTCTGGGTGATCGGTGCCTGGCATTGGCTTGTTCAGCATTGGTGCCAAGTAGTTACCAATTGTGTACGGCAAGACGAAGTAGCCATCTGACAAACCTTGCATGAGTGCAGATGCACCAAGACGGTTTGCGCCGTGATCGGAGAAGTTTGCTTCGCCTGCTGCATACAAACCGGGAATGTTGGTCATAAGTTCGTAGTCAACCCACAAGCCACCCATGGTGTAGTGAGACGCTGGGTAAATACGCATTGGTGTGTCGTATGGGTTTTCGCCCGCAATGCGCTCGTACATCTCGAAGAGGTTTCCGTAGCGCTCTTCCACCACATCGCGACCAAGGCGATTAATAGCATCGGAGAAGTCGAGGTAGACACCGTTCTTCTTTGGACCAACGCCAAGACCTTTGTCTACTGCGCGCTTTGCGGCGCGTGACGAAATGTCTCGTGGTGCAAGGTTGCCAAACGATGGATACAAACGCTCGAGGTAGTAGTCGCGCTCGTTCTCTGGAATTTCGTGAGCGGGACGTGTCTCGTCTGGATTTGTTGGAACCCACACACGACCGTCATTACGAAGCGACTCTGACATGAGTGTCAACTTCGACTGGCTGTCATCGCTCTGTGGAATGCATGTTGGGTGAATCTGTGTGTAACAGGGGTTCGCAAACAACGCACCCTTGCGGTGTGCGCGCCATGCCGCAGTGACGTTGCACGCCATTGCATTTGTTGACAAGAAGAACGCGTTTCCGTAACCGCCTGTTGCAAGCACGACGGCGTGCGCAGAATGAGACGTGAGTTCGCCTGTGACAAGGTCGCGAACAAGAATTCCTGCTGCGCGACCATCGATGACAACAATGTCAACAAGTTCTGAACGGTTGAACAAGCGAATGCCGCCAAGGCCGACTTGGCGTGAGAACTGCTGATACGCACCAAGCAGAAGCTGCTGGCCTGTTTGACCGCGTGCATAGAACGTACGGCTGACCTGTGCACCACCGAATGAACGGTTGTCCAAAAGACCACCATATTCACGGGCGAATGGAACACCCTGGGCCACCATTTGGTCAATGATGTCGACGCTGTTCTCGGCAAGGCGATGAACGTTTGCTTCGCGTGCGCGGAAGTCTCCGCCCTTGACGGTGTCGTAGAACAAACGGTGAATGCTGTCGCCGTCACCTTTGTAGTTTTTTGCACCGTTGATTCCGCCCTGTGCTGCAATTGAGTGGGCGCGACGTGCGGAGTCGTGGAATGTGAACGCATCTACTTGGTATCCAAGTTCTGCAAGCGTTGCTGCTGCCGATGCACCAGCAAGTCCGGTACCCACAACAATGACTTTGAATTTGCGCTTGTTGTTGGGGTTCACCAACTTCATGTCGGACTTGTAAGTGTTCCACTTGTCTGCCATGGGGCCAGCAGGAATTTTGCTGTCGAGTTGCACTGTGTTTTGTGCGAGGAGTTGATCTGTGAGGCTCATGAGTATCTCTTTCTTCGATTAACTGATAACGCCGGCCATAACAGCGACGGGGAATGAGACATTTCCAACAACGATGACGGCTGCAAATCCGGTGGCAAATGCACGGCGCCATTTGTTGAATCGTGGGTTGTTCCAGCCAAGCGACTGGAAAATGCTCCATGCTCCGTGGAAAAGGTGAATACCCAACAAGATGTTGGCAACCACATAGAACAAGGCAACGGGAATGCGGTCGAAGCTGGCAATCACGCTGACATAGACAGCTTTGATTTTTTCAGTGTCGCCCTCGTATTGGACCATGTTGCCCACTTCGGAGTTCACCACACCGAATGTCAAGTCGAGCAAGTGCCACACAATGAATGCCAACACGATGAGTCCGGACCACCGCATTGTGCGACTTGCAAAGTTGGCAATTTGGTAGTCGCGAGAACTCTGGTACTTCACCGGACGTGCTTCACGGTTCAAACGTGTGAGCGACCACGCTGCGTGCAGGTGCAACACGAACATGGTGATGAGGCCACCACGAAGAATCCACAACACCCAACCCTTTGGAGCAAGGGGGTACAGGAGTGTCTGTAGGAAGTGTGCGTAGTGGTCGAGGTCGGCTGCGCCCGCATACATCTTCAGGTTGCCGATCATGTGGAAGAGGACAAAGCCCATCATTCCGATTCCGGTGAGGGCCATGACGTACTTCTTGCCCACCGCGGTGGAATAGAGGTCAATCAGGAAGGGACGACGCTTCTTGGCTCGATTCGCGGTGCCCGTAACTGGGCCGCGGTGGCTCGTGACTACTTGTGCCATGTGGGGACTCCTTGCGGGCGGGGTTTTCCCGCCTTTGCAAACTCGATGGAAACGGTACCCCCCTTGGACCCCTGACGACCAACTTGTGAAGTTCACCAATTGGTGTCGTTGTTCACTACTGTTGACCTGTCCACTCAGAGGGTCCCGTTTCGGCGGGTCCCCCCAACCTGCCAGGAGTTCATTCGGTGTCAGGAATATTTGCAGCTGAGGGCGGTTACCAAGAGTTCGTACTCAAGGGCGGAGAATGGGCGGTGTTGTGGCTTTCAGCTGCAGCAGCGATCCTTGCCATCGCCGTTGGGTTCTTCTTGGTCCGCTCAGTCATGGCGGCCGACGAAGGTACGCCAAAGATGAAAGAGATCGCATTAGCGATTCAGGAAGGCGCTTGGGCATACCTCAAGCGTCAGTTCAAGACCATTGGTGTCATCCTGATTCCTCTTGCAATCATCGTGTTCGTCACGTCAACCGCGATTCTGAAGGGAGATAAGACCGAAGCATTGTCATTCGTACAGGCTGGCATTTGGCGAACGGTCGCATTCATCCTCGGATGTCTCGCATCCGGTCTCACCGGTTACATCGGCATGACCCTTGCAACACGAGGCAACGTACGTACGGCAGCAGCCGCACTCACCAACTCAATGCCGAAGGCGCTCACTGTTGCCTTCCGCACAGGTGGTGTTGCAGGCATGTTCACCGTTGGTCTTGGTCTCATTGGTGCGACCGCAATCATCATGGTTTTCCAAAACACTTCAAGCGTCATGCTTGTTGGATTCGGTTTTGGTGGATCACTTCTTGCTCTCTTCCTTCGCGTTGGCGGTGGAATTTTCACCAAGGCAGCCGACGTTGGTGCTGACCTTGTTGGAAAAGTTGAAGCAGGAATTCCAGAAGACGACCCACGCAACCCCGCAACTATCGCCGACAACGTGGGCGACAATGTGGGTGACTGCGCCGGTATGGCCGCTGACCTTTTCGAGAGCTACGAAGTAACTCTTGTTGCATCAATCATTCTTGGTGTTGCAGCGTTCAACTCAATTGGTCTTAACCCAGCCATGGGACTTGTGTTCCCACTTGCAGCGCGAGCAATTGGTGTTATCGCATCAATCGCTGGCGTCTTCGCTGTTAAGGCAAAAGAAGGCGAAACAGATGCGCTGAAGCCAATCAACAAGGGCTTCCTTGTTGCTGGTTCTCTCACACTCATCGGAACACTCGCACTTGCTCTCTCGTACGTCGGCAACAAGGCAACAACATTGTCCGATGCCGTCGTGAAGGAAAAGGGCATCGACGTAATGACCGGTGCCGGTTGGCGCGTGTTCGGTGCTGTCGCAATTGGTCTTGTACTTGCACAGTTGGTCAGCCGACTGACCGAGTACTACACCGCTACTCACCACGCACCTGTCAAGGAAATTGCTGAATCAGCAGAAACTGGTCCAGCAACCGCAATCTTGTCGGGTACGGCATATGGCCTTGAATCAAGCGTGTATGCAGTAGTTGCAATTGCTGTTGCAATTGGTGTTGCGCTTGGTCTTGGTGGCGGAAACCTCACCTTCTCGCTCTACCTGGTCGCATTGTGCGGCATGGGAATGCTTGCAACAACAGGCGTCATCGTTTCTGAAGACACCTTCGGTCCGGTATCCGACAACGCTGCAGGTATTGCAGAAATGTCGGGCGAGTTCCACGGTGAACCAGAGCGCATCATGGTCAGCCTTGACGCAGTGGGTAACACCACCAAGGCTGTCACAAAGGGCTTCGCAATCGGTTCTGCAGTTATTGCTGCAGTTGCATTGTTTGCATCGTTCATTGAAACCGCTGGTACGGAACTCGGCATTGAAGCCGAGAGCCTTGCCGATGGTGTGTTCAAGGCAAAAGAATTGGCCATCAACGTCGCCGACCCGAAGATCTTCATTGGTCTTCTCATCGGTGGTGCAGTGCCATTCTTGTTCTCCGCACTTTCTATTCGCGCCGTAGGCCGTACAGCTGGTGTTGTTGTTCAGGAAGTTCGTAACCAGTTCCGCGATGGCGGAATCATGGCAGGAACAAAGAAGCCTGAATACGGTCCGGTTATCGACATCTGTACAGAAGCATCACTGCGTGAGTTGGCAACACCAGCTCTTCTCGCAGTGCTCACGCCCGTCATTGTTGGATTTGGAATCGGTTGGCAAGCACTTGGTGGATTCCTTGCTGCTGTCATCCTCACCGGCCAGCTCATGGCGAACTACCTCAGCAATGCAGGTGGTGCATGGGACAACGCGAAGAAGTACATCGAAGACGGAAACCATGGTGGTAAGGGTTCAGAGCCTTACAAGGCAGCAGTTATTGCTGACACCGTTGGTGACCCATTCAAAGACACAGCAGGTCCAGCACTCAACCCATTGATCAAGGTGATGAACCTTGTTTCATTGTTGATTCTTCCTGCAATCATCTCGAACCAGGACAAGGACGGAACCCGTCTTGTAATTGCTGCGGTTGCCACCGTGGTTCTTGCAGCATCGGTTATTCGTTCCAGCCGCCAGAGCGCAACTCTTACGGCCAACCTGTAATTCACTCTTCGTCGAAAGGGCTCGGGCAGAAATGCTCGGGCCCTTTTGCATTGGTGGGTTCCTGTTCAAACATGTCGCATCTTCACCTGTCGCTAGGCAGACTGTGACCATGCGTTATCTCAGTCTCGAATGGATTGAAGCCATGCAAGCCGAAGTGGCTGCGTCGGAATCTTTGGCAACACTTGCCCAGTCAATGTCTATTGGCGTTACTCAAGTTGTCACCGACGGCCCTGAAGGCACAGTCATGTATCACTTACAAGTGGGCGATGGTGTTGCATCGTTTGGTCCGGGCCCTGCGCCGCAAGAAGATGTGCGCATGGAGCAATCGTGGGCTTCGTCGGTTGACATCGCTACCGAAAAAGTTCCGGCGCAGGAACTCTTCATTAAAGGTCTTGTGCGTGTCAGTGGCGACACCCAACGCATTGTTGACTGTGCCCCCGTCTTTGGCGCGCTCGATTCCGCATTCACCGCGGTGCGCACTAACACCGAATACGTGTAGGTCGGCTTAACGCGACACAGCGTGAGCGTCGGGAGTTCCGCCTGACGACGCATCGGCGTTACTACCGAACGCCAGGCTGACCACAGCCAGCACACTCACTCCGAGTGCAACCAAGACGCCTACGGTCCACTGGCGAGCCTTCAGAGGGCTCTCAGGGGCTGTCTGAATGCCAACGCTGAAGTGCTGATGCGCCTGTGAGGTTTCTGGCTGCGTGGTTGACATAAGGGAGATTCCTGATAATTCCGACTTGTTTTGTCAGGTATTCAATCAGATGGAATCCCCGTGCGCAACTTTGGAGGCCTAATTCCGAAAGTACGGGTTAGAGGGCGAAAGCATCGCCTCAATGTCGGCCGCTGAGGCATGGGCAAACATGGAACACATTGCAATAGCCGCCACGGTGGCATCGCGATTGTTGTTAAAGACAGATTCCTCGTTGTCGGCAGCTGGGTTTACCCACATCGCGGCAATCACCACGAAGTCTTCCCTCCCGCGAAAAGCAAAGGTCTTGTGTGCACTGCCCATGCCGGCCGCGAGTCCTGCTTGTGCGGCGCCCCATGTGAGTTGGCCATGTTGATCATTTTCAATTGCTGCTTTGTTCACAAACAATGTGAAAGGTCGAAGAGGAATGCCTGGCGCCGCCACTGCAACAAATGGAACGTGTCCGGTGGATGGCGTAGCGAGCGCTGTTGCCCATGCAGTTCCCACTGGGCCGCTACGCGGACCCATCACGATATTGACATGAGCTGCATTCACTCCGTCGCCTGCGAATCCTTCGCCGATCAACATGACGTCGTCAGTCATACGGGCAACCGCCCATACCGAGCCAACTTCAATTCATCGTTTGAATCGGTTCCGGGCTTGGTGTCGTATGCAAGTAACGCAACATGTCGTGGCACATCACCGTGCACTGTTGTCACGCGGTGATAACTCCATCGGCCGTTGAAAATCATCAATGTTCCTGGCGCCATTGGCTCTGTTCGCACGAGATCGGGTCTCTCCCCCGCACGAACCGCCGCAACAACATCGGCGTTGTCATCGTTCTGACTTCTGATCATGGGCACATTCTCGAAATGCCCACCGTTAAGTGAAGGCTGTAGCGCGATACTGACAACGAAATCTGTTTGATCGAAATGCCAGCCCAACATGTGCCCATCACGCATGACCGATAAGTTGAGTGCGCCGAACGGATCTGCGTAGCGAAATAGCGAATCGTGACCCAAGACACGCGCAACAAATTCCATAAGAGGGTCCCACTCGTAGAGAGCGCGAATCAAAGAATGCGCAGGAAACTGGTCGTATGCAACAACGTCGAGATTGGCATTGTTGTCGGTGTGATATGCAATTGTTGCTAGTTCGTCACACTCTTGAACAAGTTGTGTAAGCGCTTCTTCTCGAATGAATCCGGGCAAAATTGCAATGTGTTCCGCCTGAAACTGTTGCTTTAGCGGCGCAATGACTGCGTCGCTTTCTAACGGCCACCGATCTGTATTGACCAGTGCCGCCGGATTCATTAGATAAGGCCGAGCTTCTTTACTTCGTCACGCTCTTCGACGAGTTCTGCAACAGACGCATCGATGCGTGCCCGGCTGAAGTCGTCGATGTCGAGACCCTGAACGATGCTGTACTCACCGTCTTTGCACACACAGGGGAAAGACGAGATGATGCCCTCTGGTACGCCGTAGCTGCCATCGGATGGAATTGCCATCGACACCCAGTCGCCTGCGGGAGTTCCCATGGCCCACGAATGCATGTGGTCAATGGCTGCGTTTGCTGCCGATGCAGCAGACGACAAACCGCGAGCCTTAATAATTGCTGCGCCGCGCTTTGCAACGGTGGCGATGAAATCGTTTTCTAACCATGCTTGGTCGTTCACAAGTTGCGCCGCATTCTGACCGCCCACTTCACAATGGAAAAGGTCTGGGTACTGCGTGCTGGAGTGGTTGCCCCAAATGGTCATCTTCTTAATGTCGGTGACAGGCTTTCCTACCTTGGTGGACAACTGTGTAAGTGCACGGTTGTGGTCGAGGCGAGTCATAGCGGTGAAACGACGTGGATCGAGACCCTTTGCATTGTTCATTGCGATGAGTGCGTTGGTGTTTGCTGGGTTACCAACAACAAGAACCTTCACATCCTTCTTTGCAGCGGCAGCAAGTGCTTGACCTTGTGGCTTAAAAATTCCGCCGTTTGCGCTGAGCAAATCTCCGCGCTCCATGCCATCTTTGCGCGGCATTGCGCCAACCAGGAATGCAGCGTCAGCATCTCCGAAAGCTGTTTCAGCATTGTCTGTGCACACAACACCAGCAAGAAGCGGGAACGCACAGTCGTCGAGTTCCATGCGAACACCTTCTAGGGCTCCGAGCGCCGGAGTGATTTCAAGAAGTTGCAAGACGACAGGAGTGTTTGGGCCAAACACTGCGCCAGAGGCAATACGGAAAAGGAGGCTGTAGCCGATTTGGCCGGCTGCACCGGTGACGGCAATACGAACGGGAGTTGTCATGCCATAAGCGTAGGCACGGGAGCGTCCATTGACCCAATGCAGACGGGGCGAAATGCCCCAGAACTAGCGGCCAAGACCCTTCAGAATGAAGTCGACGTATTGGTCCTGACCCAGCGAATTGGGGTGGATTCCGTCGGATGCGAACCAATCTTTGTGAGGCTTTGAATACTCCAGCCAATCGAGAATTGTGACATTCGGATACTTCAACGGAAGAGCATTAATGATCTTGTTGTTGATGTTCTGATACTCACGACCAGGCACGCGGACTGTAAGAACTAACACCCTGTCGACGTCTGACAATGGTCTCAGAATTCGGTCGAAAGTTGCTTCTTTTGTCGTGCCATTTGTTCCAAGGTGAATTACTACGTTTTCGCCAAGTTCATTAATGGACCGGTAGTAGTTAAACACCTGAAGAGCTTCGAGCACTTGGCGGTTCTTTTCAGCATTCACCAGAAGACCACGCGCAGTGAGTTTTCGCGCAGACCCCAACATGACAGAGTCGCCCACAGCAAGAACATCTATTTTCTTTGCAGGAACCGTGGTGGTGGCAACTGGAGCACCTGTTGTTGCGCTGGGCAACGTGGAAGAAGGAATCGTGACAACAGCACCTTCGTTGTCATCAAGATTCGACGTGACATCGTCTTCAATAACTTTTGCGCCCACCATGCTGACCACAGAGAACAATGGAATGACTGCAAGTGTTGCTCCGATAACGGGAAGTGGCCCGCGAAAACCCCTGCCGTTCGAGCGCCATGCCACCCATGCTTCACGTGCTCGACCTGTGCGAATAGGTGTTTCAATGAATTGATACGACGCTTCAGTAATCACCAATGTGATTGCCATGAGAGCAATGAACTCTTGGGCGTTCAGTGCCACACCTGCACTCTTGCGATACGCCTGGAAAATAACCCAGTGGTACAGGTACAAACCGTAAGAACGCTTGCCAATCCACACCAGAATTGGCGTGCCCACCACGTATTTGCCAAGTCGTGAACGTGGATGCGTCACCGTGGCAATAGCGACAACAGTTGCTATTCCCACCAGCACAAGACCACCGCGATACAGCAATGCGTAGGCCTCTGTTCCGACATTTTCTACAAGAACAACTTCGCGGAACTTCCAACACATCCATGCAAGTGATGCGAGGGCCAGAACTCCCATCACGTCTAATCCGTTTGCGTTTGAGCCAGCACGACCACGACGAATAGCCCATGGTCTCCACAATGTTGCAAGTGCTGCACCAAGCAATAAGCCAGTAGCGCGAGTGAGAGTGCCTAGGTACAAAAAGTCGGTACGCAACACTGTTTGACCAAAGATCTCCATGTATTGGTCGGGCGTTTTTGCCTGCGTATCAATGGGGCCAGCTCGGAACACCATTGCTGTGTAAACAGCCACGGCGGCTGCCAATGCAGTGAAGAAAAGCCCAATAACGGGGAGGGTTTTGCTTCCCAGGCGGCGAAGTAACACATACATAACGACGGGCCAGATGATGTAGAACTGCTCTTCCACCGCAAGAGACCACAAATGTCGAAGTGGTGCAAATTCTGACGCCGTTGTGTACGACGAACCCGTCCACACCTGGAACCAGTTGGATGCATAGAGAACTCCGGCCACAACATCGCCGCGCAATTTGCCAAGCCTGTCGGAATCAAAGAGTGCACAGTAGGTAATTGTTCCGATAAGAAGCGTGAACAACGCGGGTAACAATCGGCGCGCGCGACGCAACCAGAAATTTCCCAGCGACACAGTGCCAACACGTTCACGCTCTGCAATAAGCAACAATGTGATGAGGTAGCCCGAGATAACAAAGAACACTTCAACGCCAAGAAAACCGCCACCAAGCCATTCGCGGTTTGCGTGGTAGACGATGACAGCGAGAACAGCGAGTGCACGAAGTCCGTCGAGGCCAGGGACATACGGAACAACGGGACCGCGTCGAGTTCCCCACGCGGGCGTTCCACTATTCAGGTTCTGAAGGTCTGACGTACTCATAAACGAGGGTTATGCAACCGGAAGGCCCAATTGGGCGTAGATCTCCCGCGTGGCTGTTGACTTGTTCAACGTGTAGAAATGCAAACCTGGTGCGCCCGCTTCAAGCAGTTGAGCGCACAACTCAGTTGCAGCATCGACACCTATTTGACGAACTTCTTCAGCAGTCTTTCCTGCTTCCAACTTTTCTCGTAACCACGACGGAAATGCCGCGCCGGACAATTCAGCCATGCGTTCAACTTGCGCAATATTTGTAACGGGCATGATGCCTGGCACTACTGGCTTCGTTACACCAAGATCGGCCAGGTCGTTGACGAGCGACAAGTAATGGTCGATATCGAAAAAGAACTGCGTGGTGGCAAAGTCGGTCACTCGCAATTTCTCGGCTAGATGTCGACGATCTGTTGCCAAGTCTCGAGACCGTGGGTGACCTTCCGGATGTGCAGCCACACCGATTCCGACATCGCTAATGGTGCGCAAATGTTCGACCAGTTCAAGGGCGTAGGTGAAATCACTTGGCGCTGCGTCGCCAGGATTCTTTGGAGGGTCACCAGCAAGTGCCAACACATTTTCAATTCCAGCCTCTACATAGGTGGAGATGATGTCGGTGATTTCTTGTCGCGTGTGACCAACACACGTGAGATGCGGCATGGGCGGAACGTTCGTTTCTTTCTTTACCCACAAAACGGTGTCGCGGGTGTGCTCGCGGGTGGACCCGCCTGCACCGTAGGTGACCGAGACAAACGATGGAGCCAAGGGCTCTAGTTCAGCAATAGTGCGCCCAAGAGACATGGATCCGGCAGCGGACTTAGGGGGCGAGAACTCGAACGAGAACGTGCGGCCTGCGGCCAGAAGATCTCCGATACGTGCCATTTGTGCAGTCTACGACTTCGTTAGTGACGGAAGTGGCGGGTTCCGGTGAACACCATGGCAATGCCGTGAGTGTTGGCCGCCGAGATGGATGCAGAATCCCGCACACTGCCACCGGGTTGGATAATGGCAGTGACGCCTGCGGCGGCCAACTCTTCGACCGTATCGCCGAATGGGAAGAACGCATCGCTTGCCGCTACAGAACCGCGCGCAGACTCGCCAGCACGACCAATTGCAATACGAGCCGCATCGACTCGGTTTGGCTGACCGCCACCGATACCGACAACGACATCATTGTTCGCCAAGACGATTGCGTTGCTCCATGTGGCTGCCACTGTTTGCCAGGCCAACAACAAGTTTTGCCATTCAACATCGTTTGGTGCGCGTTCGGTAACCACCGTGAAGTCGTCGAGCGGTTCGTCTACTTCATCAACTTGTTGCACTAATAAGCCACCATCAATAGAACGAACATTGATAGCCATCGAGTGGAATGGTGCTACTGCTTCAATCAAACGAAGGTTCTCTTTTGCACACAAGATTTCAAGTGCTTCTGCGGTAAAAGATGGCGCAATAACAACTTCAGTAAAGATTTGTGCGATTTCTTTCGCCGTTGCCTCGTTCACTTCGCCATTCACAGCAATAATTCCGCCAAAGGCGCTCACGGGGTCTGCGGCATGAGCGCGGGTGTAGGCGTCAAAGATGGTGGGGGCAAGTGCAACCCCACATGGGTTGGCGTGCTTCACCACAACTGCGGCAGGCCGGTCGAACGCACTCACTAATTGCCATGCAGCTTCCGTGTCTAACACGTTGAGATACGACATCTCTTTGCCGTTCAATTGCACCGCGGAGTCCCACCAACTCTCAACTCCAGGCAGTCGATAACGCGCACCCGTTTGATGTGGGTTTTCGCCATAACGCAATACTTCGGCACGTTCGGCAACCATGGTGAGTATTGGTGGCACGGTGGCACTTGCACGGTCAGGACTTTCGTCGGCTAGCCACGATGCAATGGCGGCGTCATACGCACTAGTAATTCGAAACGCTTTTTGTGCCAACACGCGACGTGCTGAGATACCGAAGTATCCGCCTTCAATCATCTCAACGACGTCGGCATAATCGGCTGTATCTACAACGACACCAACATGTGCAAAGTTTTTCGCAGCTGCACGAACCATTGCCGGACCGCCAATGTCAATGAGTTCAACGCTCGGTTGTGATCCGAACGGATATAAATTGACGACGACGAGATCAATTTCGTCGATGCCGTGTTGTTCCAATTCATCGAGATGTTGCGACTTGTCACGGTCGGCCAAAATGCCGCCATGAATTTTCGGATGAAGCGTGACAACACGATGGTCGAGAATGGGTGAAAGACCCGTTACTTCTGCAACATCTGTGACAGGAACGCCCGCTTTGGAGAGAGTGTCGGCAGTGCCGCCACTAGAAACAAGGGTCCAGCCCAACGCGTGAAGCGCTGAGGCAAACTCAACGATTCCGGTCTTGTCGTATACGGAAAGAAGTGCGCGCGGCACTTAGCGCAGCCCAGCGACAATTTCAGCCATGAGCTCGCCAGCTTCGGTGGGGTTTTGGCCCACTTTCACACCAGCATCGCGCAACGCATCCATTTTGCCCTGCGCTGTGCCCTTGCCACCAGAAACGATTGCGCCCGCATGGCCCATTTTCTTTCCGGCAGGTGCAGTAACACCAGCAATGTAGGCAGACATGGGCTTTGTGACATTGGCCTTAATGAACTCTGCTGCTTCTTCTTCAGCAGAGCCGCCAATTTCACCAATCATGATGATGGCGTGCGTTTCCGGATCGTTTTGGAATTCACGCAAGCAATCGATGAACGACGTTCCAGGTACGGGGTCTCCACCAATACCAACACATGTAGAAACGCCAATTCCGCGTTGCTTGAGTTCGTAGAGAGCCTGGTACGTCAGTGTTCCGGAACGAGACACGATGCCAACGTTTGGACCACTCGCGGATGGAAGTTCTGCAATTTCACCAGCGGTAATACCGATGTTGCATTTGCCTGGACTGATAATTCCTGGGCAGTTCGGACCAAGCAGACGAACATTGGGGAAATCACGAACGAGTGTGTTGTATGTACGAGCTTCGTCTTGTGCGGGAATTCCTTCAGTGATGCACACGATGAATGAAATTCCTGCTGCTGCAGCTTCAAGAATTGCAGCAGATGCAGCCTTGGGTGGCACGGTGACGAACGATGCAGTTGCACCCGTTGCAGCGACTGCTTCGGCAACGCTGTTGTACACCGGAATACCTTCAACATCGGTGCCGCCCTTGCCCGGTGTAACGCCAGCAACGACCTGCGTGCCGTATGCCTTGTTACGAAGTCCGTGGTACTTTCCTTGACCACCGGTGAGGCCCTGCACGATGACTTTGGTGTCTTGATTTACGAAAATTGCCATGACGTTGGTCCTTACTTTGCGAGTGCCACTGCGGCGCGTGCGGCCTCGAGCATTGTTGGCTTACTGGTGAGCTTTGATTCGGGGATTCCGGCATTCGCCAAAATGGAACGTCCTTCTTCAGCGTTAGTTCCGTCCAAACGAATAACGATTGGTGCACGTAGATCGACACGGCTGAGCGCTTCAACGATGCCCTTAGCCACTTCTTCTCCACGCGTAATTCCACCGAAGATGTTGATGAAAATGCTCTTCACGTTCTGGTCGGAGTTAATGACTTCAAGCGCACCAGCCATAAGGTCTGCGTTCGCGCCGCCACCAATGTCTAAGAAGTTTGCCGCGGTGCCACCAACCTGGTTCACCACGTCAAGCGTGCTCATTGCAAGTCCGGCACCATTGGCGATGATTCCGACTGATCCGTCGAGACCGATGTATTGAAGACCCTTTTCGCGCGCAAGTTTTTCGCGAGCGTCAAGTTCTTCGGTTGCCTTGAACTCTTCCCATTCTGGATGACGGAAATCTGCGTTCGCGTCAAGGCTGACTTTCGCGTCAAGCGCGTGCACTTCGCCTGTTGGCTTCAGAATAAGTGGGTTGATTTCTGCCAAGTCGCAGTCGCCCTCTGTAAAGCAGCGGTACAACTTCACCAAGATGTCGGCAACACCTTGTTGTGCGTTCTGGGGAATCTTCGCATCGACTGCAGCCTTCATTGCACCAGCAGCGGAGAGACCATCGACTGGATTGATGTGCAACATAAGTATTGCTGATGGGTTCTTGGCGGCGACTTCTTCAATTTCTACGCCACCTTCCTTGCTCAACATGAGCAAGTGCTTCTTTGCGCCACGGTCAAGCGTGAACGATGCGTAGTACTCCTCGGCAATGTCGCTTGCGTTCTCCACCCATACGCGCTTCACCACATGACCCTTGATGTCCATGCCCAAGATGTTTCCGGCGTGTGTGCGCACTTCGTCGGCATTGTTTGCCAGCTTGATGCCGCCAGCCTTACCGCGTCCACCTACTTGCACCTGAGCCTTCACAACAACTGGATATCCAGCCATGTCGGCTGCCTTCACTGCTTCGTCAACAGTGTGTGCAACGTCTCCCTTTGATACGGGGATGTCGAAACGGGCAAAGTACTGCTTGCCCTGGTACTCAAAGAGGTCCATGAATTACTCCGTGTATTTCTATTCGCGGTTGTCGAGTTCTTCTTCAAGCCACTGACAAATGGCTTTCAATGACGAACCTGGTCCGAAGATGTTGCCAACACCTTGTTCACGCAAAATGCGCGCGTCGGCATCGGGAATGACTCCGCCACCAAAAACAAGAATGTCAGCCAAGTCGCGGTTTCCAAGTTCTTCCATGACACGTGGGAAGAGCGTGTTGTGAGCGCCTGAAAGTAGTGACAAGCCAACAGCATCCGCATCTTCCTGCATGGCAGTCTCTGCGATCTGCTCAGGGGTCTGATGGAGCCCGGTGTAGATGACTTCGAAGCCGTGGTCACGAAGAGCACGGGTAATGGTCTTGGCTCCACGGTCATGACCATCGAGACCTGGCTTGGCAACAACAACTCGGTAGGGGCGCTTCACAGAAAAGAAACCCTACGCCGAACAGGCACTCGTCCACCAACCCGCCACAATGGGGGATATGGAAACCCCCCGCTTACGCTCCCCCCTCGCCAGAGCCATTGTGCCTGTTTTGGGTGGCATTGTGTTTTTCGTGCTGTTTTTTGCAGGCCTATGGGTGGTAGCGGGAACCATCAACAATCGTGCAGATCCCACTGATGCCGTGGCCAACAAGGTGTTCGAGGTGGGCAAGGTAGAACCCTTGGCCAAGTCAGTAGCCAAAGACGGCCCGCTCTTGTTCCCCGACCTCAAGAGCCCCGATGGCGTGCGCTCCATAGTTCTTGACCACACAGGTAACGACCCCGCTGTTGGGTGGCGCGTGTACTACGGGTACCCCGCCGACCGCGATGCCACGTGTTTGGTTACCCACGAACAAGGATCACGCGAGTTCACCGACTGCGAAGGTCGCACCCTCACTGTGGACGACCTTCAGTTGCCCGCGGCGGTTCGGCCCATTGTTGAAAACCGCAAGACGCTGTATGTGGACTTGCGTGGTGTTACTACACCCACACTGCCGTAGTGGTGTTAACGCGCACCTACTGAATCAACCAAACGAATTGCAAACTCTTCGGCGTGTTCGGAAAGTTTTCCGCGGTGAAGTGCAAGCCCACCTACAACCTCTGCGCCGCGCGACAACAAAGTGTTTGTCATAACGTCGAGTGACTTACCTGGATTGAGGGCGAACGTACAGAACGCAACTGCTTTCTTTCCCGACATTGCAGGAAGCGCGCGAAGGCGATCGACAGCCCATGGCGCTTGACCAACAACAAAAAGTCCGTGCACCCATGTACCCACGATGACCGTGTCAGCTTCTTGGATAGATGCATGGTCGGGTGACTTCACCGCAGACAAGCCCGTAATGGACCAGTTCTCTTGTTGCAGATTTGCGGCGATGAGTTCGCCCGCTTTCCACGTATTTCCGGTGAGACTTTCGATGAGAATCGCTGCCTTCATGCCTTCCTTTTTACTACTCCGTGGCTTATTCGGCGTACTTCATGACAATTTCTTTAGCGGCGCCCATGCCAACGCAAGATGTTTGGTGCCCCTGTCACGGAAGCGGACCGTAACTTCTGCTTTCTCGCCAGTTCCTTTGATTTCAATGACAACACCTTCGCCAAATACTGCGTGTTCCACATCGTCTCCAGCTTTTAGCCCTTCGAGGTGCTCGGTATTGCGTGGTTTTGCTGGTGCACGAACGGCACGTTCTGCCCGTTTCGCTCCAAAAGTGCGACCTTCAGGTTCATCGTCGTTACGACGTCGATAGGACGGTAGTTCTGCATCGTGCCAGTCTCCTGGCGTGCGCCCATAACTACGGCCGTGGTCGGAACCTGAATCGACATTGCCTTGGCGATCGAATAATTCGAGCGGAATTTCAGCCAAGAAGCGTGATGGTGGGTTGTACTGGGATTGACCAAACAACATGCGATGCCATGCGTGAGAAACGTAGAGCCGCTCGCGAGCGCGCGTAAGACCTACGTATGCAAGACGCCGCTCTTCTTCTAGTTCTGCTGGTTCGGTGAGTGCACGACTGTGCGGGAAAATTCCTTCTTCGCAACCCACCAAGAACACCACGGGATATTCGAGACCCTTGGCAGAGTGCAGAGTCATGAGGACAATGTGATTTTCGCCGTCTAAATCGTCGGTGTCGGCGACTAACGCAACCTGTTCAAGGAATTCGTCGACCTGGGTGTATTCCGCAGCGGATCCGATGAGTTCAGAGATGTTTTCAAGACGTCCAGCGGCTTCCACCGTGTCTTCTTCTTCTAACTCTGTGAGGTATCCGCTGTTGTTCATTGCAAGTTCCAAAAGTGCCGCGGGGCCATCTGCTAACGACGCATTCATGGAATCAACAAGAGCAACAAACGACGCAATTCCTTTTGCTGCAGACCCACCAACACCGGCTTCGGAAGTTCGTCGCATGGCGTCAATAAATGAAATTCCGTGTTCGGCCGCGAAAGAATCGACTTTGCCAATACTTGTGTCGCCAATTCCACGTTTCGGCACATTGAGCACACGTTTAATGCTGATTTCGTCGAGTGGATTTGCACCCGCTTTCAAATAAGCAATTGCATCTTTTACTTCGCGACGATCGTAAAACTTGGTTCCGCCCACCACTTTGTACGGAGTACCTGCACGCATTAAGGCTTCTTCAATAGCACGGCTTTGCGCATTGGTGCGATACATGACAGCGATGTCGCCCCATGAACGACCGTCGTTGTTGTGCAGATCACGTGCAGTTGTAGAAACCCATGACGCTTCGTCGTACTCATCTTCGGCGTAATAGCGAACAATTTGTTCGCCGTCTCCGGCTGATGTCCACAATTCTTTTGGTCGGCGTCCTACGTTCTGAGATATAACAGCATTGGCTGCAGTGAGAATTGTTTGAGTGCTTCGATAGTTCTGCGACAAAATGACGACAGTTGCTTCACCAAATGCGCTTTCAAAGTCTTCAATATTGCGCATGTCTGCACCGCGAAACTTGTAGATGCTTTGGTCGCTATCGCCCACCACGCACACGTTTTTGTGCAGCTCTCCCAACAACAGAACAATGCGGTTCTGGGCTTGGTTGGTGTCTTGAAATTCGTCAATAAGGATGTGTTGGAATCGTTCTTGGTAGTAACGCAACACATCGGGATACTTCTCAAACAGGCGGACAACATTGACCAACAGATCGTCAAAATCCATAGCGCCCGCACGCACTAATCGAGCCTGGTACTCGCGATAAATCTCGGCGTGACGACGTGCAGCAATGTGCTCGGCCGTGTCGAACGCTTTAGTGGGATCAATTAATTCGTTCTTCCACAAACTGATGCGGGCTTGCGACGCATTTGCAGGAAACTTCTTGGGGTCGAGCCCCATATCTCGAATGACATAACCCACAAGCCGTTTTGAATCTTGCGAGTCGTAAATAGTGAATTGCTTCGGATAGTCGAGTGCTTCGGCGTGTTGACGAAGGATTCGAACACACGCCTTGTGAAATGTTGTGACCCACATGCTGCGCGACACACCACCCACAAGATCGGCAACGCGATGACGCATTTCTTCGGCGGCTTTGTTGGTGAACGTAATGGCCAAAATGCTCTGCGGATGAATTCCTTCAGAGATAAGCCACGCAATGCGTTGTGTAAGCACACGAGTCTTGCCCGACCCAGCGCCGGCAACCACCAAGAGTGGACCGCCGGGGTGATACACCGCATCTTGTTGCTCTGGGTTAAGCGGGATGCTGTCCCCAGGCAATGCGGAATGTGGCTGCGTCATGACCCCGCCATTGTACGACTGGGCTGTGTCGCGACGGGTATGCGTGAGTGATTACGCGCGTACGTTGATGCGGAATGGCAAGTTGCGAGGACCGCGAACCTGGCCAGAGCTCCACGTGACTTGTTCAGAGTTGTCGAGTTCGAAATCTGGGAAGCGCTTGAGGAAAACCTCAATTGCCACGTTCATTTCCAAACGAGCAAGGTTTGAACCAATGCAACGGTGAATTCCGAGACCAAAGGCGGCGTGACGGTTTTCTTCACGTTCAATGTCGACAACTGCGGGATTAGCAAATTGCTTCTCGTCGCGGTTTGCCGCAGGGAACGGAAGAAGAACACGATCTTCCTTCTTCATGTGGACGCCGTGGAATTCCATGTCGTCTGTGACCATGCGAGCCATGGTGACGGGTGCATATGCACGCAGGAATTCTTCGACAGCAGTTGGAATCTTCTCCGGATTCTCAACAAGGCGTCGACGATCGACTGGGTTTGACGCGAGGTGCCACAACGAAGAACCAATACCACTCCACGTGGTGTCGATTCCGGCGATGATCAACAGCAAGATTGTTCCGAACACGTGACGTGGGGACAGCTTCTCGCCGAAGATTTCAGAGTTCAGCAGGTATGTCGTTAAGTCATCGCGAGGATTCTCGATGTGATCTTCAATGTGCTTGGTGAGGTATGCATCCATTGCCTCAAACTGTGCAAGACGCTCTTCGTTTCGTTCTGCGCCAATTCCACCGAGAACCATGTCGACCCAACTGCGGAAACGATCGGCATCGGACAAAGGCAAACCAACCATTTGAGCAACAACGAGCACTGGGATGTGCTGGGTGTATTGCACAGCGGCGTCGATGATGTCTGCATCGCCCATGTCGTCGATGAGCTTGTTGCAGATTTGTTCTACTTCGCTGCGCCATGGATCGATCTGCTTTGGCGAAAATGCAGGCAAAAGAATTCGGCGCGCATCTGCGTGGAATGGAGGATCGGAAGAAATTGGTGGTACCGGCCCAATTGGTGCACCCAACGCATCGGGGTCAAGCTCGCGAGCCTGACTTGGCTTCAACTGCTGAACAACAGGAGTGAGGCTTGAGAAGCGAGTGGGGTCGTACGCAATTTCCTTCACCAGGTCGTGTGTGAGAGGCAACCACACACCGCCGTAACGCTCGGTATGTGCAATAGGGCAACCTGCTGCTTTGAGGTCGTCCCAAATTTGATGGATGTTGGCGTTGTATTCAGGTGCGCCGTGGTCGAAGTCGGTTGCCCAGTCTGTAACGGGGCCGTAGACGGTGTCAGTCATGGGGGGGAATCCTTTATCTCAGTCTTCGATTGTGATTGCAAACTCTGGGCAGTTGGCAACAGCCAAACGTGCCTTGTCTTCAAGTGCGGCAGGAACTACTCCGTCGTTCAACTCAAAGGCGTTACCAAGATCGTCTACATCGAACAATTCGGGGGCTAACGCATAACAGCGGTTGTGGCCCTGGCACTTGGATGAATCAACGTGTACTCGCATACGCATAGCGTAGGAGCAAACAAGGGGGTTAGACACTATGGGAGCAACACCTTTTGTCATTCTCCTGCCCCCCTCAGAAGGCAAGGCCGAGGGCGGCAACACGCAGAAGCCCTGGAAATGTGATGCGGGTGTTTTCGGTGGCGAGTTAGGTGAGTTTCGTGCCGATGTTGTCCGCGCATTGAAGATGGCAAAGGGCGGAGATCCGAAACTATTGGGGGTGAAAGGTGCTTACCTTGAACACGCACAAGCGTGCAATCTCTGTCTTGTTGGTGCCGCCACTCTTCCTGCATGGCAGCGATACACCGGTGTGGTGTGGGACCACCTCCATCTCGCATCGGTTGCAGCCACAACTCGAACCGCGTATGTGAAGAGAATTTTTGTTCCGTCTGGACTTGCCGGTCTTGTTCGCGCCGACGACCCGTTGCCCGACTACCGCCTGAAGATGGGTGCACGGCTGTCGAATCTTGGTCTTGTTTCCACGTGGTGGCGCGATGACCTCACTGCGGCACTGGCATCGGCTGTTAAAAAAACAGTGGTGGTGGACTTGTTGCCGCAAGAGCACAAAAACGCATTCGACTGGGACGTTCTTGTAAATGTCGTACATGTGGACCTTGTGTCGAAGAAGGGCGCGGTTGTCGGTGGCCATAATGCAAAAGCAGCAAAGGGTTTGCTTGCGCGTCACCTTCTCGACGGAGGAAACACTTCTCTCTCATCACTTATCACATCTTTTTCTCATCCCGACTACCGCGCAAAGGAAACACAATGAGCACGACAGATCTTTTTTCTCTAGAAGGCCGCACTGCCATCATCACTGGTGGCAGTCGCGGACTTGGTCGCGAAATGGCCCTTGCGTTTGCTGAACATGGTGCAGACATTGTTGTGGCTAGTCGCAAAATTGAAAATTGCGAAGTTGTTGCAAACGAAGTGCGCGCGTTGGGTCGGCGTGCGCTTGCCATTGGCTACCACGCTGCATCGTGGGACGATGCAGGACGTCTTGCAGAAACTGCTATTGCCGAATTTGGGCACATCGACATCTTGGTGAACAACGCTGGAATGTCCCCGCTGTATTCATCGCTTGTTGATGTCAGCGAAGAGCTCTACGACAAAGTATTGGGCGTCAATCTCAAAGGTCCTTTTCGGTTGTCGGCACTTATTGGTGCGCACATGACAACTCCGCGCGATGATGGGTCTGTTCGTGGAGGGTCCATCATTAACGTGTCGTCTATTGCCAGCACTCGCCCATCACCGAATGAAGTGGTGTACGGGGCAGCAAAAGCCGCCGTCAACAATCTCACCATGGGGCTCGCACGAACATTTGCGCCACATGTGCGAGTGAACTGCCTTGTACCGGGTCCGTTTCTGACAGATATCTCGAAGGCATGGGACATGGAACAATTTCAAATTCGTGCACGTGCGGCTTACATGTTGCAACGTGGCGGCGAGCCGCACGAGATTGTTGGAGCAGCGTTGTACTTAGCCAGCGATGCCAGCAGTTACACCACGGGCACGCTTCTACCTATTGATGGCGGCCCTCGATAGCTATTTCAGTTTTGCACTAAAGAATTCCAAAACCTGCTGAACACTTGGCTCGTGACGCTGTTCGGTAAGAACACTGTGATCTTTGGCAGATTGTGATGGTATTTCCACGGCAATAAAAGAGTCGCCAAGAAGTGAACGCAACGATGCAAACCTGTCGCCCACAAGTTTGTCTTGGTCGAACCGCAAGCCAAGCACCTGACACCCACCTGCTGCGCGCTCAGCGATGACTGCTGCATCATCAGGAGACAGGTTGAGGTCAGCGCCACGAGTCTTCCCCACTGCAAATGGCAACGACGGCTGGGATAACACAGGCGCAATCATGATGTCGTCCACCATCATGCCCAATGCGAAACCGCCTGAAAAACACATGCCAACGGCGCCAACACCTTTGCCTCCCACTTCTTGGTGAAGAGAGCGAGCAAGTGCACGCAACCACGCAATGATGGGCGACGTTTTATTCAGCGCCATATTGGTGAACTCTTTCGAAATGCACACCTTGAACATGGACGACACTAAGTATGAACCAGAGACATCTTTGCCTGGCGTGCCAACAAGATCTGGCATTACAACAGTGAACCCTGCGTTCACCACATCGTTGGCAAATCGTTCGACGGCCGGAGTAATTCCCGGAATCTCGTGCACAACGACGACAACCGGCCCTGACCCTTTTCTGTAGGTATCACGCGTATAGGTTGCGGCGGTAAACGAACCTTTCTCCCACCCTTCAAGCGCCATGTCTTATCTTCCTTTCAGTGCATGCAGAGCAGATTCTGCAAGATTGTCAACACTTAACTTCATTGGTTCTAAATCAATTTCCTGATCGCCCATTGCGCCATGCAAGTAACGCGCATACACACCTTCTGCAATGACAGCCAAGCGGAAACTAGCGAACGCTTTGTAGTACGAAATGTTTGACACATCACGACCTGTGCGTGATGCGTATCGTTCCACCAGATGGTCGAATGTGCAGAAGCCAGGAAGTCCCGATGGATCATTGGTGCGAGTCATAGGTTGACCAGGGTCTGTCCAGTAGATGCCAATGTATCCAAGGTCTGCCAATGGGTCACCCAGTGTGCACAACTCCCAGTCCAACACTGCTGCGATATGTCCTGTCTCAACGTTTGTTAAGCAGTTGCCAAACCGATAATCGCCATGGGCAATTGCAACACCTTGTTGTTGAGGAATTCGCGCCGCCAACAACCGCGCCACTTCCTCAATGGCAGGAAGTTCACGAGTTTTTGAATTAGCCCATTGCGTTGACCACCGCTTGACTTGTCGTTCCACATAGCCATCACGCTTCGCAAGGTTTCCTAACCCCACAGCGTCTACGTCTACTGCGTGAAGATCGGCAAGAACATCAACCAAGTGTTCCGATGCTGATGTTCTCAAATGTTCTGGCAGTTGCTGTCCTTTTTCTGGACTATCGAGCACAATGCCAGGCACATACGCCATTACATAGAACGGTGCACCATTTACTTCCTCGTCCGTGCATAGTCCGAGTGTGCGGGGCACAGGAACATTCGTGGTGCCGACGGCAGACATGAGTCGGTGTTCACGCGCCATGTCGTGTGCCGTTGCAAGAACATGACCCATTGGTGGGCGACGCAATACCATCTGCAATCCGCGCGAGTCGACTACGTGGAATGTGAGATTGCTGCGACCACCCGCAATCAATGTGTAGGTGTACGGACCCTGCGCGCCTTCAATGTTGGTGTTCAGCCACGCTTCAACGCGTTCCTCATTGATCCCCTGCATGGGGAATGACCGTAGTGGCTGTTAGCGCGGGCGTACGACGCCAACGACCTTCCACCAACGAATTGGCCCAATCTTCACAACGTCGCCTGTTTGCGGGGCATGAACCATGGTTCCGTTCCCCAGATAGATACCGACGTGGTGGATGGGAGACCCAGTGAAGATGAGATCGCCTGGCTGAGCGAACTGCTTCGGAATCTTTGGCAATGCGTTGTATTGACGACGAGAGTTTCGCGGAAGACCAACTCCGGCCTTACCCCATGCGTACGTAGTGAGCCCAGAGCAGTCAAAAGCCCGTCCAGGTGCGCTCATTCCATATCTGTAGGGCACGCCAAGTTGCGAGAGTGCAGCGCGAACAGCAGTTTGAGCGCGAGCCGATACGGATGGGATGTTGCCGTACTTCTTTTGAAGTGATGAGTACTTGCTCTTAAACCCGGCTGCTTCGCGTTGAGCATCTTCTAGTGCCTGACGCTCGCGGCGAGCTCGTTCTTCTCGCAGCAAATCTGCCAAGTCTCCCTGTACAGATGATTGCAACTGCTGATACTTCTCTGCCAGCGACTCTGCAGCGCCTTTACGTGTCAAAACGTACGAGGCGACATTCTCTGCTTGTTTGCGCTTCTTTTCTAGAACGGCCTTTTTCTTTGTGAGTTCTGTAGCGGTGGCATCAAGCGAGTCGGTGGTGAGTGCACCCTGGTTCATAGCAATGGAGGTGAGTTGGGTTCGTTGCAACGCATCTTGCACTCCCCCCGCAGAAGCAAACAGATTTGTCAACGTTGAGTTACGACCGCCGTGCATAAATTGAGTAACAGCAGACATGTACAACGTGCCACGCATTTGTGACAACTGGGCTTCTGCGGCTGCAACATCTGCTTGCGCCTGTTCAATTTCTGTGGCCAATTCAGACTGCTCAACAAGTGACTCGGCGTAATCCTCGGCCAATGTGTCCAATTGTTCGACCAGGCTCTCTAACTGATCAGCAATGGCTTCTGCTTGGCGACGTTTTTCATCAATTGAGTCGGCCGATGCTGACGTCGGGAATGCGACAACACCAATGAGTAGAGCCGCCGCCAGGATGCGTGCGAGAACGGATCTGTGGGATCCCCGGTGGCGACGGGTGACATTCATGACCCTTACACGGTAGTTGTGCAATGTTGAACAGCGACTTCAAGTATGCGTAATCCCTTGCAACACAAGGAAAAAAATTATGTGGAGCGCTATTCCCACTCAATAGTGCCAGGCGGTTTTGATGTGACGTCGTAGACCACTCGGTTTATTCCTGGCACCTCATTAATAATGCGATTCGACATTTTTTCGAGTAGGTCATACGGCAAGCGAGCCCAGTCTGCGGTCATTGCATCATCGCTTGTCACCGCACGAATAATGATGGGGCGACCATAGGTTCTCTCGTCTCCCATCACACCAACACTGCGAATGTCGGCGAGCACCGCAAAGGACTGCCAAATTTCGCGTTCAAGCCCAGCGGCTTTCACTTCGTGACGAACAATTTCATCGGCATGTTGAAGTGTTGCCACTTTGTCGGGAGTGACTTCGCCAATGATGCGAACGCCCAGTCCTGGACCAGGGAACGGTTGACGCCACACAATGTCGTCGGCTAATCCGAGTTCAATTCCCACTTTGCGTACTTCGTCTTTGAACAGTGCACGCAATGGCTCGCACAATTCCAACTCCATGTCTTCGGGGAGGCCACCAACATTGTGATGGCTCTTAATGACAGCAGCCGTGCCATCGGCACCACCACTTTCGACAATGTCTGGATACAGCGTGCCTTGAACAAGAAATTTTGCATCGGTGATACCGCCAGTGTGTTCTTCAAAGATGCGCACGAACAATTCACCAATGGCTTTGCGCTTTGCTTCAGGTTCGGTGATGCCTTGTAACTTTTCGAAGAATCTGTCGCCGGCATCAACATGGATGAGTTCAATGCCCATGCTGCGTCGAAAAGTTTCTACAACCTGTTCACTTTCACCGCGGCGCATTAGACCTGTGTCGACATACACGCACGTGAGTTGTGAACCAATTGCACGATGCACAAGTGCCGCAGCCACCGACGAGTCGACTCCGCCAGACAAACCGCAGATGGCGCGTTCATTCCCTACTTGCGCGCGGATGGCAGCAATTTGGTCGTCAACAATGTTCGCCATTGTCCAGTCTTGTGCGCAACCAGCCACCTCTACCAGGAAACGCACGAGCAATTCTTGACCAAATGATGAATGCACTACTTCTGGGTGATACTGCACACCAAAAATTTTGCGTCGAGAATCTTCAATGACTGCGTGTGGAGCATCGGGGGTTGATGCGGTGGTCACAAAGCCAGTCGGAACTTCGCTGACATAGTCGAAGTGGCTCATCCACACATCGTGAGTGCCGGGCGCGTTCTGTGAGAGAACAGCCGACGTTCCCGAACGAGTCATCGTTGCGCGGCCATATTCTCCGCGACCACCTCGTGCAACGGTTCCGCCCAACTGTTGTGCCACTAACTGGCAGCCGTAACAGATGCCGAGAATGGGAATCCCTAATTCGTAAATGGCGGGGTCAAGCGCAGGCGCACCATCCACGTGAACGCTCTTCGGACCACCAGACAAAATAATGGCGCGAGGTGACTTTTCTTGAACCTCCGCTGCGGAAATGCGGTGGGGAACAATTTCGGAATACACCTGCGCTTCACGCACGCGTCGGGCGATGAGTTGGGCGTATTGAGCGCCAAAGTCCACCACCAAGACACGGTCATGATTGTGTGTGACTTGTGCTCCCATGATTTGTTCCACCCTACTTGGCGTGTGACGATGGAGGTATGTCCCGACTAGCAGCAACAACGTGTGCCGTTCTTCTCACGTTCTCCCCGTTCGGACTTTCTGCCGTCCGTGCAACAGACTCCACAGTTCCCGCATCACCCGATTCAACGTTCGTCTACGACCTAGAAAACGAACCCTCTGATTGCATTGGATTTCTCCCCAAACCTGGATGCGGAAAGAAACCACAACAAGCTGGTGATCGCGGTGGGTCACTTCAGTACCTGACATTTGGTGTGATGATTCTTGGACTTGGCACAGTGGGAACAGTTCTGGCACGAAATGTCATGAAGCGAGACCGTGCGATTGCAGAGCGAATGAAAGACTCACAGAGCTAGACCTGTCTCGCCCACTACCGTTGTCCTGTGGGCGTTTTCTACATTCTCGTCAGTGGCGCCGCATTTGGCTTATTGCCATGGTTTGCTCGGGTCGCCTACGACCATGGTGCCGAACCGTTTGGAATGCTTGCTGCACGTTTTGTTTTTGCATCGGCCGTCATGGTTCTTATTCGGTATACGAAGAAACGACATGAACCACGGCCCGAAAAGAAACTTGAACTGTGGTTGTTTCTCTTGGGCGCAGTTGGCTACGCACCGCAGGCGAGTTTCTTTTTCTTCGGGGTTGACCGCATAGACATCAGCCTTGCCACCGTCATCTTCTACTCATATCCAGTCTTTGTGGTACTCGCTAGTTGGGTTGTCTTCCGCCATGCACCATCAACACGAATAGTGATGTGCTTAGCCGTTGCAGTTGCCGGCACTGCACTTACTGCAGGTCAAGTGCAAGCAGGATCTTGGATTGGTGTTGTGCTTATGCTTGCCGCAGCCCTTTGGTATTCGGGCTACATCTTGGTGAGCAGCAAGATTGTGCACAAATCTGGGGCCTTCATTTCCTTGACATACGTCATGGTTGGTGCGGCTGTTGCCCACATTGTCATTTACGTTGCAACGCAACCCACTATGCCCACCGATAACACGGGGTGGATTGCCATCTTTGCGGCATCAATGATTTCCACCATCCTGGCAATGGGGTTCTTCTTCGCAGGAGTATCACGCATTGGCGCGGGTGAAGCGGCAGTTCTCAGCACTATTGAGCCAGTCGTTTCAATTGCAATTGGAGTCACTGTCTTGAATGAACAACTCACCATGCCGCGCTTTGTGGGCGCACTACTTGTATTGGTGAGTGTGGCGGTTTTGGCTCAGTTGTCGCGAGCCGACACAAAGTAGAACTCCAGCGCAGACAACATTTCTGCGTACGTGTTCTCTGTGCGCTCGGCACGTGATGTTTCCCACCACGTAATGCGCATGGCAAGCACCGTGAGGAAAGCAAGCACTGCCGCGTCTGTCAGCGCAACGTGACTGAGCGACCATACTTCTGCAAATGCATGACCGGGATTGGTCTGCCAGAACCACAAGAAGTTGGCACTGCTCTGCTGATTCTGTAGGTACAGCGAGAAGGGCCCAATGACCTGCGACAATGCCAGCCATGTAAGAAGAATGGGAAGGAACAGTGCGCCAGCGCGAATGACCAGCAACAAACGTGGTGTTTCAGATTTGAACGGAAGGATCTGCTCGACATTCACGCGGGACCATTCCCGTTGATTGCGGTTACTGCGCAGATCGTCAACAAAGACCCGCGCACTTGCACCAAGAGAGTTTGTTTGCTTGGAAATAGTGAGCCACTTGTCAACTGCGTTAACAGCGTCTTCATGGGCTTGTGCGGACATTGGCATATGAACTCCTAACGAGTGCAATCTTCAGTGAGCGGCGGACCACTAAACAACAAATACATGACCATGAGATACGACCCGGCACTTCCAACGGTGGTTTCTGCACCGTTGACTCGCACGGAACGTGCACCAGCAGTTCGCATCTCTACTTGTTGAAGTAACGGGGTTGATGCGCGAAGTGCCGGAAGAATTGATTTTGCACGTCCATCGCCTGCACCAGGTGTTTCACTTCCAGAGAATCCACCCATCACAATGACGAGACCTGGCTTGGACGAGTCGGGGGTCCACCCCCGCTTTGCAATTTCTGATGCGACCGCTGCTTCTACTTGAGAACCGCCACCGCGAACATTGCCAGGGACACGCACGGCAAACTCGGCACAACTCAATTGGAATGTTTTCGGTGCGGTCGTCGCTGATGGTCCAGAAGGAGATGACGACGTAATTACGGCAGAACCCAGCCCCACCACCATTAAGGCGAGAAACAAGTCGGCATAAATCCAGCCGGCGCCGTCCTCGCCAGAGCCAGCCTTTTTCCCAAATCCGAATCTCCTAGCCACAATGACGTTTCCGAGATAGGCGCTGTGAGGAGCCAACAAGCACGCCGAGAACACTAATTCTTGGGCCCACAGTCCGCCCAAAAGATCGACACGCCAAAGGCTGTTTTTCCTTCACATCACCACAGTAGTCTATGACTGTCCATTAACAGTCATGAATCAGGAATAAGGTCTACTCTCGGTAACCACGATGTCCTCAACGAAGAAAAAAACTCAGCCAACTAAACCGAAGCGACGTTCGCCCATCACACGTGCGGAAGGTGAACGCAGACTTATTAGTGCTGCCACCGAACTCATACAAACTCGCCCGTATTCAGATGTTGGCGTGCGCGATATTGCCGAACTAGCAGATGTGAACCACGGCTTCGTTCACACATGGTTCGGATCAAAAAATGATCTTCTTCTCGCGGTCGTTCGCAAACAGTTTGAGGAATTGGCCGACCAGGTTCGCATGGCAGAACCCGGCCAACCAGCTTTGAACTTTTATGATCCGCGCGTTGTTTCCGTCGTTCGGCTGGTGTTGTGGTTAGACCTTGAAGGTGTCGACACCGGCAACCTTTTTAAAGACATGCCCATTCTCGACGCACTCACTGCGCGATTTATTTCCATCGAGAAAATTGACCCTTCCATCGCACGAGCCGCGGCAATTCAGGCCATCTCAATCGGATTAGGCGCCGGCACATTTGCTCCCATCCTCGGTATGGAATCAGCCGACGATGCCGTACCGATTATGGACCTCTGGCGACACGTGGTGGGGTTGTTGAGCAAGTACCCACCCGCATAGCCTTACGGGTGCTGGGCAACCCGTTCAGCAAAAACACCCCTTGCAGGGTTTGGGTGAAAGTCCCGACCGGCGGTTATAGCCCGCGAACCCCACGGCTTCGGCTGTGGGGCCGACTCAGTGAAATTCTGAGGCCGACGGTAAGAGTCCGGATGGGAGCAAGGACACAACATGACAGACCACCAGGCGCTGATGCGCCGTGCCATGCATATGGCTCAGACAGCGCGTCTCCACGCGCGTCCAAACCCATGGGTGGGTGCTGTTGTTGTGTGCGCCGATGGGCGCATCTTTGAAGGAGCCACACAACCGCCAGGTGGACCACACGCCGAAGTTGTCGCATTGCAGAACGCCATTGGTGCAGGTGCAGACACACGCGGCGCAACGTTGTATTCCACTCTTGAGCCATGCAATCACACTGGCCGCACCGGCCCGTGTACCGAAGCAATTATTGCTGCTGGTATTGCGCACGTTGTTGTGGGAATAACCGATCCCGATTCTCTTGTTGCTGGTACCGGTCTTGCACGGCTACGCGAAGCGGAAATTGTTGTTACCGAAGATGTTTGCGATGCAGAGATAACTCAACAACTCGCGCCATATCTGCACCATCGACGCACGGGGCGACCATTTGTGATGTTGAAGATGGCAACAACATTGGATGCACGCACATCACTACCTCACGGCCCGCGATGGATAACGGGCGAACAAGCACGTGTACGTGTTCATGAACTTCGAGCAAACAGTGATGCAATTGTCGTAGGTGCAGGCACAGTGCTCGCCGACGATCCCGAACTCACAGTTCGCCATGTTGATGGCCCATCTCCGCGTCGTATCGTTCTCTCACGAACAACGCCAATTCCCGACGATGCAAAAGTCCATCCCTGCACTGTGTGGACTGATTCCCTTTCCGAGTTATTAGACACGCTTGGTCACGAAGGCGTCATTCAACTCATGGTGGAGTGTGGCCCCACTCTTGCCACCGAATTTCACACCCGTGGACTGGTCAACCAGTACGTCTTCCATATTGCGCCAACACTCAGCGGTTCGCTTCATGCGCCCGGTGTCTTTGTTGGCAATACGCAACTCAGTCTCGATGAATGCACCATTGTCTCTACCACCGCATTGGGGGACGACATTGAACTCATCTTGGAACCTCTCACACAGAAAGTTGGAGCGCTATGAGCGAAACAGCATTAGACCCTATTGAAGACGTCATCGCTGCCATTGGCCGCGGAGAAATTGTTGTCATGGTGGACGACGAAGACCGCGAGAATGAAGGCGACTTCATAATGGCTGCAGAGTTTGCAACGCCAGAGAAGCTTGCCTTTATTGTTCGCTACTCCACTGGCGTTATCTGCGCGCCGCTCACCGACGAGCGATGCGAAGAGTTGCGTCTCCCATTAATGGTGGAACAGAACACTGAAAGCCAACGCACGGCATACACCGTGACCGTCGACGTGATTGAAGGTACAACTACTGGAATTAGTGCCGCAGATCGTGCCGCCACAGTGCGGGCCATTGCCGACCCCAATGTGTCGTTCAAGGCGTTTGCACGACCTGGTCACATTTTCCCATTGCGTGCGCGTCAAGGTGGAGTGTTGAAGCGCGCCGGACACACCGAAGCCGCCGTGGACCTTGCACGCTTGGCTGGTTGTCAACCTGTTGGCGTGATCTGCGAAATACAGCACGACGACGGAACAATGATGCGTCTCACCGCATTAAAGAAGTTCTGTAAAGAGCACGGATTGTTGTTGTCATCTATTGCACAACTTATTGAGTACCGCCGACACCATGAGCGACTTGTCGAGCGCATGGGCGAAGCAACAGTACCTACGGAATTTGGTCCGTTCAATTGTGTTGCCTATCGCAGCACCATCGATGGCGTTGAGCACTTGGCATTCGTGAAGGGCGAGGTTCAGGGTGACGCGCCGGTACTCGTACGTGTTCACAGCGAATGTTTAACGGGTGATGTTTTTGGTTCACGACGTTGCGACTGTGGTCCGCAGTTGGCTGCAGCTATGGCCATGGTGGAAAAAGCTGGCGCTGGTGTCGTGGTGTACTTACGAGGTCATGAAGGACGCGGCATTGGAATAGGCCACAAGATTCGTGCGTACTCACTGCAAGACCAAGGTCTCGACACGGTTGACGCAAATGTTGAACTTGGCCTACCTGTAGACAGTCGCGAATACGGAATTGGCGCGCAGATTTTGGCTGACCTTGGTGTGAGCAAGTTGCGTTTAATGACAAACAACCCTGCCAAGTACGGCGGTCTGGGCGGCTACGGTCTGTCCGTTGTGGAACGTGTTCCCATCAACACCATTCCCACACCAGAGAACGAGGCGTATTTGCGCACAAAGCGTGAACGCATGGGTCACTTAATTGACATGGAAAATGGAGGCAAGTAATGACACGAGCAGGATCAAGTAGCGCACTGCCCGACCTCGACGGCTCTGGACTTCGCGTTGCCATCATTGGCGCACGATTCAATGATCACATCGTCACCAACTTGCGCGACGGAGCGCTGCGTGGACTTGAACGTCTGGGCGTTGCCGATTCCGATGTGATGGAAGCATGGGTACCCGGTGCATTTGAACTTCCGTTGGCAGCCAAAGCGTTGGCACAAACAGGAAAAGTGGATGCAATCATTTGTTTGGGCACGGTCATTAAGGGCGATACTCCCCACTTTGATTATGTGTGTAATGAAGCGGCCCGCGGAATTCAAGATGCACAAATGTCAACGGGTATCCCAGTGATGTTTGGTGTCCTCACCGTCAACACCGAACAGCAAGCAATTGATCGCAGTGGACCAGGAATTGACAACAAAGGCGACGAGGCAGCAGTAGGCGCAGTTGAAATGGCGTTGTTGTTGAAGTGCCTTAAGGCGTAAAACACATCGTCGTGCCCGCCAGCGCACACTTCCGCACACACAGCCATGCGAAGGAGATTCTCATGGCTGTTCTTGCCTCGATTCTTGTTGCCGCATGCATGTCGGCTACTCCTCCCCCTGCTCCAGACGTTGTCGCCCGCAAATTAGTTTTCAATACGTCACTGCCAACATTCATCACCATTGCCGATTCAAACTCGCGAGACTCTCGCCTGACATGGACCACCGATGGATGCTCTGTTCCCGTTGTGGGAAGCACGGGGCGCACGTTTGACTTTTTCAATGCATGTCGACGACACGATTTTGCGTATCGAAACCTAGGAAAACTAGATGGCGGCAAATGGTGGACCCCACAAATGCGAGCTCGCGTTGATGCTGTCTTCAAGAAAGACATGCTGACGGATTGTGCGAAGCGAACAAAAACTGCGCGCACATCGTGCACGGCATGGGCAGAAACGTTTTATCGAGCAGTACGCACCTATGCGGGCCCGTAAATCTATGTGAACAGTACGTCGAATAATTGACGCAGAATTCGACCTGTGGCTCCCCAGATAGTTTCGTCGTGAAGATAAAAGAAGTGAATATTCAAATCCCCGCGCGGAGTTGCCCACCATTCATTGCGATACGAATCGGGATGAGCAAGCTCGGTCAGCGGAACTACAAGTATTCGTGCAACTTCTGACGCTTGCGCTGTGAGATTGGGTGATCCGTTCACCATTCCAACAACCGGAACAATAAGACTGTTGCTCACGAATGTGGCATGTGGGTCTAGTTGACCAATAACAGAGACATTCTCTACTGGTAATGCCACTTCTTCTGTGGCTTCACGAAGCGCAGCCTCGATGAGAGATTCAGATTCCTCCACTCGACCGCCAGGAAACGAAATTTCTCCGCGGTGATTGCGTAAGTGATCAGCACGTCGGGTGAGAACAACAGATAATCCGCGTGGTGTTTCAATAAGCGGCACCAGAACCGCAGATGCGCGCGCACTAGCGAGCCATTCATCATTTACTCCACCCAAAGATGGCTGTTCGGCTGCAACATATGCACCTATTCGTTGTTCAACATGCTCACGAGTGAGGCGAGATGACGAAACGGAGGTCAACCACTGAGGTGGTTCACCTAGTCGCCAGGTGTCGGGACGCGGAATGACTTGTGCGCCACCGCGTCGGGGGCTCACGATGCGCTCGGAGTCCAACCAGTTGACTTCAATTCGACAAGAATTTCAGCGAGACCTGCAGTCTTGAGATTGGCGAGGACTTTGCCGGGCATTTCTTCGCCCTTTTCCCACGCTTCCCATGCAGCAATCAACTTCGTGAGGTCTGGTGCAGGTCGTTCAAATGCCATGACCGAAGCGTACCGACACGAAGCCTTCTGCCACCGCGCTGATCACAAGTAAAGCCTTCGTCATTGCGTCAACGTCCAAAAAGATTGCGGATGCCAATGTTCCTGCAGCCAACACAATTCCAATTGCGCGATGAACCTGTGGGCTACTCACCCGGAATGCAGATAATGGAGCTTTCACCGTGGCTGCATTTGCAATGACAGCTGCGGCCACTATTGCGGGAACAAGCGGTTCCCCTGCACGCGATGCACTGAAGGCTATGGCGAATCCGATGGCGTATTCAATCAGTTGCACCAACCAGAGATGACGCCGGGAACGAGGCATGCGTTCATCGAACGCTTCATCTATGTGGTCCTTGATTTTTTCTTCCATGCCGTCGTCTTGCATGCGACAACCGTAGGACAAAAAAATTGATGGCCCAGCCCTTTCGGGTCTGGGCCATCAACGGGAGGCTCTTGATACAACCACCCTGAGGTGGGGTTTATTCCAGGAACTTTTCCCTTACATCATCCCCATGCCACCGGGCATGCCGCCACCCATGGGGGCAGCGTTCTTCTCGGGCTTATCGGCCACGAGGCATTCGGTGGTAAGGACCAGAGCCGCAATGGATGCTGCGTTCTGGAGGGCTGCACGGGTGACCTTTGCGGGGTCAATAATTCCTGCGGCAACCAGGTCGACGTACTCGCCGGTGGCTGCGTTGAAGCCATTTGAACCCTTGTCAGACTCGACACGCTGCACCACAACCGACCCCTCAAGGCCTGCGTTGTCGGCAATGTGCTTTGCCGGAGCAACAAGTGCGTCATACACCGTACGGGCGCCGGTTGCCTCGTCACCAGTGAGCGATTCCACAACCTTCAGCACTGCTGGGCGGCTACGAAGAAGAGCGGTGCCGCCACCAGCGACAACTCCTTCTTCAATTGCTGCACGCGTTGCAGAAATTGCGTCTTCGATGCGGTGCTTCTTTTCTTTCAGTTCAACTTCTGTTGCAGCGCCCACCTTGATGAGTGCAACGCCGCCAGCAAGCTTGGCCAAACGCTCTTGAAGCTTCTCACGGTCCCAATCGGAATCGGTGTTGTCGATTTCGGTCTTGATCTGGCTGATGCGGCCATTCACTTCGTCCTTGTCACCAGCACCATCGACGATGGTGGTGTTGTCCTTAGTGATAATGACGCGCTTTGCACGACCCAAAAGATCGAGTGTGACGTTCTCCAACTTCAAGCCAACTTCTTCGCTGATGACCTGGCCGCCGGTAAGAACTGCCATGTCTTGCAACATTGCCTTACGGCGGTCACCAAAACCTGGAGCCTTTACAGCAGTTGAGTTGAATGTTCCGCGAATCTTGTTGACCACCAAAGTGGCAAGCGCTTCGCCTTCAACATCTTCAGCGATGATGAGAAGCGGACGACCAGTCTTCATGACTGCTTCAAGTGCAGGCAACAAGGACTGCACAGAAGAAACCTTTGACGAGTAGAACAAGATGTATGGCTCGTCGATGACGGCTTCTTGACGCTCTTGGTCGGTGACGAAGTATGGAGACAGGTAACCCTTGTCGAACTGCATTCCTTCGGTGAACTCGAGTTCTGTTCCGAAAGTGTTGCTTTCTTCGACGGTAACAACGCCGTCTTTGCCCACCTTGTCGATTGCATCTGCAATGACTTGACCGATGCTTGCATCTGCAGCAGAAATAGTGGCAACGCTGGAGATGTCTCCCTTGTCGTCTACTTCTTTTGCTTGGCCCTTGATGGACTCAACAGCAGCAGCGACAGCCTTTTCAATACCGCGCTTCAAACCCATTGGGTTTGCACCGGCAGCAACGTTGCGCATGCCCTGCTGAACAATTGCTTGTGCAAGAACAGTTGCGGTGGTTGTTCCGTCACCAGCGACATCGTTTGTCTTGGTGGCAACTTCTTTCACCAACTGTGCACCCATGTTTTCGAATGGATCGTCGAGTTCAACGTCCTTCGCAATGGACACACCGTCGTTGGTGATAGTTGGTGCACCGAACTTCTTGTCGAGAACGACGTTGCGTCCCTTTGGTCCGAGTGTGACTTTGACAGTGTCGGCAAGCTTGTTGACGCCTGCTTCTAACGCACGACGAGCTTCGTCGTGGAACTTCAATTGCTTAGCCATGTGTGACCTACTTTGTTACTACTGCGAGCACGTCGCGGCTGGTGAGAATGAGAAGGTCATCTCCACCGTGAGAAATTTCGGTTCCGCCGTACTTGCTGTACAACACAACGTCGCCCACTTTGATGTCGAGTGGGAAGTGCTGGCCTTCGTCGTCGCTCCAGCGTCCGGGACCAACAGCGAGAACTGTTCCCTGCTGTGGCTTTTCTTTTGCGGTGTCTGGGATGACGAGTCCGGATGCAGTGGTCTGCTCGGCTTCGCTGGGCTTGACCACGATGCGGTCGTCGAGTGGCTTCAGGTTCATGTTTCCTCCGAATAATCAGCGTTTCGCAGATGGAAATCCGAGCCGGTTGCCCGACTCGGGGGGTTAGCACTCAAGGAGTGCGATTGCTAAGGATACGGACCCTATGGCGGCGTTAGCAACCGGGACCAGCGAGTGCTAACCGAGAACTGGCTCGTCGGGAATGGTCCCAAGGCGCAACAGCTGGGCGGTCTCTCGCAGGGGCAAGCCAATCACGTTGGATAACGACCCCCGTACCCCTTCCACCAAGGTCCCGCCTAGGCCTTGCACGGCATACGCCCCGGCTTTGCCCTGCCATTCGCCCGTGCCGATGTACCACTCCAGGGTTTCATCGGTGACGGGGACGAAGGTGACCAGGGATGTCACCACCAAAGACTGTTCACGCCGAGACCCCCAACTAGCGGCAATACCTGTGTGCACTCGATGGGTGCGGGCGCTGAGTCTGCGCAACATGCGCCGCGCGTCGGCCTCGTCGTCTGGCTTTCCGAAGATCTCGCCATCGAGGTCGATGGTGGTATCAGCACCAAGAACGATGTCGTCACACCATCTCTGCTGAGCCACTCTGGTCTTCTCACGAGCGAGCCGTTCCACATATGCAATCGGATCTTCCCCGGCTAAGGGCGTTTCGTCTATGTCGGCAGGTTCAACTCGTGGATCAATTCCGAGACGCCCAAGCAATTCAATTCTGCGAGGCGAACGTGACGCGAGAATGAGACCCACTGTTTAACCGCCACTTGGTGCAGTGTCATACGCGTCGTCAGGAATTGTCATGTCGTCGCGATTGTCTAAGTAGCCCTCTGGCAAGACAACTTTGATGGGGCCATTGGTATGGCCACGTGCCAAACGCTCGCCACCTGGAACCAAACGAAGTGAATGATCGAGTCGTGCAGCAAGTTGTTGAAGATCTGCATACGACGAAATGGTGGAAAACGCACGCCGTACTTCTGAACCAACGGGATACCCCGTGAGATACCAACCGCAATGCTTACGGAAATTACGAATGCCAAAGTCGGGTCCCATGATTGCCATCAGACCTTCTGCGTGTTGCAACATCACATCTAAGACAAAGCCAAGTGTGGGAGATTCCTGAACTGCACGACCAGAGAATGCGTCAGTCAGATCACGGAACAACCAAGGTTTTCCTAAACATCCGCGACCAACAACTACCCCGTCGCACCCTGTCTCTTCCATCATGCGAAGCGCATCAGAGGCCTCCCAAATATCGCCATTACCAAGAACGGGAATTGAGGTGACTGCATTCTTGAGTTCTGCAATTCGTTCCCAATGCGCATGGCCGCCGTAGTGCTGTTCGGCAGTACGCGCGTGAAGAGCAATCATTGCAATGCCTTCATCTTCAGCGGCTTTGCCCGTGTCGATGAATGTGGTGATGTTGTCGTTGATACCAATACGGAACTTGCATGTAATGGGAACACCAAAAGGCTCTGCGGCCTGTACCGCTGCGCGCATGATGGCGCGAGTGAGGTTGCGCTTCACCGGAACTGCAGCGCCACCACCTTTACGCGTGACTTTGTTGGCTGGACAACCAAAATTCATATCAATGTGGTCGGCAATGTCTTGTTCGCACAATGCGCGTACTGCACGACCCACAAAGTCGGGATCACTTCCGTAAATTTGCAAACTGCGAAAATCTTCGTCATCTCCGAATGCCACCATTTTCTTCGTCTTTTCATTGCCGTGAACCAAGGCGGCCGCCATCACCATTTCGCTCACATAAATGAGGCCAGGCCCAAACTGACGACATTGAGCTCGAAACGGAATGTTGGTGACGCCAGCCATTGGTGCAAGAACAATGGGAAGTGGAAATTCACGTCCGCGCAGAACAAGGGGCAGTCGGCTCATCGTGGAACGTCCGACAATTTCAGATTGGGATACGCACCGCACGACAAGTCCATTGGACCATCAGATTTCAATCGGTGCCATGCAGCGGCCGCAATCATGGCTGCGTTGTCGGTACACATGGCGCGGCTGGGAAGCGCCACGCGAAAACCGGCTGCGTTTCCGCGTTCGGTCATTTGTGCGCGCAACGCAGAGTTTGCCGACACTCCACCACCCAACACAATTCCTTTGGCTCCTACTTGTTGTGCAGCCTTGATGGTCTTTGCACACAACACGTCAACAACTGCAGATTGGAATGACGCTGCAATGTCGGTGTTTGACATAGTGGGGTTCTTGCGTACGTAGTTGATAACCGATGTCTTCAATCCGCTGAACGACACGTCGAGACCGTCGTGCATCATGGCGCGTGGAAAATCAACAGCAGTGGGATTTCCATCAGCTGCAATCTTGTCAATGATGGGGCCACCGGGATATCCAAGTGTGAGGTAGCGCGCCACCTTGTCGTACGCCTCACCCGCGGCATCGTCGATAGTGCGTCCAAGAATTGTGTAGTCGCCGTGACCACGCATTTCAATAATCATGGTGTGGCCACCGGACACAAGTAGCACGACGAGTGGAAACTGCAGTGTGGGGTCGTCGAGCAAGCCTGCATACAAATGTGCTTCAAGGTGATTGATGCCAATGAATGGCTTGTCCCACACCAGAGATAATGCCTTTGCTGCCGATACGCCAACTAACAATGCGCCAATCAGGCCCGGTCCGGCAGTGGCAGCAACGGCGTCAATGCGTTGGGGCAAAATGCCCGCTTCTTCAACAGCAGAATTCACCACCGGAATCAACGCTTCCATATGTGCGCGACTTGCAACTTCTGGCACCACGCCACCAAAACGTGCGTGAATGTCGATTTGGCTGCTGACGATGGATGACAACACATCGTTGCCACCCATTACTACTGATGCAGCGGTTTCGTCACAACTCGTTTCGATTGCAAGAACAACAGTGGATTCGTTCACGTTCATACGGGCCTGCGCAATTCAATTAAACGAAGTCGTTCCATGAACTCTTCCGTATCCACGCCGTGTGCCCACATAATGATGGCGTCGTCGGTGTTCTCGTAGTAGCGCTTTCGAACACCTGCCGGCACAAAACCAAAACGTCGGTAAAGATTTTGTGCCGCAGTATTGGTGTGGCGCACTTCAAGTGTCATGGCTTCACAACCACGTTCGTGCGACAAAATGGCTAAGTCGAGCATCATCTCGGTTGCAACACCTCGCCCTTGCCATTCAGGGTCGACGGCAATGTTGGTGACATGCGCGTCGTTGCCAGAGAACATCAAACCGGCGTAACCCACCATGACATCGTCTACATAGGCCACCATGTAATAGCGAGACCCGTTGCGCATTTCGGCTAGTTCGCTGATGAAAGTTCGATGAGTCCACGGACGCGGATACACCTGCTCTTCAATCTGAAGCACGCGACGAAGGTGACGACGACGCATGACCTCGGTGGTGAGTGCGTTAATGGGGCGCTCGCGCATGAAACTCATCGTGCGCCCTCACGTGTCTTCCAGTTGATCTCGGCATCGGGCGCACGTAGGTACATGGGTTCTACGGCATGAGGCGCAATACCACGGTCGTCAATGAGTGCAGCAGTCCCTAACGACACCACTGCTGTGGCTGACGGAAATTGCGTTTCTCCACCAAGCACACGCACCCAAGGATTCGCACTGAAAGTTTCTTCGTAACGGGTGATTCCAGTTCCCACGCACACCACATCTTCTGCGCGGTCGGCAAGGTGAATAGCCATATCTTCTGGTGACGAAACAACGGGCTCGGTGATTCGCTGGGGTTCTTGGCCGTTGCCATTCATGCGATACAACGCCCAGTACACCTCTCCCCTGCGCGCATCGAGGGCTGCAGCAACTGTGATGTCTTCGGTGTTTGCGTTCAGAGCAAGTGCATCCAGGCTGCACACCGGCACAACGGGAATGTCGAGCGCCCATGCAAGTGATTGCGCTGTCGCAATACCCACGCGCATACCTGTAAAGAGTCCTGGGCCGATATCTACTGCAACAGCAGAAATGTCGGACATTGTTGCCTCTGCTTGCCGAACCACGAACTGAATCATGGGCGTGAGCGACTCTGCATGACGACGATCACTTGCCACAAGTGCATGAGCACGAATACCGCGATGGTCGCCGAGTGCAACACCAACGTGTTCAACAGACGTTTCAATTCCCAGAATCACGAGTGACCTCGCCAACTACGAACTGATTCCTTCAGGCGTTCCCATCGGGAATCCCACGCATGACCTTCAACGCTGATGGTGATGTGACGCACATCATCGTTGTCGTCGTCGTGAGCTAACTCAACTGTTAACACTTCCCCGAAGACATCGTGCGCAACGTCTCCCCATTCCACCAAGGCCACAGCACCAAGATCGGCCTGTTCGCGTAGACCAAGGTCTGCAACTTCTGCCATGGTCTGCAATCGATAGAGATCGGCATGTAACAAAGGAATTTTTCCAGATGTGTAGGAATGCACCAACGTAAACGTGGGAGAAGACACGTGATCGTTTTCGCTTACTCCGAGTGCACGTGCAAACCCAAGAGTGAAAGCAGTTTTCCCAGCTCCCATCTCGCCGGCCAGGACAATGATGTCGCGGGGACGAACAAGTGACGCAACAGCACCAGCTATTGCGTGAGTGTCTTCAACAGATGACGACTCGCAAAAGATCACTGGTATCTCCGAAAGACTCGGGGCCCAATTCCACACACAATCTCGTACCCAATGGTGCCTAATGCATCTGCCCAATCGTCGGCAGACACACGTTCGTCACCTTGACGACCAATGAGTACTACTTCGTCTCCCACAGTGATGGATGAATCTTGTTCGCAATCAATCATCAACTGATCCATCGTGATGGTGCCAGCGATTCGACGTAGTATTCCATTCACCAATACGCGAACATTCGTGGTGCTGAGAGTGCGTGGAACGCCATCGGCGTATCCCAATGGCACAGTGGCAATAAGTGATGACTTCTCTAACGGCGTGCGTAACCCGTACGACACGGCTTCACCTTCGTCCACCCAGCGAACTGCAGTAATACGTGCCTTCAGTGACATGGCAGGGATAAGACCAGCACATAGGTCGGCAACGCCAGGACCAGGGCGCAACCCATACATAGCAATACCAAGTCTCACCATTGAAAAGCGACTGTCAGGCGACGCCAACGCAGCGGCACTGTTGGCTGCGTGAATGAGCGGTGGGGTGATTCCCGCATCGGCCAAGGCGGCAACCGTTTCATTGAACAGCGCCAACTGTTGTGCATTTGCAGGGTGTGATGGGTCGTCGGCAACAGCGAAGTGCGTATAGACACCCTCAATGGTGAGTGAGTCATACGAAGAGATGAACCTCGCCAAATTCACTGCTTCTTTCGGGGCGACACCCATGCGATGCATTCCCGTATCGATCTTGATATGAACTCCGACGGTGCGGTCTGCCGCTGATGCAGCCATTGCCAAAGTTGCAACGGCGCGTGTAGTGGCAACAGTGGGAGTAATGCCGTAGCCAACAATGAAGTCGTTCATCTCTGGTGGTTGCTCACTCAGCAACAAAATGGGGCACGTTGCACCAGCGCGACGCAAGGCAACACCTTCATCGATAATGGCAACACACAAACCTTCTGCACCCGCCTGAAGTGCTGCTTGCGCAACGGGCACTGCACCATGTCCATAAGCGTTTGCCTTAACAACAGCCCATACCTTCGCTGGTGCGATACGTTCAGCAACTATTGCCACGTTGTGTTGAATAAGGCCAGTGTGCACTTCGGCCCAACCCCAGCGTCCAGAAAAATCAACCGACATGGCCACACACCTCAGAGAGAACTTCGGAAATCATTGCAACAACATCGCGCGCAATGGTTCCTTCGGGAGCACACGATGAACCAGCAACGCCGTGGACAAATGCACCAGCAGCGGCGGCTTCATGTGGTGACAACCCGCGAGCCAAGAACGCCCCAATAATTCCTGACAACACGTCACCACTTCCTGCTGTTGCAAGGCGCTCATCGCCCGACACAACAAGGTAGACGGCTCCGTCCACGTCGCTGATGACCGTTGTGGCTCCTTTGCGCAACACAACACAGCCGGTGAGTGCTGCCAATTGACGTGTTGCTTCAATTCGATCGGGATTCTGCGTGTCGCCACCCAATGCAGCGAATTCGCCGTCGTGCGGGGTCAGGATGGTGGGAGATGTGCGCCCGTGCAGCACTGAATACCCACCGGTGGGGTCAATGGCCGCCAGCAACCCATCACCATCAATCACCGCAGGGATTGGGGCAACTGCAAGAAGTGCGCGAACTTCTGCACCAATATCGTCACCACGACCAAGCCCAGGGCCAACCACGAGAGATGCAAAGCGTGCGATGTCAGCAGCAACGAACGTGTCCCATCCTGTGTCGGGAAGTGCACGGCCCACTACCTCTGTCGGTGGCGTCACTGCATCGCCTCGACGCCACGACAAATGAACAATTCCAGCACCGGCACGCATTGCAGACGCCGACACCAATGATGCCGCGCCACCCATTCCTGGACTTCCGGCAATGACTCGCACAGAGTGATTCCATTTATGCGCTGCTCGCAATCGCGGTGGAAGCCATGCCGCAACATCGTGTGCTTCCACAATGTAGGTCTCCACATTGTCGACAGGATCAATTCCCACATCAACAATGTCAATTTCTCCACACACCGACGGGCCGTCGCCGAGCAACATTCCTGTTTTCACAGCGGCGAATGTGATGGTGCGATCTGCGGGGATGATGCCACCGTGAATAACTCCGGTGAGTGCATCGAGACCACTGGGAATGTCGACGGCCAACACCGGAACGTTGAACACGATGGGTGGATTCCACGAACCGTGAAAACCAATTCCGTACGCAGCGTCAATGACCAGATCTGCTTGTGACGGATTGATAAATGTAGAGCCGACATCGTCAACAGAAAGTTCTTCCACAGAAGCACCCCATGAACGCAGCCATTCAGCAGCCACGCGACCATCGTTGCCGTTGTTGCCCGGACCAGCGAGCACAAGAACTCGACGACCGTATGCACCGTTCATCATTTTCTTTGCCGCATGCGCAACAGCGTGACCCGCACGACGAATGAAAACATTCTGGTCGTGCACCATGGCAAGAGCTGCAGCATCTGCAGACTTCATGTGCTGTGGCGTGAGGACGGGAATCACTCCATCAGCGTATTGGCGTTATTTCGGCAAGGCTCTCGAAGAGGTCTATAACGCAGCAACAACGGCCATTGCCACTGTTTCGGTATGAGTAATGGACACATGCCATGCCCCCACTCCGCATGAACGCGCCAGTTCCTCCGCACGACCCGACACTTTCAGAAGTGGCGCTCCAGAAGGATCTTTGTACACCGAGACATCGTGAAAATCGAACGCACCAAGACCCACGCCAAGTGCCTTCATGGTTGCTTCACGAACAGCGAAGCGTGCAGCAAGTGATGCCGCGTCATCTGATTGGCTGGCTAACGACTGCAATTCGTCTTCTGTGAAAAGACGCGCACGCATGTTGGGACGACGCTCCAACATTTTGCGAAACCTTTCAATCTCGACTGCGTCGATGCCAATGCCCTTCATTGCGTTACTGCGAATCTGAGCGCCACAGGTTGGCGCTTTCGGAAACGGGAAGGATGAGCAAGTCGGCAATAGATACTTCACCCAGACGGTCGTCACGGAATGCACCTTCTGTTTCCGTTACCCAGTCAACAAGGCGGTCGTAACGGCGGTCGTACCCTTGCAGTACTTGTCGTGCAATTGCAGGAGCAACAGAGTCACGGAACGAAACGTGCAACAAGGTGATGCCAACTGTTTCGGAACCTTTCACTTCGGGAACCAAAATGACAGTTCGGCCATCTTTGCGGCCACGTGCCACCAACAATTCTTGTTCCGCTGCAACTCGACGCTTGGTTCCCACCAAGTGCGAATTACCGTCCACACGAGACGACAACTGCAGTGCGATGCCACCCCGTTCAACAATGGAAATAGTGGCGGTTCCTGATTGTGGGTCTCCTTCAATGGAGTATCGCGTGAATCCGTTCACCGACTCAACAGCGGGGTCAAGCGCAGCAAGAACCTTCAGTGTTTCGTATGGCAATTGTTCGCGCGCAGCACCAGCGTCGACAACGGCACGAACAAGCGCGCGATCGAGCAAGCCTTCTTCGCTGCGGGAAATTCCAACGGTGACAGTTTTTGCTTGATGCTTAATGGCGTCGATGGGGCGCGTGAGTTCATCGATTCCGCGAGTGAGTGCTGCCAACAAGTCGTCCAACAACACAGCAGGAGATGACACACGACCTGTTTCGCGTTGATATGCCTGTAGAGGGTGTGGCCCGGTGACGATACGCAACAACGACACAATGCGCACTGCAGTTGATGCTTCGAGATTGCCGTCGTATTGGCCCGTATGCAATGCGGAATAGAAATGCTGGGCAACCGACACAATGTCTCGTTCTATTCGGCGCAATGCATCGTCACCTGTGCCGCCGCGCCCAACAATGACTTCCACTACTTCGCGCAATTGGCGCAATGGTCGAGCGAGTTCATCGATGGCGAGAGCTGCTTCGTACCCGAAGAGATGCCCAGCCATTGACGACAGCACAAATGCGATTGCAGGGTCTGACTCTGGAACGGCAATAACGGCAGCTGCAGATTCGAAACGCGTTTCACCTTCGGTGGCAATGACAATGGGAATGGCCTTGTGTGCCTTAAAGATGGCAACTTCTTTGGCCACGTCGGTGGCAGTACCGTCGGACAGTCCCGCAGCGCACACAAGAATCATTGGTTCGCACGACAAGTCGATGTGCTTCTTGTCTTCGGTGACATCACACGAGATGGACTTGTAACACAGTTCTGACAATTTGATTCGCACTTCGTGCGCCGCAACAGTATTAGGGCCATTACCAACTACTGCCCAGTAACGCCGTGCGGGAGCAAAACGTCGAGCGATGGCTCCAATTTCAGAACGTTGTGCAATGACAGCCTGCATTGCTTCGGGCATTGACAACAACGACGACAGAATGCGATGCATGCGATCTGCATCAACGTGACCAGTTGCTTGAGCAATGGCGCATGACAAAATTGCGCCGGCCGCAACTTGTGCATAAAACGCCTTGGTACTTGCAACGCTCATTTCAACATCGCGGCCGTCGGATGTGTAGTACACACCATGTGCTTTGCTTGCCAATTCGCTACCCCGTCGGTTCACGATGGCCAAGACTGCTGCACCACGCGACGCAACAAGGTCGACAGTTCGATTGGTATCGGTGGTAGTTCCGCTTTGGCTTACAGCAATGACCAACATGTCAGACATGTCAGTTTCCATTGCAAAACCAGACAGTTCCGTTGCTGTCAGAGCTTCCACGTGAATGGAAGAACCAAGCAAAGAGGTGAGAACAGGAACAAGTGAGGTGCCGGCAACTGCAGCTGTTCCCTGACCAATCACACGAATGCGCGTGATGGAACCATTAGTCAAACGATCACGAACTGCCTGCGGAAGTGTTAGCTCGTCGAGATCGGGCACCAGAAGCCCCCCGATTTCGTCGGTGCGGCCACGAATTGTCTTACGGAAACTGCGTGGCGCTTCACCAATTTCTTTCAACAAGAAATGCGGGGAGTCGCCGCGGTCGATATCGCGAGTAGTGACTTCAGCGGTAGCAACAACATCTTGGGTCAATGGAATTGGTGTGCCGTCATACGAGAACATACGCACACCATCGAGAGTGCCAGCAGCATTACCCAAGAGCTGAACAACTTGACCACGTGTTGATGGCTGATCTGCGACCAACGGAGTTTCGCCATCGAGACGAATGAAATGAACAGTCTCTTCTACGGTTCCGTACGGTTCGCTGGCAACGATGAAGCGATCTTCTGCCAAGCCCACATATAAGCCTTGACCACTTCCGTACAACGCCAAGTACATGTTGTCTGGTTCGTCGGCTGCGCAATATCCGATTGCCACAGAGCCTTCGAATTGTGTGACAGCGTTCAAGAATGCTTGCAAGGTTGTTGAACCAGACGAACGACCACGGTCGACCAAAGCAGGAATGACCTTTGCATCTGTTGTGATGGGATCGGCAAAACGCAAATTGTGGCGTGCCTTCAGGTCTGCGTGATTGTCAACATCCCCGTTGAGAACCGCAACCGACACCAAATCTTGCGCAGCAGAAACTTCTTCGCCATTTACTGGGTGGGCGTTGGGTTCAGAGATGATTCCCACACTCGCCCACCGTGTGTGACCTAACACCGATGTGCGAGCACCATCTATTGCCAGCACGCGGCGCAACACATCGTCACTTGCAAGTGACTCGCGCATGTGGCGCGTGTTGTCACCTAGTTCTCCAATTTCTGCGGCTGCTTTGTACACAAACACAACAGTGTTTCCGGAGAGACGAACACTCTTGTCGGTGAATAACGGATCTGACGAACGTTCGGTAATAGCCAGAGTAAGTTCGGTGGGGAGAGATGGAACGGTGACAAGAACACTGATACCTGCCGAGTCACGACCACGAACTTCCATACGGTCAATTGCCGACAGTGCCTGCTGAATGCTGAGATAACCCGCAAGTGACGACACTGATGCGTTGCGCCCAGCGAGTGCATGCACTGCGTCGGCTGTACGTAAACGATCTCGTCGTAATGCCCAGGACGCATCTTTCACGCGTGACAACGCAGACGCTTGAGCATCAAGAGTGACCGTGTCGGCGTGCAGGGCGTCGATGCGACGCTCTTCTGCATCGGCCATGGCGTCGATGAGGTCGAGTCGAGACACAATGTCGGACGCCAACGACAGATTTCCGGCAAGTGCCTGAATGCCTGCGTCACCCCGCAACAATTGATCTGCTGCCATGAGCGCATCGGCCACATCTCGAAGTGTGGTTCCGGCAGCAACGGCCACATCGAGCAACTGAAGAATGTCAGCGCTGGATGGCGCGGTACGGGTTCCTGGCTTGGGGAGGATTCCGATAATTCCGCACATAGTGAAAGGTTACGACAGTGAGGACTGCCGCTAGTGCGCACCCTCAATTGCGCCACCGTGTACGGCAATAAGTGCAGCAGCGAGGTGCAAAGCCGTGGTCTTTGCCACTTCTTCGTCCACTGCTTCCACCATGACACGCACCAAAGGTTCGGTACCCGACGGACGAACAAGAACGCGTCCTGAATCACCGAGCGACTCCTCAACTGCCTTAATTGCTACTGCAATGTCTGCAACTGGATCGTGCACTTTTTCTTCGGTTCGTACATTGACCAACACTTGTGGATACGACTGCATGATGGTGGCCGCTTCATCGAGTGACGATTGCGTACGCACGAGGTACTCGCACAAGATGAGAGCGGCGACTAATCCGTCTCCCGTTGTTGCGTGAGCACGGTGAATAATGTGACCACTTTGTTCTCCACCGAGAACGAAGTCGTACTCTTCTAACGCCGACAACACGCTGCGGTCTCCGACCGGCGTCACCACGACATCTATTCCAAGTTCATCCATTGCGCGATGGAAACCAACATTGGTCATGACAGTGACGGCGAGTCCTTTGTTTCGCAATAGCCCACGTTGCACAAGGTCTGCAGCAGCAATAGCCATGATGTAATCGCCATCGACCACCATTCCAGATGCGGTCACCGCCATGAGGCGATCTCCGTCGCCATCAAAAGCAATCCCGATGTCGGCACGTTCGTGCAATACGCGCGCGATGAGACCATCTACGTGAGTAGCCCCACATGCATCGTTAATGTTGTGACCGTTTGGTTGGTCGTTCATCGACACCACGGTTGCTCCGGCGGCCTGGAATACCTGTGGTGCAACATAAGACATTGCACCATTGGCGTTATCCAACACCACTACAAGACCCTGTAACGACGCACCAACAATATTCAGACGATGTGCGCTGTATTCCTCAATCACCGATGACGCATCGTGTTCTGTTCCCAGCGCAACAGGCGCTGGTTCCGCAATCAGCGCGTGCCAGACGCGTTCAATTTCAATTTGATCCGCATCGCCTAATTTGGAACCGCCGGACGCAAACACTTTGATGCCGTTATCTGTCCATGGGTTGTGCGACGCAGTCACCGCAATTCCAACCCACTCGTGACGTTCAGCAGCAAACGCAACCGCAGGTGTAGGGGCAACACCCAATAGGTGGACTGGGGTGCCTTCTGCAGCACAACCATCAACAATTGCTTGCTGCAGAACGCTTCCGCTTTCGCGCGTATCTCTGCCCACAACAACCGCAGTTGGTTGCAGCACACGTACAACGGCGCGCGCAAGGTCACGCGAAAGTGCAGGAGTGAGTTCGTCGAGAGCGACTCCACGGACACCGTCGGTACCGAAGTGAAGCATGATGGTTCCTTACGCAACCGCGCAGAGCGCAGTGCACACGCGAATCAGCGCTTGGTGAACTGAGGCGCCTTGCGCGCCTTCTTGAGACCGTACTTCTTGCTTTCCTTACGACGTGCGTCGCGAGTAAGAAGACCAGCCTTCTTGAGAGCAGGACGTGACTCTGGGTCGAGCTCGATGAGTGAGCGTGCAATTGCCATACGCAATGCACCTGCTTGACCATTTACGCCACCACCAAAGATGTTTGCTGCAATGTCGAACGATGTTTCACGATCGGTGACGCGAAGAGCCTCGGTAACAACCATGCGCTGTGTTGCAGTTGGGAAATACACCTCGATGGGCTTGCCATTAACGGTGATGGTTCCGGTACCTGCGCGAAGAACGGCACGTGCCACTGCTTCTTTGCGACGACCAGTTGTTTGTGTGAGAGGTGCGTTAGCCACGATGACTCCTAAGTAGATCAGCGAGCCTTGGCGGCGCTGAGATCGAGAACGACTGGGGACTGTGCTGCATGTGGATGCTCTGGGCCTGCATACACCTTGAGCTTCTTCACCATCTGACGACCAAGTGGTCCCTTTGGCAACATGCCTGCAACGGAACGCGTAATGGCGTCGGCTGGCTTGCGGTTAAGAAGGTTTTGGTATGTCTCGCTCTTCAGACCACCTGGGTAACCGGAGTAGGTGTACACCATGTTCTTTTCTGCTTTGCCAGATGTCATAACGATCTTTGATGCGTTGATGATGATGACGTGGTCACCCATGTCCATGTGTGGTGCAAAAACTGGCTTGTGCTTGCCGCGCAGGATGCGCGCAACTTCTGTGCAGAGACGACCAAGAACAAGACCTTCGGCATCGATGATGTGCCAGGCGCGTTGTACTTCGCTTGCTTTCGGTGAATAGGTACGCATGAGACTTCCTTAGTGGGGGCTGAGTGAGCCGCCGGACCCCAAATAGGGGGCTTGGTAAGGATAGGGGCGTTTTCTGCCCTACGGCAACCGAAAAGACGGGATTGCCCCAACAGATATAGGGGGTTTCTAGGGGTGGACTCGTTCTCCGTCGTAGCCCACATCCCACAGCACCAACCCTTGGGGTGGCGCCACGGGTGAGCCGTGATTTCTGTTGCCTGCCAGCATGACTGCCCTGGTGTCGCTAGCAGGGCGCTTGCCGAGGCCCACGTCCACTAAGAACCCCACCAGGCTGCGCACCATTTGGTGGCAAAAGGCATTGGCACGAATCTCGAACACCACCATGCCCTCCCCTTCGTCGCGCCAGGTGGCATTGAAGACGTACCGGTTCATTGACGCTTCGGGTTCACCGTCTGGCGTGTCGGGTTTGCGACAGAACGCAGCGAAGTTGTGTTCACCAATAATTGCGTCGCACGCCAAATTCATAAGTGGAACCGACAATGGTTTCCAAACATGCCACGCACGATCTAACAACATGGGGTTTGGCTGTGCATCGTTCCACACCGTGTACTTGTAGCGGCGCCACGTTGCACTGCGGCGCGCATCAAAGTGTTGATCAACCCATTGCGCATCTGTGACTGCAATATGTGGCGCACACATACTGTTCACACTGCGTACCAACGTGTTGAGGTTGGTGTCGCTGGGTAAATCACACGACACCACTTGAGCGCGCGCATGCACACCCGCATCGGTTCGACCTGCTGTGCTGATGTCAACAGATGTTTGTGTAATGACGTTGAGCGCATTCACCAATTCACCTTCAACAGTGACCACGTCGTTGTTAATGGCAAAACCATGAAAATGTGCGCCGTGATACGACACATGCAAACGGGCCCGCCGTATGGCGGGCCCGTTCATTACGTTTGTTTCCGGTTCCATGACCGGGTTATCACTCAGACCAGTTCGATGCGCGCCATTGGCGCAGCGTCACCCTGGCGGGTTCCGAGCTTCAAGATGCGTGTGTACCCGCCGTTGCGTGCCATGTACTTTGGCGCAACTTCGTTCACAAGCTTGTTGGTCATTTCTTTGTCACCGAGGTAACCCTGAATTTGACGAATGCGGTGAATACGCATTGGACCATCTTCTTGGGCCTTCTTTGCCTTGGTGATGAGCTTTTCAGCAATTGGACGCAATGCCTTTGCCTTTGCTTCGGTTGTGGTGATTCCCTCTGCAGCGAACAGCGATGCCGCCATGTTTGCCATGAGCAGACGCTGATGCGCAGCACTTCCGCCGAAGCGGGGGGCGCGACGTGGTGTTGCCATTGTGGTGCTCCTTGAGTTCCGAAATTATGCGCGCAGTGAGAGGCCGCGCTCATCCAATTTCTGGATGATTTCGTCGAGGCTCTTCTGGCCAAAGTTGGTGATGTTCAAAAGATCGTCGGTGCTCTTCAAAAGAAGTTCGCCGATGGTGTTGATTTGTCCGCGCTTGAGGCAGTTGCGTGGGCGCTCGCTGAGATCGAGATCTTCAATGGGAAGGTCAAGGTCTGGCACGCCAACGTTTGCACCAATTGGTTCGCTGAGTTCAAGTGCTTGTGGCTCTTCGGACAGCGTTGCAATGAGATCGACAAGCGAACGCAATGTTGCTGCTGCAGATGCAAGAGCTTCGCGTGGAGAAATTGAACCATCGGTCTCGATGTCGAGAATGAGACGGTCATAGTTGGTGCTTTGCGCAACACGAGTTGGCTCTACATCGAACATGACGCGACGCACTGGCGAGAAGATTGCGTCGATGGGGATGACTCCGATGACGCGGCTCTCTGCATCACGGTCGGTGGACATGTATCCGCGACCGCGCTCGATGGTGATGTCGAAACCAAGTTGTGCGCCAGCATTCAATGTTGCGAGGTGCAGTGATGGGTTCAAGATTTCAATGTCGGCGGTTGTTTGAATGTCGCCGGCCTTAAAGCTTGATGGTCCCTTAGCGTCAACGCGAAGAACTACTGGCTCGTCACTGTGAGACACAACAACAACATCTTTCAAGTTCATGATGAGTTCAGTGATGTCCTCGGTCATGCCCTTGATGGTGGTGAACTCGTGCTCTACACCGTCGAACTTGACAGTGGTGATTGCTGCACCAGGAATTGATGACAACAATGTGCGGCGCAACGAGTTACCAATGGTGTGGCCGAAGCCTGGCTCGAGTGGGCCGACAGCAAAACGCTGACGTGTTGGATGGTCGTCGCCAATTGCTTCGACTGAAGGACGTTGGATGACAAGCATGGTGCTCTCCTATGAAACGGCTGTGAAAATTACTTGGAGTAAAGCTCGACGATGAGCTGCTCGCGGACGGGTACGTCGATGTGTTCGCGCTGAGGAAGGTCGCGCACGGTGACTTGCTTGTCACCGGCTTCGAGCCAACCAACGAGTGAACGATCGAGTGTGTCGATGTTGTGCTGGATCTGAATCATTTCTTTTGCCTTAGGCGACAAAGAAATAACTTGACCACGCTTTACGCGGTACGACGCAATGTCAACGCGCTTGCCATCGACAAGGATGAGACCGTGGTTAACGAACTGGCGAGCCTGCGGACGGGTAGAACCCCAACCTGCACGGAACACCACGTTGTCGAGACGCTGTTCAAGAAGACGCAACAAGTTTTCGCCGGTTGGGCCTGCAAGACGGTTTGCTTCTTCGTAGGTGCGACGGAACTGACGCTCGAGAACACCGTAGATGTACTTAGCCTTCTGCTTTTCTTGCATTTGTGCCAAGTACTCAGAACCTGCGTTACGACGGCGAGTACGACCATGTGCACCTGGTGGGAATGGACGACGGTCGAGAGCCTTTGAGCCCTTCGCGTTTTCGAAAATGTTTGTGTTGAGGCGACGCGAAATGCGCACCTTCGGTCCGGTGTAACGGGCCATGATTAGCTCCTCCGACGCTTCGGCTGACGGCAACCGTTGTGCGGTACCGGGGTGACGTCCTTGATGCCTGACACTTCAATGCCAACGTTCTGAATTGAACGAAGCGCAGTGTCGCGGCCAGAACCTGGACCCTTTACGTGAACTTCGGCGCGACGAAGACCATGCTCCATTGCTGCCTTTGCTGCCTTCTCCGCTGCCATTTGTGCAGCAAACGGAGTGGACTTACGTGAACCCTTGAAACCAACTCCACCAGACGATGCCCATGAAATGACATTGCCTTCCATGTCTGTAATAGACACGATGGTGTTGTTGAAAGAACTCTTGATGTGAACAACACCTGAAGTGACGTTCTTGCGCTCGCGCTTACGTGGACGGCGGCCGCCTGCTTGTGCCTTCGCCATGGTGTTACCTCACTGCCTTCTTCTTGTTGGCAACTGTCTTCTTTGGTCCCTTACGTGTGCGCGCGTTTGTGTGCGTGCGCTGTCCACGAACGGGAAGACCCTTGCGATGACGAACGCCTTGAAGGCATCCGATTTCGATCTTGCGCTTGATGTCCTGCTGCACGTCGCGGCGCAGGTCACCTTCAACAGTGATGTTTTGATCTACCCATGCACGAATGCGGTTCACTTCGTCTTCTGTGAGATCGCGAACGCGAGTGTTGGGGTTAAGGCCAGTTGATTCACAGATTTTCTGTGATGTTGGTCGACCAATGCCGAAGATATATGTCAACGAAATCTCCAAACGCTTTTCGCGTGGGATGTCGACGCCAGCAATACGTGCCATGTGTTTACGTTTCCTTCGTTGACTTTCTTAGCCCTGGCGCTGCTTGTGCCGGGGGTTTTCGCAGATCACCATCACACGCCCGTGACGACGGATGACCTTGCACTTCTCACAAATTTTCTTGACGCTCGGGCGTACTTTCATTGCGTTCTCACTTGAAACGGTATGTAATACGACCGCGGGTGAGGTCGTATGGGGTGAGCTCAACCTGAACTTTGTCGCCTGGAAGAATGCGGATGTAGTGCATACGCATTTTTCCTGAGATGTGCGCCAGCACTTTGTGGCCGTTCTCTAACTCCACACGAAACATTGCGTTCGGCAGAGATTCAAGAATCGTGCCCTCGAGCACGATCGCATCTTCTTTTGGCTTAGCCAGGGTGGTCTCCTTGATTGATGGAACAGAGTGCCCCTTAGCAGAACTGCGACAGGGGCGAGTGGCAATGCTATCGGCGCATTTTCCTTGCGCCAATAGGCACTTAGCGCCTTTGTTCGACCGCCTGAGTGAGGCGGGCAAACACGTCGTCGGGGCTGCCCACCCCGTCGACGGCGACCATTCGGCCCGATGAGCCGTAATAGTCAATTAGGGGCTGGGTCTGGGTCTCGTAGAGGTCCAAGCGTTGGTTGATGGCCGCAGGCGTGTCGTCGTCGCGCTGGACCACGTCTCCCCCACAGTTCTCGCAGGTCCAGGGGCTGGGATCGGTGCCCGTGGATTGGAAGTTGGCGCCACAGTCCCGACACACCCGGCGGGCCGACAAACGGGACAGCACCAGGTCGCGGGGTACGTCTAAGTCGATGGCAAGGTCGACAGGGCTCTTTGCGGTGATCTCGTCGAGGGCAATTGCCTGGGCAACCGTGCGCGGAAAGCCATCCAAGATGTAGCCACGGGTACGAGCGTCTTCAGCGTCGAGACGCTCAGCAACAATGCCCACCATGATGTCGTCGCCCACCAATTGGCCGGCGTCGATGACTGCTTTGGCCATCTTGCCTAATTCGGTTCCTTCACGCACGGCAGCACGCAACATGTCGCCCGTAGAGATGTGCGGAACAACAAAGTGGCGAGACAAACGAACGCATTGCGTTCCCTTCCCCGCTCCTTGGCGACCCAACAGCACGATACGTGCACCCGGAATCATGACGCTTACTTACTCAACAAAGTGACCCACCGCCTTCACAGGCTGATGGTCACTTTAAGAAGCCCTCATAGTTGCGGAGCATCAACTGGCTGTCGATTTGTCGCATGAATTCAAGTGCGACACCCACAGCAATAAGCACCGTTGTACCGGCAAATGGGAATGACTGAACATCGCCAACCCACAAAATGATGTACGGCAAGATTGCAATGAAGCCAACAAACACTGCACCAGGAAGCGTGATGCGGTTGACAGCTTTTGCAAGGTAACGCTCTGTTTGTTCACCGGGGCGAATGCCAGGAATGAAACCACCTTGCTTACGCAACTGATCTGCCTGACGAATGGGGTCGAAGGCAATGGAGTTATAGAAGTATGCGAACGCAATGATGAGCAAGAAGAACCCAACGATGTACACAAGGTTTTGGCTGTTCACCAAGTAATCGTTGACGAACGATGCAATTGAGCCGCGCCAACCTTCGGCGCTACCCAACATGTTTGACAACAGAACGGGAAGCAACAGCACCGATGAAGCGAAGATAATGGGAACGATGCCGGCTTGGTTGACCTTCAAAGGAATGTATGTGCTTTGTCCGCCAGTCATACGACGACCAACGACTCGTTTTGCAAACTGCACCGGAATACGGCGTTGTCCCATTTCAACTCGGACAACTGCGGCCAGAATTCCCAATGAAACAATGACAAGAATTGTGAACACCACGAACTTCTTGCTTTGCAAAATTGAGTAATAGCTGTAGGGCAAACCAGCAACAACCGACGCAAAAATAAGAACTGACATGCCGTTTGAAATTCCGCGCTGGCTAATGAGTTCGCCCACCCACATCAGCAACGCAGTACCAGCGACGAGTGAAGGGATAACCAGCAGAGCTCGTGGCATGAATGGGTCGAGCAATACAACGTCGGGGGCTTGCGCGGCTGCACCGAAGAATGCCGAACCATTTCCTTGTCCGAAAATGAAAGTAAGACCAGAGCCCTGCAACAACGCAATTGCAATAGCCACGTAACGAGTCCACTGAGTGATCTTGCGCTGACCGACTGCTCCCATTTCCTGCCATTCCTGAAGTTTTGGAATGACCACATTCAGCACCTGCATGATGATGCTGGAGGTGATGTAGGGCATGATGCCCAACGCAAAAATGGAGAACGAACCGAATGCTCCACCCGAGAACAAGTTCAAGAAGCCGAGTGCACCTTGCGAGTTCGCAGCTTCACGAAGCTGCGACACTGCATTGGCATCTACGCCAGGAACGCGAATAGCCGAACCGAATCGGTAGACCATGATCATCAACACTGTGAATAGAAGCTTCTTACGAAGATCTTCCACTTTGAAGATGTTCTTCACGTTTGAGAACACGCGGTACTCCTTGTCAACGTCGTGCGAAAATTCGCGACGTGGTTAGCGGTTGGTGAACTGGTTGCCGTTTGCTGCAGGACGAACCTTGAATGGCAGCGGCAAGATGGTCACTGATCCGCCAGCAGCCACGATGGCCTTTTCTGCGGACTTCGATACTGCGTGTGCAGACACCTTGACAGCGATAGAGATTTCGCCACGACCAAGAACCTTGACATAGGTTCCCTTGTGAGCGACTCCCTTGTCGACGAGGATTTCTGGTGTGACTTCGCCAAGACCAAGTTCATTCAATGAATCGAGGTTGACGGCGTAGTACTCAACGCGGAATGGGTTGTTGAAACCCTTCAACTTTGGAACGCGTTGCTTCAGTGGCATCTGGCCACCTTCGAAACCACGTGCCACTTTTCCGCGACCACGTGCATGCTGACCCTTGGTACCACGGCCGGCGGTCTTACCGCCCTTACCGCCTGTACCACGGCCAACGCGCTTGGCGCGCTTAACGCTTCCTGGTGCTGGTGCGAGTTCATCGACGCGCATGATCAGTTCTCCTGTACTTCGATGAGGTGCGGAACACGTGCAAGCATGCCGCGAATTTCTGGACGATCGGGAACGGTATTTGTGTCGCCAATCTTGCTGAGGCCAAGTGCGCGCAGTGTTCCACGTGTCTTTGGCTTTGCGCCGATTTTCGAACGCTTGAGAGTAACGGTGATGGTCTTTTCAGCCATGATCAGTGAACTTCTCCTGCTGCTGCGGCCTTCTTGCGGTCGGTGTATGCCTTCAGCATTCCCTTTGGAGCAAATGATTCGGCGGGAATGCCGCGACGCTTTGCTACTTCATCGGGACGTTGAAGCTGACGAAGACCTTCAATGGTTGCGCGTGCAACGTTGATTGCGTTTGCCGAACCAAGCGACTTTGCCAACACGTCGTGAATGCCTGCTTCTTCAAGGATGATTCGTGCAGCACCACCAGCGATAACTCCGGTACCAGGAGCTGCGGGCTTCAACAGCACGCGACCTGCACCAGAAATACCGAGAATGGGGTGCGTAATGGTGGAACCAGCAAGTGCAACATCGAACAAGTTGCGCTTTGCTTCTTCGGTTCCCTTTTGGATTGCCAAAGGAACTTCCTTTGCCTTTCCGTAACCAAGACCCACGCGACCATTTCCGTCACCAACAACGACAAGTGCGGTGAAGGAGAAACGACGTCCACCCTTCACAACCTTTGCAACACGGTTGATGTGAATGACGCGTGACTCACGCAATGCACCTGGTTCAGGTGTTGTGTTTGTGAATGCGTTGCTCATCAGAACTCCAGTCCTGCTTCACGTGCGGCTTCTGCCGCAGCGGCAACACGACCGTGGTAAGCGAATCCACCGCGGTCGAAAACGACTGCTGTGACTCCGGCTTCCTTGGCGCGTTGTGCGATTAATTGTCCGACCTTTGTTGCAGCAGCAACGGTTGCGCCGCTGTCGCTACGAAGGCCAGTTTCTACTGACGATGCAGCAGCAACGGTATGACCAAGGTCGTCGTTGATGAGCTGCATGTTGAAGTGCTTGTTTGTGCGATGCACTGCGAGGCGCGGACGCTCTGCGGTGCCATGAATCTTCTTACGCACACGACGGTGACGACGAAGACGCGATTCGCGACGGATTTTTGCGATGTTTGCCATGGTGAAACCTTTGCTACCGAATCACTTCTTGCCGGTCTTGCCGGCCTTACGAAGAACGCGCTCACCGAGGTAACGCACGCCCTTGCCCTTATAAGGCTCTGGCTTACGAATGGAGCGGATGTCTGCTGCAACCTGACCAACGAGTTCTTTGTCGATGCCCTTGACGATGACGCGAGTCTGAACAGGGATTTCGAAAGTAATTCCGTCTGGTGCTGGAACGATGACGGGGTGTGAGAAACCGAGAGCAAGACGAAGGTTTGCACCTTGTGCTTCTGCGCGGTAACCAACGCCGATGATTTCCAGTTCCTTAGTGAACCCATCGGTGACACCGATGATCATGTTGTTAATGAGTGTGCGTGAGAGACCGTGCAACGAGCGGTTTTGACGCTCGTCGTTTGGACGCTCTACAAAAATGGTGCTCTCTTCCTTGCGGATGATGATCTCACCAGGAATGTTGCGAGCGAGTGTTCCCTTTGGTCCCTTCACGGAAACGTTGCGACCTGAGATGGTGACTTCGACTCCGGATGGAATTGTGATGGGGGCTTTGCCGATACGTGACATTTCGTTTCCTACTTTCGTCCCGAGGTCACCACACGAAGCACAGGACTTCGCCGCCGACCTTGCGCTTGCGCGCTTCACGGTCGGTCATAAGACCTTGGCTAGTGGACAGAACTGCAACACCGAGACCACCGAGAACACGGGGAACCTCTTTTGAGTTGCGATACACACGAAGACCGGGAGTTGAAACGCGCGTGAGACCGCTGATGGTGCGGTGACGATCGTTTGAGTACTTCATGTTGACGGTGAGCACATTGCCTGGACCCTTCGTTGCTGGTGCAACGGAGAAGTCGGCGATGTAGCCCTCCTTCTTCAAAATTTCGGCGAGAGCAACTTTCTGCTTCGACGACGGCATGGCCACAACTTCCTTCAACGCGGTGTTCGCGTTGCGGAGACGTGTGAGCATGTCTGCGATGGGATCAGTCATCATGATTGTTACCTCACCAGCTCGCCTTGGTCACGCCAGGAATTTCACCTGCATGAGCCATTTCTCGGAGACATACGCGGCACAACCCAAACTTGCGGTACACCGAACGAGCGCGACCGCACTTGCGGCAACGCGTGTACGCGCGAACCTTGAACTTGGGCTTTGCATTTGCCTTGTTGATGAGAGACTTCTTTGCCATTGTCCTCTACCTACTTCTTCTTGCCGCCGCGAACGGGGCCACGTGACTTGGGCTTCTTGCGTGCTGGAGGACCACCGGCCTCGTTGCCGCGCTTGAAGGGGAAACCGAAAGCGTCGAGAAGGGCCTTGCCCGCCTCGTCGTTGACCGCCGTTGTGACGATCGTGATGTCCATGCCTTGTGGGGCATCGATCTTGTCGTAATCAATCTCGGGGAACACTGTTTGTTCTGTGAGACCGAATGTGTAGTTACCGCGACCATCCCATGAATGGGCTGGAAGACCACGGAAGTCACGAATACGTGGGATTGCAATTGCGAGCAAGCGGTCGAAGAACTCCCACATGCGGTCGCCGCGCAATGTGACTTTGCAACCAATTGCTTGGTTTTCGCGAAGCTTGAAACCTGCGATGGAGTCACGTGACTTGGTAACGATTGGCTTCTGACCGGCAATAGCGGTGAGATCTGCAACTGCACTGTCCAACAGCGATGGCTGCTGTGTGGCCTTGCCGACACCCATGTTGATAACGATCTTTTCCAATTTTGGAACTTGCATGACATTGTCGAGACCAAGTTGAGCAAGCAATGCTTGCTTCACTTCGGCGTCGTACTTTGCCTTGAGGCGCGGAGCGGTCGCGGTAGCCATCAGACTTCCTTTCCTGACTTCTTCGCGACGCGCACCTTGGTGCCGTCTGCGTTGACCTTGTAGCCGATTCGAGTTGGCTTGCCATCGACCACAAGCATCACGTTGGATGCGTGAATGGGCATTGGCTTTTCAACAATGTCGGCCTTCTGGTTTGCTTGCGTTGCCTTCTGATGCTTCTTCGCAATGTTTGCGCCTTCAATGACAACTTTGTTCTCTTTAGGGAGAGCTTTGATGATGAAGCCACGCTTGCCTGCATCTTTGCCAGCAATGATTTGAACTTCGTCTTTCACTTTGAACTTCATGACTTAGAGCACCTCCGGTGCAAGCGAAACAATTCGCATGAACTTCTTGTCACGCAGTTCGCGGCCAACGGGTCCGAAGATACGTGTGCCACGAGGCGTGAGGTCTTCTTTGATGAGCACTGCTGCGTTCTCGTCGAAGCGGATGTAGCTGCCGTCGGGACGACGCTTTTCCTTCTTCACGCGAACAACCACGCATCGAACAACTTCACCCTTCTTTACACCAGCACCAGGAATTGCATCCTTCACCGTGCCAATGAAAACGTCGCCGATTGACGCGTAACGACGACGCGTACCACCGAGGACTTTGATGACGAGAACTTCTTTTGCGCCGCTGTTGTCGGCAACACGAAGTCGAGATTCTTGCTGGATCACTTTGCACGCTCCAGAATTTCAACGATGCGCCAGCGCTTCAGCTTTGACATCGGACGGACTTCCATGACACGAACGCGGTCGCCAACATTGACGTCGTTGGCCTCGTCGTGTGCATAGAGCTTCTTTGTACGAAGAACGAACTTGTCGTACTTCGCATGACGAACGCGCTCGACAACTGCGATAACCGCGGTTTGGTTCATCTTGTTCGAGACAACAAGACCCTCACGGATCTTGCGTGCGTTGCGCTCGGTGTTTGTTACTTCTGCCATGTGACTACTCACTTCCCGGCTGCCTCGGCCGCAGCGATTTCGCGCTGACGGATGAGGGTGTTGATGCGGGCGATTTGGCGACGCACTTTGCGCAGCTCGTCATGCTTGTCGAGCTGGCCAGTTGCATTGCGGAATCGCAGGTTGAGGGACTCTTGCTTGCTTGCACGAAGCTCTGCCACAAGTGCGGCGAGATCCATGTCGCGGAGTTCGGTAATTGAACGTGCCATTTCTTCTGTACCTCTCGAATCAGATCTGCTCGTCGCGGCTAATGACGCGAGCCTTGATCGGGAGCTTTTGCACGGCGCGCTCGAGAGCGGCCTTTGCAATCTCGGGTGATGGATAGGACAATTCGAAAAGAATGCGGCCAGGCTTTACAACAGCTACCCAAAATTCTGGGTTGCCCTTGCCAGAACCCATGCGAGTTTCTGCTGGCTTCTTTGTGACTGGCTTGTCGGGGAAAACGTTGATCCACACTTTGCCACCACGCTTGATGTGACGTGTCATGGCAATACGAGCAGCTTCGATTTGGCGTGCGGTGATCCAGCCTGGTTCCAGAGCTTGAATTCCGTATTCGCCGAATGCGAGTGCGTTTCCACCTTTTGAAGCACCAGTCATACGACCACGGTGGTGCTTGCGGTGCTTGACCTTACGAGGCATCAACATGATTAGTCCTCCCCACGAAGCTTTGGAGTTTCGTGCGAATCGTGAAGACGACGCTCGATTGCCTCTTCTTCTTCAAGCAAGCGCTCGAACTCAGGATCGGCTGGCTTCACGAGTGGCGCCATTTCTTCTGCAACATCGGCAGTAGCAACACGTGGACCTGCAGACGACACAACCTTGCGTGCAGCCGGCTGGTCGGCAATTGCCTGGCCAGATGTGTCGCCCACTGCCATTGCGGCTTCGCGGGAAATCTTGTCTTGTGTTGTGGTCTTGTACGGAACGATGTCGCCCTTGTACAGCCATACCTTCACACCAACACGACCAGAGCTGGTACGTGCTTCGCGGAAGCCGTAATCGATATCGGCACGAAGTGTGTGCAAGGGCACGCGACCTTCGCGGTACCACTCGGTGCGGCTCATTTCTGCACCACCCAAACGACCAGAACACTGAACACGAATACCAAGTGCACCGAACTTCTGTGCGTTCTGCACAGCGCGCTTCATTGCACGACGGAAAGCGATGCGGTTGACCAACTGGTCGGCAACGCCCTGTGCGATGAGTGCAGCGTCGAGTTCTGCCTGCTTGATTTCAACGATGTTCAACTGCAAACGATTGTTGCCAGTGATTTGTGCGAGGCCTGCACGAAGTTCGTCGGCCTTTGCACCCTTACGACCGATAACAATTCCGGGACGTGCGGTGTGCACGTCGATGCGGAGTTTGTCGCGTGTGCGCTCTACTTCAACGCGGCTGACTGCTGCGTCTTCGAGAGTGGTCATGAGGTATTCGCGAATCTTCCAGTCCTCGGTGAGGTAGTCCTTGTATTCGCGCTCGCTGAACCAACGGCTCTTCCAGTCGGTGGTGACACCAAGACGGAAGCCGTATGGATTGATCTTCTGGCCCATCAGTTGCCTGCTTCTTCGGTTGATGTTGTGTCTTCTGCGGGAGCTTCTGCTGCCGGTGCTTCTTGTGCTGGTTCAGCAGCCTTACGACTTGCTGCAACACGAGCGCGACGATTGCTTGTTGGTGCACCCTTTGTCATGGTCTTTGCTTCGCGAACGGCGAGTTGATCGTCGCTCATGCGGTCGACAATGACGGTGATGTGGCATGTGCGCTTGTTGATCTTGCCTGCACGACCCTTTGCGCGGGGGCGGAAGCGCTTGAGAGTTGGACCTTCGTCTGCGAAACATGCTTTGACGAAGAGTTCGTCTGCATCGAGCAAGTCGTTAGTTGTTGCGTTAGCAACTGCAGATGCGAGCACCTTGCGAACAACACGAGCCATTTCACGATCTGTGAACTGCAAGATTTCGTCTGCTGTACGAACGTCTTGGTTACGCACGAGGTTTAACACCACGCGAGCCTTAGACGCTGACGAGCGAACGTACTTTGCGCTGGCCTTGCTGCCGCTCTTTGTGCCGGCAACGCGGTTTGCTTCATTGAGCTTTGGACCGGTCATGACTACTTCTTCGCGTTCTTTTCTTGTCCGGCATGGAAGCGGAACGTACGGGTAGGAGAGAATTCGCCAAGCTTGTGGCCCACCATTGATTCAGAGATGTAGACGGGCACATGCTTGCGACCGTCGTGCACTGCGATGGTGTGTCCAACCATGTCGGGAACGATGGTGGAACGACGAGACCAGGTCTTGATGACCTTGCGATCGCCCGATGCATTTGCAGCGTCGACTTTCTTGAGCAGATGCTCGTCGACGAATGGACCCTTTTTGAGGCTGCGAGACATGTGTTACCTCCGTCCCTTTCCTGCGCGACGGCGGCGAACAATAAGTTGCTGCGACGGCTTGTTTTTGTTGCGGGTACGACCTTCTGGCTTGCCCCATGGCGACACTGGTGGACGTCCACCAGAAGTCTTTCCTTCACCACCACCAAGTGGGTGATCGACAGGGTTCATAGCCACACCGCGAGTTTGTGGGCGAACGCCCTTCCAGCGGTTACGACCGGCCTTACCAATCTTGATGAGTTCGTGCTCGGAGTTACCAACTTCGCCAACAGTGGCGCGGCAGTCGAGAAGAACGCGACGCATTTCAGTTGATGGCAAACGCAGTGTTGCGAAGTCGCCATCTTTTGCGACTAACTGAACTGCCATTCCGGCGGAGCGACCAATTTTGCCACCCTGACCAGGACGCAGTTCAACGTTGTGAACAACGGTACCGACAGGCATGTAACGCAATTGCATTGCGTTGCCAGGCTTGATGTCTGCGCCGTGTCCACTTTCAACGAACATTCCAACTTCAAGACCCTTTGGCGCAAGGATGTATGCCTTTGTGCCGTCGGTGTAGTGAAGAAGCGCAATACGACAGGTGCGGTTCGGGTCGTATTCAATTGATGCGACCTTTGCAGGTACGCCGTCTTTGTTGCGCTTGAAGTCGATGATGCGGTACTGACGCTTGTGTGCTCCACCCTTATGGCGAGCAGTCTTGCGACCGTACGAGTTACGACCACCAGTGTTTGACTTCGATGCGAGAAGTGTCTTTTCTGGTGTTGTCTTTGTGATTTCGGAAAAGTCCGAGACCGTCTGGAAACGACGGCCGGGGCTTGTTGGCTTGCGCTTACGAATTGCCATGATGATCTCAGCTTTCGAACAGCGGGATCTTGCTTCCCGCTGCGAGGGTGACGATGGCCCGCTTTGTGTGCGGACGCTGACCGATTCGGTTGGAGTTACGAGTGCGCTGGTACTTGCCCTTGCGATTAAGGGTGTTGACCTTCAACACTTTTACGCCCCAGATTGCCTCGATGGCATCGTGGATCTCGGGCTTAGTTGCGTCGACGTGAACTTGGAATGTGTAGACGTCGGTCTCCATCAGCGCGTAGCTCTTTTCAGAAACCACTGGCTGAATGATGATGTCGCGTGGGTCTTTCATTACTTCGCGTCCTTTGTTCCGGGAAGGCTGTCTTGTGAGAACACAATCCAGTCATTGCAGAGCACGTCGTATGCGTTCAGGTCACCGACAAGGAGAAGATGAACGTCGGGAAGATTGCGGAAGCTCTTGATTGCGTTCTCTTCGTTTGGAGTAACGACAACGAGAACTTTTCCGGTTGCACCAATTGCTTCGAGAGTCTTGATTGCTGCCTTGGTGCTTGGAGTTGCAAAACCCCAAGAATCGAGAACAACAACACGTCCTTCGCTGTTGCGATCTGACAATGCAGATGCAAGCGCAAGACGAACCATTTTGCGAGGTGTGCGTTGTGCGTAGCTGCGTGGCTGTGGGCCGTGCGCAATACCACCACCGGTGTAGTGAGGTGCCTGCATGGAACCCTGACGAGCGCCACCAGTTCCCTTCTGGTTGAAAGGCTTCTTACCGGTACCAGCAACTTCTGCACGAGTCTTCGTTGCAGATGTTCCGGAGCGACGGTTTGCAAGTTGTGCCTTGACAACTTGGTGCATGACAGGAACGTTTGGTTGCACTGCGAACAAGTCGTCTGCAACTTCAATGTTTCCTGCGGCCTTGCCTGATGCGTTCTTCAATGCGATAGATGCCATGAGAATCACTTCGCCTTTACTGCATTACGCACGATGACAACGCCACCGTTTGGACCTGGAACTGAACCCTTGACAAGCAAAAGACCGCGTTCTGGATCTGCTTGCACAATTTCAAGATTCAAAGTGGTGACCTGCTCGTTGCCCATGTGACCAGCCATGCGCAGACCCTTGAACACGCGTCCGGGGAATGAACATGAACCGATAGAACCTGGTGCACGGTGGTGCTTGTGGTTACCGTGGCTTGCGCCTTGGCCATTGAAGTTGTGACGCTTCATTCCACCTGCGAAACCTTTACCGCGACTAACGGCGGTGACATCTACTTTTTCGCCTGCTGTGAGAACGTCTGCACCGAGTTCTTGTCCGACTTCAAAACCATCAACAGAGTCGAGGCGAAGTTCGACAAGACGTCGACCTGCTTCGACACTTGCTGCAGCGAAGTGACCCTGTTCGGGCTTGCTCAATTTGCTGGCGGCTTTGTGTCCGTATGTAACTTGCAGAGCGGTGTACCCGTCGCGGTCATTTGTTTTGACTTGAACGACGCGCACCGGCTCGACGCGCAGAACTGTGACGGGGATGACGCGTTGGTCATCTCCCCACACCTGTGTCATGCCGACTTTCTCGCCGACGATCGCTTTTTGTGCCATGGCGGCAACCCTTTTTCTCGTTGGTTATTCACGCAAATGCTCCGACAACATTTCTGTTGACGGAGCACCTGTCTGGGTTTTGCCGTGTGGTTCCTTTTTGCATTTCTGCAACGAGGCCTTCACGGACGTCGATTGTGTTTCGACGATCGATCTAGCTTTTCGAGCCGAGGCCCGAATCGCACGGAGTAGGAACGCTATCGGCGGATTCCCCCGACCACAAAGGGTGCAGGCGGGGTATTTGGACTATTTGCGAGTGCCAATGAGGGCTGGCTAGCGGGGGAAACGCTCAGCAATCCATTCGGCTACTGCGGCCATGGCCTCTACCCGGTGCCCCTCTAAATAGTGGGGGGCGCCCTTCATCTCACGGTAGGTCACGTCGGCGGCCCTGGCAGCCTGCACAATCTCTTTCGCCTGCCAGACCCGAATCTCGGTATCACCCGTTGGGTGCACCAACAAGGTGGGAACAGTCACCTGTGGCATGGTGTCGGCCAGTTTTGCGTGGCTAGACAACCCCGACCAGGTACTCAGCCAGCCGCGGGCCGTCATGGTCCGGGCAAGCCCTCCACGGCCATAATTGGCCTCAAAAGGGTCCGGAAAAGCAAAAAGTGACCCCATTGGACGGTCATCTGGGTCGATAGAGAGGTCTAAATAGGCAGGGTCAGCCAATGTTCGGTAGATGGTGAGGTACTTGGCAAAGACCCGCCGGGCCCGCAGATCTCTCCACGACGCCAAGTTTGTGTCTTTGTGAATTCCCTTCAGCTGTTCACCAGCATTCTCTGAATCGGCGATGGACTGTTTGGCCACGTCATCGATGCGAGCCACCCGGTCTCGCTGGGCCATCCGATATTTCGCCACCCATGCTGGGTCGTACGAAGACGGCTGGGGCCACGGGCGCCACCCATTGTCCGGGTTGTACATGTCTAACTCTGGGTCACGGCTGAAGGGGTCGGCTTCGTCGGTGACCGACGGATCGATGACCTGCAACATGAAAACACCTTCACCTGGGTGAGCTGCCATGCCGACCCAACCGTCGCCAATTCCTAATTCGGCATTGGCCATTGCCATGAGCGAACCGCCGCCGGAGTTCCCCAGCAACACAACCGACTCTGCGCCTCGTCGAATCATTTCATCGTGTGCAGTTTTCACATCGATAATGCAGTTTTCATGTAGGCAATCGATGTCGTTATTCAAATAGCGCGTACTAAAGCCCAACACCGCGTAACCAGCAGCGGCAAGAAGCGGACACGCATAGTGAACGCTGAAGTCACCACGTGGGTGCGTCAAGATAACTGCCGTTTTCCACTTGCCATGTGGTGGAGTCCACAAAACTCCGCGTACCAACGCACCGTCTGGTGTCACCAAGCGAATTGATTCTCGTGGGATATCCATCGCAGGAGCGTCTTCTGGTAGCGGCCAATAATTCAGACCGAACGGACGCTGAGCACCAAGGTGTGCATCAAGTTCAAACATGTCCGCACACTACGCCTAAATCAGACCCTGTTTGAACGGGCGAACGCGCCCTACCATCAAGGCATGACACTGGTGTCCAACGCTGACCGTGCTGCGTATGAACGAGACGGCGTTGTCATTCTGAGAGGTGTTCTCTCCCCCAGTACGTTGACCACAATTGAACGCGGTGTGGAGAAGAATTTGTCGCACCCCAGTGAATGGTCGAACGATTACACACCGGCAGAAAGTGGTGGTCGTTTTTTTGATGACTATGTGAACTGGAAAACAATTGGCGAATTCTCCGCTTCTGCTTTAACTGGTGAGTTACCACGCATTGCAGGTCATCTCATGGGAACACAGTCACCACGTTTCTTTCATGAGCATGTCTTGGTGAAAGAACCGGGTACTGCAACTCCTACTCCGTGGCACCATGACGACCCGTACTACGGCGTTGAAGGCATGAACAACGTGAGTTTGTGGGTTCCACTTGATTCAATACCCACATCAATTGCATTGCGATGCATCCGTGGCAGCCATGTTGTGCAACGTCGCTTCATACCCAATCGTTTTGTCGACGACTCTCCGTACGTTGCCGCGGCTGCAGGCTTTGAACTGTTTCCTTCCGAAGAAGAACTGGAATCACTCGGCGACACGGTGGTGTGTGATGCACAACCGGGCGATGTTGTTGCGTTTCATTTTCGAACACTGCACAGCGCACCCGGTACAGGTTCGCACCCAGAGAGACGTCGCATTGTGAGTTATCGATACGTAGGCGACGATGTTCGATGGATTACCCGACCATGGAAAACGTCGCCACCGTTTGAGCCGAATGGACTCGTTGATGGCGACATTCTCGATGATGATCGGTTTCCTCGAATTCAACTCGAGGTGTGAGTTTTAGTCTTGTTGACGCGCAACCAACGTTGCATTCAAGGTGACTTGCTTTCCGTCGCGTTCAACAACGATGGTGATGGTCTCACCTGGAGCCGAGTCACGAATAATGGCAACCAGCGCTTCATCACCAACGATGGGTTGTTCGTTAATGGTGAGCACAATGTCATTTACATTCACACCAGCTTTGTCTGCCGGAGAGTTGGGTTCCACTTCGCCAATCACTGCCCCAGCGCCACCGTCAGTGCGATCTCCGAGACTGATACCCAAGAAACCTTGACGGCGAGAACCACCATTGGCAATTTCGCTGAGAATCTTTGACACTCGCTGAACTTCTGCGACGCTGATGGCAAAACCAATATTGTTTGCAGAACTAGACATTCCACCCGTTGCAACAGCGGTGTTCACACCAACAACTTGACCATTCATGTTGATAAGTGGTCCGCCAGAGTTACCCGATGAAATTGCAGCGTCGGTTTGGATAAGTGCATTCAAGAATGTGTCATCGTCTAACTGCAATGTTCGGTTGAGTGCAGAAATGATTCCTGATGTCACACTTGGCCCACCATCAAGCGCAAGCGCATATCCGACTGCAACAACGGGGTCGCCCACCGCAATGGAATCTGGATCGGCAAAAGTTGCCGCCACTAACCCCGTGGTGTTGCGCAGTTTGATGAGTGCGAGGTCGTTACTGGGGTCTGTTGCGAGAACGTCGGCTGTAATAGGAGCTGTTGAGCCATACAAACGAACACGCGCAGTCTTAGAACCTTCAACAACATGGTTGTTTGTCAGAATTTCGCCATCTGACGTGACAATGATTCCGGTGCCCACTGCTTCGCCAGTGGATGACACGCTGTCAATGGTGACCACGCTCGGAGCAATGACTTCTGCCGCTTTCGCCACGTTGGTGTCACCAATGTCGCCAGACTTCACGGGTGCGGCGGTGACTAATGGTGAGTTACCAGCCGAACTTGTGGTGTCCGACAAGGACGACCCAACGAGACCGCCGGCGAGTCCGCCACCAAAAGCAATGACAAGAACAAGCACAAGTGCCGCAATACGGGCACCAACAGGTCGTTTGGAAGGAACTTGGGGTGGGGTGTTGATCCAATGTGAATCGCTCATGCAGTCAGTATCTCGCCATCACCCAGTCTTTTTCATGCAGAAATGGAAAGAATCTCGTAAGAATCCGTCACGCAGGAGACGCAAAAGGGGCGGCCTTTCGGCCGCCCCTTTCACAAAAGTATGAGCTTTCGGGTTTAGCCCTGAAGCTTGATCTCGATGTCGACGCCGGCAGGAAGTTCGATGCGCTGGAGCGAATCGATGGTCTTGTTGTTTGGCTCGACGATGTCGATAAGACGCTTGTGGATGCGCATTTCAAAGTGCTCGCGAGAGTCTTTGTCAATGTGTGGTCCGCGGATAACCGTGAAACGATGCTTGTCGGTAGGCAAGGGAATTGGTCCACGAATCTTTGCGTTGGTGCGAAGAACCGTTTCCACAATCATGCGTGTCGACTTGTCGATGATGTCGTGATCGAATGCCTTGAGGCGGATACGAATGCTGTTAGTAGCCATGAGTTGAATCCGTTACTTGAGAATCTTTGTGACGCGACCAGCACCAACAGTGCGGCCACCCTCACGAATAGCAAAACGCAAACCCTCATCCATCGCGATGGGCTTACCCAACTCAACAGTCATCTG
>JAJTEL010000009.1 GCA_021299715.1 Ilumatobacteraceae bacterium | reverse complement strand
CCGCCTTCGTCACGCCCGTTCCCACCGAGGAAGCGGTTACCGGGTGTACCTGGGAAACCGTTTCCGCTGCTGCCACCGGCACCACCCGCTGCCTGACTTCCACCAGTGCCGCCACTCGCGATACCCGTGACTCCACCACCGGCGCCTCCTGCTGACGAATACGACCCACCACCACCACCACCTGCGGTGACAATTTCTGTTCCGTCGGAAAGTCGAACAGCCGATCGTCCGCCACCAGAGCCGTACCACTCATCGCTCGTACCTCCTTGATGACAGCTCCCCCCACGGCCACCACCGCCGTAGGTCAACCTGTTGTACCAGCAGCTGGACAGATTTTCGACAGGTCGTCGTGCTCCTCCTTCACCAACGATGACGGTGAGCATCTGACCCGCAGTCACGGAGTAGGTGCCTGTCGCAAATCCACCACCACCACCCGTGGCAGAAGTTCCTGCTCGACCAGCTCCGCCACCAGCACCGAGCGCGTGCAACGAAACAGATGTCACACCCGAGGGCACTGTCCACTTGTGGTTGATGCCGACGTAATTGAATGTGTCGTACACCGTTGACCCACCTGCGACGTACTGGATGACAACACAACCCCCGCCACCCTTGGCCAATACCGTCGACGAAACCTGGCCTCCGTATCCGGCACCACTTACGCACGATGGAAACGCGGCGGAAGTGGGCTCAAGGTAGTTCAAGTTGATCGGTGGGTCCTGGCCAGAACCAGCAGTTGTTGAACCATTCGCTAACAGAGCGACGTAACTGGAACCGCCTCCACCGCCCGATACCGAATAACCGCCACCGCCGCCGTAGTAACCGCCGCCACCACCACCACCTTGGTGATACCCGTTGCCACCAAGGAACTGTGCGCCGCGAGTTGCTAACGCGTTCGCAGTTGTTCCACCAGCACTTTGTGTTCCGCCGCCAGCATCGCCAGACGCCAGTCCACTTTGTCCGCCGCCAGCGCCACCGTTGCTTTGCCAACCGCCGCCACCACCACCGCCTGCGGTGACAATTTCTGTTCCGTCGGAAAGTCGAACAGCTGATCGTCCACCAGCGGACGCACCACGATCTGCATATGCGTATCCGGGCCAACACGAACTACCGCGACCTCCGCCGCCATACGTGAGCGAACCGGTGAAACAACCATTCACACCTGCACCTGATCGAAGTGTCAACAACTCTCCACCGCCGGCTTGACCAACAATGACGGTCAATGTTTGACCTGATGTCACTGTGTAAGAACCAGTTGCATATCCGCCACCACCACCGTCGCCGTATGCACCAGCAAGTGGAACTCCACCGCCTCCGGCGCCGAGAACATGAAAGGTCACAGACGACACACCAGTCGGCACTGTCCAAGTTTGGTTTGTTCCGGTGTAGTTGAACGTCTCGTATTGCAGTACGCCGGCATCAACAAATTGAATAACAACACACCCATGGCCACCGCGTGTGCTTGCGGCCGTTGCTGAGTTCGTTCCACCAACGCCAACACCTGCCGCACAAGTTGGCGTCAAAGTAGGCGCAGCAGATACTTGTTGTGGCGAGAAAACCACGACGTTCGTAACGACAAGAATCGCGATACCGCTGGCGACTCGAGCCGATGCATGGCGGGTTATTCCGCGGACATTCCGCAGAGTTCTTTTGATGCCATACATGGTTATAAACGATAACTAAATCCCTAAAGGGCATCCAAAGGGCCGCCCACCACAACTGTGCGAATGCCCAGCATCACGGTCCAGGCAGGCCGAAAAACTCTCAACCTGAACTACAGACTTAGCTGTAGTTGTCCAGTTAGCGCGACAAACGAACGCGACGAAGGCGCAAACTGTTGGTGACAACGAAGACCGAAGACGACGCCATAGCTAAACCAGCCCACATGGGATTCATACGGCCACTAGCAGCCAACGGAATTGCGGCCACGTTGTAGGCAAACGCCCAGAACACATTGGTGCGAATTGTTCGCAGTGTTGCACGAGATAAGCGAATTGCATCGGGGACAGATCGCAGGTCTCCATTCACAATGGTGAGATCACTCGCCTGCATGGCAACGTCGGTTCCGCCGCCCATTGCGATACCAACATCTGCTTGTGCAAGCGCTGCCGCGTCGTTCACTCCGTCGCCCACCATTGCCACTGCGTAACCACGCTCTTGTAGGTCTTTTACAACGGCTACTTTTTCATCCGGTAATACACCCGCATACAAATGATGTTCGTCGGTGTCTATCCCCACGGATTCTGCAATTGCGCGCGCGGTTACTTCGTTATCGCCGGTGAGAAGAATGGGGGCTAACCCCATCAACTTCAACTGCGCAATTGCATCGGGTGAGGTTGACTTGGGTTGGTCAGCAACACTGATGACAGCTTTTGCCTGTGCGTCCCACGCCACCACCACAGCGGTTTCTCCGCGCTCACGAGATGCTGCAAGAGCATCGCGCAACACACTGGGGATAATGACCAAACGTTCGCGAAACACTTCTTCGCGGCCCACCGTGATGATGGTTCCGTCTAGGCGACCAGTAGCACCTACTCCTGGCATGGCCATGAATTCGTCGAGCGCGGGAAGAACGCCGAGTTCATCTTCGGCAGCAGAAACAATGGCGCGCGCAATGGGATGCTCGCTCCCCTTTTCTACTGCCCCCGCCATGCGTAGAACATCGTCACGGGAGACACCTTCTATGCAATGAACACCAGCAAGGGTCATTGCACCAGTAGTGACGGTTCCAGTTTTGTCCAACACCACTGTGTCAATTCGTCGCGTGCTTTGCAGAACGTCGATTCCCTTGATGACTATTCCCATTTGGGCTGCGCGACCGCTTCCCACCATGAGTGCAGTAGGTGTGGCAAGGCCAAGCGCACACGGACACGCAATGATGAGCACACTGACAGCTGCGGTAAATGCTTGTGTGGAGTCGCCATCGAAGAACATCCAGGCAGCCAATGTGGCCAGACTGATGGCAAACACGGTGGGTACAAACACGCTGGACACTTTGTCTGCAACTCGTTGCACGGGCGCCTTCGTGGACTGTGCATCGCGCACCAACTTGGCCATACGGGCAAATGTTGTTTCAGAGCCCACACGCGTGGCGCGCACCAACAAACGGCCGTTCTGGTTCACCGTTGCAGACGTCACTGGATCTCCGGGGCCAACTTCTACTGGCAGACTTTCGCCAGTAATCATGCTCATGTCAATGCTGCTGTTTCCTTCAGCAACAACACCATCGGCAGCAATTTTCTCTCCAGGTCGTACAACAAGAATGTCGTCCACACGCACAACAGAGGCAGGAATTGCTATTTCTTCGCCATCGCGAAGAACTGTTGCGTACTTGGCACCCATAGCAAGAAGGGAACGCAGTGCATTGCCAGCGCTGCTCTTTGCACGCATCTCTAAGAAACGCCCCAACAAAATAAATGCAGTGACAGTGGCGCCCACTTCGAAATACACGTGGGATTGACCAGGCATGTTCATGGTAAGACCACCCATGCTGTGGGTTGTGTCTAGTGCATCGCCCCACACCATTGCCCATACGCTCCACGCGGTTGCAGCAATGACACCAACGCTGATGAGTGTGTCCATGCTGCTAGCGCCGTGTAACGCGTTCTTCAATGCCGTGCGATGAAATGGCCACGCACACCACGTCACGACTGGAGCCGACAGCGCCATTGCCCACCATTGCCAGCCGTCAAACTGCCATGCAGTGACCATGCTGAGAAGTACCACAGGTATGGACAACGCGATGGAAATAACGAGTCGAAGTTGTGCAATGCGAATTGACGCGCTGAGATCTTCGTCGAACGAGTCGTCGCCTACCGCGTGCGCGGAGTAACCAATGCGTGAAATAGCGGCTAACACCACTTCTTGGGATTGCGTTTCGCCATCGAAGGCCACCATTGCAGTTTCTGTTGCGTAGTTCACCGCGGCTTCAACTCCGCTTATTTCATTCAGAGTCTTTTCAATACGTGCGGCACAAGCTGCACATGTCATTCCTTGAACCGCTAGTTCAACTTCAATGATGTTCTCTGGGGGGACAACAACAGTCATTACCTAATTACCTACCACCAAAATTGGGACTTCGCTTTTCAAGAAACGCCACAATTCCCTCTTGCGCCACATCCGACACCACAGCCTGCGCCATCACGGCTGAAGCAAACGCATACGCATCAGGTTCGTTCATACCTATCTGTTGGTAATACGCCTGCTTGCCAATTGCCTTACTTTCGCGAGAACCACGGCACGCGCGTTCTAAGAGTTGCAGTGTTGCAGCGTCGAGCTGGTTGTCATCCACTACGGAGTTAACGAAGCCCCACTCCAGTGCAGTCTGAGCAGAAATGACGTCACCTGTCATTGCCATCTCTAATGCGCGCTTAGGCGTGAGCGACCGAGCCACTGCAACAAGTGGTGTATGGCAAAACAGACCACCTTTGCCACCAGGGATAGCGAAACCAGCCGATGAGGCTGCGACTGCAAGATCACACGTGGCAACCAACTGACAACCAGCAGCAGTTGCCAACGCATGCACACGAGCGACGATGGGCTGCGGAATGGAATGCATCGTCTGCATCAGGTTTGAACACACAGTAAAGAGGTGTAATGCATCGGCTTCGGTAGTGCCCTTCATCTCGCCAAAGTTGTGTCCAGCAGAAAAAACGGGGCCTTCTGCGGCGAGGATGATGCCTCGTGCATCAGATTGGCCAACAGTTGTGAATGCATCAATCAGTTGGTGCAAGACATCCAGCGAAAGTGCATTGCGCTTCGATGGATTGCACAGCGTGATGCTGGCAAACTCGCCCATGCGGTCTACTCGAACTGCATCGGTCATCTCATACCTCCAGGACGAACGATGATGTGGTGCGCCCTCTGGGGCTCGAACCCAGGACCTGCGGATTAAAAGTCCGTTGCTCTACCGACTGAGCTAAAGGCGCGGAGGCGGAACTTCAATGAAGCACTGCACCGAGGCACTTAGGTTAGTTGCCAGAGGCACAAAAGGAACAAGATCAGGCCGAGTTTTAGCGCCCGAATCACCATTTCGTCGCTTCATCCCACGCCACATCAGACGCGATTCAAGTCCTTGGAAACTAGGTTTCATACATGGCCTCTCCCATCATTGAAATCATTGGTGTCTACGACGCCGACTCAACGTTGTTGGGCGAAGTCTCGTACTGGATTGGTGCTCGACTTGGGAAAACCCACTGTTCCCTCTGCGAACTCACGCACGGACTCTTCACAGTGAAGAGCGAATGGAAATCATGTGAACGAGCATTGTCAGTGCCGTTTACGACATACCACCGCAACGATGCACCTGCCGATGTACTCACATGTGCTGCCGGCCAGTTCCCAGTGGTACTTGCACGTATGAACCAAGAACTATCTATGCTGCTCAACCGAGAGCAACTTGAGGCATTCAATGGCGATACCGAACGCTTTGGTCACTGGTTGAACAACTACATCGCTGCGCGGTAAGTCCCTACTTCAGAATCTTGTTTGCAATTTCTCCGAGGAGAGATATGCGATCAGTGATGTGTCCATTGACCGGCAAGTTAATCGTTAGCCCGTCAATTCCACAGTTCACAATTTCCTGAAGTCGTTCACCAACAGTGTCAGGATCTCCGAAAATAAGAACCCCCTTCAGCATGTCAACTACTTCGTTACTCCAACCCTTCAATTGAGCAAGTTCACGTGCATCGGCCATTGCTTGCTCCATGGTTGGTGCAACACACACCATGGTTAACTTCGTAACCGTAATCTCCGAACGGTTTCTTCCAATCCGTGCGCAGTGTTCGTTCAATACTTCGAGTTTTCTTTTTGTCTCTTCCGTACCACCACTCGTGAGATTTGACTCGTCTGCATATTGCGCAACCATCCGCAGTGTTTTCTTCTCTCCACTTCCACCAATCATGATGGGGATCCGTGACAACGGAACTGGTGAATTGATTGCATCTGTAACTGAGTAATGCTTGCCCTTAAACGTCACGGTCTCGCCACGCAACATAGGAAGAATGATTTGAAGTGCTTCTTCAAGTTTCTCAAAGCGATCTGTGAATGTTCCGAACTCGTATCCCAATGAGTTGTGTTCAAGTTCAAACCAGCCTGCACCGATACCTAGAGTGGCGCGCCCATTTGACACATGATCAAGTGATGTAATTGTTTTTGCTAGCAACGTTGGGTTGCGATACGTATTGCCAGTGACCAATGAAGACAATCGCACTGACTTCGTGTGTTGGGCCAGAGCAGACAACAAGGTGTAGCACTCCATCATTGGCTCTGTATGTGCGCCAATACCGGGAAGTTGATAGAAGTGATCCATCACTAACACGCGATCAAAACCAGCAGCTTCTGCAGCTTTTGCTTGGGCAACCACACTGTCAAAAATGTTCATTCCGGTTGGATATGTAAAGTTTGGAATTTGGTAACCAAGTCGTGTCATGAGAAATGTTTACACCAGATGAACGAAAGGCAAAGAACTCTGCTTTTTCAAAGGAATATCTCCAAAGTGACATTTGTTCTGTGAGATGTGGAATAGGAACATTCGCGTTGGTGTTGCACTGATGGCTGAGCCAATTCAGCACATCCCCCCAGGAGAAATTATGAAGAAGAAACTCGTAGCACTGGCTGTTGCATCAGCATTTGCACTCACAGCATGCGGAGCCGACGGCTCAACTGCCGACACGACCGTTCCAGCCTCTGACACCACTGAAATGTCACAAATGCCCGGAACAATCGTCGAAGTTGCACAAGGCAATGCTGACTTTTCAACCCTCGTAGCGGCAGTGACTGCAGCTGGACTCGGCGATGCGCTGTCCGGTGAAGGTCCGTTGACCGTCTTTGCACCAACAAACGCTGCGTTCGAAGCGTTGCCAGAAGGTCTCCTTGAGAAGCTTTTGCTTCCTGAGAACAAAGATGTACTCGTAAAGATCTTGACCTATCACGTAGTCGCCGCAAAGGTCATGGCAGCCGATGTTGCTGCTGGTGACGTGACAAGTCTTGAAGGCTCAACATTCGCTGTCACCACAGATGGTGGCGTGAAGGTGAACGATGCAAACGTGACAGCGACAGATGTTCCAGCATCAAACGGAGTCATTCACGTCATTGACGCAGTCATTGTTCCACCATCGGTAGATCTTTCAGCTCTCTAAGAACACCTAACAAGAGAGTCGGCCAGGGCAATGCCTTGGCCGACTCTTTTTGTTTTTACTGCGAGTTAAAACTGGCTGCGGACGGCCCACAAGTCGGGAAACACTGGATTGAACAACGTGGAAGCCAAGTAGTTCACACCGCTAGACCCGCCAGTTCCCATCTTGTTGCCAATGGTTCGTTCCACCATTTTCACGTGTCGATAGCGCCATTCTTGAACACCCTCATCAAGATCTACCAATCGCTCTAACAGCAAGGCAGCTTCTGCGTCGTTGCGATACACATCAACCAAAACTTTCTGCACTAACTCATCTGGTCCAGCATGTTGCGATGTTGCATCATCTAGTCGATTCTTTGGAATGTTATGGCCACGATGCGCTAGCAGTACCAAAGCGCTTCCCCATAACGAGCGTCGCTGAAGTGCACTTTCTACTTTTTCTCGCGATTCTTGACTGAGTAGCTCTAACTGAATTCCGTCTCGTCGCCCAAGGACCGCTTCAAACTCACGAAATTGTGCGGACTGAAAGCCACTAGATGACTCAAGACGTGATCGAAATGAATTGAACTGAAGCGGTGTCATGGTTTCCAAAATGTCCACCTGGGAGACCAAAGTCTTCAGAATTGTGCGAATGCGTCCGACAAGCGCAAGTGACCTATAAAAATCATTTCCTTCTAATGCGACTTGAGTGGCGACAAGTTCATGAAGTATCTGCTTGAACCACAATTCGTATGTTTGATGGATAACGATGAACAGCAACTCATCGTGCTCGGGTCCATCCGACAGAGGCTGTTGTAAATGAAGAAGTTCAGAAACCTTCAAATACTCGCCATATGTGAGATCACCCATAATTCCCCGCCTACTGGGTGACATTAACGGTGAGGTAACGCTCGGAAACTGCCGTTTTGGTTGATCTGTATCTGATGACAACTACAAGAGTCCGTGCTTTCGTAAATTGATAACGCCTCGACGAGAACTTCATCCCGTGTTTTGCATTTATTCGCACAGTTGCCTTGCCCAACTGCAAGGTTTGGTAAACACCAGCAGCCTTCAAAAGTGTTGTAGCAATTACTTTCTGGTTTCGCTTTACGGTGAGCACGCGCTGCACATTCATTGTGGGAATGGAGAAACCAATTCCTGTTGATGCCACCAACAGCCCACCAGCGCTTGGAATGTATTCCGTTACTGGGACCGTTGATCCACTTCCCACCGTTCGCTTGACTGGTAATGACGTAGCGTTCGCTCGAGTGGGAGTCAACCCGAATGATGCATCAAGATATGCAGCGGGTAGGAACATGCGGAAATACGATTGATTCAATTCGCTTACGCCGTTGACGGGAACTTTGTGGTGAGGCCCAGCAATTTTCAACTGTGCTGCACCCGTAAATCGATCTGTCGACGTAAGGCCAAAGACAGATGCATCTGTATCTACCCATCCACCTCGACTTTTTTCGTCAAAAAGATTTATGTAGCACTTGTTGGTGGGATCAATTTGCTTGCACGTGTCATCGACACGATCCGGCGGAACCACAGAACTGCGCATGGCGGGCAACAAAAGCATTGACAGCCTGTTTGTTGATTTTTGAACTCCAACTTCACCAATTGCACACGTATCAATCTCTGTTACCCATCCAACGCAATATCCGGTCGACGCCGTGTGAATCTCTGTTGATTTTGCCCTAATTGTGGCGACGTCTCTCACGCCAGGAGCTGCTGGCTCAAATGATTGGAGAGAACCATTGACAATGACGGCGTTAATTGACGAAGTCGGGTGATCAACCATCTGTCGGCGAAAGTTCACCACCACATCATCGAGATAAGCACTGGTCCGCGGCCTTATGGGCAAAATCACCATGTACGGGTACTCACATTGAGAAACTGAAGTGTCGATGAATTGACACGGTCCGCCGTAGAGGCCACCACCTATTTGAAAGCTGGCTTGTTGCACGGTTTGAACTGGAGTTAACGAAACGCCATCAACCGTGACCGATTCAATACAACCTTTTGTGACTCCCGGCGCGCAGAACCCCAACCCCTTATTGCTAGCTAACGATGTGTTGAAGATGTAGACACCAACGGGGTTTGCCTGCACTGCAGGAACTGGCGAGATAAGTGGCACCACGAACAACGAGACCAGAAGAGAGACAGCAAGGAACAGGCGACGTTTCATGGAGCCACTCTAACTCTGTTACGAAGTGCGACTTACTGCTTGCCCATCTCAGAATCATGATGAACTTTGGCATCTGGTCCTGGCGTATTACTGAGCAGTTCCACATCAATGAATCGAATCTCTCCGGTGAACCTAAAGGGTGAGACATACGAAGGCGACACACGTGAGCCGTTATCGCAACCCACATCCATGCCATTAAACGGCATCCATCCGCGAATCATCTGAGGAATTTCCACTTCACCAATGAGTTGCTCGTTGAAATGAAGTGTTCCTGTTCCACCGGTCCTAGTGGTCTTCATAAACTCCCATGTGATGGTGTGTTCACCAGGCGTGAGATTCACTTTCGTGCGAATGTCGTGCGGTTCTTGTGGGAAGTGATAGCGATAACACACTTCGCCATTCTGGATAAACATGGAGTAGCCACCCCATTGGTCTCCATCTTTGTAGATGACACCTTCACATCCACCTTGTGGCACAACGATGTGTGCCGTAATGCGGTGACTTGTGTTCATTAACTGCGGTGAGTTGTCGGACGGAATTCGTTCGGTTCCTGGCCACAACCTAAAGAAACGCTCAACAGGTCTCTTGTTCGGTGACTTCAAGCCGTCTTCAATGGGCAACACCTTGTACTTTGCGGCTTCTTCCCACCACACGGCAATAAGTTCGCGAAGTTTGTCTGGGTACTGATCTGCCAAGTTATGCGCTTCGGAGAAATCTTCATTGAGGTTGTACAACTCCCACTCGTCTTCATCTAGCGGCGTTCGGTACTTATGCATTGCAACGGCCTTCCAACCATCCATCACAAGACCACGATGTCCCAACATTTCAAAATGTTGAACCCTCTTGCGAGTTGGTTCGCCAGGCTGAGCGAACGTGTACTTCATTGACGTTCCGTGCATTGTCATCTGCTTCACGCCACCCATTTCTTGCGGTTTCTCCGCACCGATGATTTCCAGCATCGTGGGTGCAAGGTCGGACACATGATGGAATTGATGGCGAATAGTTCCTGCAGAATTTTCTGGGAAGCCTGCAGGCCAATGCAGAACTAATGGGTCACGAACTCCACCGCCATGAGTGTTCTGTTTGTAGAACTTGCATGGCGTGTTGCCTGCCATAGCCCAGCCGAGTGGGTAGTTGTTGAACCACTGTGTTTCACCAATTTCATCGATGTAGCGAAGTGTGTCATCGAGATCAAACTTGGTCCGTTCAAAATAACGACCTTGATTCAATGTTCCGTTGACGGTTCCCTCCTGGGACGCACCGTTGTCGCTCATCACCATGAAGATTGTGTTCGTCAATTGACCGACCATCTCTAGCGCTGCAATCAATCGACCAATCTGTTCATCTGTGTGCGTCAACATGGCTGCATACGCGGCCTGAAAACGAACGTACAACCGCTTCTCATCACCTGACAGCTCGTCCCATGCACGAACTCCTGGATTACGTGGGGGCAACACCGTGTCTTGTGGAATGAGGCCCATTGCCTTTTGGCGTGCAATGCGCTCGTCGCGGGTTACATCCCATCCCTTTTCAAAAATTGGAACGTACGCATCAATGAGTTCTTTACGAACATGATGTGGCGAATGCCCTGCACCAAACGCCAAGTACAAGAAAAATGGCTTGTTCGGAGCGAGACTCTTTTGGTTGGCAATAAGCGAGACGGACTTGTCCACTAAGTCTTCCGTGAGGTGATACCCCTCTTTGTCTGGCTTCGCAATGTGGTGATTATCTTCGGTCAGGAATGGGTCCCATTGGTTCATTGCACCATCCATGAACCCGTAGTAGCGATCAAAGCCACGTTGTGTTGGCCACAAGTCGAACGGACCAGCTGGTCCGATGTGGTGCATGGGTGTGAGGTGCCATTTGCCAACTGCCCATGAATTAAATCCAAGTGGGCGCAACACTTCGGGAAGCAGTGCAGCATCTTTGCGAATATGACCTCTATATCCATCGAATCCGTAGTCGTAGTTAGCCAAGGACCCCATGCCCACCGCGTGATGGTTCATTCCACTTAACAGTGAAGCGCGCGTTGGAGAGCACAAAGACGTGGTGTGGAAATTGGAATAGCGAAGACCACCAGCGGCTAAACGATCAATGTTTGGCGTTGCAATTTCACTTCCGTAACAACCAAAGTCCGAGAAGCCGACGTCGTCAAAAACACAGAACACGATGTTTGGTGTTCCAGCTGGTGCTGTTGGAAGAGGCGGATACACCGGAGTGTTTTCTGCCATCGTTGATCCCGGACGAATGTCCTCATATTTGCCCATGGTGCCCCCCTGGTATTTCTCTCATCGTAACTCTTGTACTTAATGTCATCCACAGTCACAAGACTGCGGTACCTGGGCAAGTAGGTTGCAGGGGTGAAAGAGGACTGTGGTGCCAACAGATAGACGCACCGAACTCGCACGAGCCTTGTATGAAGATGCAGGCACTCGCAGTCTTGGCGAACGAATTACCTCACTTGCCGCTCACATTCTGAAAGCCGAACAGTGCTCCCTTGTATTAAGCATGGGGTACGACATCACCACCATCACCGGCGGAACATCGCTGACATCGCAGATGGATGAGCGTCAGATGGTTCTTGGTGATGGACCCACGGTCTCGGCCATTCGCCAGTCCACGCCCATGATTTTGGCGGATACCAATGGTTACGTTGAACGAGAACGCTGGCCACTGTTCTGCGATGAAGCCTCTAAAGCGAAGGTGCGCGCAGTCTTGAGCTTTCCCATTCATACAGGCGCTGTCCGCCTTGGCGCCATTACTGCGTACTGGACTGCACCGCACTCACCCACCCCAAGCGAATACTTCGACGGGGGAATTCTGGCCGACGTTGCGCTGGAGGCAATTCTGAATGACCTTGCCGGCGTATCACTGGACACAGCCCTGTCTGAATTAGGGCAAGATGTGCAACATCACACAATTGTTCAACAAGCAGCAGGAATGGTGTCCGAGCAACTCTCTGTCCCCATTTTGGAAGCAATGGTTCGCCTTCGAAGCGCAGCATTCTCAACACACCGTCAATTGGTTGAGGTGGCACGCGCCATCATCGCCCGAGAAGAAACTCTAGAGAAATAGGAACATCATGGCTACACCTGAACAACGCCTTCCTGTCGATCAACACACTGGTCAAGCAGACCTTGTCTCCACTCTCGTTGACATAGGACAAATGGCCACCCATGGCGCCAGCATCGTGAATGTCTTTTCTGTTCTGGCAGCTCAATGCGTTCAACTTCTACCAGTTTCTGCAGCAGGAATTTTGCTGGTGGACGAAAACAGTGCTCTGCATGTCATCGGATCATCAAGTCACGCAGCAAAGTTATTAGATCTCTTTCAGGTACAAAACGACGAAGGTCCATGTCGGGATTGTTGTAAATCAAAACAAATGATCAGCAGCGAAGACATTGCTTCAGATACACGTTGGCCAAATTTCTCGCCTCTTGCCACTGCAGAAAGTTTTGTCGCCGTCTATGCCTTGCCACTGGAAGCTCAAGGAGTTGTTGTTGGTGCGCTCAATCTTTTTTCACAAACGCCACTTACTCCAACCCAAGTACTCACTGCGCAATCACTTGCCGATGCTGCAACACTCGCATTTCTTCAAGCAGACATGCAGCAAGACCGTCTGCTCATTGCACGCAAACTTCGAACAGCTGTAGAAGGACGCAATGCCATTGAACAAGCCAAAGGTGTTCTCAGCGAGCGACACGGCATTGCAATGATGGAAGCGTTTTGGAAGTTACGCGACGCCAGCATTGAACACGATATGGACATCGTTGAACTTGCTAAAGCGGTGGTGAACCGCGAAGTAGAGGTGTAGCTGCGGCTTAGCCGTGACCAGGAATTGACTTCCATGGACCACCGTCTGCGCGTGGCTCCTTTGGAAGACCAAGTACTTGCTCGCCAACAATTCCGCGCTGCACTTGGCTTGTACCAGCGTAAATAGTTCCGGCGCGTGCGTTCAAGAACACACCCACCCAGTTAGCCGAATCGTTTGGTGATCCCGGTGAATCTGTGGTGAAAGCTGTGTGTGGTGTTTGACCAACAGGAACAAGCGCATCGGCACCAAGAATGTCAACAGCAAGTTCAGTGACTTCCTTGTGGTATTCAGACCACCACAGTTTGCCGATTGATGCATCGGCTCCGGGCTGGCTTCCATTCATAAATGCAGTGAGCACTCGATATCCAAGGAAACGCATGATTTCCACCTTCGAATGCGCCTTAGCAAGACGTTGACGAATATGTGGATCCGATGTGAGACCCTTTTGCTTTGCAAGAGCGGTGAGCTTGTCCAATTCGCCACGGAACGAAATGCTGTTCACAGCAGCACCTGCGCCACGCTCGTTGCCAAGAAGTGTCATAGCAACCATCCAGCCACCGTTCACTTCGCCAACAACGTTCTCTTTCGGACAACGTGCATCTGTAAAGAACACTTCGTTGAATTCTGAGTCACCTGACATCATCTTGATGGGACGCACTTCAACTCCTGGTTGACGCATATCAACCAGAAGGAATGTGATTCCGCGGTGCTTCACTTCATCGGGAGCAGTACGTGCAAGAACGAAGATGTGGTTTGCAAGGTGACCGGCCGATGTCCAAATCTTTTGACCATTGATGATCCATTCATCACCGTCTAACACCGCACGACAACCCAAGTTTCCAAGGTCCGAGCCCGCTGCTGGTTCAGAGTAACCCTGACACCAGCGATCGTCACCCGACAGAACTCGTGGAAGGAAATGCTTCTTTTGTTCTTCGGTACCAACAGCAATGATGGTGTTGCCCAACATGCCAATTCCAAACCCATCGTTTGGCCCGCCGCCAGGAACTCCTGCCTTAGCAAATTCTTCTGCGAGCACGAGCTGTTCAATGTGTCCGAGTCCGGCACCGCCATACGCTTTTGGCCAGGTCACTGCAAGGAAGTCGTTGTCGCGCAACTTAACGCGCCACTCTTCTGTGAACTCTGCGGCATCGGCATGGTTAAGAGAACCAATGCCTTTCCAATTTTTTGGAAGGTTGGCATCGAGAAATGAGCGAACTTTCGCGCGGTATGAGTCAGCCTCGGGTGGGTAAACAAAATCCATACCATCACCCTATGTGATGACCCCTAGAGGCCTTCCAACCGAGTGAGATTCAAGGTGGGAACCCTCAGGATTCTGCCTAGGCTGAAAAGGTGACCAAACTGCTCAACTTTCCAACCGAGGTGAATGACACCTCCGCTCGCATTGTTGCCACGGGCGCAGTCCTCATGGCAGCGGGATATGCCATCACTGGCTGGTCGTGGCTGCTTCTTCCACTTACTTATGGCTTCCTTGCCCGCGTGGCCTCCGGGCCCACATTCAGCCCGCTGGCTCGCCTTGCCACCCAAGTCATCACTCCACGTCTTCCTGGCACACACCGAATTGTTCCCGGCCCACCAAAACGTTTTGCTCAGGGAATCGGTGCGTTATTCAGCGTGACAGCTTCTGTGTTGTTCCTCCTCGATTTCGGTACGGCGTCTCGATGGGTGGCCGCTGCACTGGCAGGTCCGGCATTTCTTGAAGCTGCATTTGGTTTCTGTGTCGGCTGCAAAATGTTCGCTGGTCTCATGAAGATTGGTGTCATTCCCGAAAGCGTGTGTGTTGAATGCAGTGACATCTCTGCTCGACTGCGCGCACAAGGAGTACATCAGTAAGGAACATCTGTCCTGCTGTTCACTCTGGTCGCAGCAGTACGGTACGAGAGTGGAGTCAATACGTGGACTTTCGTATCTCGAAGTAGAAGAACGAATTTCACAAGGCAACACCAACCACGTCGACCAATCATCGTCTCGAAGTCTTCAAGAGATTTTTCGTGCCAATGTCTTCACACGGTTCAATGCGATTCTTGGCGTACTTCTCGGAGTGGTATTCATAGCCGGGTCTCCCATTGACGGGCTCTTTGGTCTTGTCCTTATTGCAAACTCAACCATTGGTGTCATTCAGGAATGGAACGCCAAGAAGAAACTAGACGCGCTGACGTTCTTGCATGCGCCTCTCTCCCATGTCATTCGTGACAGTAAACAAATAGACATTCATTCAGACGACATAGTTCTTGGTGATTGGGTCTCACTACGAGCAGGTGATCAAGTGCCCGCCGACGGAACTGTGCGTTTTAGTGATGGTCTTGAAATTAATGAAGCAAACTTGACGGGAGAAATCGACTCGGTTGAGAAAAATTCTGGCGATGCAGTCATGTCTGGAACAATCGTTACAGCAGGCTCTGGAGTCTTTGTAACGACATCTGTCGGGCATGACGCTTATGCACATCGCCTCGCTGCGGAAGCAAAAATCTTTGTTCGGTCTCCGTCAGAGATTCAGCACAGCATCAACACCATTCTTCGTTGGGTCACGTGGGTGCTGCTGATTGCGGCGCCGCTTCAGGTGTGGTCACATTTTCGAACTGATACAAACGATGGGTGGCAAGACCATGCCGTACGCGCTGTTGCTGGATTAGTTGGCCTTGTTCCAGAGGGACTTGTATTGCTCGCAACACTCGCATTTCTTAGTGCTGCTATTTCGCTTGCGCGGCAGAATGTTTTGGTACAAGAACTTCCTGCTGTTGAAGTTCTTGCGCGCGTAGATGTCATTTGTCTGGATAAAACAGGAACACTCACATCGGGCAACGTTGTCTTTGAACGATGCGAATTCTTGGTGGATTCACACGAACAGCAAATCACTTCGGCCATATCCTCGTTGGCTCACGATCCAGCAGCAAACAACACTCTTCAATCGATTGCCGCGGTATTTCCGTCGTCCGACTGGCGCGAGACAAACCATATTCCCTTCGATTCCGCGCGCAAATGGAAAGCGTCGTCATACGAAGGACACGGATCGTGGTTTCTCGGAGCACCTGAAGTGCTTCTCCCTTCCTCTAGTCCGCTCTTGACTCGAGTAACACAACTTGCGAACACTGGCCGGCGGGTGATGCTGATAGCGCATTCACCACGCAGCCCGGCCGCTACACAACTTCCGATAGATCTCACTCCAATGGCATTCGTTGTGCTTCGTGAAGAGATCCGTGATGATGCCGCAGACACTCTGGCCTTCTTTCAGAAACAAGGCGTACGTGTCATGGTCTTGTCAGGAGATAACCCTCACACAGTGGCTGCTATTGCAGACTCGGTCGGACTTCACGGCGGTCATCCAATTGATGCGCGAACTCTTGGAACTACAACCACCGACATTTCTTCCGCACTCGCTGATCACACCATTTTTGGACGAGTCACCCCTGAGCAAAAGCGAAACATTGTTCAAGCACTTCAAGATGAAGGCCATGTTGTTGCCATGACGGGAGATGGTGTTAATGACGCTCTTGCACTAAAACGTGCAGACATTGGAATTGCAATGGACAATGGAGCACCCGCCACGAAAGCTGTGGCTCAACTTGTCCTTCTTGATGGAAAATTCTCGCATCTTCCGTTCGTTATTGCAGAAGGTCGGCGTGTGATTGGAAATGTTGAACGAGTTGCCAACTTGTTCCTAGCGAAGAACGCCATGAGTCTTGTTGCCATTGTGTTGGCGGCAGGCGCAGGAATTTCGTTTCCCATCCTCCCCCGCCACATGACTCTTCTCTCCACACTCACCATTGGTATTCCTGCTTTCGTTCTGGCCCTCGGACCAAACAACCAGCGATACCAACCTGGTTTTCTGCGGCGAATTATTCGTTTCTCGTGGCCTGCTGGCGCGGTCAGCGGTATTGCAGTTGTGATTGCAGACAGATGGACGGCCGACCTCACAGGAACCGCGGCAACAACAACCGCCCTTGTCTGCTTCTTTACCATCTTGTTGTTGATGGCTCAGCCGCTACGTGGATGGAAGTTGTTACTCATCGGCCTCATGGCGACAAGCGCAATGACCGCTCTCGTTGTTCCGGGTCCGCGAGATTTCTTCAATCTTTCCGTCACAAGTGAAATGTTCTGGAAGTCACTTGTGACGTCGTTACCTGCGTGCGCAGTGCTTTTTCTTCTTCATCTCCGCCATAATCGCGGACAAACGAATCACTAACGCGAAACGTTGTCGCGCGCGCGAGCAAAGACACGCAAGAAGTTTTCGGAGTTGAACTTATCAACTGATTCGCGTGAGACATTTTGCATGCATGATTCGAAACGCGCAATGGGATCGCGCCCACCTTCAGTGTGCGGGTAATCACTAGAGAACAAGTACAAGTCGTCGTTTGACTGATCGATTAAACGGGAGACATCTTCAAACACGAATGGAGTAAACGCCATTTGCTCACGAATCTGTTCGGATGGACGGCGAGTGAAGCCCTTCAAACGATCATCTACTTTGGAATATGCCTTGTGAATTTGATCGAGTCGCACGAGAGTTTCAGGAACCCAACCCGCACCTAATTCAACCGATGCAAGTTTCAAGTTGGGGAACTCTTCAAGAACACCGTCCAAAACAAACATGCTGACAAACGTTTCAATACCTTGGTGAAGAACTGCGGCATCGCGTGCTCGCACATTCTCGCCACCACCCATCCAGTCACGGGTTACGCCGCGTCCTGTGTTACTCCATGCAGGTGGAAGTTGCAACGGGTTGCCACCAACGTGAAAGACAACAGGAACTTGTGCTTCTTGCAAGAGAGCCCAAATGGGGTTGTAGTCGACATGAGTTGGTGAACGGTCGCCGGCAAGTCGATGTGGAATCCACATTGCTTGCAAACCACCTTCAAGTGCGAACTTCACTTCTTCTAACGCAAGTTCTGGATTTTCAAGCGGGATTGCTGCAACGCCCATCAAACGATCATCCACAGAGCAGAAATCAATCATGTGGCGGTTATGTGCACGCGCGCCGCCGTAACGAAGATTTTCAGGAATTTTGCTGCTGGGTGAAAACGGCATATGAAGGCTGTGCGTGGCGAACACCAACTGTTTCATGAAACCCAACATGTCATTGGCGATAACACGGTCATGTTTGTCGAACGAACCCAGTGCTTGAATCTCTTTGACTTCGGTAATCATCCGATCTCCGAGCGCAATAAGAGACTGCTTGTGCTGGTCACTATGTTGAGCACCGTTTGCCATGATGACTTCAACTTCTTCATCTGTGACTATGGAACGGCCGTAGCTCACCAAGGGAAGAAGTTCGCGAATGTCAGGGTCGGCAAACTTCCGTAAGAAGTCTGGCAATTCCATAATGTGCGTGTCTGCGTCGTACAGAATGCGGTCGCCTGCATAGGTCATGATGATTCCCCCTCAGTTGTACGGAGAACGGTATCAGCCGTGTCAAGAGGTACGAAGTTGTCATCTCTGCGTAGGGCTGTGTTCACCACAGTGGTGCAAACTAGAGCCATGCGCATTCTGGTAACAAACGACGACGGCATCGATTCTGTGGGCCTCCATGTGCTTGCACGGGCAATGCGACCATTTGGCGACGTAGTCATTGCTGCGCCCGACCAGGAGTACTCCGGGGCTGGAGCTGCCATTGGTGCCCTGCACATCATTCAGCCCGAAGTGCACAAACGCCATGTTGAAGGAATTGAGACGGCGTGGGCGGTGAGCGGACCGCCTGCGTTGTGCGTGTTCTTCGCGCGTCTCGGTTTGTACGGAGACCCCTTCGATCTTGTTGTGTCGGGAATTAATCCCGGAGCAAACGTGGGGCGGTCTGTGTATCACTCAGGAACGGTGGGGGCAGCTATCACCGCGCGCAACGGTGGAATATCAGGAATTGCCGTCAGCCAAGCAGTGACTGGTTTTGGAATTGAAGGTCAAGGGTGGGACGAAGCGGTGAAAGGTCAGAAATGGCACTCCGCCGCGGACGTCGCCGCCAGTGTTGTGCAGGGTTACTTAGCAAACACACCGCGCGAACCAGTTGTTATCAATGTGAATGTCCCGAATCTTGAAGTGAGTGAAATGAAGGGATGGCGACGAACAACTGTTGGCACCATCGTGCCGCGCGCAATGGTGAACGCGAATATGGAACCCAAAGAGGGGTACGACGGCTCGTACTACGTACGAATGGAATACGGCGATACCAACAAGATGGAAGACCACACCGATGGTGGCGCTGTTGAAAATGGCGAAGTGTCCATTACCTATCTCGGCCGTCTTGACGACGTTCCTCATCATGGCACCGATGAAATTCACAACGCTCTCAGTGGCCTCGTGAATAACTGAATACCGTCCACTCAGTAACCGCATTCGTTTGCATCGCTAAGGTCAAAGACATGACCGACTGGCAAGATCTGACTCGACGATCGTCGTTCGCATCCCATCGTCTCATTGGTTGGATTTTCTGGGATCCCGCTGCAAAAGACAATTTAGAAGCGCTCGGTGTTCCCGGAGGTATGGGTCACTACATCGTCACTACATCGTGAATCGCGGAGCGCCGCTATGTCCTGCCGGGCCCGAAGCATTGTTTGCCGCGTACTACACCATCCACAGAGAGTTTGTTCACTTTGCGTGGAACCACACTGCGCAACACACAACAGATTGGCATGCAGTATCTCGCGCTCGCGATGCAGCTGTACTTAGTGGCCTTCAACGCATGACTCCTGACATCATTGAGCCACTTGGTGATCTGGCAACACCTCTCTGGGAAGTCGTTGATGCGCTTCCTGCTTCGGGAAGAGTGCTGTTTGCCGCACACAAGTCGTGGCCGCGACCAGAACATGCGGCATTGAGTGCTTGGAATGCGTTGAACGCAATTCGCGAGTGGCGCGGTGACACGCATTTTGGAATTCTTGTTTGTGAGGACATCGGAATCGTAGAAGCGGGACTTTTACATGATGCATGGATGGGATACCCGAAAGAATGGATTCCTCGTAGTCGTGGTGCAGACGATGGGTCAATCACCGCGGCGCTTCGCACCTTGGAACAGCGCGGATTTGTTACCGATGGAGTGGTGAACGACGCTGGGGTTGAGTATCGCCAACAACTTGAAGACAAAAC
>JAJTEL010000001.1:271170-475888 GCA_021299715.1 Ilumatobacteraceae bacterium | reverse complement strand
GGTGTGTACAAGGCCCGGGAACGTATTCACCCCGGCGTGCTGATCCGGGATTACTAGCAACTCCAGCTTCATGAAGGCGAGTTGCAGCCTTCAATCCGAACTGAGACCGGCTTTATGGGATTCGCTAAACCTCGCGGTTTCGCAGCCCTCTGTACCGGCCATTGTAGCGTGTTTGCAGCCCTAGACATAAGGGGCATGATGACTTGACGTCGTCCCCACCTTCCTCCGAGTTGACCCCGGCAGTCTCCTACGAGTCCCCACCATTACGTGCTGGCAACATAGAACAAGGGTTGCGCTCGTTGCGGGACTTAACCCAACATCTCACGACACGAGCTGACGACAGCCATGCACCACCTTCATTGAGCCCCGAAGGACACCACATCTCTGTGGCTTTTCAATTAAGCAACACGCTCCGCTGCTTGTGCGGGCCCCCGTCAATTCCTTTGAGTTTTAGTCTTGCGACCGTACTCCCCAGGCGGGGCACTTAATGCGTTAGCGACGGCGCGGATCTCGTTGGTTAGAGACCCACACCTAGTGCCCAACGTTTACGGCGTGGACTACCAGGGTATCTAATCCTGTTTGCTACCCACGCTTTCGCTCCTCAGCGTCAGTTTCGGCCCAGAGCGGCGCCTTCGCCACCGGTGTTCCTCCTGATATCTGCGCATTTCACCGCTACACCAGGAATTCCCCGCTCCCCTACCGAACTCTAGTCACAGCAGTTTCGGGTGCAGGCTCTGGGTTAAGCCCAGAGTTTTCACACCCGACTTGCTGAACCGCCTACGAGCTCTTTACGCCCAATAAATCCGGACAACGCTTGGTGCCTACGTGTCACCGCGGCTGCTGGCACGTAGTTGGCCGCACCTTCTTCTGCAGGTACCGTCATTTTCGTTCCTGCTGAAAGCGGTTTACGACCCGAAGGCCTTCTTCCCGCACGCGGCGTTGCTGTGTCAGGCTTTCGCCCATTGCACAAGATTCCCCACTGCTGCCTCCCGTAGGAGTCTGGGCCGTGTCTCAGTCCCAGTGTGGCTGATCATCCTCTCAGACCAGCTACCCGTCGATGCCTTGGTAGGCCATTACCCCACCAACTAGCTGATAGGCCGCGAGACCCTCCCGAACCGAAATTCTTTCTTTGCAAAGTGATGCCACTTCGCAGAGGTATTCGGTATTAGCAGTCGTTTCCAACTGTTATCCCGAAGTTCGGGGCAGGTTTCTCACGTGTTCCTCACCCGTTCGCCACTAAATCTTCCGAAGTATTGCTACAACATGGATTCCGTTCGACTTGCATGTGTTAAGCACGCCGCCAGCGTTCGTCCTGAGCCAGGATCAAACTCTCCGTCAAGAACTTGTTGCTTTCGCAACGTCGTTCTGGAAAGTCTGTGGAGCCCGGGGGGAATAACCCCGAGGCCCCAATTTCTGACTTTATTTTGTTTTTGTTTTGGGACGGATGGGAATCCGTCCCTGAATTGACAGACAGCGTCGACGGCATAAGCCGACTCGCTGCCCGCACTGGCGTTCAGTCTTCTCTTCTGTTTTCAAGGAGCCAATAGCTCATCGGCATGTACCAAAGGCAGTGATACCGACACCCACATCAGCGCGAACGCTTTTGAGGGGCGAGTTGCAATGCTAACGGCGCATGAGAGCCAAAGACAACACGGGTTTCAGAAGATTTTTGGGTGATTCTTCTGTGGATAACTTGGACTTATTAAGCCAAGTCAAATAGGTGGTACGTGGTCTTTCCCTTCCGTACCAAAACCCATCGATTATGCAAAAGCCCTTTACTGGTAAGGGTTTCCCCGTCTTCAAGGGTTGCTCCGTTCACCTTGACGCCCTTTTGTTGCACCGCACGACGAGCTTCGCTGTTCGACGAGACAACGCCGGCGCGAGCAAGCAGCCCGAACACATCGTCAAGGTCTGTGCGCGAGACAACGGTGGTGGGCACTTCGGCGGCGACAGCGTGAAGCGCATCGACAGTTGCGCTCGTGGGGTCTGCACCAAACAAAATGTCGGCTGCGCCTTCAGCATCTCGCGCTGCTTGTTCACCGTGCACCATCGATGTCATCTCAACAGCAAGTGCGCGTTGTGCAACACGCTTCTCTGGTGCAGACAAATGCGTTGCAACAATGTTTTGCGTTTCTTCAAGTGACAACAATGAAAACTGCGGCAAGTACTTCACTACATCTGCGTCGGCCATTTGCATCCAGAACTGGCGGAACTGATACGGCGATGTTCGTTGCGCATCGAGCCACACTGCGCCGTCGGCAGTCTTTCCAAACTTTTGTCCGTCACTTCTCGTAACAAGTGGCCACGTTGCACCAAACGCACCACGTTGCAAAGTTTTGCGAATGAGATCGATGCCTGCGGTGATGTTTCCCCATTGATCGGATCCACCCATTTGCAATTCAACATTGTGTTCGGCACAAAGATGCCTGAAATCATTGGCCTGCAACAACATGTAGCTGAACTCTGTGTAGGACAAACCGTTCTCGGAGTTCAATCGATTCTTCACAGATTCTTTAGCCATCATCTGATTCACAGTGATGTGTTTTCCAACGTCACGCAAGAAGTCGAGTGCACTAATGGTAGACGTCCAATCTGCATTGTTCACCAATGTGGCCGCAGTTGCACCTGGTGTGAAGTCGAGCAAATGAGACAACTGGACTTTGATGCAATCGACATTGTGTTGCAGTGTTTCGGCATTTAACAGATTTCGTTCTTCGCTTTTGCCTGACGGGTCTCCCACCATTCCGGTTGCACCACCAGCCAAAGGAAACGGACGATGTCCGGCCAGTTGAAATCTGCGCAACGTGATTTGTCCTAGAAGGTGTCCGACATGCAATGAATCTGCAGTGGGGTCAAAACCCACGTACACACCAATTGGGCCGTCGTTGAGTCGCGCTTCAAGTGCGTCGGCTCCAGTGGTGTCGTGAATGAGCCCGCGAGCGGAAAGATCACTCAAGAGTCCTGCAGTAGTCACCTCTCCATGTTGCCATGTGAGCACACACAGTCAGCGACCTATTCTGAAGACGTGTCCAGTAACTCACTTCCCGGCGCTCAAAGCCTCTTTGACGACGAAGACCCGATGCTGGCCGCTTTACATGCACAGGCTGTGGCCTGTGAATCAATTGGTTCGGCGATGTACACCCGACTCTTTCAAGATCTTGCCGATGACTACGCAGATAACGGCCGCACATACGCCATCCTCGCTGGACGCAGCACCCGCCCTATCCACGACGCCATTCCACTGCGTCTCGCCGCTGCGGTACATCGCATTGTTTTGTCTGGCAGAGATGAACGGCTGGCGCGCCACTACCCCAGCGTTGGAGGAAAACCAGGCAGTGACTTCACCGCCGATTTCATTGCGTACATGCGCGACCATCTTGACGAGATTGATGTGGCACTCACCCAGCAAGTGCAAACAAATGAAGTTGGCCGCAGCGTTGTTCTTCTCTCGTTGAGCCATTGGCTCACCACGCAGAACGTTGACGCTTTTGACTTACTGGAACTAGGTGCGAGCGCTGGTCTGAATTTGAACTTCGACAAGTACTACGCGTGCTCTGGCCAGTTACGCATGGGCGATAGTCAGTCGTCTGTTCGCTTTATGGGCGACAGTTTTTCTCACACACCTGATCTTCCAAAGACTGGAGCACAGGCTCACAGGAAACGTGGCGTAGATATATCTCCGCTGCACATCACCCAGGCGGACGACGAAATGCGATTGATGTCCTTTCTCTGGCCAGACCAAAAAACACGGCTAGAAAGAACACGCGCAGCAATTGACATAGCGAAGTTGAACCCACCAGTTGTCGATTGTGCGTCGGCAGATGTGTGGTTACGACAACAGTTATCTCGACCCTTCGAACGAGCAACGGTGGTCTTTCATTCCATCGTGTGGCAGTACTTGGGTGCAGGAACACAAAACGGTATACGCGAAGCTTTGGCCAACGCCGCGAATCGCGCTACTACACAGACTCCGTTGTTGTGGGTACGCATGGAACCTGCGGGCCCTGTTGCCGATGTGCAGGTTGATGTTTGGGACGGAACATCACTTGACTCAGTTCACCATCGCGTGGCCGAGGTTGGATACCACGGACAAAATGTGAACTGGTTGGTTTAAAAGTCTCGCGACAAAGCGGCCTTCAACGAATCGGGAACCGGAGCCGGAGTGTGCGTTCCGGGCGTGACACTGACATACGTAATGGTGCAATCAAAGATTGGTGCATTTTTCACAGTCATAGACACCGACACATCGAACGAGGTGTTTCCCCATCGAGTGGCTTCACACTTCGCCTCAATTGTGTCGCCATATGTTGCGCCTTTGTGCCAGGTCGCAGTTGTGGTCTTCAACATGAAATCAAATCCGATGTCTGCCCACGACACAAGACTGTCGGGGCTAGCGCCGCTCATTGCGTTCACACTGTGTCGCATCCATTGAGCGACCGCATCGTCTGCGTACATGAAGTAGTTCGCATTGAACACCACGTTTTGCATGTCACATTCGTTGTAGCGAACTCGAATGTGCTCGACATAGCTCATGACATTTTCTCCTTCGCATTTGCAATTTCGGCAAGAAGTAATTGGCGTTGCAGAGGTGCGGCACCTGGACCGGCGGCACCTGGTGATTGACGGCGCTGAAGTGCCACGCCGGAAGCAAACAACTGAGCGGCCTCGTCACCGAGTTCTGGATGGGCACGAACAATGTCAACCATGGGAGTGTGTGATGCGAGAGATTCGCGTACAACGGAGCCCACAACGCCGTGCGCTTGCCTAAATGGCATTCCCTTTTGCACTAACCACTCTGCAAGATCTGTTGCCACTAATGCTTCAGTATCTGCAGCAACTGACATACGTTCGGCGTTGAATGTGGCTGTTGAAATCATTCCCGCCAGCGCAATGAGTGCCCGACGAACTTGGTCAACCGAATCAAACAATGGTTCTTTATCTTCCTGCAGGTCACGGTTGTAGGCCAAGGGAAGACCCTTCAACATGGTCAGAACAGACACGAGATTGCCAATGAGTCGACCCGCCTTACCGCGCGCAAGTTCGGCGATGTCTGCATTCTTCTTCTGCGGCAACATTGACGAACCAGTTGCATATGCATCGTCTAACGATGCAAATCCGAATTCAGCACTTGTCCACAGCACCCATTCTTCGCCAATGCGAGAAAGATGCACTCCCAACAGAGAGATGGCGAACAGAATTTCGGCGACATAATCGCGATCTGACACTGCGTCGAGCGAGTTTGCAAACGGACGGGCAAAACCGAGTTCGTCTGCAGTCAATTGAGGATTCAACGGAAGAGACGACCCCGCCAACGCCCCTGCGCCCAGCGGTGAAACATCGAGACGTTCCAGCGCATCGGCCAACCGATCTGCATCGCGCAAAAGTGCCCAGGCGTGTGCGCGCAAGTGATGCGACAACAGCACTGGTTGAGCGTGCTGAACATGGGTGTAACCAGGCAACCGCAACGGTGGCGTTGCCGAATCGGCTGCAGCCGCACGAGATTCGAGAACTTCGACCAGAGCAACCACATGGTGACGCACCGTGCGCACTTCCCTCTTGCACCACAAACGCAGGTCTGTGGCTACTTGGTCATTACGACTACGGCCGGTGTGTAGACGAGCACCAGCATCGCCAGCAATTTGTGTCACCCGTCGTTCCACTGCCGTGTGAATGTCTTCGTCTGTTGGTTCAAACGTGAACGAGCCACTCAGAAATTCTGCTTCCACTGTGTTAAGCGCTGAGTGAATTGCCTGCCCATCCGATGCAGACAGAATTCCAACGCTAACCAACATAGATACATGAGCACGAGAGCCAGCAATGTCGTCTGCCCACAGTCTCATGTCGAATGACAGGCTTTCTGTGTATGCCATTAGCTCATCTGCTGGCCCCAATTCAAAACGACCATGCCACAGCGCTGCACCATCAGACACATTTTTCTCAGACATGCGCACTTCCCTTTCTGCGTGGAATGCCACCAGTGGAATCACTTACCCCAGATAATGTGCGCAGCTGTTCAGCGAGTCCACATCCGCCAATTGATTCCGCAGCGACACAGAAGATGGTGTCATCCCCCGCGACGGTTCCTAACAATCCTTCTAGTCCGCTTCGGTCGAGTGCCGATGCAACAACGTGTGCACATCCTGGTGGTGTACGAACGACTACTAAATTCCCACTTGACGTCACTTCGGCAACCCATTCGGCCATCACCCGACGCAGTTGATCGCTAGGAGCAATACGAGCTGGCGCATATTCAGCAATTGCATACGCCGTGTCACCACCGGGAATGCGAATCTTTACAGCACCAAGTTCTTCGAGGTCGCGAGAAATAGTCGCCTGTGTGGCCTCTATTCCATGTTCTTTCAGAATCTCTTGAAGTTGTGGCTGACTTGAGATTGTTTCTTGTCCGATAAGACGAGAAATGATTTGTTGGCGTTGTTGTTTTGTGCTCATCTCATTCTCCGATGACCCATGCGATTGCGCCGCGTGCAGACGTAAGGCGGTGATGACCCTGCTGAATAACAAGGCTGGATGCGCTGTCAAACACATCGGCGGTTACTTCTTCGCCACGGTGGGCCGGCATGCAATGCATGAACTTTACATTGTTGTGCGCAGATGCCATGACCGACGATGTGACGCAGTAGGGAGAAAAAATTGCGCGACGCTCAGCGGCTTCACTCTCTTGTCCCATTGAGATCCACGTATCGGTGTGAACAACATGTGCGCCGGCCACAGCTTCAATTGGGTCAAGTGATTGTCTGACAGTGCCACCCAAAGATGTGAGTCGCTTCAGTTCGGCGTCACTGGCGTTGTACCCATGTGGACACGCAAACGACATAGTTCCACCAAGCAAGCACACAGCTTCGGCAAGAGACCGAGCAACGTTGTTGTAGTCCCCTAACCACGCCACTGTGAGACCGCTCACAGGCCCACAGTGTTCTTCCATCGTGAGAACGTCGGCAAGTGCTTGAAGCGGGTGTGCTTCGTCACTCAACATGTTGATTACAGGAACCACATTGCACGCTGCCATGCGCTGAACAACAGAATGAGAGAAGACTCGTGCGGCAAGAACAGCGTGATATCCGGCCATAATGCGCGTGATGTCTTCCACAGTTTCGCGCACATCAAAACCAACTTCTTCTCCGCGCGTGTACACAGGATGTCCACCCAATTGAACGACTGCCATCTCCATGGAGTGACGGGTTCTATTTGATGGCTTCTCAAAAATGAGAGCTGCTCCTCTGCCCGACAATGGACGAACAGAGGCGACTGCCGGATCGTTCGACATTGTGAGAATGGTGCGCAGTGTGTCTGCACCCAAAGATGAGATATCGATGAGGTGGCGATAGGTCATGACAACACCCTTCCCAGAATGGCTAGCGCCTCATCGATGTGTTCGTACGAGGTGGTGATGGGTGGAGCAAAACGCAAGGTTGTGGCATTTACACCGTTCACAATGAGGCCCATATCGAGCAATGCAGGCACAACATCTTTCGTTTCAACACCAGGGACCAGTTGTGCACCCAACAAAAGACCTTGTCCGCGAACATGGTCGACTTTGGAAAGGGCCAATAACCCCTTCGTCAGATGCGCTCCTTTTTCACGTGCCAAACGCGGCGCGTCAATGCGCTTCATCTCGTCGATGACGGCCAGTACTGCAGACGTGGCTAACGCTGTGCCGCTGTATGTAGAACCGTGATCGCCAGGCTGCAGTACAGATGCAACATCGCGTCTGGCCCACAAACCGCCCACTGGCATACCGTTTCCCATTCCTTTTGCGAATGTGACGGCGTCGGGTTGTACGCCGGCGTGCTGAAAACCGAACCACTCTCCGGTGCGAGAGAAACCTGTTTGCACTTCATCCATAATGAACAGAACTCCGCGTTCGTTGCACAATTTTTGTACAGCGCGCAAGTACTCGCCATCGGCAGGAATAACGCCGCCTTCTCCCTGGATGGGCTCCAACATCACTGCGGAAACTGTTGCATCAATCATGTTTGCAAGCGATGTGAGATCGCCATATTCGCAGTAGCGAAACCCATCTGGCATGGGCTGGAATACTTCATGCTTTGCTGGCTGTCCAGTGAGTGCCAGCGCTCCCAAGGTGCGTCCGTGGAAGCTTCCGAGTGCGCTGACCATCACATGGCGGCCACGACCACCGAATTTGCGCGCAAGCTTGATGGCTGCTTCGTTTGCTTCAGCACCGGAATTGCAGAAGAAAACCTGACCACTTCCAGCGCCTGCTTCGGCCATCAATTCAGAGAGAGCAACGGCTGCTTTCGTTGCCGTGGTGTTGGCAAAGAAGTTAGACACATGAAGGAGAGTCGATGCTTGCTGCGAAATGGCTTCTGCAACTGCAGGGTTTGAATGGCCCAGCGATACAACTGCAATACCCGACAAAAAGTCAAGATAACGCTTCCCCGACACATCCCACAGTTCTGTTCCAGCCCCCCGCTCAAACATGACCGATGGTGCACCAAACACAGGAATGAACGGACAGTAATCATGACCGTGATTTGCTTTTTGCGCAGTGTTGTTTTCAAGAAATGAATGACTCATGAGACTCCCCCGGTAATCATGGTTCCAGCTCCCTGGTCGGTGAATAACTCCAACAAAAGAACGTGCGCGATACGTCCGTCAAGAATGTGCGCACTCTTGACTCCACCGCGTACGGCTTGCATGCAGCTCTCCACTTTCGGAATCATTCCGCCAGAGACAGTGCCGTTCTCAATGAGCGCGCTGAGTTCATTCACCGTGATTCGCTGAATGAGCGACGACGCATCGTCGATGTTTGAACGAAGACCGGCGATGTCGGTGAGATAGATAATCTTCTCTGCGCCTAAGGCTTCTGCAATGGCGCCCGCAGCCGTATCGGCGTTGACGTTGTACGGCTGTCCGTGTGAGTCAACTCCGACTGTGGACAACACAGGAACAAACCCGTCGTGCAGCAATCCTTCAATCACGTGTGGACGAACCTTCTCAATGTCACCCACAAAACCAAGCGACGGGTCACGTGGGGTCACCTGCAATGTGCGCCCGTCTTCGCCAGACAGACCCACGGCCACATTTCCGTGCGTGTTAATAGCACTCACAATCTGCGGATTGACCTGACCATTCAAAACCATTTGAACAACTTCCATGGTTGCTGCATCGGTCACGCGAAGACCGTTCGAGAATGACGACTCAATATTGAGACGAGCCAACATCTCGTTGATTTGCGGCCCACCACCGTGCACCACAACAGGGCGAATGCCCACGGTGTGCATTAAGACGATGTCTTCAGCGAACAGAGCGAGTGCGTCGTGGTCGGAGGTACCGGCAAGAGCATTGCCCCCGTACTTCACCACCACAGTTCGTCCAGCAAACCGGCGAATGTACGGCAATGCTTCAACAAGAACTTGTGCGGTGGTTAATTCGCTCATGGGTACACACCTACTGAGTTCAGTCCGAGAGTTTCCGTAAGACCCAGAGCAACGTTCATTGACTGCACTGCCCCACCCGATGCGCCTTTTGCAATGTTGTCAAGCGCTGCAAGAACCATGACATAGCCCGTTCGTTCGTCGTAACGCGCGGTGATGTGAACGCAGTTAGTGCCAAGTGTGGCTTTCGTCGATGGGATCTGTGGCCGAACGACAATGAATGGCTCGTCCTTATAGAACGTGGCAAGAGAAGCAAGCAGCGACGCTGTAGTAGGAGCAGCACCTGCAGGACGGGCGTAACAGGTTGCAAGAATTCCTCGGTTCATCGGGGCCAGATGTGGCGTAAACAACACTTGGGCCCCGGTGACTTGCTCGATTTCTGGTGTGTGACGGTGATCTAACAATCCGTATGCAGTGAAATCTTCATCGACCGTAGAAAACAGTGATGTGTGCTTCAACGCACGACCTGCACCACTGACACCCGATGCAGCATCAACAATGACACCCGTGTTCTGAATAATGCCTGAACGCACCAACGGTGTGAGTGCGAGCGATGCTGCGGTGACATAACACCCAGGCGTCGCGATAAGTGACGCTCCGGCCAATTCGCTGCGATACAGCTCTGGTAATCCGTACACAGCTGCGGCCAACAAGTCTGGTTGTGTGTGCGTAAAGCCGTACCACGTGGGATACAGCGATGCGTCTTTCAATCTGTAGGCCGCAGACAAATCGATGATGCAGCCGACCTTGCCAACAAGTTGCGGGGCAATCTCTAGCGCTGCCTCATGCGGGATACCCAAGAAAACGACATCGAGTCCAGTGAAGCGTTCCACGGAGTATTCCTCGAACACAAGATTCGGATAGGCCGCCGCCACTGATGGATACAGGTGGCTGGCCAAGGTGCCGGCCTGAGAATCCCCCGTTGCCGCAACGACTTCCACCTCCGGATGTTGGGCACACAGGCGCAACAACTCTGCTCCCGTGTATCCGGATGCTCCAATGATTCCGACTTTCACCATAGATGTATTACTATACGACCTAGTGAATGATAATGCAATCATCTCCCCCCAGTCAGGGGCTCTCTTGGTGGCCCATCCCCTCATGGATGACCCCAATTTCGTTCGCACGGTCATCTTGTTGATTGCCCACGATGATGCGGAAGGTTCGATGGGGGTTGTTCTCAATCGACCAGACCTGAATTCACATCACGACTCTGACTCGCCGCTTCAACGATGGATTCACTCAGCCGTGCCGCCCTATTGCGATTTTGTTGGCGGACCCGTCGAAGAATCTGGCTTCATCTGTCTTCGGCGCGATCCATCAACCACGTCGGGAGTCACATCTGTAGACATCATGAGTGACGTACCAACATCAACCGAACCACACCGAGTCTTTCGTGGATACTCCGGTTGGGGTCCACATCAACTTGCGGGTGAAGTGAAGCAACAGGGATGGTTTGTTGTTCCGTCATTTCCTGACGATGCCTATGACAATGACCCTGCAACTCTGTGGTCACGTGTCATCGCGCGCCAGCTAGGCGACATAAAGAAGTTGTCGCAGTTTCCTCGCGACCCCTCAATGAATTAACCGCGGAGTGTTGCGCCGGCTTTTTCGGCTGCAGCAACGCACGCCTTCTGCACTTCTGCCAACACGGCCTCGGTGAGAGTGCCGTTGTCTTCTTGCAAACGAAGACGGAAGGCAAGGCTTCGCGAACCTTCGGCAACACCCTTGCCTCTGTACACGTCAAACAAATCGAGTGACACCAGACGTTTACCTGCAGCTTGACGAATGGCGCGTTGAAGTGTTGAAGCGGTGACAGATTCTGGAAGTACAAAAGCAAGGTCGATGTCGCTAGATGGAAAGCGATTGATTTCGCGTGCCTGCACGGGCTTTGGGTCTTCGGCGAGAACAGTAGAGAGGTCTACTTCAAGAATGCTGACGCGCCCTTCAATTCCTAACGCATCGAGAACAACAGGGTCTATCTCGCCAACAACGCCCACAACCTTCTTCCCGCGGGCAAGAGTTGCTGAACGCGTGGGATGCAAACCTGCAGGAACACGAGACTGATCGAGTTGTGCGCCGACAGACAATGCATCACACAATTCGTTCCATTGCGCGAGAGCAGTTTCTGCTGTTCCACCCGCAACCAAAATTGCCAGCTGTTCCGATTCATCGGGCAACTGCTGTCCCGATGTGGGATACACATGCCCAATCTCCCACAAGCCAATTCTTGGCGCGCGGTGTGATTGGTTGTAGCGCAGTGACTTCAACAGTCCGGGACGTAACGATGTACGCAGGATTGATTCGTCTGCCACCAATGGATTTGCCAATCGCAACGCCGTATCTTCTGACAATCCGACCGCCGGCAAATCTCCGATGGCAAGAAACGGTGACGGCATCGCCTCGTCGAGACCAAGGCCTACAAGAACTCGACGCACAATGCGGCGCCGTTGCTGCAACGACGACAATCGACCATGCACGGTGGATTTGGGAACTGTTTTGCCAATGTTGTCAGGCTGGTCATGTACTGCAGCGACACTGCTACTTCTACAGGCTGAGGGCACGATGCGGTCTGTACCAAGGTTGCGCCGGCGTGCAGAGTTGCATTCGGGCTGGTTTCACGAAGAATGGTGACGAAGCGCTCTGCTCCTGCCACCCAGCCATGTGGGTTCACCCCACGTTCAAAACGGATAGATGCTTCGGAACGGAGCCCGTGGCGCTGTGCAGCGAAACGAATGGGGTCAGGAGCAAACCATGCGCTCTCTAATGCAAGAGTGGTTGTGGTTTCGGTAATTTCAGAATGAAGATCGCCCATCACTCCAGCAAGACCAACACCGACATTTGTTTCACCGTTGCAAATCAAAAGGTCGTCGGCATACAGCGTGCGCTCTTGTCCGTCGAGCGTGGTGAGAGTCTCCCCAGACTGAGCGAATCGAACACGGAATGACGAGACCTTCTCGGCGTCGTATGCGTGGTTTGGCTGGTTGAGTTCCAGCATGACCAAGTTGGAAGCGTCGACCACGTTGTTGATGGAGCGCATTCCTAAGTGTGCTAACCGTGCCGAGACCCATCGAGGTGACGGACCAACAACAACGTTGCTGAGATACGACAGTGAGAATGAACCGCAATTATCTGGTGCATCTATAACCACTGGCAGCGAAGTAGCAGAGCCGTGAGAACCCACGTTCAGACGTGGACCGCGTAGTTCGACACCAAAGTGGGCCGCCAAATCTCGAGCGACTCCAAGATGACCCCAACAGTCTGCGCGATTACGAGTGAGATCTAGATCGAACACCACATCATGTTCAATTCCCAGCGCATCAAATGGACTCACTCCCAATTGGACATCACTTGGCAAGATGAGAAGACCCGATGACTCGTCGCTCATCCCCAATTCAACTTCTGAGCACAACATTCCTTCGGAGTCGATTCCCAAGATTCCGCGACGGGCAATCTCCATGCCGTTTGGCATTGTTGTCCCAAGTGTTGCCAAGGGAACGATGTCCCCTTCTTTCATATTGGTAGCACCGCACCACACATGACGCTCTTGTCCGTCGCCAGCGTCGACAAAACAACGAGTGACCTTGGCTGCGTCCGGATGCTTCTCCATTCGAAGAATTCGTGCAGTCACCACGCCAGGTACTGGCGCGCCAACAACAGTCATTTCCTCAACAGCAAGCCCCAATGAATTCAATGCAAGGGCAACAGCATCTGGATCGGCAGGAATGTCTGCCATTTCTCGAAGAATGGATAGTAGAACTTTCACGAGAACTGCTCCGTGAACCGAACGTCGTCGGAGTACATATCGCGAAGATCGTTCACGCCGTGACGCTCTTTTGCCATTCGGTCAATTCCGAATCCGAATGCAAAGCCACTCCACTCATTTGGATCAAGTCCGCCAGCTCGCAACACGTGCGGGTGCACCATTCCGCAGCCACCCAATTCAATCCACGAACCATCGGGACGTCGAATGTCGAACTCTGCGCTCGGTTCGGTAAATGGGAAATACGACGGACGAAGGCGGCTAGTGAATCCGGAACCAAAGAATGCTTTAGTGAACGATTCGATAGTGCCAGCAAGATCGGCGAAGGTGATGCCCCTGTCAATGACTAGACCTTCAATTTGATGAAACACAGGCATGTGCGTTGCGTCGGGTGTCTCTTTGCGGAACACGCGACCAGGCATGACGGCATAGATAGGCGGTGGCCACTCTTGCATGACACGAATTTGTACAGGAGATGTGTGAGTGCGCAACACCACACTTCCTTCTACGTCACTTTCAATAAACAATGTGTCCCACATGCTGCGCGCAGGGTGGCTTGGGGGCATGTTGAGTGCTTCGAAGTTGTAGAAGTCAGTTTCTACTTCTGGGCCTTCTGCGATTTGAAAACCAAGACCAATGAAGACATCTTCCAAACGCTCTGTTGCTTGAGTAACAAGGTGCATTCGTCCACGACGTTGCGTTGTACGTGCTGACAGCGCCAATTCGGTCATGTCGACACGCTCAGACTGAATCTGTTCTGCGAATTCAGCAGTGCGTAGTTCCCTACTGCGCGTTTCGGCAGCAGAGTGCAATTCGTTCAGGGCATCGTTGACAGCAGAGCCAAGCGCCTTTCGTGCGTCGATATCGGTCAGCTTGCCCAATGATGCCTTCACCGTGGCGATAGCGCCCTTCTTTCCAGTAAGGGCAGACATAAGGGTGCGAAGGTCGTCGCTAGACGTGGACGAACGAATGCTCGCCACCCCCTCGGCGAGGGCGGATGCGAGTTGCTGCATTTCAGGAGAAGACGAAGTTGACATGCCGAGGAAACGCTACTCCGATGCCCGATGCATACGCGGGAGGATTAGCCCTGTGCCCTTTCATTTCGAAGACGGCTGATGTGCATAGCCATCACCGTTCCGGCCATTGCTACATTCAGACTTTCAGAGCGGCCTAGATGGTGAATGGTGACCCAACCATCGACGTCTGCATCAGACGCAAGTCCGTGGGCTTCGTTGCCAAGAACAATTCCCACACAACCAGAGAGATCTGCGTCGTAGAGCGACTCTGGTTGAGACACGCCAAGCGAGTCATGCGATGTGGTGCCAAGCAACCGAACTCCTGCATCTCGTATGACCGACAGAGAATCAACCTGCCACACAGGAACATGGAAGACCGCACCAGCAGATGCCCGTACCACCTTGGGCGACCACGGATCGACCGTTGCACCTACCAAGACAACTCCGCGAGCGCCTGCGGCCTCTGAACTACGGATAAGCGTTCCGAGATTGCCTGGGTCGGAGACTTCGTGAAGTACTACTAACCAATCGTTAGTTCCGAACTGCATAGGGCCAGCATCGGGGATGGCACACACAGCCAAAATGCCGCGCGGTGATTCGGTGTCACTGACAGAGTTGAACGTGCGAGAGTCAAGTTCAAACACATCGAACGGCGCCATGTAATCGTTGTAGTCGTCCCGCACATATTGTTCGACGATGCGTAGTCCGGCGCTTACCGCTTCGCGCACAAGAGTTGGACCTTCGACAACGAACTCACCTTCCTCATAACGGAAACTGCGGCGCCCAATAAGGCGCCGCAGAGTCTGAACCCGAGGGTTCGAAGATGACAGTGGTGTCCGGCTCAGGCCAGTGCAGCCTTTGCCGACTTCACCAAAGCGGTGAATGCTTCAGCATCGTGGACTGCGAGATCGGCAAGGATCTTGCGGTCTACTTCAATACCTGCAGCATTCAAACCGGCAATGAAACGACTGTAGGAAATGTCGTTCAAGCGGCATGCAGCGTTGATGCGCTGAATCCAGAGGCGACGGAACTCGCCCTTCTTTGCGCGACGGTCACGAAATGCGTACTGCCCTGAGTGCAAGACCTGTTCGTTTGCGGCGCGGAATGAACGGCTCTTATTGCCGTAGTAACCCTTTGCCTTTTCTAATACTGCGCGGTGCTTCTTGCGAGCATGAACGGCTCTCTTAACGCGTGCCATGTGATTCTCCTAACTCTTCTTCTGTGGCCTAGCGCTCACCAAGGAGGCGCTTGATCTTGCGGGCATCACCAGGATGAACGTCGACATCGCCCGCAAGGCGACGCGTACGAACGCTGGACTTCTTTTCGAAGAGGTGCTGGCGGTTCGCCTGCTGGCGACGCAGCTTGCCAGAGCCGGTCTTCTTGAACCGCTTTGCCGCGGTCTTGCTTGTCTTCATCTTTGGCATGTTCTGTTCCTCTTACTCGTTGTCGTTCTCTTCGGCTGGAGCAGGCGCTGGGCTTTCGGCCTTTGGTGCGTCTGACCCTTCCTTATCGGTCTTCTTGGCGGGTGCCTTTTTGTCTGGAGAGAGAACCATTGTCATGTTGCGCCCCTCGAGACGGGCTTGGGTTTCCACCTTTGCGAGTGGTCCAAGTTGTTCGAGTGCCGCATCGAGAATTTTTGCTCCCAATTCGGGGTGAGCCACCTCTCGTCCACGGAACTGCAAGGTGACTTTTACCTTGTGTCCGTCTTCGAGGAAGTCGCGCATGTGGCGAACCTTCGTATCGAAGTCACCTTTTCCGATCTTTGGTCGGAACTTCACCTCTTTGATGGTGACGTGGGTGGTCTTCTTGCGGGATTCTTTTGCCTTCTGCGCCTCTTCGTATCGGAACTTTCCGTAGTCCATAATTCGACACACGGGTGGATTTGCGAGTGGTGCAACCTCGACAAGGTCGAGATCGAGTTCGCGGGCCAACGTGAGTGCGTCTGCAGTGGAGCGAATGCCCACTTGACTTCCATCGGGTCCGATCAGGCGTACTTCGCGCGCACGAATGCGCTCGTTGTACCTGGGCTCGTTATTCTGCGGCGTAGCTATGACTGTCTCTCTTGTGCAATGGGCCTCGCCCTCCTCTGTAATGAAACGCTTTCGCGGATCGTTCGTGACAATGCACGAAGCAGACAGAGAGCGACCAAGAGGTGCTCGCATACTCGACCTACTGCACTCCCACTGGGGTGAGCAGGTGGGGGCCGAAACCCCACTTCGTTTAATTGACCTCAATTAGGGTACCGCCCAAGGAGCCAACACGACACCATGCCTACAAACAACACCGACGATGCAGCCGCCGACGCCCTAGAGGCAGTTGCCGAAGCCAGACAACGCCTGGCCGAGGTTCCCGCCTCGGTCGTGGTCACCAACCACGCCATGGGGCTCTTTGAACTGGCAGCAATTCACTTATCGGCCGAACCCGCGCGATTGGCCGATGCTCAGATCGCCATCGACGCGCTCGGATTATTGGTGGACGGCCTGGGAGAACGACTTGGAGAGCACTACGACACGTTGGTGGCCGCCCTCGGAAATATTCGCTTGGTCTACGTTCAGAAGTCCAGCCCCACCCAGTAGTTACTGGGGCTGAATGTCGAACGCTTCGTCGCGCACCACATGGAACGCAGTAGTAAACGTGACTGATTCGCCCACATTTATTGAACGAGACCCATCGGCAATAACCGCACAATGAAACGGCCACACCTGGCCTGTGTTGTCTGTGATCTCTCCCAATCCGCGACGTGCATCGAATTGGGTAACCACACCAGTGAGTCGTGACGATGTGGTCATGTGACTACTAGTGGATGATCTTCGAGATAGGAATCTCGAGAAGGTCTGATGCGCCCGCATCGATAAGCGCCGGGATAAGCGTGTTGATGCCGCGCTTTGGAACCACAGTTTCCACCGCGAAGTCTCCAGACGCGAGCTGAGCGATGGTGGGCGACTTTGCCGATGGCAGCAACTGCAACACCCCGTCCATCGCCGACTTCGCCACATTCAACTTCAACAACACCTTGTCTCGCGCCTCCAATGTGCCTGTTAACAAAGTCATGATTTGTTCCATTGCATGTCGCTTCGCGGGGTCTTCCCACGATTGCTTATTAGCAATGAGTTCTGTGTAACTGGTGAGCATGGTGTCAATAATGCGAAGGCCTGCTGCGCGCAATGCTCGACCAGTTTCCGTGATGTCGACCACACAGTCGGCAATGTCGGGAATCTTTGCTTCGCTTGCACCGTAACTGAGGCGAATGTCTGCCTTTACGCCCCGCTCTGCAAAATAACGACGGGTCATCTCGGGATATTCCGTGGTGACTCGCACACCATCTTTTAAGTGGGCCACTGTTTGTGCTGGCGAATCTTGCGCCACTGCCACCACAACACGAATGGGAAGCGATGTTGCCTTCGAATATTTCAGTTCACCCAAACTGACGACATCGCTATTGGTCTCTTCAATCCAATCGCGTCCTGTGATGCCAATGTCGAATAATCCTTCTTGCACGTACGAGGCAATTTCTTGTGGACGAAGAATGCGCACTTCATCAACGCGCGGATCATCAATTGTTGCCTTGTAGTCCACTGCAGATGACCGATTAATAGAAAGGTCTGCCGCATCAAAGAGATCGAAAGTGGCTTTCTCGAGAGAGCCTTTAGGGAGTACGAACTTCAGCACGTCATGAGGCTATCCACAGCGAGAATGGACTGGCCGATGAATTTTCACAGAGTAAAGACAGACGATGCCGAGGCGGGGCGGCCGCGAATCCACGATGCAGCATCCATGGCGGACTTTCCTTCAGGCTGAACAACAAGCAACTGAAGAACCCCCTCCCCTGTTCCCACTTTGCCAGAGGGAAGAAGAACTCCCGGCTGAACAGGTGGCGAATGCGGTTCCACCTTCGCTTCCAAAATGCGAAGCCGTGCGCCATCGATTTCCGTAAATGCCCGAATGGCCCGAATACGACGATGAATGTCAACCGCAGACTGCGTCCACGAGATACGCAATTCATCACGCGATATTTTTGCGGCATGCGTTACACCCTGGCCTTGGGGAATTGGAGAACCAAGACCATCACGCAATGTCTGCACCAACAGGTGAGCGCCAGCGTCTGCCAATTCTGCGGTCAACGACAGCGTTGTCGATTGTTCAGTGATGTTTACTTCTTGGCGTGCATATACAGCACCCGTGTCGAGAGTGGGCTCAATGTCCATGATGCACACGCCAGTCACAGAATCGCCCGCCATCAGTGCACGTTCTACTGGTGCAGCTCCGCGCCATCGTGGCAAAAGAGAGAAGTGGATGTTGATCATGGGCACCGCATTCAACACAGCTGTTGGAATGATCTTTCCGTAGGCCACAACAATGCCAAAAAGACCGCGTTCTGCGTTCTGCTGAATCCAGGTGAGGTCGTGACTGACGGGAATGCTGTGCCGCAACGCAACTTCTTTTACAGGGCTTGGCGACAATGCAGAACCGCGACCACGCTTCGCATCGGGCTGAGTAACAACATGCTCAATCGTGAAACCGCTGGTCAGCAAGTGTTCAAGCACAGTTGCGGCAGCAACTGGTGTTCCCAGAAAAACGAGAGAACGACCCTCGATGGTCATGAATTATTTCAGTCCAATGTGGCGTGTCTCACCAGCAGAACTTCCACCATCTGCGATGCGCTTGTATTCCTGCATTGCTTCCTCACGCTGTTCGGGAGTCATGCGATCGAACATGAGCACTCCGTTGAGATGGTCGAGCTCGTGCTGGAAAAGACGTGCGAGCAGCTCGTCGGCTTCTACTTGGATGGTGTTTCCGCTTAAATCAACAGCCTCAAGAAGGACTTCTTTGGGGCGCAGCATCTCTACATACAGGCCGGGGATGGACAGGCAGCCTTCGTCGTAGACCCATTCTCCACGCGACTCAACAATGCGAGGATTAATAAGAGTGATGGGTTCACCGTCGATGTCATACACAAAAATTTGCTTTTGAACTCCAATTTGCGGAGCCGCCAAACCAAGACCTGGGGCCTTGTACATGGCCTGCAACATTGCCTGGGTAAGTCGAATGACTTTGCCGTCGATGTTTTCCACCTGCTCGGCGACTGCCGTGAGAACCGGATCTCCGTAGGTGCGAATGTCATAGCCCATAATCTGAAAGGCTACCTGCACCATGAACACGCCGTCTGACAACTCGCCGGGATCGCATTACTTCTCAGAATCCCCCACCACTGCGTCACGACGTAGTGACTTCACCATTCAGGTTGGCGACCGTGAACTCACCTTGTCTGCAGATGCCGGTGTCTTTAGCCAACACGGGCTCGACAAAGGAACCGCGGTGTTGCTCGATTCGCTGCAACGAAGAGAACGACCCCACATCGAAGATGGCTCCATCGTGTGCGACCTCGGATGTGGCAGTGGCGCCATTGCCCTCGCATTGGCCGTTCTTTTTCCACACTGCACAGTTCTTGCCGTTGATGTGAATGAACGTGCACGACAACTGTGCTCAGAGAATGCCGAAAGAAACAAAATTACGAATATTTGGGTTGCGCATCCCGATGATGTATCTGTTGACACTTCCCTTGAATTGTTGTGGTCCAACCCACCGATTCGAATTGGCAAAAGCCAGTTGCGAGACATGTTGACTCTCTGGCTCTCTCGACTATCGTCCACCGGCCGCGCACATATGGTTGTCAGCAAAAACCTTGGAGCCGACTCACTCACCGATTGGCTCAACAGCAACGGCTTTACAGCACACAAACTTTCCAGCAGCAAAGGTTTTCGTGTCGTAGAAGTAAAAAAGACCTAATAGCGAGTTGGGTCCGCGTGCACTCGCAACGCCGTTCCATACGTTTCTCGCAGCATTTGCACAGCGTGACGCACCTGGTCTCGTGATGATGCACGAAGAATGAGTGCCTCACCATCACGGGCAACATGAACGTCGTCGAAAGTTGGCAAGGCGCTGAAGGAATGCGATTCCGCTAACGAGACATGGGCCATTACTGCATACGGCGGCAAGGTGAACGCCCGCCGTTGCGCCACATCTGCTTCATTCCATGCGTGAAGAGCCTCGGACACATCGTGTTGGCCTAACGCCACAAGCAACGGGTGGCCGGGGGAACGAGTCTGCACCACAACAGTTCCGTTGGTTCCCACCAAACGCGATGCTCGCGCGATAAGCGACAACACTTCACGTTGAGCAGTAATTCGTGGAGCTCCTAGGTCACGATCTATGTCAGCAAACACAACGGTGTTCGCTTGCGGGACTCGAAACAAAACCGCTTCAGTTCCAACAAAAACCGAACCTGTTGTCCAGTTATCGTCCGACTCGGCGGTCACCTCAATGATGGAACGCTGCGTTGACTTTTCTAACTGAGACACCAGTTGCGATACGCCGCCACGCGGAACGGTAAAAGATGTTCGACCACATGACTGACACACAGAACCCTTCGACTCGTCGCACCGTGAACATGTCAACGCGCCCTGATCATCTTGAGACAAAAGCGAAGAGCATTGAGAACATTTCTGAACTTCCCGACACGACTTACACACGATAAGACGTGCTTTCCCCTTCGTATTCAAGACACACACAGTGGTGGAACCCTGAGACGAAACAGCAGTCAACAACTGCGACGACAACAAAGAGCCCGCGACGGGAACAGCGTCGAGATTCTCAATAACAATGCGTGGCCATTGTGGTCCTTCAGCAACGCGTTCAACTGCATGTTCGAACAGCACAGACGATTCGGCCGATGGCGTGGCTGTTGTTAGCACACACGGCACTCCCGCCCGTCGAGCCCTCTCTTGTGCAACTGATACTGCGTTCCACGTTGGTGCGCGTTCATCGTGATGTAGTTCATCGTGTTCATCAATGACCACGATGGCTGACAAGTTCGCACAAGGTGCCAGCACTGCCGAACGAGCACCAATCACAACATCCACTCCGGCTCGTGCGTTATCCCATTCGTCATCTACTACTGCGGTGGTGAGGCCACGACGACGTAAGGCTGCAGCACCCAGCACTGCCATGCGCTGTGTTGGACACACAGCAAGCACTGGTCCGCGTGCCGTTAATGACGCCACCGCGTTTAGTGCCGACGCACACGGCGGCACAACGAGGAGTCCCCCTCCGGCATTTGCCAATTGCACAGCGTGAGTAGCGACTGAATCGGTGGGGAGAGATGGCGACGAGCCGTGTCGCGCGTGAACGTTGTGAGCACGCACGTGCGGTGCACTTGCACGCGACAATGTGGCACGCCATGACCCAAAGAATTCATCTGCCATCCAGCGAGTAAGTGACACCAACTCTTGTTCAACACCGTGTCCAGACACGCTGACTATTGGCACCAATCGTTCAAAAGGAACCGTGAGGTGTTCTGCAGCATCTTCCGAAGCGAGAAGAGAGACAACCCACCCGCCTACTCGGCGACCATTCAGATTGATACGAACTCGATGACCCACCTGAATACGCCCAGCAAGAGACTCTGGGACGAGGTAGTCGAAGATTTTGTCGATACCCGATACATCGGGCACCACTGATGCAACCAGCGCGGACAGACTCGTTAAATGTTGAGGGCTGATTTGAATTCAGACAAACGCGAGACAATTTCCCACGTGAACTCTGGCTCTGAACGGCCGAAGTGGCCGTATGCAGCCGTCTTTGAATAGATAGGACGCTTGAGGTCGAGGTCACGAACAATTGCAGCGGGGCGAAGGTCGAAGACGTTACGGACTGCTGCTTCGATTGACTCTTCGCTAACCGTATTGGTGCCGAATGTTTCCACCAAGATGCTGACGGGCTGTGCCATACCAATTGCGTATGCAACTTGTACTTCACAACGGTCTGCTGCACCACTTGCAACCACGTGCTTTGCAACCCAACGTGCTGCATATGCTGCCGAACGGTCCACCTTTGATGGGTCTTTGCCGGAGAACGCTCCACCACCGTGACGTCCCATACCACCGTATGTGTCGACGATGATTTTTCTGCCTGTCAGACCAGTGTCAGCGTGTGGTCCACCCAACACAAACTTGCCCGTTGGGTTGACATAGATGGACGGATTGTCGCCAGCGAACTGTGCAGGAATAGTGGGCATGATGACCTCTTGAATGAGGTCGGGACGAATCTGTGTCTCGCGATTAATGCCTTCGGCATGTTGCGTTGAGATGAGAACCGTCGTGAGACGCACAGGCTTTCCGTCTTCGTACTCAAAGGTGACCTGTGTCTTACCGTCGGGGCGAAGGTACGGAACAAGACCACTCTTGCGAACTTCGGTGAGGCGTTCTGCCATGCGATGAGCCAACCAAATTGGCAAAGGCATGAGATCGGGTGTTTCGTTACATGCGTAGCCGAACATCATTCCCTGGTCGCCAGCACCTTGGCTGTTCAGTTTGTCTTCTGACGAACCACTGCGCTGCTCTTCGCTCTTGTCGACACCTTGTGCAATATCTGGGCTTTGCGCATCGAGAGCAACCAAGACACCGCATGTATTTCCGTCGAAACCAAAAGCTGCATCGTTGTAACCGATGTTGTTAATGGCTTGACGCGCAATGGCCGGAATGTCGACATATGCATCGGTGGTAATTTCACCAGACACAACACACAAACCAGTGGTGAGGAGCGTTTCACAAGCAACGCGACTCTCAGGGTCTTTTGCCAAGATTGCGTCGAGAACTGAGTCGGAGACCTGGTCTGCCATCTTGTCGGGATGACCCTCGGTCACGCTTTCCGATGTGAACGTGAATTTCCTCACAACAACTCCTTCACTTTTACGGTCAAGGGGCTGACCGAACTTTGACCACGCTATCTAAAACCTCTGTAGCGATTGCGTGTTTACTGCTGAGGCCTACCTGGCGACATGAGCCATCGGCAGCCAAAATGGTGACTGCATTGGTGTCGTGGCTAAATCCAACCCCTTCGGCTGACACATCATTCGCAACGATGAGGTCAAGATTCTTCCGAGCCAGCTTGCCTTTTGCGTTATCCACAAGGTTCGATGTCTCGGCCGCAAACCCCACAAGAGTTTGACCCTTTCGCTTCGATGCACCAAGTGCGGCCAAGATGTCGGGAGTTGGTTCCAGCACTATTTCTGGCACTCCCCCCTCTTTCTTGATTTTTCCGGCGGCGGCAACGAAAGGGCGAAAATCTGCAACTGCTGCCGACATAACAACAATGTCTGCATGCTCAGCCTGTGCAGTCATGGCGTCGAACATCTGTTGAGCGGTTTCTACATCGACGCGGGTAATGCCAGGAAGCGTGACACGATCAACCGTGGTCACAAGTGTGACCTGGGCGCCACGGGCAAGCGCTTGTTCTGCAATTGCATACCCTTGCTTGCCACTTGAGCGATTGGCTAACACCCGAACCGCGTCTATGGGCTCGCGTGTTCCACCTGCCGAAACAACAACGGACAGTCCTTCTAAGTCGCGGGTACGTCCGGACAATGCGTTGTCTATTGCGTTCAAAATTGAGTCGACATCAGCCAATCGGCCCGTACCAACATCGCCACCAGCGAGACGACCAGACTGCGGTTCGACAACAATGACTCCGCGGGATCGAAGAAGCGCAACATTGTCTTGAACTGATGGGTGCTCCCACATTTCTGTGTGCATTGCAGGACAAACAACAACCTGTGCGCGGGTGGCAATGAGAGTGGCAATCAGCAAATCGTGGGACAGACCCATTGCGTAGGCGGCAAGCACCCGCGCTGTTGCAGGCGCAACAACAATGAGATCTGCATTTTGACCGAGACGCGTGTGAGGAATGGGCGATGTGTCGTCCCACAAACTTGTATGCACCGGTTCGGATGACAATGCCGACAACGTGACAGGGCCAATGAACCGATGAGCATCCTCGGTGAGGATGGTAGAAACATGCGCGCCAGCATCAACGAGACGACGACACACCTCAACAGATTTGTAGGCAGCGATTCCCCCAGAGACCCCAAGGACAATGCGACGACCGCGGACCGATTCCATGTAACTGATTCCAGTGCGTGAAGACGGACCGGTATGCAGACCTATTCGGCGTCAGACTCGGCAGTGTCGTCTTCGGCACTATCGGCACCGAAGAGTTCTTCTGCTTCTGCTTCCATCTCGTCGTATGGAAGGCGTTCGATTTTTACAATCTTGTCGGCTGCGATTTCTTCGAATGCGATAGACAGTGGCTTGCGGGCAACGGAGGACACCTGAGGTGGCACCATTTGTCCGAGACCTTCACCGAGCTGGTTGAAGTACGAGTTGATTTGACGTGCGCGGTACGAAGCAAGGGTGACGAGCGCAAATTTTGAACCCTCGAGGCTCTCGCGGTTCAACAAATTTTCAATGCTGGGGTGAATCATGGAGTCGTGTTGACGGGACATGTGAAGACCTCCGAAGTCGGCTAAAGGCTATCGGGAGCGGTTACGGGCCGCACCGATAATGCCCTGAATCTCGGCCACAGCACGCTCTAAGTCGTCATTTACAACGATGACGTCGGCAATTTCGGCCCCCAGACGTTCTTCGTCTTCGGCCTTCTTTAGGCGTTCCACCACGTGCTGCTCTGAGTCGCCGCGGCCCTGAAGACGACGGCGCTGCTCTTCTCTTGACGGTGGCTGAACAAACACCAAGATGGCATCGGGATGCCGTTCCTTTACCTGGGTGGCGCCGTGTAGCTCAATTTCCAGAACAATGTCTCGCCCATCGTCCACATTCGGCATGGGTGAGCCATACAAATTGCCGAGGAACTCGGTCCACTCCAAGAAGCCCCCACTAGCGATGTGCTGCTCGAACTCAGAACGCGACACAAACACATACGCATCACTTGATTCGCCGTCGCGTTGTGTTCGCGTGGTCCACGATCGACTCAGCCACAGCGCCGAATCACGTTGCACCAATTCTTCAACGATGGTTCCCTTACCAGCGCCACCTGGGCCTGAGACCACAACAATGATGGGGGCACTCATGATGGCTCCCCTACGGCCTGCAACAAAGCATCAACTTGCTGCGAACTGAGATTGGCGACTCGCGCAAAAGGCGGAACATTCAACTGGGCAAGCAAACGGCGACCTGCCACTTTGCCGAACCGAGGGTGAACATCGAACAACTTCACTACGTACACCTGCGACGCCTCAGGTGTGGAGTGACGCAACAGCGACTCCATTTCCCCACGTGAAGCAGCCCCAACGGCGTGAAGACGAGCAGTGCGCAGCCGAGACACGGTCTCGAGGTCGCGATTTCTGCTTTCCATATGGTGATTGTAGTTGCGAGAACCTCGCACGCAACGGAACCCCTAGGTGCGATGCATCACTGAGACAATGTCACCCCATGTGCGAGCGCCTTGTGACCTCGCTTGGCGTGCGGCGTCGCACGCGATGTTCCATGTTGCCGCCGGGTTTGCAAATGAGGCTGTACCGACCTGCACCGCATTAGCGCCGGCCATCATCATTTCAAGCGCATCAGCCCCAGAGGAGACACCGCCCACTCCGATGATGTCCACCGATGGCATTGCAACACGTACATCGTGAACTGCGCGAACTGCAATGGGATGAATTGCTGAACCAGACAGTCCGCCACCACCATTACCCAAAGTGGGCTTACCGGTACGCACATCGATCTGCATACCAAGAATGGTGTTGATGAGGGTGAGAGACATAGCACCAGCACCAACCACAGACTCTGCAACGTCGATGATGCGATCTGTGTTAGCACTCAGCTTGGCCCACACTGGCACCGCGGTAACTGCGCAGACTTCAGAGATGATGCGGCCCGAAAGATCTGCGTCGTGGGCAATGATTCCGCTGCGGCCTTCCAAGTTTGGACAGGACAAGTTCACCTCTACAGCGGCAATGCGGTTTCCGGCATCGCGAAGCAGTTCTGCGGCACGAACATATTCCTGAATTGTGCGACCCCAAATACTTGCAACAACGGTGACACCAAGAGATTCGCATTTCGGCAACGAGTCGCGAACCCATACCACAACCCCAGGCCCTTGTAGACCCACAGCATTCACCATGCCACCACGAGCCACATGCACGCGCGGCGCGGGATTTCCGGCCCACTCTTCATGAAACAAACTCTTGGCAACAGTTGCGCCCAATTTATTCATTGGCATGTACGAAGCAAATTCAACATCGTGACCAGCAGTACCCGACGCAGTGAGGAACGGCGTAGAGAGAGTGACTCCCCCAACGGTCACCGACCCCAATGTTTGGAGAGCCGCTTCACCACGCCTGTTCTTCATCATCGTCCGTGATACTCCTGCAACGAGCACACTTCAATTTCTGACTCGCGTTGTTCCCACAAACCGTTCACTGCTGCGAGTGCTGCTTCGACAGTGGTCACAGATGAGACGCGATTGGAGTTCGCGGCTTTACGAATTGCTTCTCCATCTTCACGGGAACCACGACCATGCGGTGTATTCACCACAAAACTGATTTCTCCTTGAGCGACAAGATCGACTGCATTGTCCATACTTGTTCCCGCCATCTCTGACAACTTGCCCACCACTCGGTCGACAGGTAATCCGAATTTGGCCAGATACTCAGCTGTACCAGTGGTGGCTGCGATGCCAAGACCTAATGCACGTAGTCGTTTGGCCACCACCAATCCTGCCGGCTTATCTCCATCGTTCAGCGACAAGAACACCATTCCCGATGTGGGAAGAACTGTTCCGGCAGCAGTTTGTGATTTCACAAACGCTCGACCAAACGTTCTGTCGATTCCCATGACTTCACCCGTGGAACGCATTTCTGGTCCCAGCGCTGTATCGACTTCGGGGAATCGACTGAAAGGCAAGACGGCTTCCTTCACAGACACATGTCCGCCTGTTACTGGCGGCGTGAGAAGTCCTTCAGTGCGTAGTTCATTGAGGGTTGCACCCAACATGACACGGCTGGCCACTTTTGCTAGTGGCACACCGGTGGCTTTTGCAACAAACGGCACTGTGCGTGATGCACGCGGGTTGGCTTCAATGACATACACCGTTGTACCGAGCACCGCAAACTGCACATTGATAAGCCCGCGCACATCAAGAGCGTGTGCAATTGATGATGTGTACTCGCTAATAACTTCAACTACCCATGCAGGAAGTGTTTGTGGCGGAATGGCACACGCTGAGTCTCCGGAGTGAACTCCTGCTTCCTCCACGTGCTCCATCACGCCGCCAATGAGAACTTCGCCGGTGTGATCTCGAATTGCATCCACATCTACTTCCGTAGCGTCGGCGAGGAAACGGTCGATGAGAACAGGTCGCTCAGCCGAGAGTCCGCCTTCTTTGCCCAAACTTCCATCGGCAGCAAGTTGTTCCATGGCGCGTTCGAGCGCACCCATGTCGTGGACAATTTGCATTGCTCGGCCGCCCAATACGTAACTAGGACGAACCAACACGGGGAATCCCACCTGCTGTGCAATAGTGCGGGCTTCGTCCAGTGTCACAGCGGTTCCACCTGGAGGCTGAGGGATGGACAAACTCTCACACAGTTGATTCCACTTCTCGCGGTCTTCTGCGAGATCGATGGAATGTGGAGATGTACCAGCAATGAGAGCAGGGTCAATAAGGCCAGACAGTTTTAGCGGTGTCTGACCACCAAGACTCACAATGACTTTCGGTGGCACTCCCCCTGCAGCCAAGGTTTCCGCAGCAATGACATTCAGCACATCCTCTCGAGTAAGAGGCTCGAAGTACAAACGATCGGACGTGTCGTAGTCGGTGGACACCGTTTCAGGGTTGCAGTTCACCATGACTGTCTCGAAGCCTGCATCTCGCAAAGCGAAGCTGGAATGTACACAGCAATAGTCAAATTCAATTCCTTGACCGATTCTGTTCGGACCCGAACCCAAGATGATGACGCGTGGACGATCTGATGGTCGCACTTCGTTCTCGTCTTCATAGGTTGAGTAGTGATACGGAGTTTGCGCCGCAAACTCTGCACTACATGTGTCGACGGTCTTGTATGTAGGAATGACACCTAGATCTTCTCGGTGCGCACGTACAGACAGTTCATCACTCTTCAAGAGGTATGCAAGTTGTGCATCGGAGAATCCGAGGCGCTTTGCACGACGCATCTGTGCTCGAGTGAGCGAGGTGATTGTGCTTCCTTCCATTGCTTCACGTTCATCAATGATGATCTGCATTTGGTCGAGGAACCATGGGTCGATCTTTGTTGCATCATGCACGCGGTCAACGCCCATGCCTCGACGCAACGCTTCACCTACCTGGAAGATTCGCTCGGGAGTAGCTACAGCAGCTTTCGCCAACAACGCTTCGTCGCTCAATGGGTCATAGAGGGATTCGCCCGGGTCGCAGTTCAAGCCGAGACGGCCTTGCTCAAGTGAGCGCAGACCCTTCTGCAAACTTTCGGGGAAAGTTCTGCCAATGGCCATGGCCTCACCAACGCTTTGCATTTGTGTTCCCAGAACTCCCGATGTTCCTGGCAGTTTTTCGAATGCCCATCGTGGAATCTTGGTGACGACATAGTCGATTGTTGGTTCAAAACTCGCCGGCGTCATACGTGTGATGTCGTTGGGAATTTCGTCGAGCGTGTAACCCACAGCCAACTTGGCAGCAATTTTGGCAATGGGGAAACCTGTTGCCTTTGAGGCCAACGCCGATGAGCGCGATACACGAGGATTCATTTCAATGACAACCATGTCGCCATTTGCGGGATTCAGTGCGAACTGAACATTTGAACCGCCGGTCTCAACACCTACTCGGCGGATGCACGCAAGGGCTGCGTCGCGCATGCGCTGATATTCAACATCGGACAATGTTTGTGCGGGTGCAACCGTGATGGAGTCACCCGTGTGAACGCCCATTGGGTCGAAGTTCTCAATGCTGCAGATAATGACGCAGTTGTCTGCCTTGTCGCGCATCACTTCAAGTTCGTACTCCTTCCATCCAACGATGGAAGTCTCAATCAAAATTTCACGGATAGGGCTTGCATCTAGACCATCGTGTGCCACCTTCAAGAACTCTTCCATGGTGTTGGCAATTCCGGTACCGCGACCACCCAAGATGTACGCAGGGCGAATAATGACCGGCAACCCAATCTCTTCCAACACTGCTGTTGCTTCGTCCATGTTGTGCGCTATGCCACTACGCGGCACATCGAGCCCTATTTCAATCATGGCTTGCTTGAACTTGTCACGGTCTTCTGCAGTGGCAATTGCTTCTGCGTTAGCGCCAATAAGTTCTGGAGTTCCTGGAACACCAACTAGTCCTTGCTCGTAGAGCGCCATGGCAAGGTTCAGACCTGTTTGTCCGCCCAATGTTGGCAACACTGCATCGGGTTTTTCACGTTCAATGATCTTGGCCAGTATCTCTGGTGTGAGCGGCTCGATGTACGTGCGGTCCGCGAAGTCAGGGTCGGTCATGATGGTGGCCGGGTTCGAGTTGGCAAGCACAACGCGATATCCCTCCGACTTCAATACTCGACACGCTTGTGTTCCGGAGTAGTCGAACTCGCACGCTTGGCCAATCACAATTGGGCCAGACCCGATGATGAGAATGTTATGAATGTCGTTACGGCGTGGCATTACTTGCCCTCCATCAGTTCTGCGAATTGGGCGAAGAGGTAGCGGCTGTCGTGCGGCCCAGGACCTGCTTCAGGGTGATACTGAACAGAAAACGCTCGATGCTTCTTCAAGCGCATTCCTTCGTTCGTGTTGTCGTTCAAGTTGATGTGTGTGATGTCAGCAACTGCGGCGAGCGAATCGGGATCGACACAGAAGTTGTGGTTCTGGCTGGTGATTTCCACCGCGCCGGTCGCCAAGTTTCGAACAGGGTGATTGCCGCCGTGGTGACCAAACGGAAGCTTGAATGTGTGCCCGTCGAATGCACGCGACAAAAGTTGATGACCGAGACAAATTCCAAACGTGGCAGTACCAGCTTCCACGATGGCGCGAATGTTCTGCGTTGCGCCACTCACCATTTCAGGGTCTCCAGGACCATTCGACAAAAAGACTCCGTCGGGAGACAACGCGAGGACTTCTTCAGCAGAGGTTCCCGCGGGAACAACTGTGACACGAGCAATTTCTGACAAGCATCGCAAGATGGTGGTCTTGATACCAAAGTCGTATGCAACCACAGAGAACTTCCCATCTCCGTACGTATAGGACTGTGGAGTCGTGACCTGAGCAACAAGGTCGATGCCCGATGTTCCAGTTTCGGCTTGAGCCGCGGCATGAAGTTCTTTTTCGCTCGCCGTGCCAAATGCACCACGAAGTGACCCCGAGTCGCGAAGAAGGCGTGTGAGACGGCGAGTGTCGAGACCAGCAATTCCCGGCAAGTTGTGAGACTTCAACATGGTGTCTAGGTCTTCTTCGCTTCGCCAGTTGCTTCGACGTCGCGCCATGTCGCGCACGATGACTCCTCGCGCAAACGTGCCACGTGATTCAGCGTCTGCAGATGTAGCGCCATAGTTACCAATGTGCGACGTAGTGAAGGTGATGATTTGACCTGCATACGACGGGTCGGAAATAACTTCCTGGTACCCAGTCAGCGTGGTGTTGAACACCACTTCTCCGGCGGCGATTCCGTTTGAAGGAATGTGTCCGATTGCCTCGCCTTCAAAGACGGAACCATCTTCTAAGACGAGTGCGATTGAGGTAAGCGAGTTGGTCACTTCAGTGCCTTTCCTTCATGTACGACGAGTTCTCCGTTGAAAATGGTGTGGTGCACGCGGCCACGTACGGCCATTCCGTGATACGGAGTGTTCTTGCTTTTGCTCGCAAGTGCATCTTTTTGCACGGTCCACACCGATGTGGTGTCCCACACTGCGATGTTTGCGGGTTCCCCCACTGCGAGAGGCCGCCCTTGATGGGATTCAAGGCGAGCAATACGCGCAGGGTTCCATGACATCAGTGCAGCAAGTTTTTGAACGTCGAGTGTGACTGCGGTGTTGACCACCGCTAGTGCGGTTTCAAGTCCCAACATGCCTGGTGGCGCCACATCGAGTGGTTGTTCTTTTGTGTGCCCGGCGTGTGGTGCGTGATCGGTAGCGACTGCATCGATTGTGCCGTCTGCAAGTCCTTCCTTCAGCGCTTCAATGTCGCGCGGTGTGCGCAACGGCGGGTTCACCTTAAAGATGGGATTGAAACTCTTTAGCAAAGTGTCTTGTAATGACAGATGGTGAGGAGTGACTTCGGCAGTGATCGGCAGCCCCTCCTTCTTTGCATCGCGAACGAGAGCCACGCTCTCAGCAGTGGAGAGGTGCAAGAGATGCAAGCGACCGCCGGTGCGACGAACAAGTTCGATGTCTCGAAGTACCATCTGCACTTCTGCTTCTGCTGGCCATCCGGGAACTCCAAGATGTGAGCAACATTCGCCGTCGTGCATGGCAGCACCAATGGTCATCTCTGAGACTTCGCAATGTTGGGCCATGGTGATATTTAGTTTTTTGGCAGCAACTAGCGCCTGCTGCATCAGAGATTCGCTTTGCACTCCGTTGCCATCATCGGTGCAGAGAGTGACACCCACTTTTGCCAATTGATCGAACGGTGCGAGCGATTCGCCCAGGCGACCCACCGTGATACATCCAGAAGGAAGCACCTCACAGAGTCCGGCCTTGATGCCTTGTTCCCGAACAAATGCAACTGTCGCAACATTGTCTTGCGCTGGGTCCGTATTGGGCATTGCGACAACAGCGGTATACCCACCCAATGCTGCGGCACGACTACCACTTTCAATGGTCTCTGCTTCTTCCTTGCCGGGTTCGCGAAGATGAGTGTGCAAATCGACAAACCCTGACGATGCGTAGAGCCCAGAGCCATTCACAACGATGTCGCCAGTGAGCCCGTTCCCTATTGCAGAGACACGGCCGTTCTGAATAAGCACATCGGAAACGAACACCGCATCGGGATTGACCACCGTGACATTCTGAAGAAGAAGTGACTGGCTCATGCTTCCCCACCTGCAGTCAAACTGGACACACTGTCGCCGCCTAGCAAGGTAAACAACACCGCCATACGTATGGACACTCCGTTTGTTACTTGCTGAAGAATGCGAGAGCCGGCTACATCGGCGGGATCGACCGTAATTTCAACTCCCCTGTTCATTGGCCCTGGATGCATCAGCAACGCATGATCTTGCAAAACAGCAGCGCGTTCTGGGGTTAACGCATACAAGCGCGTGTACTCCGCCAAGTTGGGAATAGATGCCGACTGCATACGCTCTAATTGCATGCGAAGCAGATAGACCACGTCGACATTGTCGATGACATCGTCCATGGTTGAGCGAACGTCTACTGGCCACGTCTCTACATGTGATGGCAACAGTGATGGTGGGGCTACAAGGACAACTCGTGCACCCAACCGAGTGAAAAGGTCTATGTTGCTGCGCGCAACGCGCGAATGTTTAATGTCACCAACAATGGCAACTGTGCGACCAGCAAGCGACGTTGGAGTTCCGAATTCACGAGTGATGGTGTAGGCGTCTAAGAGACCTTGCGTTGGATGCTGATGCCACCCATCGCCAGCATTAATGACAGATGCGTCGGTCCACTGAGAAAGTTGTAATGGAACTCCACTGGACTTGTGCCGAACGACAAAGGCTTGGACACCCATGGCTGACAACGTTTCAATGGTGTCACGCAGGCTCTCGCCTTTGTTCACGCTTGAACTAGACGCGAGAAATGTGAGCACATCTGCAGACAAACGACGAGCTGCAGTTTCAAAACTCAGACGAGTTCGTGTGGAATCTTCAAAAAACACAGTGGCGATGGTTTTCCCCTTCAGTGCGGGGACCTTCGGAACTTGACGACGATTTACTTCGGCCATTCGGTCCGCCACGTCGAGAATGTTGACAATGTCGTCTATGGACAGGTCGTGAGTGTCGAGAAGATGCTTCACGTCGCCACCGCCGAAACCGTGACGCCATTGGGACCTACCGCCACCTCGTCACTGAAGTGCGTAGGGATGTTCTTGCCCACGTAGTCAGGACGAATGGGCAGTTCACGGTGACCGCGGTCCACCATGACAGCCAGTTGAACCGCACGAGGACGTCCGTAATCGTTCAGGGCTTCTAAAGCAGCACGTACAGTGCGGCCAGTAAAAAGGACGTCATCGACAAGGACAACGGTGCGGCCTGTGAGATCGACAGGAATGTCGGTGGGTGCAGACAGCACGACAGGTCGCAAGCTGTAGTCATCGCGGTAGAGCGAGATATCGATAGCGCCCAAGGGCACATTGGCACCTTCAACAATTTTGTTCACCGACTCACACAAGCGCTTTGCAATCCACGTACCGCCAGTCTGCATTCCGACAATGACCACCGAATCAAGAGCCGGATTTCGCTCAACAATCTCGTGAGAAATGCGGGTGATGGCGCGCGACACGTCGTCGGCGCCAAGAATGTCAACCGCAGTGGTTGTCACAGCGCTCACCGGCAAGCGATGAAAATGTGTGTGGGCATGAAAAACGCCCCGTGTAAGGGGCGTGCGTGTGTGGGAATTCGTAGATTCATGTTTTCCTTCCGTTCGAGCCTCACAGGACTCGTTTTACGGTCAGGTCAACTCTACATCATCGGACTCAGTCTTGCTAACGCTGTTTTCGGCGAAAAATCTGCCAGTACTGGTTTCCTGAGACTTCCTCGAAGTCCGCGCTGACCTCGGCCCAGTCCCATCGGAGCGTTTCGTTCAAAATGCGAGGGAGCACCACATATTCCACACGGTCTGCTGCTGGGAGTCTGGTTCCCTCCACTTCTGTTCCCACGCCGTAGTACACCGCCCGGAACGGGTTTGGGAAGAAGTAGATCTCTTTGCGATGCGCCAAATACGTAACAAGGGGGTCATAAGCAGAGACCACCGCATCTTGGGGAACCTCTTTCACAATTTGTCGTGCCGCGACAGCCACAGCAGCGTCGGACGAAAGAACCGAACGTGGAGTGATAGCTAGTGGGTGTTGACCCCACGCAATGAATGTGACCGCAGTAGTGACAACAACGCCAGCCATCACGAACCCGCGCCATTTCGCCACCACAGCCTTCACACCAAAAACTGTGGCGCACACCAGAATTGGCACCGCCACCAATGAGTAGTGGTACTGAATGCTGTGCTGATACCAGAACGTACTCACAACGTTCGATGCAATGACCGGGACTGCGACCAGTGTCAACCATGGAGACAATGCAAAGACAGCAGCAAACGGTGCTGCCATTTGGAACATGTAGAGGGCTCGATCTTCCGACACCAGGTATTGAGCAACTGCACGTGGGTTCGTGACGAGTTCGTGAAGAAACCCCCACAAACCACCGAAGGGAATTCGCCATGTGTTTCTAGTGGGAACCCCAATTAGAGATTTCATGAGAAGGAACATGCCCACGAAAGTGGCAAACAGCGAAGCAAACGCCGTCCACAGCCCCTTTCTGCGATCAAATCGAAATGCAACAAAAATTCCAAGAGGAACCATGACAAGAACGACATCTTCTTTCACCAGCAAACACAAGAAGACTGCGACGGCGTACAGACGCCACTTCCGTTCGTACAGCGCGTAGAGCGCCAGCGGCAAGAAGAGACCGAGAAATGAATCCGGATGGAAGTTCTCCATTCCCGTTCCGTTTACAGCGGGATTAGCAAGCCATAAAAACGCCGCACACACTCCCAATGGTTCACTCTGTAGAACTCGGCGGGCGAAGAGATACAAAGGAATCGCACCGCCTGCAATGGCGACTGCCTGGACAACCAACAGAGTCGCCGTGCCAGGAATAATCCAATACAACGGCACCAGAAAAACCAGAATGAGTGATGCGTGGTCGCCAAAAAGGTTTCGACCCATCAGCGTGACAAACGGAGCCTGCCCACGTGACAACAACCAGACTCCTTGGTCGTACAAGCCAACGTCATAGGCAAATGTTCCTAAACCACGATGAAGATTTACCTGCAGCCACGACATCCAGAATGCATGCGCGCAACACACGGCAAAAACCACCCAGGTCCAAGGCGAAACCCGGCGTAACGAGTCCCGACAGGAGCGAACAAAGTCAACCGTGGAATCCACGGCACCATCATTCCGCAGAAGGACGGGATGTTTTGGCCACCGCCGCAAGCACACCGTTCACGAACCGACCCGAATCATCGGTGGAAAAGCGTTTAGCAAGCTCGACCGCTTCATCAATGACGACTGCGACAGGCACATCGGGTCGATCGAGAAGCTCATGGATTGCGAGTCGAAGAATGGCTCGATCGAGTGCAGGCATGCGATCGAGTGCCCATCCGCGAGCATGAGTGACAATTTCTGAGTCAATATGCGCACGAGACGCTTCAACACCTTCGAGGAGTGCACGAGCCATGTCTTCTGACGCCACTCCACGTTCAACCATTAGGTCAAGTGGCGAGACCGAACGTTGTTCTGATTCATAGAGAAGCATGACTGCTTGCTCACGAGCGTCGGTCCGTGGGTCGTACTGGCGAAATGCTTCCGCGTCGTCAGTCATTAGACGCGGGTGATGTAGTCACCAGAGCGAGTGTCAACTTTGACCTTGTCTCCGACGTTGACAAACAAGGGAACCTGAATGACTTTTCCAGTTTCCAATGTTGCAGGCTTCTTCGCGCCAGACACACGGTCGCCTTGAACGCCGGGCTCTGTCTCGGAAATGACCAATTCCACCGAAGCTGGAATTTCGACCGTGACAATTTCGCCGTTGTAGTACGCAATGATTGCCATGGCTTGCTCGATGAGATAGTCGGCCGCATCGCCCAACGCTGCTGGAGAAATTGTTGTTTGGTCGTAGGACTCGGTGTCCATGAAAACGAAATCGGAACCGTCTTTATAGAGGAACTGCATATCGCGCTTATCGAGAATTGCTTGCTCAACTCGGATACCAGCGTTGAAGGTTTTTTCGAACACGTTGCCATTACGCAAGTTGCGCAGCTTTGTACGAACAAAAGCGCCGCCCTTGCCTGGCTTCACATGCTGAAATTCGACGACGGTGAAAAGTCCGTTGTCGAGTTCGAGAGTGATTCCGTTTTTCAGATCGTTCGTAGTGATCGCGGGCATGAGAGTTCCTTAGGACTGAGTGTAAGAATTCGGCACTGAGAGCCTGTGACGACGACCTGATCTTCAATCCGGACGCCACCGACCCCTTTACGATAGAGCCCAGGTTCCACAGTCACCACCTCTCCTTCAGAGAGAACTGCGGTACAACGCGGAGACAAGATGGGCTCTTCGTGGATATACAGACCCACCCCATGGCCCGTGCCATGCACATATTCATGTTCAACATTTTCTCTGCGATACACCTCGCGAACTGCTGCATCAACATCTGACCCCTGCACGCCCGCGCGAACAGATGCCAATCCGGCACTTTGTGCTTCTCGTACAAATGCGAACATCTGGGCATATTCAGCACTCCACTCGCCCACTCGAATGGTTCGAGTCATGTCACTTCGGTAGCCCTTCACTTCCGCACCCATGTCGATAACAACACCGTGACCCATCTCAACCACCATGTCGCTTGGCTCATGATGTGGTCGCGCACCGTTCGCACCAGTCGCAACGATGGTGTCGAAACTGACGGTGTCGGCCCCAAACTGGCGCATTGCGGCATCGAGCCGATTGCGTATTTGTTTCTCGGTTTCTCCGAGCAGACCTTCACTCACCACATGCTGGAGAGCCCTATCTGCAATTGACGCTGCCTGCGCCATGAGTTCAATCTCTTCATCGTCTTTCACACGACGTAATCGATCCAGGTGACCTGACTCTTCCACGACGTGGAATGCCTCTGTCAGTTCTCGCAACTGCGCGGCTGTGATGTGGTTGTAGTCCAACGCAATCTCACCATTGATTCGCTGAGACAAAACATTGACCATGGTGTCTCCGCTATTCAGCGACACGACATGTGTAGGACTGTGGGCGTGCGCTAACTCTTGTTCGGCACGCTCTATGTAGCGACCATCGACAATGAGGTACGACGATTGTGTGCGGCGATCTATGAGCAATCGAGCAGTACTGCCCGTAAACCCAGTGAGCCACCGTATGTCCTGTATGCGAAGCACCAGAACAAATGGCGAGGAATCACACGAGTAAAAACTCTGCAACCGCGACGAGATAGTCATTACCGAGCGATTAATTGAAGCGCTTCGAGAGCCAGTACGTAGCTGTTTCCACCAAAGCCAGAAATGCTGCCCTTCACGACTGTTGACAGAACGCTGACATGGCGAAATTCTTCTCGCGCAGTGGGATTTGAGAGATGCACTTCAATGACCGGTCCCGAGAACGAGCGCACTGCATCATGGAGAGCCCACGAGTAGTGAGTAAATGCTCCGGCATTCAGAATGATTGCGTCGTGCACACCACGCGCTGACTGGACAGCAGAAACTAAGTCGGATTCGGAATTGGACTGAAAATCAGACACGGACAATCCGAGCGACTGAGCCCGTTGACGCAAGGCATCCATGTGGTCGTTCAGTGTTTCAGACCCGTATACGTCTGGCTCACGTTGACCCAACAGATTGAGGTTGGGGCCGTTGAGGACGAGAACCGATGAGAGTGCCATATCAGCCACGGTACTCCCGCCACTGGTCACGAGAGAGTGAATAAACAATGTGGGGTGCCCCATGCCAACCTGGTGTACCCGGGTGTTCGAAGTCAAGGTCCGCACGGCGATTCATTCCGATGCGCTTCATCACCGCTTCACTTCGGACATTTTTTGTTGTGGTCCATGAATAAATGGTGTCGAGACCGTATTCCTGAAACCCAATGCGAAGGCTTTCTCGCGCAGCCTCGCTGGCATAACCATGACCCCACGCCCACGGGGCAAGGCGCCAGCCCACCTCATGACACGGTGCAAATGACGTGGTGAAAGCGGGGCCCGTACGGTTGAGACCGACATACCCAGCGAAACGTTTGTCAATTTCTACTGCCCACAGCCCGAAACCATTTTCCTGAAATCGTTCAGAGATTCCTTGAATCATCTGTACACACTCATCGCGGCTCATCACAGATGGGAAATGTTCCATTACTGTTGGATCTGAACAGATTTCAGCGAACGGTTCCAGATCGTCTTCACACCATGTTCGCAAGGCGAGACGTTCTGTGCGATATCTCATACCGTGGCTAAGCGCGATTCAAAGTCTTTGTAGGCACCCTTCAAAACAGATTCGGTAATACCAGGAACCACTTCAAGTCCGTCGACAGAGTCGAGAACAAAAGTAAGCGAGTCAACTGCCTTCTTATCGCGACCCATTGCCGCAATCAGCGACTGTATGAAAAGGCCTTCGGGCAACTGACGACGAAGACCATAAACATCGTGCACAACCTGATAGTGCTGATTGACCCTGTCTTCTGAGATGCGATTCATTTGTTGAGCGACGTGTGCTGCATAGAGCACTCCGAGAGCAACTGCCTCGCCGTGAGCGATAGAAAAATTGGTGTCGATTTCTAAGGCATGCGCCAAAGTGTGTCCGTAATTCAAGAACGCACGAATTCCGCCTTCGCGTTCATCGGCCGCCACAATGTCACCTTTAATTTGAATACAGCGAGCGACTCGTTGATCAAATTCAATTTCGTTGAGGTTCTCACGAACAATGAAGTGATACTTCGCCATCTCGCCCAAACCGCATCGAGTCTCGCGGTCTGATAACGAGTCCAAGGTAGAGAGATCACAGACAACACCACTCGGTTGCCAAAATGCACCCACCAAGTTTTTTCCCTCGGGAATGTTCACACCTGTTTTGCCGCCGACGGCTGCATCAATCATTGCCAACAGACTTGTCGCAACATGAACGACCGGAATGCCACGGTGATACGAGGCTGCAGCGAATCCGGCAACGTCTGTGACCATTCCTCCACCCACACCGACAACAACATCGGAGCGAGTAAGACCGTGTTGAGCGAACTGGCTGCACAAAGAAGCAATTGTGGTCAGCGATTTGTGGTCTTCACCCACACCGATGGTGTGGACCGACACACTCAGACCGGGAAATTCTGGAATGTACTGAGCAGGAATTCCTTCTTGGGTGACAACGGCAACTCGACGCGCAGACGATGGAAGTAGCGACGCAGTCTTGTGCAGTATGTCGCGTCCGACCAGGACGGGATACGACCGATCCCCAAGGTTGATAGTCACCTCATTCATTTCACTCATTACTACCGCGCCTCTCTCCTTCTGCCACATCAATTGATTCAATGATGAGCGACACGACCGACTCGGCTGAGCGATCAGATACATCGACCACAACATCGGCAACTTCGCCGTACATGGGAGCGCGTTCTGTTGCCATGGCTCGCAGGGTTCCCTCACGGTCATTGTCCAACAAAGGTCGGTGACTCCCCTTCATGGTGCGAGCCACAAGAACTTCGGGGCGTGCATGGAGCCACACCACAGTGACATCTCCTCTTGAGCGGGCCTCGTTCAACATGATTCGATTTTCTTCTCGCACCACAACACCACCTGCTCCTGCTACAACTACTGGGCCAGGAGATCGGAGACACTGAGCCAGAACGTCAGATTCACGCGTGCGAAATGCATCTTCTCCGTCACTTGCAAAAATTTCTCGTACAGATCTACCGGCATGTAACTCAACAAGTTTGTCTGTGTCGAGACAGTCGGCACCAAAATGTTGGGCGAGTCCACGAGCAATAGTTGTCTTTCCAGTTCCCATCAAGCCGACGAGAACAATGATGCGCGGAGTAGTCACGACTCCAGTGTGGCCTCGAAGGCCGCCGCGTTGCGAACGAATTCAGACAATGAATCTCCGCCAAACTTTCGTTGAGCCTCTGCTGCCAAGACCAACGACACCATTGTTTCGACAACCACACCAAGAGCGGGAACGGCTGTTACATCGGTGCGCTCTTTGAAACTCACAGTCTCTTCTTTGGTGACTGTGTCGACGGTTTTCAGAGTTGGCTTGTTCAGCGTGGCTAGCGGTTTCATGGCTGCACGCACAATGAGAGGTTCACCAGTTGTGATACCTCCCTCTGTACCGCCAGAACGATGACCTTCGCGAACGTACTTACGGTTCGCCGCGTCCCAATGAATGGGGTCGTGCGATTCACTGCCGCGCAAGCCAGACACTTCAAAGCCATCACCAATTTCCACGCCCTTTACGGCCTGGATGCTCATGACCGCTTGAGCAAGCAATGCGTCTATTTTTCGATCCCAATGAACATGGCTGCCCAAACCGATTGGGACGCCATACGCAATTGCTTCAACAATGCCGCCGAGTGAGTCTCCCTCTTTTGCTGCTTCTTTAATTGCTGAGATCATTGCGGCTTCGGCTGCGGGGTCGAAGCAACGAACTTCAGAAGCGTCGATGGCGTCGAGATCGGACATTGCCGGCAGAACATCGCGCGATGCTCGCGCAGAACCAATTTGAACAACGTGACTGAGTACACCAACTCCGATGTGAGACAAGAGCTGCTTTGCCAAGGCGCCCGCAGCCACGCGCGCTGCCGTTTCGCGCGCACTTGCTCGTTCAAGAACATCTCGAGCATCGTTGAAACCGTACTTCTGCATACCGACAAGGTCGGCATGTCCAGGACGCGGCTGTGTTAATGGAGTCTTCGTTGCACCCGGCTCAGGCGACATCTCCTCGTGCCATTTGTCGCCACGAAACCATTCTGAGTTTTGAATTTCAATGGCAACAGGAGAACCAAGCGTGCGACCGTGGCGAACACCACCCACCAACGTAATGACATCTTTTTCAAAACGTTGCCGTGGACCACGCCCGTAGCCCAGACGGCGACGGGCTAGATCGTTCTCAATATGCTCAGCCAAAATGGGAAGACCAGCGGGCAAGCCTTCAACGATGACAGTAAGGGCCCGCCCGTGAGATTCGCCAGCTGTGAGGTACCTAAGCACAGAGGAAAGGCTACTTGTGGCGACGCGCAAGTTCGCGTTCTGCGGCCTCTCGCAAGGCATGTGCGGTCGGCTTTGCCCCAAATTGCAGTTCACATTGGCGCCGTGCTTGCTGAATGAGCATCCATAAGCCATCGACCGTTGTAGCGCCCACAGCCTGGGCAGACGACAGCAACGCAGTTGTGAGGGGTTGATAGACGGCGTCAAGCACGACAAGTCCTGCATGGAGAACATCGACGGGAAGTGGACTGTCAGACGAGTTCATACCAACCGATGTTGTGTTGACAAGAACCGATGCCGACCGTACATCGGCAACGGAACCACTTCGCACCGACCCGCCTGCTGCAGTGATTGCGGGCGCGAGTCGAGTGATAAGCGAATCAGTATGCGACTGAGTTCTATTTAGTACTGCCACATGCGCACCGCGTCGGCCAAGCGCCAAGGCAACGGAACGACCTGTTCCACCTGCGCCCAACAACACCACATGCGCATCGGATAATTCTGCACCACCTTGTTCGGTAAGCGCATCACAACATCCGTCACCATCGGTGTTGTGACCAACTGGCGTATCACCCTCGAACGACACACAGTTCACCGCGTTCAAAAGCACGGCATCTTCGTCGAGAGATGAAAGAACCGATATGACCGATTCTTTCAATGGCATAGTGACAGACAACGCCTTAATGCGTTGTTGTAGTAACTCATTAAAGATTCTGGGAAGCGCCGTGGCATCGCAATCGATTGCTTGATACGTCCCACTAAGTCCCAGTTCTTGAAAAGCCGCCGCATAGAGATGCGGAGACATTGAATGAGATACGGGTGTTCCGATAACCGCACCAAGAAGCGGATGAGTTGATGTCACGGAAGCACTCCAGCTGCTCTGGACTTCTCGATGTTTGCAAGATGCTGTTCATACGTTGTAGCGAAGACATGACGACCCGTCTTGTCTGCCAGGACGTAGTACAAATAACGACATTTCTCCCCTGCCGGTAACCCCACACACGCTTCATCTGTCTTTGGCGGTGGTCCAGACGGTGCAAGCGCTGCTTGGATAGATGCACGGCCTGGATTTGCAATGGGTGTTGGAGGGAGACCTGGATAAATGTAGGTGTTGTACGGATGATCTGTGGCCTTCATTTCGGTCCATGTCATTTCGGGATCAAGTCCGTACTTCACACTGGCATCAATTTCCAGTTTCATTTTTTCGGCTAAGCGGTTGTAGATGACTTGTGCAATTTTTGCGCGGTCTTCCGGAACCTTTGCTTCGCGTTCAATGAGCGACGCAATAATGAGAATTTCATACTGAGAAAAGCCGCGAATTTTTGCGCCCGACTTCAAATCAACTTGTCGTGCAACACGCTGCATCATTCCGGCCATTGTGGACACCACTCGAGCCTCTGACCCGTCACCCGACACTTGATACGTGTCGGGGAACAACAATCCTTCTAACGATGTCACGCCCTTTGGCAAAAGGTCGGACACGATAGACCCATCGGTGGCTGCAGCAACAAAGTCTGCCTGAGACATAAATGTGAGCTTTGATGACAGACGTTCACCCATTTGTGCAATGGTCATTCCTTCGGGGAATGTGACGGACACAAATGTTTGTGCAGGTGGAGTGGACAACGCTTCGATGATGTTGCCTGCGTTGTCACCTGGTTTCAGCGCGTAGTAGCCCGGCACCAATGTGATGTTGCCCTTTGTTGATGCATACCAACGGAACAATGTTGCGTTGGCAATGATTCCGTCGGCATCGAGACGTGAAGCAACAGACGACATTGTGTCACCGTCGTTGATGGTGAAATTCACTGGTGCTCCGGGGTCACCTGATGGATTCAATTGATGAATAGTCCACCATCCGGCGGCACCGAGCAACAGAACAGTCGCAACGACCATGGTGACCACCATGCGCACTGGGCCGCGCAAGTAATCGAACCCTGGGCGTAATTCCTCTGTTGCAGTTTCTGGTACGACCGACACGTCATCCCACGGGTCGGCACGCCAATCGTTTGGCAAAAGAGGATCACCGGCCATGATTCGCTCCGGGTTGTCCGGCGTCGAGCCATGCTTGCAAGATGAACGCAGCAGCCACTTTGTCGACAACTTTTCGCCGCTCTTGTGCATTCAGGTCTCGTTCCATCATGACGCGATCGGCTTCAACCGTTGTTCGACGTTCATCATGCAAATACACCGGCACGCTGACCACCGTAGCCATTCGTTCGACTTCTCGTCGGGCAGCAATGGCCGCGGCTCCTTCCGAACCATCCATATTGAGAGGAAGCCCAACAACAATTGCTTCTGCCTCTTCCTGGCGCACCAGACGCTCCAGTTCTTCATGATCTAACCGTTGAGATTTAGCCCGTGTAAGAACCGTCAGCGGAGTGGCAAGCGTTCCACTGATGTCAGATGTTGCAACGCCGATTCGTTTTGAACCTAGGTCAACTCCGAGTACCCGCACGCGAACTACGAAGCGGAGCCGACGAGCGCTCTCGCCTTCTCCCGCGCGATCGAGAGGGCTTCGTCAATTCCCTCGGGATTCTTTCCACCCGCAGTAGCAATATCGCCTTTACCACCACCACCGCCACCAACTGCACGTGCGGCATCTTTGATGAGGTCACCGGCGTTTAACTTCAATGCTGTCGCTGTTGCTGCCACAAGAGATACCCCGCCAGTGTCTGTGACACCCACGAGTACGACCGCACGAACATGTGGCTGCTGTCGAACGGCAACTGTGAGGTCGCGGAGATCATTCGCAGACAGGCCATCTATGCGTTCAACAACGATGCCATCGACAGCGTTAGCCGACAATTCCGTTGCACGACCGGCTGCCAAACGCGAACGCAGCGCCTTTATCTCATCTTGTGCTGCCTTTAATTCATCAAGTTTGCGCGAGACACCGTCTAGAGCATCTTCCGTTCGGGTACCCACCGCTGTAGCCACTTGTTGCAAAATGTCGTTTGTCTTCTGAATGTAACGAACTGCATTTTCACCTGTAACTGCTTCGATACGACGCAAGTTTGAACCAATAGACGATTCAGCGACAATCTTGATGGTGCCAATATCACCGGTGGCCGACACGTGTGTTCCGCCACAGAGTTCTGTTGATGCACCCGCCTTTAGGACTCGAACCGTGTCGCCGTATTTGTCTCCGAAGAAGGCAATTGCGCCAGCAGCCAACGCTTCTTCTTTGGACGTTTCAAATGCGTCGACTGGAGCGTTTGCCAACACTTCGGCATTTGCCAAAAGTTCAATACGTTCTATTTCTTCTGCAGTGACTGCTTCGTAATGGCTGAAGTCGAAGCGGAGACGGTCTGGTGACACCAATGAACCCGCTTGCTTGACATGTTCTCCGAGCACCGCACGAAGAGCCCAATGCAACACGTGTGTTCCGGTGTGGTTACGCCGCGTTGCAACACGAGCGTCGGTATTGATGCGAGCAGACACGACGGCACCTTCGACAGGTTCACCCCGTACAACTCGACAAACATGACGTCGCAAGCCAGGCAACGCAAACGTTGTGTCGATTACTTCCAAGGAGAAGTCGTCGTTCGACAGTGATCCGATGTCACCCACTTGTCCGCCGCTTTCTGCATAGAAGGGCGTATGGTCGAGAAAAACTTCAACGCAGTTATCGTCACCGGAAATGACCGCCAGAACTGTCGCTTCTGCTGAGTTATGAACGTAACCAACAAATTCAGTAGTCCCGTGAGCTTCCATAACTTCGCGATACGCATCGACACGATCGCCATCTGCGCGGCCAGTTTTACGAGCATCTTTCGCACGGGTTCGTTGCTCGTTCATTTCCTTTTCGAAACCCTCAATGTCCACTTCAACACCGCGTTCACCGGCAATTTCTTGTGTGAGTTCAAGCGGGAATCCGTACGTGTCGTGCAAGAGGAATGCCGAACGGCCAGAAAGTTTCTTTGCATCGGCCGCAAAGTCATCTTCCAAAATTGAAAGACCTGTCTTGAGGGTGTTTCGAAAACGTTCTTCTTCTTTTGTAAGAACCCCAACGATGAAATCGCGGTTCTTTACAACATCGGGATATGCGTTACCCATGACATCGATAGCCACATTCGACAAACTGGGCATGACAAGTTTTTCTGTGCCCAACAAGAATGCATGACGTACCGCACGTCGAATGATTCGACGAAGAACATAGCCACGGTTCTCGTTACTAGGGAACACACCGTCGTTGATGAGCATTGTGGCGGAACGCGCGTGCTCGGCAAGAACGCGCAGACTGAAACTGTCGCGATCGTTATAGTCGCCACTTCTATACGTGGCACCTGTGGTTGACTGCGCCTGTTCAATGAGTGGGTACAAAACATCTGTTTCCCACACAGAGTCGACACCTTGCACAAGGGCCAAAATTCGCTCGAGACCTGCACCTGTGTCAATGCTTGGCTTCGGCAATGCAGACCGTGAACCGTCGGCCGATTGGTTGTATTGCATGAACACAAGGTTCCAGAACTCCATGAAGCGGTCGCCGTGCGGGTCGTTTTGTGGTCCACCATCTGGACCAAACGCTGGGCCACGGTCGAAGTGAATTTCAGAGCACGGCCCACATGGTCCGGTGTCTCCTGCTTGCCAGAAGTTGTCTTTGTCTCCTAAGCGTTGAATGCGTTCCATCGGAACGCCAACCTGCTCGTGCCAAATTGCTTCTGCTTCGTCGTCCGATTCATGAACTGTGATCCACAAACGATCACCGTCAAATCCGAAGACCTCTGTGACGAGCTTCCACGACCAGGGAATGGCATCGGTCTTGAAATAGTCACCAAAGCTGAAATTGCCCAGCATTTCGAAGAAAACAAGGTGACGCTTTGTCCGACCAACATCGTCGAGGTCATTGTGCTTTCCGCCAGCTCTGACACATTTTTGGACGGTGACAGCCCGGCTATACGGCGCAACTTCGTCTCCCATGAAATAGGGCTTGAACGGAACCATTCCGGCCACAGTGAACAACAACGTTGGGTCATGGGGAATAAGGCTGGCTGAAGGAACAACTGAGTGGCCCCGCTCATGAAAGAAACCAGAAAACGCTGACCGAAGCTGGTCGGCGCTGCGTGGCGTAGAGGATGAAGACGGAGTCACCATGGAAATCTCTATGTTACCCACCGCCCTTCCATGGAACGGGAGAATTAGTTAGAGGACAGAAGGTGGCGGGTCGTCAGATGCGCCGTTATAGAGAGCAATGAGACGACGAACGAGGGATTTGGCTGCATCGAGCAGCACACCGATGATGGCCTGGGGTGTAATGCTTTCCGCGACTTCCGCGGCCTTGCGCTTTCCCCACAACACCGCGTACGCACCGGCACACATTCCGAGAACAAACCAGAACAATCTCTTCATCATTGAGACTCACGGTAGTAGGAAGGCGGGGTAAATCCCAACGGGCGAAATGATGGTGGTTCGCTAGTTGTTGGTGGCGCCTGACCTGTTTTGCCCTCACGCACGTCACGAACAGCGTCCGCGATAGCCGTGGTGACAGACCTACTTTTCGGAGCGCGAGACAGATGAATGGTTGCGTGTGCCAAATGATGCAGCGCCTCCGGCAGCCCAACACGGTCGAGCGCATCGGCTGCGGCAACTGCAACAAGTAACGCAGTGTGATCGGCCAGACCAATGTCTTCGCTCGCAAATATGACAAGGCGTCGAGCAATGAATCGTGGGTCTTCTCCCGCTTCAACCATGCGAGCAAGCCAATGCAATGCAATATCGGTTTCCCCTGCGCGCATTGACTTAATGAATGCAGAGATGACGTCGTAGTGATCATCTCGCCCCAATCGCGACACACTTGTATTCAAAGCAGTGGTGGCGTGCTCTAACGCAACAACATCACCACCGGCCAGTGCCGTGGCCACTTCAAAAGCCGTTATGGCTTGTCGAACGTCTCCTGTACATCGACGCGCAATAAGTGCCAAGGCATCATCGTTAGCCGCGACAGAGAGCAGTGTGGCCGCACGACGCAGAACTTCGCAAACATCGTCTTCACCCACTGGTTGAAGGGCAAAGACAGACGAACGTGAGCGCAAAGCAGGATTCACGGAGAATGCTGGGTTCTCGGTTGTTGCACCAATGAGCGTGACAACCCCACTTTCCACCGCATGCAATAACGCATCTTGTTGTGTCGTACTGAACCGATGAATCTCGTCAATAAAGACAACGGTTCCGGTCCCGTCGTACGTGAGAGCTCTTTTCGCAGAGTCAATAACTTCTCGAATATCTTTCACACCGGCCGTGACCGCAGAGAGGCGCTCAAAGCGCCTACGCGTAGATGTTGCAATCAATTCCGCAAGAGTGGTCTTTCCCGTACCTGGTGGCCCCCACAAAATAATTGATGACACACGATCAGCGTCGATGAGACGGCGAAGCGGACCACCAGAACCGACAAGATGACTTTGTCCGACAACGTCGTCGAGAGACGTGGGACGAAGCCGCGCAGCCAACGGTGCGCGTCGTGCAATCTGTTCTTCCAGAGACTCTGTAAAAAGGTCTGGCGTGTCCACGTGATTAGGAACCTGCTGGTGGAGGAAGAAGGCGCAGTCCGAGGTCTGCCAAGTGTGAAGGCTCCACTAGGGTTGGAGCATTGGTCATTGGGTCTGCGCCACTTTGAGTCTTCGGGAACGCAATGACTTCTCGAATGTTTTCTTCACCAGCAAGGATTGCTGTGAGACGGTCGATTCCGAATGCGAATCCACCATGCGGCGGGGCACCGTATTTGAACGGCTGCAAGAAGAATCCGAAACGCTTGTCTGCTTCTTCGTCTGAAATTCCCAAAATGTTGAAGACGCGTCGTTGAAGCTCTGGTTCATGAATTCGAATGGAGCCCGAACCCAATTCCCATCCGTTCAAAACCAGGTCGTACGCAAGTGCGCGAACCTGTAACGGATCGGAGTCAAACAACGCAATGTCTTCGGGATGCGGATGACAGAACGGATGATGGCCAGGCCGTGGACGACCCGTGACCGGATCGGCTCCGACGAACAATGGGAATTCTGTGACCCACACGTAACGGTACGGCCCCTCATGCACTGGTGGCCGTCCAATGTCGTTGCGTAATTGTCCCAACACTTCACACGTGGTCATCCATTCATCGGCCACTAACAGCAACAAGTCGCCTTCGGTGGCGCCCATTGTTGCCACCAAGGCGTCGCGCTCTGCATCGGATAGAAACTTTGCAACGGGAGACTCAACAGCGCCGCCAGCTTGCACCTTCATCCACACCAGGCCCTTAGCGCCAATCTTCTTTGAACGGTCTGTGAGCGCATCGAGTTTGTTGCGTCCGTATGCAGCGGCTTCTGGGTAGGTAGCAGCATCAACACGAATGCCCTTAATGGACTGCGCACCGGAGAAAGCCTTGAATTCTGTGGAAGCAAATAGTTGCGTGAGTTCAACTAATTCCATTCCAAATCGAAGGTCTGGTTTGTCGACACCAAAACGCTCCATAGCTTCTCGCCACGTAATGCGCTCGATAGTGGGTGGCTTCTCCCCCGTGACTGCCTCCGCCGCTGCGGTGACGGCGCGACCAATGAACTCGAGAACATCGTCTTGCGAAACGAAAGACATCTCGGCATCGAGCTGCATGAACTCGTATTGGCGGTCTGCACGCAAATCTTCGTCGCGTAAGCACTTTGCAATCTGGTAGTAACGGTCAACGCCAGACACCATAAGAAGTTGTTTCCATAGCTGTGGCGACTGCGGAAGAGCAAAGAATGATCCGTGGTCTTTGCGAGAAGGGACCAAGAACTCGCGGGCACCTTCTGGTGTGGAAGGCATTAACAGCGGGGTCTCCACTTCAAGAAAACCGTTCTCTTCCATTGCGCGACGAATTGCGCTGTTAACTCGAGCACGAACTCGTAAGTTGCGCTGCATTCGTTCACGACGAATATCGATATAGCGATACTTCAAGCGCACACCTTCATCGACATCGTCGGCACGTTGGTCAACAGGAAATGGCGGTGGTTCGGCCGAGTTCAGCACTTCCACCACACAGTCACCAATTTCCACACGACCAGTTGCAAGGTTCTCGTTGACGGTTCCGTCGGGTCGGGCGCGGACAACGCCTGTCACTCGCACGACATATTCGCTACGAACATCGACGTCGTTATCTACAACACACTGAATAACGCCCGAATGGTCGCGAAGATCGACGAATGCAAGTTTCTCGCCGTGCTCGCGCCGACGACCTACCCATCCACACACTGAAACTGTGCTGCCGATATTGACTTCAGTGAGGTCTCCGCACATGTGTGTTCGCATTGCCGTTGACTTCATTGTGTATTCCTTCGGGGTTGACGCTCACCAAGTACAAGAGCGAGATGCTGAATGAGATCTGATTGTTGAACAACTGTTTGCTCTGATGTTGAAAGATTTCGCACGGTACACGTACCGGCTTCGGCCTCGTCGGCACCAACAATGACGGCAAGACGTGCCCCGCATCGGTCGGCGGATTTCATTTGAGATTTCATGCTGCGTCCGTCGAAGGCTCGGTCGGCAACATATCCGGCTGCCCGAATGGTGTCACACAGTGTGAGCGCGGACATTCCGTTCACAACATCTACAACAAACACGTCGACTGCTGGTGATTCTGCAAGGAATACTTCTTCACTGTCACACGCCAACAGTGTTCGGTCGACGCCTAACGCAAAGCCAACCCCCGCGGTTTCAGGTCCGCCAAGGTCTTCAACTAGACCGTCGTACCGTCCGCCACCACCAACAGCAGTTTGTGCGTTGTCGAGCGCAGTAGCCACGTACTCGAACACCGTGCGTTGGTAATAGTCCAAACCCCTCACGAGCCCTGTATTTACGCGATACGGAATTCCAAGGGCGTCAAGACCAGCGATAACGGTCGAGAAATGCTCTTTCGCTTCATTGCTGAGATATGCATCGATTGTGGGAGCACCCGCAATGACAGTCGCATCTTGGGGTCGCTTTGAATCGAGCACCCGCAGTGGGTTCCGATCGAGAGTTACACGGGCTTCGTCGGACAGTTCGGACGAACGAGAAGTGAGATATGTACGAAGCGCATCAATATAGGCAGTGCGATCTCCGGGGTCTCCCAGCGAGTTGACCATTAGTTCCACACTGCGAAGACCCAATGCTGCGAAGAATTGCCACCCAAGCGCAATAACTTCCACATCGAGTAATGGATCGGATGCACCGAGAACTTCGATGCCTACTTGATCGAATTGGCGATACCGCCCTGCTTGAGCCTTTTCGTATCGGAAATTAGAACCGGAGTACCAGACTTTCCAGGGAGTAGCGGGGCGATGTTGGGCGAAGGCACGACATATTCCGGCGGTGTGTTCTGGACGAAGCGCAATGTGGCGACCACCCTTGTCTTCAAAGTCGTACATTTCCTTCGTCACCACGTCGGTGGCATCGCCCAAACGCAAAAACACACCCAGTTCTTCAAACATGGGTGGGATGACACATTCGTACCCTGCAGATTCCACGACATCGGCAAATACAGCCGAGAAGGCACGCCAACGTCCGGCCTGAGGCGGAAGGATGTCGCGGGTCCCCGGACTTGTTTGGAATGACGGCACGACAGGAAAGGCTAGTCGGGGTTGCCGCCAGGGACGATGCGATATGCGTCGTACACCGAATCGATGGCCTTAATTACCCGCAGTACTGAGTCCAAGTGGTTCGGGTCGGCAAGTTCAAACTCGAAGCGCATCTTTGCCACGCGGTCCGATCCGGTGTGAGTGCTGCAGGCCACAATGTTCACGTGTTGCTCAGAGAGTGCGTTTGATACGTCGCGCAGTAATCGACTGCGGTCTAGTGCCACCACTTCCACCCCAGCCGTAAACATGGTGCCAGGCGTTGCCCTCGACCACTCCACATCGATCATTCGGGTTGGCTCATCGACGACAAGAGAAACGGCATTTGCACAGTCGGCACGATGAACGCTGACTCCCCTGCCTTTGGTAACGAAGCCAAGAATGTCGTCGCCAGGAACTGGAGTACAACACCGTGACAAGCGCACCAACACATCTTCTAAACCCTCAACGTGAATACCCGTTGCACTGCGACGTTCGGTAGTGGGGCGATCAACGCGCATTGGCATGGCAAGTTGTTCATCGCTTCCTTCGCGACGCATGGCTCTGCCTATTCGTTGAGCAAATCCACGAGCTGACACGTGATGTTCGCCAATGGCAGCAAACAACGTGTCTATGTCTGCCATATTCAGCGCTTCTAGTTCTTGCAAGAAGGCATCGCTTGTCCAAATTCTTTGAACTGGTAATCCTTCGCGACGCAACTCGGCAGTGAGTTCATCTCGACCAGATTCCACCATGTCTTCTCGACGCTCACGAGTGAACCAGTTCTTAATTTTCGTACGTGCGCGTGGCGACTGGACAAAGCCCAACCAATCTCGAGATGGCCCCGCTCCGTCTACTTTTGACGTGAAAATTTCGCATGTGTCACCAGAGCCGAGACTTGCATCGAGTGAAACCAGTCGCCCGTTGACGCGTGCCCCAACACATGCGTGCCCTACTTCGGTGTGTACCGCATAGGCAAAGTCGACAGGTGTTGAGTTCAACGGAAGCGTGATGACTCGGCCCTTTGGTGTGAAAACGAAAATCTCTTCTTGCTCTAGGTCGCTCTTTAGACCCGCCATGAATTCGTTGGGGTCAGTGATGTCTGACTGCCAATCGATAATGCGATTCAACCAATCGGAGTCGCCAGATTGAGTCCCCTGCTTGTACGCAAAGTGAGCCGCAACGCCCCATTCTGCGCGTTCGTGCATCTCTCGTGTACGAATCTGCACTTCCAGTGGCTTTCCACCCGGCCCAATAACAGTGGTGTGCAGCGACTGGTACAGATTGAACTTCGGCATGGCGATGTAGTCCTTGAACCTGCCCACAACTGGTCGCCACTTTCCGTGAATACAACCAAGCGCTCCGTAACAGTCGCGCACACTGTCGACAATGATGCGAAGCGCAACTAAGTCAAAGATTTCATCAAAGTCTTTGTCTTTCTGAACCATCTTTTCGTAGATGCTCCACAAGTGCTTACCGCGACCCGTGACATCTCCGATGATGTGCACATCGGCTAGCCGCGCGCGAACTTCGGTAATGGCGGTCTCCAAATACACATCTCGTTCAGGAGTACGCGATGAAACGAGATGGTCGAGTTCAGCGAATCGCTTTGGATATAACGCGGCAAATGAGAGATCTTCTAATTGCTGTTTGATTTCTTGCATTCCTAACCGGTTTGCAAGCGGCGCATAGATATCGAGAGTCTCTTGAGCAATGCGTTGCTGTTTATCTAGCGGAACACCAGCCAGCGTTCGCATGTTGTGAAGACGGTCGGCCAATTTGATGATGAGCACACGCATGTCGCGTGCCATGGCCACCAACATCTTTCGCATGGTTGCCGCCTGTTGAGCCTCACGCGAATCAAATTGAAGTCGTTCCAACTTTGTAACGCCATCGACGAGTGCAGCAACCTCGTCGCCAAAGTTGCGTTGCACGTCTTCAAGCGTGATCTCAGTGTCTTCCACAGCATCGTGCAATAGCGCTGCGGCGAGAGAGATGTCGTCCAAGCCAATATCGGCCACAATGCGAGCCACAGCAATGGGATGGTTGATGTACGCCTCGCCAGACGAACGCTGTTGACTGATATGAGCAACACGAGCCGCTTCATAGGCCTTGTTGACAAGTGCTACTGACGCCTTGGGATGACGCTTTCGGTACGCGGTGAGTAGCGGCGCAATTTCCTCAATGGGCGCACTATGGTGCCGTCTCCACGGAAGAACGCGGTCGGCAGTGGCCATATCGAAAGGCTACCTTCGTGACTTCTTCCGAGGGCGCGGCGGATGACTCAAGATGGCATCAACCGCTGGAAGCGGTGCAACTTCTGATGCTGACTCATTGTTTCGCGCCGACGCACGTCGGCTGGCGGGGGCTCCCGTGGCCATCAGAACCTCCATGTCTTTGCCAAGACTGAGCTCTCCCCGCTTAGATGCAAACTCGCCGGATCGCTCTCTCAGAAGTCCAAGAATTGGAGTTGCAATATAAATTGATGAATAAGCACCTACAACCATGCCCACCAACAACGCAAGTGCGAATTCCTGAAGAGCCACCGCACCAAACACGCCTGAACCAAGCAAAAGAAGACTGAGTACGGGAAGAACTGCAGAAATTGTGGTGTTGAGTGATCGCATCAGCACCTGGTTCATCGAGACATTAACGATGTCTCCATATGAAACACGTGAGCCAGAGAAACGCGTGACATTTTCCTGAACTTTGTCGAACACAACAATGGTGTCGTACAACGAAAATCCGAGAATAGTAAGGAAGGACACCACGGTGGATGGCGTGACCTCAAGCTGAAGAACCGAATACACCCCGACGCTGATAACGACGTCATGCACGACAGCTACTAGTGACCCAATTGCCATACGCGATTCGAATCGCCACGCAATAAATAACGACACAAGCAGCAGGAAAACGGCAAGAGCACGGACAGCATCCCACGTGATATTGCGACCCCACGTGGCAGAGACTTTCTCGACACTCACTTCCTTAATGTCAACGCTTGCTTTCTTTGACAAGTCTTCTTTGATAGCAGTTTCAATTTTCTCTTCAACTTCACCAAATTGAATTCGCAGACGTTGATCATCACCCGAACTAAGAGTAAGAATCTTGGCGTTTGATGAATCAACCTTGTTGTCATCAAGAATCTTCTCGGCAGCGGCAACGTTTAATTGACCCTTCGCGGGCAATTCAAAGGCGACGCCGCCTGTGAAGTCAATTCCTAAGTTGAGTCCCTGAAAAATGAGGGAACCGATTGTGACAATAAGCAACAGACCCGAAGCTACGAACCCGATATTTCGGCGACCGTAGAAGTTGATTGTGGTTTCCCCGCTGTATAGACGATGCCAACGACCAGCCATTACGCCACCTCTTCCGCTACTCGAGCTTCACGAACACCCAAAACTTTTCTGTTGTTGAAGAGCTTTGTTCGCGCTAACAGCAATACCGTTGGGCGCGTAAAGGTATAGGACACGATGAGGTCAATCAACGTAGACAGACCCAAGAAGAATGCAAATCCACGAACAGCACCCACTGTGAGCCACCATAAGACCAACGCACCGATCAGAGAGGCAGTGTCTGCAATAAGAATTGTGCGCCAGGCAGAATCGAAACCGCGCGAAGCAGAGTTCCTTAGAGTTCGCCCCGCTTGAACATCGTCCTTCAATCGTTCAAAGAAAACTACATACGAGTCGACGGTGACACCTACGGACACGATGATTCCTGCTGCACCGGACAATGTGAGTGCCAATCCATTTGTCTTTGACAGCCACGACACCACACTCCACAGCAAAAGCCCGGTGACTCCGAGACCAGCAATGACCACCGCACCAATCAGTCGGTAATAGAAAATAAGGTATGCAAGCACCAACAGAACGCCGAAAAGACCAGAAATAATTGCGGCATTCAGAGAATCTTTGCCCAACGTTGCCGACACCGTTTGAACAGTGGGAAGTTCGAACTGCACAGGGACTGCACCAAACTGGAGAATGCGTGCTAGCTCATCGGCTTCTGCACGACTGAAATCTCCGGTAATAGACACTGAACCAGAAAAAGTTGGGGTTTGAACGGTAGGTGCAGAGATGACTTCGCCGTCGAGCACAATTGCGATCTGCTTAGTGGGGCACTCTTCTCCGCCGTCGTAACACTTACGCGCCAATGCGTTCCACTGGTCTTCGCCCGCGGGTCCACCTCGAAGATTCGCGATAACGGAAAAACTTCCGCCTTCAACTTGCACTGACGGGTCATTGCTGAACACTTCTCCGGTGGCCTCAACAGCTCCGAGCAAATAGATGAGACCATCTTTACGACCAGGCAACACTGTTTGACCAGGCTTCAAGCCAGTTTCAGGGTCGGTTCCGGGAACGGTGGTCGTGGTCGTTGTTTCGGCGCGAACCCGGGAACTACCGACGCCGCCTGCTGGTGGAGCCAACGTTGTTGTTGCGCCCTTCACCGTTGTGGTTGTTGCGCCGGGCGCGCCGGTTGTTGTTGTGGTGAGATCTGGGTTCTCGGCCATGTTCAACACTGGGCGCATCTCAACTGCACCAGTTCGACCAATCAGGTCGAGCGCCTCTTGCTGATCTTTCACGCCAGGCAAGTTGACCACAACATTGTCACCCTGACGTTGAATTTCAGGTTCAGCAACACCAATAGAGTCAACGCGTTGACGAATGATGTCAACGGCAACATCGAGTGCTTGAGGCTCATATTCCCCAACTGGCGTCATGGTGACTGATGCACCACCTTGCAGGTCGAGCCCGAGTGACGGAACATTGCCCGCGACCACGTTGCCGATAAACGCTGCCGACGTTAGGAAAAGCGTGGCAATGAGTGGAAAAAGAAGACGGCGGCGCGACATGAAGAACTATTGCTTTGCAGCGTCATCACCCGTTGGGGTGACCTTGCGGGCAACGGCACCGCGGGTGACACGAATTTCGATGCGCTCCTGCTGGTGACCATCGGCGATGTCGAGCCACAGAACATCACCATCGATGTCGGAGACGAAGCCGTAGATACCAGAGTTCAGAACCACTTCGTCGCCAACCGCAAGATTGGCAGCCAATGCACGAGCTTCTTTCATACGACGGTTACGAGGACGAAGGAAGATGAAGTACATACCACCGAACAGCAATGCGTAGATGACAATTGCAAAGATCGGAGACTGGTTCGAGTTGGAGGTTTCTGCGGCGAGACTAAAGGAGTTCACGGTGGGCAATCCTAGCCCTGTTGGGTCCGAAGGGACCCGTAGCGCTAGCCCCAAACCTCTAAAACTGAGCGTCGAAGTGCCTGAAAAGTGCCGTCGGCAATGGCTGAGCGCATGCTCGCCATGAGATTGATTGTCCACGCCACGTTGTGAATGGAGACCAATCGAGCAGCGGTTGGCTCGCCCACCTGAGTGAGATGGCGAAGATAACCACGCGAATGAGATGCACAGACCCAGCATGAACACGCTGGGTCGAGTGGGTCATCCGAGTCGGCGTACTTTGCGTTTTTGATGTGTACTTTCCCTACCGACGTCATGGCGGTGCCGTGACGACCGAGGCGGGTTTGCATAACACAGTCGAACTGATCGACACCGAGTGCGACGGCTTCGACCAACGATGCAGGATCACCAACACCCATGAGGTAGCGCGGCTGGTCGTCGGGAAGGTCCCCAATGCATGCGGCTATTGACTCCACCATTTCTGCACGAGTTTCCCCCACCGACAAACCACCAATGGCGTAGCCGTCAAATCCGATGTCTGCTGTTCGTCGCGCACTCTCACCGCGCATTGCCGCATCGGTTCCACCTTGAACAATGCCGAACAGAGATTGGTCGGTACGTGTATGCGCAGCCTTCGCGCGTTGCGCCCACTGGCTTGTTCGCTCGAGTGCCAAACGAACAATATGTGGTTCGGCCGGTAGAGACGTACACACGTCGAGAACCATTTGAATATCCGCACCCAACTTCTGTTGAGTTTCCACCGCAATCTCAGGAGTGAAGCGATGGTACGAACCGTCGTAGGTTGACTTGAAAGTGACGCCGTCATCGTCCACTTTCGGGTCGAGTGAAAACACCTGGAATCCACCCGAGTCGGTCAGCGTTAGTCCGTCCCATGCAGCAAATGCACCGAGACCACCAAAGCGTTCCACAATGTCTGCTCCGGGACGCAACATGAGGTGGTAGGTATTTCCAAGGACAATACGTGCGCCTAACTCGGCGTAATCGCGTGCGCTGAGATACTTAATGGCACCGCGAGTTCCGACGGGCATAAAGCATGGGGTTTCGTACGACCCGCGATGCGTGGCAGCAACACCAGTGCGCGCATTGCCGTCACGAGCCGTGATTGCTAATTGAACCTTAAACACTTAGTCCGCCCTTAATCGCTGAAGAAACATTGCGTCGCCAAATGACAAAAACCGATATTTCTCTTCGATAGCCGATTGATACAACGACTTCCACGCTTCGCCAACAAACGCACCAATCATGAGAAGCAATGATGTGCGCGGCATATGAAAGTTGGTGAGCATTGCGTCAACAATTTTCCATTCGTAACCCGGAGTTATAAAGAGCCGAGTACGGCCCGACAACTCACCAAATGTTGCGGCAGATTCAAGAGCACGTGTTGCCGTGGTGCCGATTGCAATGACTCTCTGTGCAGACACGCATGCATCCCACGTGTCTTGTGGAACGTTGTAGAACTCAGAATGAATGACGTGTTCGAGCGGGTTCTCGGTGGAGATGGGCTTGAAAGTGTCAAGACCAACAACTAACTCCACACGCTTAATGACTGCTCCGGCCTCTTCTACTCGTTGCAAAAGTTCGGGAGTGAAGTGCAAACCAGCCGTGGGCGCGGCGGCGCTGGCTGGCGTTTGCGAATACACAGTTTGATAACGCTCTTGATCCTTGAGAGACCCGCGAATGTACGGCGGCAACGGCATTGACCCGATGCGTTGAATGAGTGCAAGTGGATCATCGTCGGTAATTTCCACAACGAAGGTGTCGCCTGCTTCGGTGCGTGGCCCAATTCGAACCACTCGCTTACCGAAATATTCAAGAACTTCGCCTTCCTTCAACTTCCGAGCAGGGCGAACCAAGGCTTCCCATAGTCGAGCATCGGGCGAACGACGCTCGAGCAACAACACCTCTGCTGCGCCTCCAGTTTTTCTTTGCAAGGTCAATCGGGCAGGCAGGACACGAGTGTCGTTCACCACCACGACATCACCCGGACGAATGAATTGTGGCAACTGCGAGACAACGTGATGATGTGCGCGTGAACCATCGGCTACAAGCAAGCGGGCGGAGTCTCTGGGCTCGATGGGCTTTTGAGCAATGAGATCTTCGGGCAGAAGGTAGTCAATGTCCGAGATGTGCACGCCGAAAGGTTACGGGCTAGCGAGGTGACTACGGGCTGCATCCATCGCAATGCGTCCGCGGGGAGTTCGAGCAATAAGTCCCAATTGAATGAGAAATGGCTCGTAGACATCTTCCACGGTCTCTGGTTGCTCACCCACCGCAATGGCCAATGTTGTGAGCCCAACAGGGCCACCTTCGAACTGTTCGCACAAACTGCGCAAAATTGCACGATCGACTTTGTCGAGACCAAGCTCATCGACGCCAAAAACTTTCAATGCCTCTGTCGCGGTCTGAGAATTAATGGTGCCGTCTCCACGAACTTCAGCAAAGTCTCGTACGCGACGCAAGAGCCTGTTTGCAATTCGCGGGGTGCCACGACTGCGACGCGCAATTTGCAGCGATGCACCATTGTCAATAGGCACGTCGAGAATTCTGGCTGCTCGCGTGACAATTGAATTCAGCTCGTCAGTGTCGTAAAAATCTAGACGAGCAACTAATCCGAAGCGGTCGCGTAACGGACCAGTAATCATGCCTGTTCGAGTGGTGGCACCAATGAGAGTGAAGCGGGGAAGAGTGAGTCGAATTGATGATGCTGCCGGACCTTTACCCACAACAATGTCAATCTGGAAATCTTCCATTGCCGGATACAGAATTTCTTCTACCGAACGAGAGAGTCGATGAATTTCATCGATGAACAACACGTCGCCTTCACCCAGCTTTGTGAGGATTGCTGCAAGATCTCCGGCGCGCTCTAGTGCAGGTCCACTAGTGACATGAAGGACAACACCCATTTCTGCAGCAACTATGCCGGCCATGGTGGTTTTTCCTAAGCCTGGTGGACCTGCCAGCAAAATGTGATCGGCCGCTTGTCCACGCTGCTTTGCTGCTCCAAGAACAATGTCGAGATGTTCTTTCAATTCACGTTGACCAACAAACTCGTCTAGTTGTCGCGGACGAAGACTTACTTCGTCGGACACTTCCATGTCTGACGACGCCGTGGGATCGAGAAATTCATCCCGCACGACGTGCTCCTAGAAGTGCAAGCGCATCGCGCAACATTGCTTCAGTCCCTTCGGAGGAAGACAACTGGCGCATGGTGTCACGAATTTCATCGGCACCGTATCCGAGAGCAGTGAGCGCTTCACGAACATCGGCTGCAGCCGACTGCACGGTGTCTGTAGAGCCAGTGGTGGGAATGCTGTCGACATTGAGACGAGATTTCAGTTCCACCATGAGGCGTTCTGCGGTTTTCTTTCCGACACCTGGAACAACAGTGAGTGCAGCAGTGTCGTGCGATGCAACGATGCTGATAAGCGCAGTGGGCGAATATGTTCCGAGAATTGCCATGGCCATGGCCGGACCAATTCCGTGGGTGTTTATGAGAATGTTGAATGCGTCCCGCTCACCACGCGTTGTAAATCCGTAGAGCGTTTGGGCGTCTTCGCGGATGTGATGGTGAATATGCAGAAAGCATGAGACCGTTGGTTCGAGTTCAGCAAACGTACTTGTGGTGACCGCGCACAGATACCCCACTCCACCCACTTCAACAAGAACCGTTGAAGGCGTGAATCGTTCGAGAACAACACCGCGAAGACTTCCGATCATGAAATACCTCTAGCCACTGCGGCATCGCGAGATGCGATGAATGGGGCAATTGAACAATGGCAAAGAGCAATTGCCGCCGCGTCGGCAGCGTCGGCGGGTTGTGGGATGGTGTCGAGCGATAAGCGTTGTTGCACCATGCGACCAATTTGGTCTTTTGTGGCACCACCCCATCCGGCAACGGTGTTCTTCACCTGCGACGGGGTGTACTGAGCAACGTGGCACCCAGCCCGTGCAGCCAGTGCCAACACAATTCCGCTGGCTTGCCCCACCGACATTGCGGTACGAACGTTGTTTTGAAAAAACACTTGCTCGACAGCCACAGCGTGAGGCCGAAATTCAGCCAGCAACGCATCGACTTCGTTATGAATTTCAGCCAACCGTTCATGTAACGGACTGGTGGCTGGCGTGCGCAACACTCCGATGGCGAGTGGAGTAATGGACTGAGCCGAGGTCATGGACAACACGGCATAGCCACACCGCGTGAGACCGGGGTCGACCCCCATGACCACATGACCGAACATATGTTCCATGCTACCCCAGGAGGGTGCAGGGAATGGTGAATTAGCGAGCGGCTTCGACAGCGGCTATGAGTTCGTCCACGGGGCGGAAAGTGAGTCCCGCTATGGCTCGGTGGGCATATCGGATAACCCCTTGTCCGTCCACCACGAACACACTGCGGCGTGGAAAGCCAAGTGGCCCCACGGTGCCGTATGCGGTGGCAACTGCCTTGTCGGTGTCGGCGAGCAAGGGAAACTTGAATCCGTATTTTGATGCAAACGATTCGTGACTGTCGATGTCTTGAGCAGAAATAGCCAAGACTTGGGCACCTACACCCTCGAAAGCAGACAGTTCGTTGTTGTACGAGTTCAACTGCTTCGTGCAAACAGGAGAGTCGTCTCCGGGATAGAACACGATGACGACGGGGTTTCCCCGAAAACTAGACAAGGTGTACGAAGTGCCACCGGTTCCGGGAAGCGTGAAATCGGGAGCGGTCTCCCCCATTGTGGCTGCCATTAGTCAATTCCTTGCATGATTGATTCGTCCATGTCGAAGTTGGCATAGACATCTTGTACGTCATCATTATCTTCCAACAAGTCCATGATGCGAAGTATTTGTTTCGCATCATTCACGTCAGTGACTTCAATTGTGGTTGATGAGACCATGGTGGACTCGGCACTTTGCACTTCAATACCAGCGGCATCAAGCGCGTCTTTCACGTCGTACACCACCGACGGATCGGTGAGAACTTTCCACGAGTCACCGTCGCGTTCAATATCGTCGGCGCCAGCTTCAAGAGCGGCGGTCATGACGGTGTCTTCGTCGAGCGACGATGGCACCAAAATGACTCCGCGGCGAGAGAATTGCCAACCCACTGCTCCTGGTTCCGCCATGGAGCCTCCGAATTTTGAAAATGCGCTACGAACATCGGCCGCTGTGCGATTGCGATTATCGGTGAGCACATCGACCAACATGGCCACTCCGCCCGGCGCATACCCCTCATAGGTAATGCTTTCGTAGTTCGCGCCATCGTTCTCGCCAATTCCACGTTTGATGGCTCGATCAATTGCATCTTTGGTCATTTGGCCGGCTTTGGCTTTCAACACCATGGTTCGTAATGCGGCATTCGAATCCACATCTCCACCACCAGCACGTGCGGCAACTTCAATTTGACGCGCCAACTTTGCGAAGAGTTTTCCGCGCGCCTTGTCTGCTGCGCCCTTCTTGTGCTTAATAGTTGCCCATTTGGAGTGGCCGGACATTGGCTACACCTTCCTCGTCTGTGTCATGTTCTGAACAAAGTACTCGTGCAAACGAGCATCTCCGGTGAGTTCCGGATGGAACGACGCCGCCAGCACGTTTCCTTGGCGCACCAATACTGGCTCATCGCCAAGTGTTCCGAGAACCTCTACCCCATTGCCAATGCGCTCAATTCGCGGAGCACGAATGAAGACCCCGTGAAAATCGCCAATGGGAGTATGAATCGATGATTCAAATGAGTCGACCTGACGACCAAATGCGTTGCGACGAACCGAGATGTCGATTGCGGAAAAACTCACCTGGTCTGAGCGGCCATCGAGAATTTCAGACGCCAACAAAATCATTCCGGCGCACGTTCCAAAGACTGGCATTCCCTCTGCGATACGAGACGCAATGGGAGCAAACAATTGAGATGACAACAACAATTGCGACATCGTGCTTGACTCGCCACCCGGCATGAGCAAAGAGTCGACTGCAGCGAGATGTTCAGGCGTGCGCACTTCGACAGTGGCAACCCCCAGCGATTGAATGCACTCAGCGTGAGCAGCAAACGCACCCTGAAGGGCAAGTACTCCAACCGTCATGTTCACCCGGAGGCCTCGAATCCACGATGAAGAACCGTGTTAGTTGCCGCGGGATGCGTAGCGCTGTGATTCGTGAATTTCGTCCATGCCAATGCCGGTCATGGGTGCACCCAAATTGCGGCTGACACGGGCAAGCACATGTGCATCGCGGAAGTGAGTTGTTGCTTCCACGATTGCCTTCGCGCGAAGCTCTGGCTTGTCACTCTTGAAAATTCCTGAACCCACGAAAACCGCCTCTGCACCCAGTTGCATTGCAAGTGCAGCGTCGGCTGGTGTTGCAATTCCGCCAGCACAAAAAATGGGGACAGGGAATTTTCCAGTTTCGGCGATTTCTTGAACAAGTGGAAGCGGAGCCTGCAAAGACTTTGCCCACTGGAATAACTCTGCGTTATCGGCCTGAGTGATTTTGCGAATGTCGCCCAAGATGGAGCGCAAATGACGCACAGCTTCGACAACGTTGCCTGTTCCGGCTTCGCCCTTCGAACGAATCATGCACGCACCTTCGGACACGCGACGAAGTGCTTCACCCAAATTGGTGGCACCACACACGAAGGGCACAGTGAAACCAAACTTGTCAATGTGGTGTGTTTCATCTGCAGGTGTGAGCACTTCTGATTCATCAATGAAGTCCACGCCAAGCGCTTCGAGAATTTGTGCTTCGACGAAATGACCAATACGAACCTTGGCCATAACAGGAATGCTGACAGCGGCCTGAATCTCTTCAATCATTGATGGGTCGCTCATGCGCGCCACGCCACCGTCACGACGAATGTCGGCAGGAACACGCTCGAGTGCCATAACCGCACACGCCCCAGCATCTTCAGCGATTTTTGCTTCTTTGGCCGTGACGACGTCCATGATGACGCCGCCCTTCAGCATTTCTGCAAGTCCGCGTTTTACGCGCTGTGTGCCTACTGAGGATCCGTTGGAGGAATTCATGCCGTCAGGCTATCTAGCCATTCGGACCGTACCCCTAAGGATTTGATGTGACTAAACCGCAGGCCACTTCACAGTGGATGGGTCAACCCCTGGTCCAACTGGTGCCAGTGAGTTCTTCCAGCCAAGTTCTACCCATGTACGTCCCGGCGTCATTCGAACGACCGCGCCGGCCGAATCGGTAAAGACGAAGGGTTGCGTTACATCGTTGCGTTCCCAATTCACCTCAATGATTCCACCATCGGTCAGAACAAATCCTGTGCCCTTACCTGTGGTGATTGCGTGTGGGCTCTTTCGATCGGCCTTGCTGCGCTTGTATGTGACATACAGAACAACCACATTCTTCGCCGACACTTGGCCATCGTCGGCCATGTGTGGTTCCATCTCCCGCTTCAAGTTTTCATTGAACCGCATGAAACTTCCCGATGCCGCATCCCACTTCCAGAACACCTTCACGTTGTACATGGAGACTTTTGCGCCATCAACTGCGGTGGACGTTGCAGGTTTGGCATCGCTTGGGCCGCGGTAGGTGAACTGCTGCTGTGGCGGACCCGAACCTTCGGGTGCAAGGGTCCACAAATCTTTGGTCTTGGCGTACAAGTTGTGCGGAATCTTCTTGTCTTTCGCGCGGTAGTAACCGCCTTTGCCTCGCGAAGCGCTGTAACCAACGTTGACGAGCGTGCTGGCGTTAACGGCACGTGTCACGCGGTAGTTACCACCGCTCCAGCAGAACAGTGGTTTGTTGTATGAACCAAGAATGTCGATGTCTTGGGTACGACCACTACGCAATGGCCCCACCGGGTCACTTCCTTGGCTGTGGAACACTGCAGCGAAGCGAGTAAGGCCTTCAACATTCTCTTCGAAAACTATGTCTGCCTTGTTCAAACCAGTTTGCGGACGAGCATTGGGGTGGTTGTCAATTTTGCACGCAATGGCTGGGCGTGCTGCCGCACCTGAATCTGAGATAGGCGTACCAAGCAGTGGGTACACAGGGCCATTGGGGTTATTGGGATCGTTTGATCCGTTTTCTGTGCCATTGGAATTAGATGCGTCTGAACCGCCGCCGCCACATGCGGCAAGCACCGAAACAGCCACCAGCGAGGCAGTAATTCGCAATAGACGAGCACGATGTACAGACATGTCAGATCTCCTTCAAGATGGCGATTCGCTCTGCAACCAGAGGACGAGCCATCACCACATTAGAAACCTTGCGCACCCGATTGGTGTCACTTCGGTTCTCAATGGGCAGAGCAAAGCACAGAGCCTCAGCCACACCGCAGGACACGTGGTCCTGAGAAAGAGCTGACTTCTCTAATGCCGAGATTAATGCTGGCGGAAAACGAGTGACCTGACAGGCCGCGATGTCTGCCCACAAGACCATCTCTTGTTGCAACGCTTTTTCCGATAGTCGCGACACCAGTGCGGAAAGACCAACTTTGGACATGACCGAACCAAGTCCGGCGAAGTAGGCAATGAGTTGCGGATGACCCATACGCAGTCGCCACAACAGGTGCGCCATGACGGCTTCTACTTCCACACGATCCATGGTGCGAACAAACGATTCAGACACTGCGATGATGCCTTTTCCGTTGTCGCCGACGAGAACAGTTGCTACGGGAAATGCGGAGTCAACAATTCGAACCGAAGGGCGCTGATCTCCACTGACAACACATAGCCCGTCGATGACATTGAAAACACGTGCATGATGAAGTTCCGATGCAGGAACGGTGTCGGCAACTGCGTTGAAAACGTTTCGCGTAGAAGCAAAAATTACGCGTTGTGCGACAAATGCTGCGACGACGCCGGCGGCAAGACCGATAAGGAGTTGACCAACGACCAGACCAATGAGTGAGAGGAGTACAAACACAACGCCAGCGATGTAGCGATTGGTGCGTGTTATGTACGAGAGATTTTTCTCCAACGACTCGTCATTGGGAATCCATTGCTTTTGATTCATGAGACCTTTCGGGGACACAATGCGACTGAGTTTTCTACGAACGTGAGTCGAAGCGAGAACGACGTAAAAATCGGCCTTCGAACCGCTTCAGCATACGGGGCACGGTGATGGTGGTGATGTTCTCCGCCTCCATGTTCAGAGCCCGGTAGTACATCTCGACATACTTAACTGCCAAAGCGTCCATGGAAAACGACTGAGAATGCTCCCGACCTGCAACGGTGAGAGATGTGGCTAACCGAGAATCGGCAATGATTCGCGCAAGCGCTGTGGCCAATGCTGCGCTATCTCCCGCAGGGACCAGAAGCGCATTTTCCCCATGTGTTGCAACATTGCGGTATCCGTCAATGTCGCACGCAACAACAGGTGTTCCAGCAGCCATTGCTTCAAGCAAGACGATTCCAAAAGACTCGCCACGTAACGACGGTGCGCAAAAAACGGCGGCACGAGCAAGTCTGTCTAGTTTTTCTTCGTCTGAGATTCGACCAAGCCACTCAATTCGAGCATCGGCCGGATAGCGCGTTTTCAATTCTTCGGTTTCAGGACCATCTGATGCAATCCAAAGACGCACGTCTTGTGGCAAGTGTGAATGCGCCTCAAGCAGAACACTGAGACCCTTTCGCGGCTCGTGTCTCCCACAAAAGAAAATGGCGTTCTCTCGCGGGCGCGATTGCACCGCGTTGTACATACCAAGTTCAATTCCGTTAAACAGAACTTCGTAGTCCCCGCCTATGTAACGGTGCGCCAACTCGACTGCATCTTTTGAAACTGCCACTCGAATATCAATTCGTGAGGCCACCCATTTCAACTGCCGCGAGAATGCCTTGTAAGCGCCCGAATCTCCCGCTGAATGAAAAGTGGCAACAACTGGCGCCAGCTTGACCAACAACGATGTGAGCGACGGCCCAGGAACAAGCGGCTCATGTACATGCAATACATCAAACGCCTCGTCGTTCAGAGCACGAATAGTGCGCAGCGCTGCCGACGCATCGGGCGCCAAGGGAGCAACGGAACCGTTGACAGCCGTGGGAAGACTGTTACCGAGTGGCGTCACGAACGGATCTGGTGGCGGACCATCACAGGGGCCAAGTACCCGCACTTCATGACCAAGGGCCCGCAAACTGCGCGCGAGGCCAAGAACTTGTTGTTGCACCCCACCGGGAATTGTGAGGCTGTATGGACTCACCATTCCTATGCGCAACATGACGACTACGGTATCGGAATGGCCCAGGTAGATACTTCCTTCCGTCCCGCTCTTTCGGTTGTTGCAACCCCCAACAAACGGCGAGCAATTCTCGAACTTGCTGCAGAGGCTGAATCTCGCGGGTTCAGCGGACTCGCTATTCCAAGTCTTGGGGCAACCATGGGTTTGTGCGTGTCACTTGCTCATGTGACATCACGAATTAACTACTGGACATCAATTCAACCCATTTATTACAGCCACCCCGTCGAAGCTGCCAACACCGTTGCTCATATCAATGAGATGTCAGATGGACGATTCCGATTTGGTATCGGAGTCAGTCACGGACCAGTCACTCAACGACTCGGAGTCAACACAGGTAAGCCACTGTCCGACATCTCCGATTACGTTGCCGCAATGCGCGCGAACGAACGCTTCGGAGGCCAACTTCCCCCCATCTATTTGGCAACTCTTCGAAACAAAATGCTTCAACTCGCGAGCGACATTGCCGAAGGCGCTATTTGGGCTAACGCATCGCTGAGTCGAATGAGTTCACAACTTGCAGAGGTGCCACACTCAACGCGAGACGGGTTCTTTTTGTCGAACATGATTCCCACCGTTATCGATGACGACATCGACGCAGCGCGTGCAGTGAACAGAAAGACACTGACGGGCTACGTGTCGCTCCCCAATTACCGCAACTATTGGAAGGCCGCTGGATACGTAGAAGAGATGGATGCAATTGAGAACGCCATCAACTCCGGACAGAAAGACATTGTCACCTCATTCATGACAGATAAGTGGCTCGACGATTGCACCATTAGTGGCTCACCTACACGCGTCCGTGACCGACTTGAAGAATGGGCTGCATCTGGCGTTACGCCAATTGCCGTTATGTCGTCTACCACTGGCGGTCAAGCGAAGGCCATTGGCGAGCTGTTCTCTCTTTACAACTGAGTCAGTAGGTCTTCAACGCGAGTGCGTATGTCGTCTCGAATGCGACGCACCTCTTCAATTGGTCGTCCTTTGGGATCGTCAAGTGGCCAGTCAAGATACGTCTTTCCTGGAATGAACGGACACGCATCGCCACAGCCCATAGTGACCACGACATCAACGGAGTTCAAAAGTTCGTCGGTAAACCGCTGAGGTGTGTAGCCAGCAATGTCAATTCCAATTTCACGCATGACATCAACCGCGATGGGATTTACCTGATCTGCTGGTTCAGAGCCACCAGACAAAATAGTGACTCTTCCTTGCGACATCTCCCGCGCGAATCCGGCGGCCATCTGTGAACGTCCAGCGTTGTGAATGCATAGAAACAAGATGCCACTCATGCTGTGACCTCTTGTTTTGATGGCCATAAAAAAACAATGAGCGTCAACCCGACTACACCACCAACGATTTGCATCACAGCGAACATTGGCCACGATTCTGGCGCGATTCCGGCAAACGAGTCAGAGAACATTCGGCCAAACCCCACGGCTGGGTTAGCAATGCTGGTGGAAGACGTAAACCAATATGCACCAGTGATCCATGCCGCCACCAATGCAGCAACATTTGCCTTAGCCAGTGTTCCACCGCGAATAATGAGCAAGAGACCCACTGTCGCCACTACTTCAGAAAACCACGTTGGTCCGCCCGTGCGAATCTTGGTGGATGTTTCCAAGAAAGGGTGCGCAAACATGATGTTTGCCACTACAGCACCACACACTGCACCAGCACACTGCACCAGCACATCGACACACATTTGTGGCCACTGAACAGATTTATTCACCACTGACATGACAACCGTGACAACGGGATTAAATGAAGCCCCCGACAGCGGTGCAAAAATAGTGATGAGGCCCAAGAGTGCCCCACCCGTTGCAATTGCGTTTGCTAGCAACTGAACACCAACGTCGGATGTCAATTGTTGGGCCATGATGCCTGACCCAACTACAGACATCACCAATAATGCGGTACCAAGAAACTCGGCACCGGTATGACGAGCGTTTAGCTGCATCCTTCGGGCCCGCAACAGTTTCCAGTGCTAGGAACTCCGAGCATGATGGGCATTGGCTTCAACGATGTGTCGGTAGGTGCATCTTCGAGAACCGTGTACCACTCCCATGCCACCTCGTTTCCCTTTACCCACACTTTGTCTTGAACAGCAAAACAACATGTGGTGCTCTCTTGCACGTCAATGGGCAACCCCAGAGACTCTGCTTGTTGAATTTTTGCTGACACTTCGTCGGTGGATTCAACTTCAACGCCGACATGATTCATTGTGCCTGGCTCGCCGTGACCAGCGATGAGAACCAGTTTGAGCGGTGGGTCGGCGATGGCGAAGTTTGCGTATCCTTCGCGCACTTTTGCCGGACCTACCCCGAACATCTTTGTGTAGAACAAAATGGCTTGGTCGAGATCCCCCACGTTGAGAGCAAGCTGAACTCGTGACATTGTCGCCTCACTTCCACCGCACATGAGCGCGGTTACTTTGATGGTTATCAATATATCAATACATTGACCATTATCAATGTATTGTGGGACCGTGACTCAGCAACGAACCGTCCCGCTTTCTCGTCGACCTCTGTCAGAGGCTGGCGCAGATTCGCTCGTTCCCATCTTCGCGGCCTTTGCCGACCCCGTTCGCTTGCGTCTCTTCGATCTGGTCCGCCGTGCTGGTGGTGACGGAATTTGTTCCTGTGACCTGGTGGAACCCTTAGATCGCAGCCAGCCCACCATCAGCCACCATCTGAAGGTCTTGCGAGAAGCCGGTTTAGTGGAATCTCGTAAAGAGGGAACTTGGGTGTGGTACTCGGTAACGCCGGGCGCGACAGACGCCGTTCAATCATTCTTTACGAAATAGATCGCTCGCTATAGCCAGGGTCGCTTGGCCAGTTTGGTTGGAACAAATGCCATTGCTCAGGTGCACGACGAATGAGCCCCTCTAGTTCTTTTGCCAACGCCTGAGTGCCAGCCGCTACCGATTCACGGAGTCCACCAATTCGTTCAAGCGGAAGTGGTGGCCTGACCACAGCATGATGTCCGTCTACTGATTTTGTGAAGTACACGCCCACGGGAAGTACTGGCGTATTACCCCTAATTCCCAACATGGCAGGACCCGGCGGAAGAGTGGTCTTTTCGCCAAAGAACTCCACTTCAACTCCGCCACCTTGTATGTCGCGATCCGACAACAGACACACAATCTCATTTCGCTTCAACGCCGCCATGATTGCAGGTGCCGCTTGTGGGCCAAGTGGAACCACGTTCATGCCGAGGTCACGGCGAAGTTTTGCGAACCATTCAAAGAGTTCTGGCGGATCGAGTGGTTCAACGATGACCGTCATTCGATGACCCTTATCGGCCATCCAGCGACCAGCCCATTCCCACCCACCTAAATGTGGCAGGGCCAGAATGGCACCATTGCCTTTTTGAAGAGCGTCTTCAATATGGTGAAAGCCATCCACAGTGAAGCACCGAGCCACATGGCGTTTTGACAATGTGGGTAGGCGGAAACTTTCTGTGTAGTACCGCATGTAGCTATCGAAGGCCTGCTGCGATGCTCGACGTAAAGACAGTCCAGATAACGATGGGTTCACTCGACGAAGGTGGCGTTCCACCATGTGTCGCTTATTGCGCAACGACAATGCAATTCCAGGAGCCAACAGTGACACGGCACCTTGTGCCACCGGGCCGGGGGTAAGCCGTGCGATGAGCGAACCGACGCGATAACTACCAACGGTCAGCGCATCGCTGATGTCGTCGAGCGGATTAGCCATTGTGCTGACGTCGACGCTGACGCGACACGACGGACAACTGACGACGTGAGGCACGTGCACTTTGACGAGATACCCGACGTACGCGACGCCCTTCTCGTTTCGCCATGGTGGTAGCGGACACTTCGGCCTGCTTCCACACCTGAACAAACCTTTGAATTGCGGTAATCACCGTGAGCACCAACATGATCCACATGATGGGAACGAGCAAAGAATCGAACAACAGACCGATACACAAAACGACAATTCGTTCTGCGCGCTCCATTAGTCCGCCCTTCGCATACAAACCAAGAGACTCTGCTTTTGCGCGCTCGTAAGAGATAAGAGACGAGACACCCATGATGGCCATAGGCAAGAGAGCAAGATGCGCGCTCTTCTCTGATGCGAAGTACCACGCCACACCACCAAAGAGAACGGAGTCGGTCACGCGATCGATAACCGAGTCAAAGAATGCTCCGCGTTGGCTAGCCGAGTTTGACGCCTTTGCCAATGCGCCGTCCAGCATGTCGGGCAAGGCTGCTGCAATCACCAAAATTAGACCACCGCGAAGTGCTCCCTGCCCAATGGCAAACGCAGCACCCACAGCCACAACGATTCCCAAAATGGTGAGGTGATCTGGCGACATTCCTGTTCGACGCAGCAACATTCCGACAGGTCGAACTGCGCGCTCAATCGGCGCCCGAAATCTGCCGTCGAACATTTAAAGAACGCTACTCCCCTGATGACTCTGGCGCGGTCACCTCGGCCTCGGGGTTTTGCTCCACAAGGCACTCAACAACCGAACCATTGACAGCATCAACAAGGACTAAGCCACGACGAAGCGGCGGTTCTTCGGCGCTGTAGCAAAAAATGCGCCATGTAGGGCGGCTGCGAATGCCACGCCAGACCTGCTGTGCAGATGCGTGACCAACCGGATAACCAACTTCACGTGTGGCAATAACCAATGCATCTGATTCGTCGACTGTCATTCTCCAACCACTTGTAATGGAGATGACGGCCATGACGGCAAGAACAACTGCTGCAAAAACAAGTCCACGATTGACCAACGTTGATTCATTGGAGTCGGCAATCTTCCAAACAACGAGACATACAACAGCAAGGACTGCATAGATAACACCAGGTATACGCCGACGGCTGTTATCGGGAAAGTCGTACACACCAATGTGGTCGACCGCATTGAGATCTTCGGGAAGTTGATCGCGGATGTCGTCTGTCATTGGTCCCCCTTGGGCCAGGCACTACGTACTTTTGACGCAGTAACGGGAAGTGATTCTGGAATTGTTCGAGTAGATGCAACTGCTGTCATGAAATTTGAGTCGCCATTCCAACGAGGAACAACATGTACATGCAAGTGTTGCGCCATACTGCCACCCGCAGCAGCACCCAGATTAATTCCCACATTCAGTGCATCGGGCTTGTGAGATGCACGAAGCGCCAGAGTTGCATGAGTCACTGTTGCCCATACATCGAGAGATTCGTCAACCGATAGATCTTCAAGGTTGGCAACTTCACGATATGGAAGCACCAGTACGTGCCCCGTTGCGTATGGATATGCATTCAGAATGGCAAAACAGTGGGATGAACGATGAACAATGTGGGTCTCATCGTCGGAAAGACCAGATTCCAAGATGTGCGTGAACACGGACTTTGATGTGTCAGAACTACGCGAGTTCCCTTGTCCGACGTACTCTGCACGCCAGCCGTTCCACAACTGTTCAAGCGACATCTATTCGCCGCCCGACTGTCCTTCAGCAACATCTGCTGCCAATCGAGCAATAAATGCCTGAACGGTGACATCGCGTTCTACATCTCCCCCGCGAGGGTTCACTCCGACAGTTCCGTTGGCAACGTCGTCATCACCGACAACGAGTACGTACGGAACCTTGCCAGTTTTGGCATTTCGGATTCGTTTTCCAAGTTGTTCGTCTGCATGATCGATGTCGACACGGAAGCCCTGTGCCTTAAGGCTGTTCACTACTGACAATGCATAGTCGTTATGAGCGACTGCTACTGGCAACACGCGCACTTGTTCTGGGGAGAGCCATGTGGGGAAGGCACCGGCGTAGTGCTCGATGAGAACACCAAAGAAACGTTCAATAGACCCCATTAATGCGCGGTGAATCATGATGGGGCGACGACGTTGACCATCATTTCCCACGTACTCAAGGCCAAAGCGTTCTGGCGAATTGAAGTCCAACTGAATGGTGCTGAGCTGCCACTTACGACCAATGGCGTCGCGCACATCGATGTCAATTTTTGGCCCGTAGAAAGCAGCATCGCCATCTTTGATTTTGTACTCAAGTCCGTGTGTACCCAAAGCGTCGCCTAGCGCGCGCGTGGCTTTTTCCCAAATTTCATCGGAACCAACTGATTTCTGCGGATCACGAGTTGACAAGTTGAATTCAAAATCGTTGAATCCGAAACGGCGCAAGACTGACATGATGAAATCGAGAAGAGATGCGATTTCTTCTGCCATTTGATCTTCGGTGCAATAGATGTGGCTGTCGTCTTGTGTAAAGCCACGAATACGCAACAAACCATGCAGAGTTCCGGCACGTTCGTATCGGTAAACGTTGCCAAGTTCGAACAGACGTAAAGGTAATTCGCGATAACTGCGTTGGCGACTGCCATAAATAAGGCAATGCATTGGACAGTTCATTGGCTTCATGTAGTACGTGCCGTTGTCCATCTCCATTGGCGGATACATGCCGTCTGCATAGAAATCGAGGTGGCCGGACTGTACAAATAAGTTGGCGTTGGCGAGATGTGGCGTGTAAACGAACTGATAATCACCGTCTTGGTGACGTTGACGGCTGTAGTCCTCCATGAGCTTGCGAATAATGGCGCCCTTCGGATGCCACACCGCAAGTCCGCCACCGAGTTCGGACGGGAATGACAGCAGATCTAGCTCATTTGCCAACTTACGATGATCACGCTTTCCCGCTTCTTCAAGACGGTGCAGGTGCTCTTTTAGTGCGACGTCGCTCTCCCACGCCGTTCCGTAGATGCGCTGCAGCATGGGGCCTTTTTCATTGCCACGCCAATAGGCGCCTGCAACTTTCATGAGAGCAAAGTGACCAAGCCTGGACGTTGACGGTACGTGTGGACCGCGACAGAGATCGACAAACTCATCGGAGTTGCGATACACGCTGATGGTGTCAGAGTTGCCCACTTCACCTGCATCACTTCCATCTGCTGCACCAGAGGTGACTCGTTCGATGATTTCGCATTTGTATTTTTGAGCAGCAAATAACGAGAGCGCATCGGCAGCGCTGAGTTCTGAACGAATGAACGGTTGGTTCGCCTTCATGATCTCGCGCATACGAGCCTCGATTGACGCGAGGTCGTCGTCGGAGAAAGTACGACCGCCTGGTAATTCAAAGTCGTAATAGAAACCATCTTCAATTGCTGGCCCTATTGAAAACTGTGCGCCAGGGAACAATTGCACCACCGCTTGTGCCAGAACATGGGCGGTGGAATGGCGAAGCACATGACGTCCGGCGTCGGAATCGGCGGTAATCACCGACACCGTGACACCATCTTCAACAACGGTAGAGAGATCTACTTCTTCACCATTCACGGTTCCGGCAAGAGCAGCCTTTGCCAACCGAGAACCAATAGACGCAGCAACATCGGCGATGGTGGCTCCGACTGGTACGGAACGCGCCGAGCCATCGGGAAGAAGAACAGAGATATCAGCCATGAGATAGCCATTCTACGGAGCGAGCACCTGTGCCCCTGCCCTATTTCTTATGAGGAAACAACCGCCGTGTCGGTGGGAAGGGCTTCGGCTTTCTTTGTGGCATACACATTTCGGTATTCCTGGCCGGTGAGTTCTCGAATTTCAAACATCAATTCGTCGGTGATTTCACGGAGAACCAAATGATCACCACCACGAGAGGCATAGCGAGATGGGTCAATGGGAGTTCCAAACTTCACGGTGCATTCCAACCCAATCTTCGGAAAAAATGTGTCGGGTGGTTGAATTTCGCGCGTGCCAATTATGCCCACCGGAATAATTGGACATCCCACCTTCAGCGCAAGTCGTGCTGCTCCTGTGTGCCCCTTGTACAACATGCCGTCGCGGCTACGTGTTCCTTCGGGATAAATGCCGAATAGTTCTCCACGGCGCAACACGTGTTCTGCTGCAATGAGCGCGCCTTCGCTCTTTGATCCGCCAGCGCGGTCGATGGGAATCATGCCGAGTGCAGGAAACAAATGTTTTGTTTTCCAAGAGTCCATGTATTCGGCTTTGCCAACAAAACTAATTTGTCGATTCGCGTACACCATGGTGAAAACAGAATCGAAAAAACTGATGTGATTTGGACACAAAATTGCAGGACCATCGACTGGAATGTTGTGTGCACCCTCAATGGTGACATTCCAGAAACGATTAAGAAGTGGCTTAATGACTCTGCGCGCACGTATTTGGGCGCGACCGGTTCCGGGCAATGCGGCCGATTGCTGTTCGGCTGAGTCGGGTGCATTGTCCTCGGTCATGTACCGCAGACAATAGACCCAAAATCCCGTTCAAAAAACAGGAGTTACCAACTATTTACAATTGGTAAATACACCTGTGACTATTGGCTCAAAGAGCATTATGCGGGAGACAAAGGCGCAGATAATTCCACGCCCAGCAATGAGGCACTGGCCGAAACATCGTGACCAGCAGCGGCAGCAGCGTCGATTGCCGCGATGGCGTCGGGTGTATTCAGGTCGTTGTCTAAGTGTTCACGTACCTGATCGAGAATGGTTGACTCAGTTCCGCCCACAGAGGCCTTCCATGCCTGTAACCGTTGACGGTTGCGGGGCATCAGTTGGTCGTCCCATTCCCATTCATTTCGATAATGGTGTTCGATGACAGCGAGACGAATACTGCGGGGGTCCCACTCCTTGCGCAAGGCATCGACAAACACCAGATTGCCCAAACTCTTCGACATTTTCTCGCCGTCTTTAAACACCATGGCCACATGCATCCAGTGACGGACAAAGGTCTCCCCTGTTGCCGCCTCGGACTGGGCGCGCTCACATTCGTGGTGAGGGAAGATGAGATCGCTTCCGCCGCCATGAAGGTCAATGGTGGTCCCAAGTTCGCGTAATGCCAGAGCGGAACATTCAATGTGCCATCCCGGACGACCAGCACCCCATTGAGCATCCCACGATGGCTCGTCGTCTGCGGACGGATGCCACAACACGAAATCGAGTGGATTTCGTTTGTGAGGGTCGTCGACATTGCCACCGCGCTGACGAGCGAAGTCAATCATTTGTTCGTGTGTGTAATGAGACACTTCACCGAATGACGGGAACTGCGTGACATCGAAATACACCGAGCCACCCGCGGCGTAGGCAAATCCGCGGTCGAGAACCATGCCAATGAATCCGCGGATGTCGGAAATTGCAGACGATGCGCGGGGCGTGCTGAACACAGGCAATGCATTCAGTGCTTCCATGTCGCGATTGAAACGAGCTTCCTCGCCCGCAGCAAGGTCTAAATAATGCACACCCAACTCGCGTGCTTTGGCAAACAACGGATCATCGACATCCGTGACATTGCGAACACAACGAACGGTGTGTCCGCGATCGATGAGTCGACGTTGAAGGACGTCGTAGACAAGAAAGGTTGCAGCGTGCCCAAGATGCGTGGCGTCGTATGGCGTGATGCCACACGTGTACATAAGGACAGTGTCTCCGGGTGTAAACGGAACAACTTCGCGCCGCGCCGTGTCGTACAACCGCATGCTCATGAACGTTACGCCTGAGCCCGAGGGTCCCGCTTGATGCCTGTCAACTTTGGAGCGACACGAGTCTTGTAGCGAACGTTCAACTGAAGAAGTACCGCAGTGAAAGCTTCAATTGCAGTGGCGTTTGACAGTTCGCCCGCGTCGAGTGGACGACAACCTGGAATTTTCGATGTGATCTCCATAGCAATCTGCGTGGCTTCAGCATCGTCGGAACAAATAAGAACATCGGAGTCAATGGGATCACCGAGATGACCGAGTTCTGTTGCAGGCAAGTGATGGAATGCGGCCACCACTCGACATTGAGGAACGGCAGCTTGGACGTGTGCGGCAACACTTCCTCGTGGCGGAAGCAATGGCTGGAATTCGTGACCCACGCGAACAAGAGCGTTCGCCATGCTGATGACCACTTTGCCGGCAAGCAAATCGATGTGCTCTTGCGCGGTTGTTGCTGCACCATCCCACGGGGTAGCAAGAACGACCACGTCACACGCAGATGCAGCATGGTTATCGCCGGCCTGAAGGTTGAGGTCTAGCTGTGGCCACTTTGCCTTTACCGAGTCACACGCTTCAAGAGCGCGGTACCGAGAACGAGAACCAAGCACGACTTCGTAGCCAACCGACGCAAGTCGTGCTCCGAGAGCGGTTCCAGCAGGTCCGGTTCCACCGAGGATTCCAATACGCATTCTGTAGAGCCTTACACATGGACCCCTACCGAACTACGGTCATAACCATGGGACTTCTCGATGGCAAGAAAATTGTGGTCACAGGCGTGCTTACCGACGCCTCGCTGGCCTTTCGTGTGGCGCAACTCGCTCAACGAGAAGGAGCCCACATCGTTCTCACCGGCGCCGGACGCGCTCTGTCGCTCACTCAACGCACTGCACGCAAATTAGACACTCCCGTAGAGGTGTTCGAGTTTGACGTCACCAATGCCGACCATGTCGAGTCAGTTCGTGAAAATGTGCGCGCTTCTTTAGGTCGTGTTGATGCAGTGTTGCATGCCATTGGGTTTGCACCTGAGGTGTGCTTGGGAGACGATTTTTTAGCAGCCCAATGGAGCGACGTTGCAGTAGCAATGGAGATATCGGCATATTCGTTAAAGACGATGGCTGACGCGTTCCTCCCCCTCATGAGTCCTGGGTCCACCATTATTGGTCTCGACTTTGACAACACAGTTGCGTGGCCCGCGTACAACTGGATGGGCGTGGCAAAGGCTGCGTTCGAGGCCACGAACCGATACTTGGCAAAAGACCTCGGACCGCGTGGAATTCGATGCAACCTGGTGGCAGCAGGCCCCATTAAGACCATGGCAGCAAAGTCCATCCCCGGATTCAAGAAGTTTGAAGACGTGTGGGACGAACGCGCGCCGCTCGGATGGGACGTCACCGATTCAACACCAGTCGCAAAGACTGTTCTTGCACTCATGTCAGATTGGTTCCCCGCCACAACCGGCGAGATCATTCATGTTGATGGCGGCTATCACGCCATGGGTGCATAGTTCTTTGTGAACAGACTCGCCGACGCTTCATCGCCGTATCTTCGTCAGCACCGAGACAACCCTGTTCATTGGTACCAATGGGGTGACGACGCTTTCGCCGAAGCGCAACGCACTGGTAAACCAATTCTGTTATCGGTTGGCTATTCGGCCTGCCATTGGTGTCACGTCATGGCTCACGAAAGCTTTGAAGACGACGCAACTGCCGCGGTCATGAACCAACTGTTTGTCAATGTCAAAGTTGACAGAGAAGAACGCCCTGATGTTGATGCTGTCTATATGGACGCGGTTCAGGCACTCACCGGGCGCGGTGGCTGGCCGATGACTGTTTTTTGCACCCCAACCGGTGAGCCGTTCTACGGCGGTACGTACTATCCGCGCGAAACATTCGTGAAGTTAATGGAAGCAGTCGACGATGCTTGGCGAAATCGCCGAGATGAATTGCAACAGAACGTTGACGCACTCGTTGAAGCAATCGGTCGCACTGCACATGTTGAACCTGCTCCCGCAGTAGACGCGCGTCAACTTGTCTCAACCACCATTGGCGCTTTGCAGTCGTCATTCGACGCCACGTGGGGTGGTTTTAGTGGAGCACCAAAGTTTCCGTCCACGTTTGGACTAGACCTCATGTTGCGCGTGTCGCTGTTAAACAATGACACCCAACTTGTTGACATGGTGCGCACCTCACTCGATGCCATGGCAGCTGGTGGCATGTACGACCACATTGGTGGCGGCTTCTCTCGCTACAGCGTTGACGAAAAATGGTTAGTTCCCCATTTTGAAAAGATGTTGTACGACCAAGCACTTCTTGTGCGGGTGTATCTGCACATGTGGCAACTTCACCGAGAAGAACGAGACCAGCAAGTTGTGCGCGAAATTGTGTCGTATGTGCTTACCGATTTGTCTCACCCTGATGGCGGTTTCTATAGCGCCGAAGATGCCGACTCGTTAGATGAACACGGCCACTCAGAAGAGGGTGCGTTTTACACGTGGACTCCAGCCGAGATACACGCCGTTCTGGGAAACACGACTGCGTCTGCGTGCGAGTATTGGGACATCACCGACGCGGGCAACTTTGAAGGTCGTTCTATTCCCAACCGAATAGCTCAACGGTCAGACATCGTGCGATCAAGTGACGTCGAAACCTGGAGACAGCAACTTCATTCGGTTCGAGCACAACGATCTCGACCTGGTCTAGACAACAAAGTGCTTCTGGAATGGAACGCCATGATGTTGTCGTCCTTGTGCGAAGTGGCTGCAGCTTTTCAGGACGAACAACTCACTGCAGCCGCCGTAAAGAATGCGCGGTTCCTTGCGGACAACTTACGTGACGAGGCCGGGGCATGGAAGAGAAGTTGGCAAGCAGATGCCTCACCCAAGGCCCGGCACTCTGCTCTTGCGCACGACCTTGCGCATGTTGTGGATGCAATGGTGCGAATGTATGAACTCACCTCAGGCCATGAATGGTTGTCTCTTGCACGTGCTACAGCACAACAACTATGTGACGAGTTCTGGGACACAGAAAACAGTGGCTTCTTCACTGTTGGAACAACCGCCGAACAACTCATCGTTCGACAAAAAGATTTGATGGACAATGCCACACCATCAGCAAACTCTGTTGCTGCAATGGCCTTCTTACGACTGTCAGCACTCACGGGCGAAGCCCAATGGCGCACCTATGCCATTGACACTCTGCGGCTTCTTGCGCGAGTGGCCCCATCTGCTCCGTCTGCGTTCTGTCATGCAGTGTCAGCAAGCCTTCTTTTGGCCGACGGCACCATGGAAGTAGTTCTTCCTGGTCCCGCAGGCGAGTTTCTGCGCGAATTCAGACAACAGTGGCGACCTCACAGTGTTGTTGCGTGGGGTGAACCGTTCGATTCACCCGTGTGGACCAACAGACTGCCTGGTTCGGCGTACGTGTGCAGAGATCACCAGTGCATGTTGCCCGCAACCACCATTGACCAGTTGCGACAAAGTCTGGCTACCAACGGCCGCGATGAATAACTGACGACGCACTTCGAAACGGTCGCTTGGCACTTCGACCTTCTTGCACCGTGTCTCCCGATTCATAACCAAGCGCGATAGTTCCCAAAATATGAACCGACGGCGGAATGTGAAACTCATGGCGAAGCGACTTTTCTTCTGCGTGTGCAAAGAACAATGCACCAATGCCTACATCGTGCAGCGCCAATAAGAACGTCATGGTGGAAAACGACGCATCGATAGTCCAATACGGCGCCACCCATGCAGTTGGCGATTCACCTAACCCGGTGTGTTGCTTGTCTGATTCGGAATATCGGTCGAGATAGGCCTGTTCGTCGGCTAGTACAAGCGCAATGACCGGTGCAGCAAAAAGTCCCGGATAGGCAAAACCTTCTCGTCGCTCTGCGGGAAATGCAATGTTCCAGTAACGAGAAGTTTCAGAACCGGTGAGAATAAGCAGATGCCATCCTTGTGACTTACCCGCACTAGGCGCTCGAATACCAAGGTCGACGCAATGTTCAAGCAGATCGTACGGAACAGGGGTTGTAGTGAAGGAGCGAGTCATTCGCCGAGTGCGAACGAGCTCGACGAACTCCACGGTGCTACGAACGAGCGCCGAGCTTGACCAAGCTTTCGGCCATGGTCCAGCCGTGAATAATGATGACGCCACCTTTTTTCGCATTCACTGTGGAGAACAAAGCGGTGATGTTTTCAGAGATCTTCTCTGGCTTTGACGATTCGAAATCGAGATATCCGCTTTGTCCGTCGGATGCCACAACAAAAGTTTGTCCGTCGTACTTGCTGTCGACTCCGAATCGACGAGCCAAGCGCTTGCCCCACGCACGCTGCTCACCGTCTGCACGGTGGCCGGTGCGCGGAATGATGTCGGTAAGAGACTTGAAGGCCTCAACTCCATCGGGAGACACGAAACGACTGCCGACAACAACGTCTTCATCGGGGAACGCCATGAGGGCGCGGTGATACGCCTCGCCCATGAGGCCCTTCAATACTGCATCACGCTTTCCGGTGCGCTTGATGGTCATGAGGCCAATAAGGACACATGGTGTTCCGCCAATTCGCTCAAGAGTGGAGAAAGTGACGCCATGAAGTTTTCCGTCGATTCGCGCCAATGTGCACAGCACCCAGTCGGCTTGAGCCTTCTGAAACTCCGCAAGACCGAACCCACCTTCAATGGTGAGCATTTCTTCGATCTGTGCCTCGGTGAGGGCACTGCAGTCCTGTGTGGCTACTTCCAACGACATTGAACGGAACGGCTCCCTAGGGTTACTGGCGGGTCTGCCAGAGACAACCCCTCTATTCTGCCATTTCGAGGGCAAGAACCCCGAAACAAAGAGATGAAATCAGACGATTTTGACCGAACCAGAGCCGAAAGTAAGGCGCAATGGGGCAACAGCCTTCTCAATGTCGACCAACGCGCTACCCCCAAGCTCGAACATTTTGCCACTAGGCAACTGAATTCGAATGGGCGACATTCCGGGGAACTCAGAAATGATGGTCTTTAACGTGTCTAATTTTTCCGCAGTGAACCCCGCAGGCAGCGTTAACACAATTTCTGGAATTCGCTGGTCGAGGTTCTGAGGAACCACGATTCGCTGCGCACTAAAGCTGGCTGGATTGTCGTCTCGCTTGTTGAGTCGACCTGTCACCGTTACAACGATGTCGTTCGCGAGAAGGTGGCCAAATTCGGCGAGGACTTTTGCGAACACCGTCACTTCGATGCTTGCATCCATGTCTTCTAAAACAAACGTTGCCATTTGATCGCCACGCTTTGTGAAACGGCGATTTAACGACGACACAACACCACCAATGGTGACCATGCCTGCTTCTCTCGTTTCGAGATCGCGAATTGAACTTGTCGTTAGTCGACGGAGGGCTAGTTCGACACCTTTGAGAGGATGATCAGAAATGTAGAGACCCAACATGTCTTTTTCGTGGCGAAGTTGGTCTGGCTTTGAGAACTGCAGGTCTGGAATTGCAATTTCAGACGACCAACCACCCGATGACGACTCTTCGAGTTCACCAAAGAGCGACATGACACCTTTTTCTTCTTCGCGTCGTTTAGCAATGGCGTCGTCGATAATGGATTCGTACGCCATGAGTAAACCGCGGCGGGGGTGTCCGAAAGAATCGAATGCGCCAGCCTTAATAAGCGATTCAACTGCTCTCTTATTAAGTGCTTGTTCGGGGACACGACGAGCGAAGTCGTGGAATGACTCGAACGGCCCATTGGCATCTCGTTCCTGCGTAATGAGTGCCACCAATCCTTCACCAACATTTCGCACAGCTGACAAAGCGAAAACGATGCGCCGCTCTGTTTCGGTGCTAATTGCTTCGAATTCGGAACGTCCGGCATTGACATCTGGATTCGAGACTGTGATTCCCATGGCGCGACAATCGGCCAAGTGAATTGCAGCTTTCTCGTAATTGCCTTTTACTGACGACAGCAAACATGCCGAATATTCGACTGGAAAGTGGGCCTTGAGGTACGCCGTTTGATACGAGATGAGTCCGTATCCAAAGGTGTGGCTCTTATTGAATGCGTAGTCGGCAAACTTTCGAATAACGGCGAACAATGATTCACCAAGATCGCGCCCATACCCCGTCTTTTCGCATCCGTCGACAAAAACAGACTCTTCTTTTTCCATGGCAACGGGGTCTTTTTTACCGCACGCTTTGCGCAAGTTGTCTGCCTGTGCCAGTGAGTAACCCGCGAAACGTTGCGCAACGCGCATCATGCTTTCTTGGTACACCATGAGTCCGAAAGTGTCGTGAAGAAGTTCGCGAGCCTCGGGGTGGAAATACTCCGGAGTCTTTCGGTTGTTCTTGTAGTCGGCGTAATCGTTGTGCATGTTGGCGCTCATGGGCCCTGGTCGATACAGAGCCAACACTGCGCTGACGTCTTCAAATGACGTTGGGCGCATGGACTTCAAGAGAGCACGCATAGGGGCTGACTCCAGCTGGAAGATTCCGATGGTGTCTCCCCTGCCCAACAATTCGAACGTTGCTTGGTCGTCTAGTGGAACTGTGTCGATGTCAAAGTTCGGGTCACGTTGACGACGAATCATTTCAACAGTGTCGGTAATGACGTCGAGGTTGCGAAGACCAAGGAAGTCCATCTTGAGAAGCCCAAGTTCTTCCACTGCGTGCATTTCATACTGCGTCACAATGGGTGCTTCATCGGCCTTAAAGTCTCCGACGGGCTTACGCTGAATTGGCAAATACTCCATGAGTGGCTCGGGTGTAATCACCACTGCAGCAGCATGAATACCGTCGGAGCGTTTTAGCCCTTCTAGACCTCGCGCAACTTCCACGACTTTTGCTGCCACTTCATCGCGACCCACAAGTTCGCGAAGTGCCTGCGCTTCGCGGAAACCATCGGCATATTTTTCGTCGAACTCAAGACAGGCTGCCAAAGGGGTATCGCGGCCCTGAATGAGTGGCGGCATGAGTTTTGCAATGCTGTCGCCCACTGCGTATTCGTGACCCAGCACTCGCGCGGCATCGCGCACTGCGTTACGAGCCTTAATGGTGGCAAACGTGATGATTTGAGCCACGTGGTCACGACCGTACTTTTCTGCGGCGTACCGGATCATGTGATCGCGGTAGCGAGAGTCGAAGTCCATATCGATGTCGGGCATGCTGACGCGCGATGGATTAAGGAAACGTTCGAACAGCAAGTCGTACTTCAACGGATCTAGTTCGGTAATGCGTAAGCAATACGCCACTGCACACCCCGCCGCTGACCCACGACCAGGACCTACGCGAATTCCTGAGTCTTTTGCATGCTTGATGAGATCCCACACAATGAGGAAATACGAACTGAATCCCATCTGCTTGATGACACCAAGTTCGAAAGAGACACGTTCCACCACATCGGCCGGAAGATCTGTGCCCCAGCGCATTTGTGCACCCTGCCATGTGAGATGTTCTAGATACTTCTCGTCATTGGCAAATTCTGGTGGAACTTCGAATACTGGCAACCGATACGTACCCAACTCGATGTCGACATTGGCTCGCTCGGCAATCCACAAGGTGTTGTCACAGCTAGTGGGAAGTTCGCGCCACAAGTAACGCATTTCTTCGGCCGACTTTAAATAGTGTTCGGTTCCCTCGAATTTGAAACGATCTTGGTCTCGCATAAAGGCGCCGGTTTGCACACACAACAATGCATCGTGTGCTTCGTGATCGGCTTGGTTCACGTAGTGAGAGTCGTTCGTGGCAAGGAGCGGCGCGCCAATCTTCTGCGCAATTTCGACCAACTTGGGGTTGGTGCGCAATTGATCGGCAAGGCCGTGGTTTTGCAGTTCGACAAACAGGTTGTCTTTGCCAAAAATTTCTTGCAGGCGACCTGCTTTTTGTAGTGCACCTTTTTCGTCGCCATTTAACAACGACTGCAAGACGTGACCACCCAAACAGCCGGTGGTTGCAATAAGACCCGACGAATGGCGTTCTAACAGTTCCCAGTCGACACGAGGCTTGTAGTGGTACCCCTCGAGAAAGGCATAACTGGACAACTTGATGAGGTTGGCATACCCCTCGTTATTTTCGGCCAGCAATGTGAGGTGGTAGTACTGCTTTCGGCCACCTTCATCGGAGCCCCCGTTGTCGTCTAAGCGACCCCGACGCGCAATTCGTTCTGTGCGATGGTCGTGCGCCATGTAGGCCTCGGTGCCAATGATTGGCTTAATGCCCTGCTTTCGACACTCTTTATAGAAATCGATAACGCCATACATATTGCCGTGGTCGGTAATTCCCAGCGCGGGTTGACCATCTTCAACGGCTTTTGACACCAGTTCGTCGAGGCGAGCGGCACCATCCAACATGGAGAATTCGGTGTGGACATGGAGATGTGTAAACGACGACGACACTCCCCACTCCTTCCAAAATCCTTAACCAATGCCGCACGTAAGTGAGCGGGCGCGTGACCGCACACCAACAGGCGAGAGTGTTAAAAGTAGCAGTCGGGTGCGTCGGGCACCTTGGCCTTCGACGCAGGATTACAGATACGTTCCGCCAGGCCCGCCAGAGGTGGGACCGGAGGGAGGAATTTGACGCATCTGCTCAATTTGCTGACGCGCGGCGAGTTGCTGTGCAAACAAAGTGGCTTGAATTCCGTGAAACAGGCCTTCGAGCCATCCCACAAGTTGCGCCTTTGCCACTCGTAATTCACCGTCGCTTGGCACCTCACCGTCCTTAAACGGAAGCGCAAGAATATGAAGTTCTTCGGCAAGGTCGGGAGACAAGGCAGTAGAGATTTCAACTATTGATCGTTCGTAAATTTCGGCAAGACGCTCGCGGCTGGCTTCATCGAGTTGTGTGCCGCGAACTTCTTCAAGTAGTTGTCGAACCATGGAACCAATGCGCATCACTTTGGCTGGTTCGGTCACGCTTTCTGAGACAGAAATGTCACCGTCTGCAGAGGGCACTGACGTAACAATTTCTGCACCTGTTACAACCTGGGGAGTTTCACCATTTTGTGTCACTCTCCTATTCTGCCAACCACCAGTCGATTACAGACATCACCATCAGGACTTATAGGCAAGAAGCGGCACCAGCATCTCGTCTTCTGTGAGTGATCCGTGGCGGCACACAAGGTCGAATGCGCCGCTGTCGAGAGGTTCGTCAAAGCTGACAGGTCCGTGCGCCACCAGCGCTACGTCACCCATTCGGCGCGCTACCGGTTCAGGGACACGGGGCCCAAACCAACATTCATCGAGAACTTGGGTCTTGGTGACCACCCACGCAACATCGTCGTACTGCTTGGCGGCATCGAACAACGCGCCTTCGCGACCACGCTTTGCGTGTAGCCAGCGGAATCGACCTTCGCCCGATTGATGACTGACATGTGTGGTCACATCTGCTGTGGGAATGATGGTGTTCTCCCCGACATGCACTTGACCATGGTCTGCTGTAACAAGCAGAACAGTATCGGCGGGAAGCACCGACACAATGTTGGCAATTAACGCATCGGTTGCGCGAAGTTCTGCGTTGTAAAACTCGCCAAAGCCGCGTTCGTGTGCAATCTTGTCGACACCGTCGTAATAGGCATAGACAAACTGTTCGCCTGCGTCAAGTGCTGCGCGAACAAGAACAGGAATACTGCTAGATGCGCGCCATCCCATATGTTTCACACCGTTCAAATGTGCGCGCGTAAAACCAGTGCCTTCAAGCTCTGCTTTGCTCAGGACCGGAACGCTAAGCCCCAGAAACGGTGGACATGGTTGCGTGGTTTCTGGCGGAAACGTTCGACGCAGATCGTCCGATTCATCACCCCATCGCAAAACGTTCATGACTGTGTTTCCCATGTCAACGCGATATCCGATGAGTCCGTGCTCTCCCGGTGCAAGTCCTGTTACAAGTGAGGTGAGAGCGGTCGCAGTGGTGGACGGGGCAATTGATGTGATGTGACCCCCCGTAAACGACGACAACGTTGGCATGTGGGTGGAGTGGGCCTGTAACTGATTCCATCCCAATCCATCAACGAGCAAGACGACAATGCGTGGAGCCCCAGCCACCACCTGTGGCATCCACGATGGAACTGTTCGTGGTCCGCCTGGGGCGCACAGCGTGGGGATGATGTTCGAGAGGCAACCACCCGAATATTGGGGAAGGACAGGGGTAGGAGCACTCACCCCACTAGTTCAGCACCTACGATGTCTCTGTGCGAGTTTCTACGCGAGGTGATTATGCCTGTCGGGCCCTTTTGTCGTTGGCCCTGCACGCCGACGATGCTGGCCCCACCTCGGTGCGCGACATCGCTGACCGCACCGGATTACCCCAGCCTTACCTAGAACAGATTCTGCTGGCCCTGAAAGGCGCGGGACTCGTTCGTTCAAAGCGTGGTGTTGGCGGCGGTTACGTGTTGGCTAAACAACCAAAGGACATTCGCCTGTCTGAAATCATTTCGGCAGTCGATGGCCCTATTACCTTGGGCGACTTTGGTCAACCTCACCAAGATGGCTCCTGCGACCACGAAGGACAATGCGTGTTGTTGGCTATCTGGGATGTAGCAGGTCAACACATGCGCGAGCATCTCGACGCATACACACTTGAATCAATTGCAGCAGCAGCAACTGGTACAGGTGCGTGGCCAAAAGCCGACCCGCACCATCACCACTAAACAGCGTCGGGATTGTGCGTCGAGCACTTCGCGAGAATTATTTGCATGTCGCTCGGGATAGGTGCTTCCCATGTCATCTCTTCATGTGTGCCCGGATGCATCAACGTGAGACGTCGAGCATGAAGCATGGGTCGATCAGCTTTCAGTGCCGACTTTGCTCCTCCGTACATGGAATCGCCCACTACTGAATGGCCGACGGCGGCGAGGTGAACTCGAATTTGATGTGTGCGACCAGTTTCTAATGTGCACTGCACAAGACTGAGATCTGCAGGTTCATTAAAGGTTTCGAGAACCTGAAGATGTGTGCGAGCCCACTTGCCACTATTAACAACTGCCATCTTCATTGGGTCTCGCGGATGTCGACCAATTGCCGCATCAACTGTTGCTGTTGGTGAATCGAAGTGTCCCCACGACAAGGCCACGTACTCGCGGCCGACTTCGTGTTCGGACAAAGCTTCCACCAGCGAGTCGTATGCACGTTGCGAACGCGCAACCACCATCATTCCTGTGGTGCCTGCATCGAGACGATGCACAATTCCTGGACGTGCAGGTTGACCCACCGATGCAACTTCGGGATAGAGGGCAAGAATGCCATTCACCACAGTGCCTGTTCCGTGACTGGATGCAGGATGAACCACCATTCCGGCACCTTTGTTGATGACGATGATGTCATCGTCTGAATACACAACATCGAGCGCAACTGATGCATCGGGGCCGGGAAGTTCTTCAACGGGAATCTTGTCGAGATCAACGACAACGGTTTGCCCCTCCTTCAAGCGCGGCTTGCCCGACGAAACAACAACTCCGTCGACTTCGGCTCCCCCGTCGGCAATCAACTTGGTTGCATCGGACCGCGAGATGTCGGCAATGATTGACACGATTCGGTCGATGCGTTCACCGTCGAGTGCGCTAGGAACAGTTTCTTCAACTTTCATGATGCTTGAGCATCCTTTCGAGCAGAGCTCTGTTCAACAAATAATCCGACGATGACAGCAATGGCTCCGAGTGTGATGCATGAATCTGCAACATTGAAAACAGGAAACCACTGAAAATCAATGAAGTCGACAACTTTGCCGCGTAGCCATCCGTCTCCGCGGAACACGCGATCGGCGAGGTTGCCAATTGCTCCCGCCACAATGCCAGCCAATCCGTAGGACATCAACGGATGATGAGCAGTCATCATGTTGCGAATAAGGAAGATGACAGCAACGATGGCAATAACCCCAACCCACTGACCTAATCCTTGTGCTTGTGAGAATGCGATGCCGCTATTGAATCCCAATGCAAAACGCAAGGTCCACACAATGTCGATGGTGCGGCCGTCGTCAAGTGCAGAGACAGCCCACGACTTTGTTATCTGGTCAAGTGCGACGCACACACTGATGATGAGCGCCAAACGGCGCACGGAAGGCACGAACCTGAACGCCTAGCGGCGTCCCAGCCCGCCGGCGCGTTCTGTGACGAGCTCGGTGGCCCATGGAAGAGCCTTCAATCGTTCTTTCGGAATGGGCAACCCAGAAACTTGCGAGTATCCGTATTCGCCCTTCTTCATTCGATCCAATGCAGCATCAATTTCTTCTACTACTTGGCGAGCAGCGGCCATTAAGACCAAGTCTTGGTCTCGCTCCACCACCATGGTGTCGCCTTCGCCGCCTTCATCATCGAATTGAACATCACCCATCTCTGCATCTGCGATGAGGGCATTTGCTTCGCTCTCGAGACGGTTTGCTTGACCAGTGAGTTTCGCCCGCTCGTCCAGCAAAAGTTCGCGTTGTGCAAACAGAAACTTCAGATCGAATTCTTTTGTAGACGTGACACCATCTTGCGATGCACCCTTCACAATGACTGGACGCTTTGGTGGTTCTGGCCTCTTAATTGGCTTACGCGGAGGCATCGGTGGCGGACCAGCAGGCGCGACGGGTGCAGCCTTTACTGGCGCCGCAGCAGCCTTCTTGGTGTCAACTTTCTTTGCCTCTGCCTTTGGTGGCGCTACTTTCTTCGCAGGCGCCGCCTTTTTTGCGGGTACTTCCTTTTTTGCAACGGGCTTCTTCGCAACCGGCTTCTTTGCCACAACCTTTTTCGCAGGCGCAGCCTTCTTCTTGGCAGGCGCTGCCTTCTTTGCTACCGGCTTCTTGGCCACTACTTTCTTTGCAACCGGCTTCTTTGCAGCAACCTTTTTCGCAGGCGCAGCCTTCTTCTTGGCAGGAGCAGCCTTCTTCGCTACAGGCTTCTTGGCCGCTGGCTTCTTCTTTGCGGGAGCTGCCTTCTTAGCCGCTGGCTTCTTCTTGGCAGGCGCCGGCTTTTTTGCTACCGGCTTCTTTGCTGCGGGCTTCTTGGCCACTGGCTTCTTCTTGCTTGCCATGGTGAACACTCTCTTTCAACGGGGATGCCCGTGTTGCACCGAGAGGCTACGACCCGAAAGGGCCTAACTCAACGATTCGGCGAAACTGACACGCCGATGGATGTCCCTTCAATGGAGACAGATCGCTCCAAAGATGGGTCCCAGACCACCGAAGTAGCCAATGTTTCGCCCGCAATGAGCGCCTCATGTGGGGCTAGCTGGGTAGCCAACTGGGAATCGGCACTCAACGTGAGAGTGATTCGGTCTGACACGTTCAGTTGCGCGTCGCGACGAGCCTGCTGCACAGCACGCACCACATCGCGGGCAAGACCCTCGGCTTCTAGTTCTGGTGTGACATCGGTGTCTAACACCACAACACCTGCTCCACCTGGCAACGGTGCACTGGCAGTTCCCTCTTTGGTGACCAGTTTTAGTGCGTACTCTCCGGGCTGCAATTCTTCACCGGCAACAACAATGACATCGCCGCGTTGTTCCCACTCGCCCTTCTTCACTGCACCAATGACTTTTTGCGTGTTCTTACCAAGACGGGGTCCTACCACTGCAGGCACTACTTGCAACTCGTGCGATGCAACTGCTGCAACATCATCGGTGAGGATTACGTCACGAACATTGACTTCGTCGCGAACGATGTCAAGGAAACGACCAAGCGAGTCGGCGGTAGGTGACGCCACAGTGACCGATTGCAATGGAAGACGAACTCGACGACCATGTGCTTTGCGCACAGACAATGCCGACGAACACACATCTCGCACCATGTCCATAGAAGACACCAATTCAGGATCACGTGGGAGCGCTTCGGATGTGGGCCAATCTGCCAGATGAACGCTTGGGCCACCGTTAGAAAGTCCTCTACTGATTTCATCGCTGAGCAATGGCAATAAAGGCGCCGAGATTTTTGTGACGTAGTCGAGCACTGTGTGCAATGTGTTGATTGCTTCTTGATCGCCCGCCCAGAACCGATCACGACTACGGCGGATATACCAATTGGTGAGCACATCAAGGAAGGTGCGAATGGTGTGGCATGCCGCAAACAAATCGTACGAATCCATAGACACAGTGACGCTGTCAATAGTGTCGGCCAGCTTCGCCAAAACATAACGGTCAAGAACATTGGTGGAGTCGGTTCTCACGAAACCCGACTTGTTCTCGGCGTTTGCGTACAACGACAAGAAGTACCACGAGTTCCACATGGGCAACAACACTTGCCGCACTGTGTCACGCATTCCCACGTCTGTTACCGAGAAGTCACCGCCTCGCAAAATGGGTGATGACAACAGATACCAACGCATGGCGTCGGCGCCGTGCGAGTCGAACACCGCCATGGGATCTGGGTAGTTGCGCAAACTCTTCGACATCTTTGCGCCGTCATCGCCCAGAACAATTCCGTGGCTGACGCATGATGCAAATGACGGACGGTCAAACAAGGCTGTTGCCAACACATGCAGCGTGTAGAACCAGCCGCGGGTTTGACCGATGTATTCAACAATGAAGTCACCGGGATAGTGATTCTCAAACCACTCGCGATTCTCGAACGGATAATGAACTTGCGCAAATGGCATGGAGCCACTTTCAAACCAACAGTCAAGAACCTCTGGAACTCGGCGCATCATTGATTGACCTGTGGGGTCATCGGGATTAGGTCGCACCAAATTGTCTATTCCGGGGCGATGCAGGTCGGTCACGGCTACGCCGAAATCCCGTTCAAGTTCTTCTAGCGAGCCATACACATCGATACGTGGGTAACGCGGGTCGTCACTCTTCCACACAGGAATTGGCGAACCCCAAAAACGATTTCGGCTAATTGCCCAGTCGCGCGCATTGGCCAACCACTTACCAAACGTTCCATCTTTAATGTGTTCAGGTGTCCAGTTGATGCTTTGGTTAAGTTCCACCATGCGGTCACGGAACTTGGTGACCTGAACAAACCACGAAGACACCGCGCGATACACCAATGGTTCTGCACATCGCCAGCAATGTGGATAGCTGTGGTTGTAAGAATCGTGTCGAAGAACAACACCCATTTCCTTCAACATCTTGATGACATCTGTGTTGGCATCAAACACGTGGCGGCCAGCCCATGGGGTGACTTCCGCGGTGTACTGGCCATGTTCGTCCATGGGACAAATGGTGGGAATGCCTGCGGCATTGCACTCGTTTTGGTCATCTTCACCGAAACCAGGCGCCATGTGCACCACGCCCGTGCCGTCTTCTGTGGTCACAAAATCCGCGCCTAATACAACGAATGCATTTTCGGTGTCTGCGAAGAACGGGAACAATGGTGTGTAGCGAAGTCCCGCAAGTTCAGAGCCCTTCACTGTGCGCACGACTTCAGCACCATCGAGTTCTTTTTCGTAGGCGCCTAGTCGGGCCTCGGCGAGAATGTAGGTGTGTCCGTCGGCGTGTTTCACTGCCACATAATCCACATCTGGACCAACGGCTAAAGCCAAGTTTGATGGCAACGTCCACGGCGTTGTTGTCCACGCAAGAATGCGTTCCCCGGTCTCCAACGCAAACGCAACGGTAAGAGCCGGATCTTGACGATCTCGGTACACGTCGTCCATACGTGTTTCTGTGTTGGACAACGGAGTCTCGCAACGCCAGCAATAAGCAAGAACGCGGAACCCTTCATAAATGAGTCCCTTGTCCCACAGCGTGCGGAACGCCCACATAACGCTTTCCATGTACGGCGTATCGAGAGTCTTGTAATCGTTACCGAAGTCCACCCAACGTGCCTGACGAGTGACATAGCGTTGCCACTCGTCGGTGTAGCGCAACACACTGGTGCGACATGCGTCGTTGAACTTGTCAATTCCGAAAGCAGCGATTGCAGGATGGCCAGCGATGCCGAGTTCTTTTTCTGCTTCAACTTCTGCCGGCAATCCGTGACAATCCCATCCGAATCGACGTTCCACACGGCGACCGCGCATTGTTTGATAACGCGGAACAGCGTCTTTCACGAAACCAGTGAGAAGGTGGCCGTAGTGCGGCAATCCGTTGGCAAATGGTGGACCGTCGTAGAAAATGAATTCGTTGCCCCCCTGTGTGCCGGCGTCCCGCGCCGCAATGCTGGCAGCAAAGGTGTTGTCGCGTTCCCAACGCGCAAGAACACCTTCTTCCAGGCGGGGAAAATTCGGCTGGGGGTCAACCTGCGGGTATGTCACGCAGTAAGGCTAGAGGCAACGGCCACGCTGGACACGTGACTACATGGCTTACAACAGAATGCTGGTGAGAATCTGAATGCCCAGGATGACAACAAGGGGCGACAGGTCGAGCCCGCCCATGGGTGGCAGTACTCGACGAACCGGTGCAAGGACAGGTTCTGTAATTCGATACAGAAATTGAGACACAGGAGCAATAGGCGAACCTGGACGAATAGGGAAAAACGAAAGAATTGCACGCGCGAAAATTGCAAGCGTGAACAGGTAGAGAAGTTGAGCAACGAGAGCCATGTCGAATTAGTACATCGGTTGGTCGAAGCTGACAGCAGGCTTCAACAGATAAACGCCGCTACCAACTTTTTCCATTGTTCCGCTGAGCGCGTAACACATGCCGCTTGCAAAGTCGATGACACGTCGTGCCATTTCACGATCGGCACCTTCAAGATTCACAATGACAGGAACGCCATCCTTGAAGTGATCGGCAATTGCTTGCGCTTCGTTGAAACTACGAGGACGAATGGTGACGGTGTCTCCGGCTGCGGGAACTGCACGAACGGTAGGAGCGGTTCGTGGTGCACCAACGGGACGCACTTGAAGGCCGGAGTCATCGGGGCGACGTGCAGCACCCGTGTCGTCAATGCGCTGTGGGCGCGCAGCAGGGCGCTGCGTTTCTGATGAATACTCGGGCTCGTAGCCACGTCGAGTGAGCGGTTCGGTGTTTGGAGCAGGCCTCTGCGTGCGTGCGGGGCGCTCGTATTCCATGGACATGTCGTAATCGTCGTACGCCTCTTCATTGCTGAGACCCAGATAATCCATTGCGCGACGGAAAAACGACATGCCTTTAGGCTAATCCGTTTTCCCTAACAGATGTGGGAGTTACGGCCGTACCGACGAACGTGGCCCGAACAGCATGCTTCCGATGCGAATGATGGTGGAGCCACACTCCAGCGCAATGCGATAGTCCCCCGACATTCCCATCGAGCACTCCACCAGGTGATGTTGGTCCGCAAGGGACCGCAACTGGGCAAAAGATGCCCGAATATCGGCCTCGGTTCCCTGGGTAGGGCCAAGTGTCATCAGCCCACGCACCTGTAGCCCCGCGTCGACCGCGCGCGTACGCAAGGCGTCGAGTTGTGCTGGTGACACACCGGATTTTGAGTCTTCGCCGGTGGTGTTTACCTGCAATAACACAGCGGCTCCTGCATCTCGGCGGCCAATTTCGTCAACTACAGAGGCCCGGTCGACGCTGTGCCATAGATCGACGTGGGACGCAAGCGACTTCACCTTGTTTGACTGCACCGCTCCGACGAAATGAATGGGAAGACCTGCGGGGCGTTGACGTACCTTTTCCAACTGTTCTTGTGCGTAGTTCTCGCCTACTGCATCACACCCAGCACTCTGTGCAACTTGCCAGGCCTGAACCGGAAAAGTTTTGGTGACCGCCACAAGAGAGACATGGTGGCTGGCAAGTCTCGCGATGTCGTTGCGAATATCGGCGACACGCGATGCGACCTCTGCTGGGTCGATCACTTTCGAGATGACCTATTTCAGGAACGAAGGAACGTCGAAGTCGTCATCATCGTCGGACAGTGGATCACTATCGGAGAAGATGTCGCGCACATTGCTGGTGCTCGGACGCGAATCGGCTGGACGCGAACTTGAGCGAGTTGCAAACGAGGCAGAGTTTGACGCGCCGGTGTCCCAACGTTCGAAACCAGCAGCAATAACAGTGACCTTAATTTCGTCACCCATTTCGTCGTCGATGACGGTACCGAAGATGATGTTGGCGTCTTGGTGGGCAACTGCATGAACTTCGTCTGCAGCAGCGTTGACTTCGAAGAGCCCCATGCTGGACGGACCCGTGATGTTCAGCAGAACACCGCGGGCTCCATCGATGGCGGCTTCCAGCATTGGGCTGGAAATTGCATCTTTGGCTGCAGTGACCGCGCGATTGTCTCCACTGGCAACACCGATTCCCATTAATGCTGAGCCCGCATTGGTAAGGATCATCTTCACGTCGGCAAAGTCGGTGTTGATGAGGCCAGGTGTGGTGATGAGGTTGGTAATACCGGCAACACCTTGCAACAAGATTTCATCGGCCATCTTGAATGCGTTAATCAGCGAGGTCTTGTCGTTGGCCACCGACAACAAACGGTCGTTTGGAATAACGATGAGTGTGTCTACTTTTTCCTTCAAGCGCTGAATGCCATTGTCGGCTTGAACCGAGCGACGACGACCTTCAAACTGGAACGGACGAGTGACAACACCAATGGTGAGTGCGCCTAAAGACTTTGAAATTTCAGCAACGACTGGTGCTGCGCCTGTACCAGTACCGCCACCCTCTCCTGCCGTAATGAACACCATGTCGGAACCGTTAATAAGTTCTTCAATTTCTGCTCGGTGCGCCTCTGCAGCAGCCTTGCCCACTTCTGGATCAGACCCAGCACCAAGACCGCGAGTGAGTTCGCGACCAATGTCGAGCTTCACATCGGCATCACTCATCAGAAGCGCTTGAGCATCGGTGTTGATTGCAACGAACTCAACGCCGCGCAGTCCGGCATCGATCATTCGGTTGACGGCGTTGACTCCGCCTCCACCGACGCCAATTACTTTGATGACTGCGAGATAGTTCTGTGGTGCTCCGGCCATGAGCCATTTCCTCCGAAGAAACGTCCGTTACGGACTGTGTTCCTCAATGTTTCCACACAATGGAGCCAAATTGGTGCAATACAGCTCCACAGATGCCGTTTTTCGGCGATTTATCGCAACTGCACCGTGGGATCGCCCGTGGAAACATCCACCACTGCCAGCGTTGCTGGGTCCTGTCGGCGGAACAACACCACCACAGCAACCAGCTTGTTCTGCAGATTGGTAGGAGGCCCAAAGCGAACGATGGTGCCACTTTTCAAGATCATGGAGAGCTCTCCCCCGCCCGTGAGTTCCAACGCTTTCACCTTGGTGCGAATCTCGTCGGGCAATGCCAAGACCAATTGAGCTGCAGCTCGATACACGTCGTCGGCAATTGCTCCCGCATCGAGCGCCGGGCCAGTTCCGATGACGCGTAAATATTTCGTGGGCCATCCCGTCAACACCGCCACCACATGACCGCGATCGTCCACAACTCGTGCTTTCTGGTCCTCGCCCACGTACCACACAACGGGAACTCGCTCAGCAACTTCAACGAGTGCTTTACCTGGGAAGTCGGTGGTAATACGAACTTCAGCCACCCACGGGTCATCTAACAGTTGTTCACGCGCCTGTGCAGTGTCGACTGTAAAAATTGACGAGCCCTTGATGGACTCAGTGACCTTTTCGACTGTTTCCTTGCTGGTGTACACAACACCTTCAAACGCAACGCGTCGAATTGCAAACAACGGAGAGGCCAAGACACCGGCTATGACCACAATGGCAGCGACAACTACTCCAGCAAGTTTTACCCACTTCACTCGACGCAAACGTTCGCGTCGTTTATGACGACGTTGACGTTCTTCAAATGTGGGATCGGGTCGGTCATCGTCCACGATGACCACTCGATCCATGGTGTCGGCATCAATGACGACCGTTCCACCATCGTCAATGGTCTCTACGACATCGTCACCCGACCGAGCCAACGAACCAAGAAGTGGGTCCGATGGTGCCGGAGTGCGATCGGACTCGTCGCTGTCTCCGATGACAATGACATTGTCGGGAATGGGGTCGCTGATGTCGCGAGTAGATGGATCCTTCGTCGCGAACGGAACAACGTTTGTGGTGGACCCATCTTCGGAATTAAGCGGCGAGTCCGTTTCCTTCGCCGTTGGAGGGGTGTCTCCGAAGAGAACAGACAACTCTTCCAACACTTCTTTGCTGACATCGGTGACGGCGACGTCGTCAGGCTCTCCAATTGGCGTGTCATCTCTGCCGGCCATTACATCTCCCCCAAGAGAGAACACAGAGATTGACGTGCCGCAACAAACTGGGGCGCATCATGCTGAGCATCGGCAAACTGTTGCGCGATGTTGTCGCTGAACCCCACAAGTCGAACTTCGCTGCGCAAGACGGTGCCCGTTTGTTCACGAACAACGTTCTGCACATGATCCATCACAGCAATAATGTCACTTGCCGTGGCGGTTTCGGTCGCCTGAATAAAGTTCGCATGCTTTTCTGAAACGTGCGCGCCTCCACTCGTGAATCCGCGCAGACCTGCAGCATCAATTAGAGCACCCGCACTTCCACTCCCGGGCGCAGGATTCACAAAAACGGACCCGGCATTGCGACCACCCGGCTGATGTTCACGACGCCAGGCAACAATGTTGTCAAGTTCCGCAGTCCCCTTCTGAACATCTTGTGCTGACGTACTGAACTCGGCTGACATCACAATGTGATGCGCGCTCAGTGCAGAGCCGCGAAAATGCAACCCCAAAGCAGACTTTGGCACCACATGTGTTGCGCCCGAACGCAAAGACAACACGCGAGCGCTGAGCAACGAGTCATCCATTTCCGCGCCATGACCGCCAGCGTTCATTCGCACTGCGCCGCCAACGGTGCCCGGAATTCCTACACACCATTCCAAGCCACCACGGCCAGCTTGCACTGACCGACGGGCTAACACTGGCATCAACATTGCACCAGCAGCGCTAACGACATCGCCTACGCAGGTAATTGATTTTGATTCTTCAGATGATCCAACAATGACTACGACTCCGTCAAACCCCGCATCGGCAAACAAGGTGTTACTTCCACGCCCAAGAACTACAAGTGGGATGTCTCCACATGCAGAAAGCGCAGTTGCCAATCTCTGCATGTCATCGCTAGTTCGAACGGTGACCGCGAGACGTGCAGTTCCACCCACTGCATAGGTCGTCAGCAGTGCCATTGGCTTGTTGTCTTCCCACTGAACACCGTGAGCCCGACACGCTTCGCGAACTTGTTCTGGATCCCACGTTGTCATGACACCGACTCCATCAGATCGTCGGGGAAAGTTTCAATGTCTCCACACCCCATTGAGATGCACAGATCGCCAGGTTGAAGAATTGAACCAACACTTTCAACTATGTCGTGTCGCTGTGGAGCCCACACCACGTGCGCATTTGGGTGTGCTTCCCTGACCGCGTTCACAACCAGTTCGCCCGTGACACCTTCAATGACTGCTGTGCCAGACGCATAGACATCGGTAATGACAACCACGTCGGCCGCCGTAAAACAATCGGCATATGTGTCGGCCATTGCCGCAATGCGATGAAAACGATTGGGTTGAAACACGGCAACGAGTTGGCCTGTGAGTAACGGATGAGAGCGTGCCGCGAGTAGTGCCGCTTGAATCTCTGCCGGCAAATGCGCGTAGTCATCAATGAGTGTCGCACCGTTGAACACGCCGCGTTCTGTGAACCGCCGGCCAACACCAGCAAAAGATTCAGCCGCTTTACAGGCATCGCCAAGCGACACTCCGAGATGAAGAGCCATCGCAATTGCAGCGGCCGCATTCAACGCGTTGTGTTCTCCGCGCAACGGAAGCGACAGAGCATGATGAACGTCGTGAACTTTCAATTCAACACGAAGTCCTGAGACGGTGGGATCTACTCTGCTGACAACGACATCAGCATGCGGGCTTGTGCCAAAGGTGGTGACATTTCCGCGTTGAGCAACGGAGTGCACAACCGGACTAGATCCTGTGTCGTCAATATTCAGCACCACATGTCCTGTTGTACGAGAAACTGCCTCCACAAAACATTTCTGCACTTCTTCAAACGTTCCGAAATAGTCAAGGTGATCGACATCGACGTTGGTGACAATGAGATGCGACAGCGGCAATATGTCGAGTGTGCCATCACTTTCATCGGACTCAAGAACAAAGAGCGGAGACTGACCGGCTCGCGCTCCAATTCCCATGCCGGGAACATCGGCGCCAATAACGCAAGATGGGTCTTTGCCAGCGGTGATCAAAATGTGGGTGAGCAATGCAGACGTTGTTGTCTTGCCATGCGTACCCGCAACACCAATCGACTCGAACGACGCACATAGCGACGCCAGAAGGTCCGAACGATGGCGAACAGCAATTCCGTGACGTCGCCCAGCGACTAGCTCCACATTCTCTTGCGGAATTGCCGTGGAATACACCACCACATCTGCATCGCTCACCGCAGCGGCGCTGTGACCGATTGAGACCGAAACTCCGGCTTGCGTGAGTTGCTCGGTAACTGAGCTTGACTTCATGTCGGAGCCGCTCACTGAATGACCGAGTCCTTTCAGCAGTAGAGCTAACGGACTCATGCCAGGCCCACCCACCCCCACTACGTGGCAGTGACGTGGCGAAGAAAGGTCGATAAGACCTTCAGAGCGTCGACGGGGTGCACGAGAAGACATGGGAATCCCATTGTTCCACGCAGACTGGGTCACAGAGCGGCGTTCGAAATGACGCCAAGAAGAGCAGAACTGCGGTGCAGGGCGCCCTTCTCGCGAGATTTTGCGGCGAGATCGTGGCGTTTCTGGGGGTTTTCCAACAATGCGCGAACCTGAGCCACTACCTCACCTGACGAACAACCGCTTTCTGAAACAAGAATCGCTGCGTCGTCGGCTGCGAGCCATTCTGCATTCAGTTGCTGATGATTGTCGGCTGCGCCCGCCCAAGGAACAATGACCGATGCAATCCCAATTGTTGCTATCTCGGCAATGGTGCTCGCGCCGGCACGCGCAACAAGAACGTCGGTGGCCGCATAAATTTCGGCCATGCGAGAGTCGTACCCGGTGCGAATGTATGCCGTGATTCCTTCTGGAACGTTGACATCGTTTCCACTGTTCACGAACCGCTCGCCACAAATATGAAAGACCGCTACGTTGCCCACCGACGCACACGATTCCAAGAGCGACGGAACAACTGAGTTCAATACCCCCGACCCAAGCGAACCGCCCATGACAGTCACCACCGTTGCATCACTGGGAAGTCCAAGCATTCGACGAGCTTCGCGTTGATTCTGAGAAACATCAATGTGGCGTAACACAGAACGAACGGGAGCACCCGTGACAGTGGACCGAGGTAATTGTGTTTCGGCGAACGCGACAGCGCACGCGGTTGCGTGTCGCGCCTGCTTGCGCGTAGCGAGACCGGGAATTCGGTCGTAACTCACGCAGACCAGAGGAATGCCCGCAGCAACGGCCGCAGCCGACATTGGCTCACTTGCGTATCCCCCCACCGACACCACAACACGGGGATTCCATTGGCGCAGCAACCGGCGCGCCATCACTCTGCTGCGCAGGAGTCGAAATGGAAGAGCGAGGTTTAACGCAATGCCGCGTGGAGAAAACGAGCGTTGCAGTCCAGAGATTGGTAAAAACTTTGCAACTACTTCGCTGTCATTCATGATGCGGGTTTCAATTCCGCGACGTGCACCAACATATGCAAGTTCTGAAGCGCTATGACCTGCCTCTTGCAAGATTTCAATGATGGCAAGTGCCGGCATGACATGACCACTCGTGCCACCACCCGTCACCACCGCAAACATTGCAGCTACTTCCGTGCGAATCGTGCCACGTTCAACAACAGCCCAATGGCCGCCATTGAGGCAATCATCGATGAGCCGCCGTACGACAAGAATGGAAGTGTGAGTCCGGTCATGGGGAGCGACCCTGTGACACCACCAATGTTGACAATTGCCTGGAACCCGAACCATGCAGCAATTCCACCCGCAATAAACGCTCCGTAGAGATCGGTAGCCGAGAGTGCTACTTGAATGGCCAGAAGTACAAGCAGCACGAAACCGCCAATCACCATGACGGTTCCGAAGATTCCCAATTCTTCTGCAATAACAGAAAAAATGAAGTCGCTGTAGGCCAATGGAACGTATCCCCACTTGCTGGTTCCAGCGCCAATCCCCGAACCACTCCAACCGCCGTTCGCAATGCTGAGAAGCGCTTGATACACCTGATATCCAAGGTCTTCTTTGGTTCCCTCAAGATTCATAAAAGCCATCATTCGCTCGCTGGCTCGCTTTTCGAACGTGAAGACATACACCGCACCAACGCCGTACAAAGAAAGAACTACAAGAAGTTGGCGGAACGGTAAGCCCACCATCACCATCATGAACAACAACATGCCTGCAAAAATCAGCGCACTTCCGTAGTCCTTCTGCAATGCGCACAGACCAGCCGTGACCGCCACCACAAACAACATGGGGTACAACACAATGGAGCGAATCCCCACAGAACGATGGCGCTTTGACAACAAGTTTGCTGCAAACAAGATTGCAGCAACTTTCATGAACTCGGAGGGCTGAAGACGGAACGGGCCAATGTCGAGCCACGCCTTTGCACCACCAATCACCTGACCTTTGGCCAACACCACAACGTTCGCGAACAAAACGACGGACACAATGGCGACGAGCACACTGTTTGATTTCCAGGTGTCGTAGGGCATTGAGTAGGTGAACCACATTGCGGCACCACCAAGTGCAACCCACGCCATCTGGCGAAAGAACATGCCCCACGCCGACGATCCTGTGTGCAAATTCGTCACCGATGACGACGACAGCACCATGACAAGACCTAACAGAATGAGGCACGACACGATGACAAGAATCCAGTAGAAAGCTGCCGTTGGTTTCTCGTTTGCAATTCGAGATTTCTCAGCACTGCCAGTTCGACGAAGAACACTGATGCGTCGATCACGAAGTGACTGTGGGCGTTTTGTTGTTTCTGTGGAACTCATGTCGCTCACCTTCCCGCAAATGAATCAGCAATGTTTGTGAAGTCGGCGATGAAAATGCCGAGAGCAACAGCGACACAGATTCCGGACAAAATCCAGAAGCGAATGATCACCGTTGTCTCTGGCCACCCCAACAGTTCAAAATGGTGATGAATGGGAGACATTCGGAACAATCGTCTTTTCCTGCCCGACGCCTTAAACACACCCATCTGCAGCGCCACAGATCCTGATTCCATGACATTCAGAGCACAGATCAGTGGAAGCAACAAATGAGTGTTCGTTGCAACAGCCAGAAGACCAAGCGCTGCACCAATTCCCAGTGCGCCCACATCGCCCATGAAAATTCTGGCGGGCGCAGCATTCCACCACAGGAAACCACCACACGCACCCGCCATGGCTGCAGAGAACACCGCAAGGTCGAGTGGGTTCACCAGTTCATACACATCGGGATTACGAAATGCCCAATACGCAATGACCGTAAATGCGAGGAATCCAAAAAGAGCAGAACCTGCAGCGAGACCATCAAGACCATCGGTGACGTTCACTGCGTTCGTTGTTGACCACACCATGATGGCTGTCCACACCACCCAAACGGCCTGATTCAGTTCCCAGCCAGGCAGATCGAATCGAGTAAACGACAAAGTTTCGCTGACACCTGTTCCGACCGACAACCAATACATCACAATGACCACTAAGCCGAATGTGATCCAACCCTTCTTCTTCCAGAAGATGCCCCGGTTGTGCGATTTGCGAACCTTCAAATAGTCATCAAGAAAGCCCATTGCGGCCAAGATTGCAACGCCTGCCCACATGATCATTGCCTGGTCCGACAACGCAATGCCATCACGTGTATGCGCCACTAACCAACCCACGAATGCAGAAATTAAAATCGCAATGCCACCCATGGTGGCAGTGCCTTGTTTCTTCATGTGATGAACCGGTCCGTGATCTTCGGATCCGAGAATTGGTTGGCCTTTACCCAAGTTGTCGAAAAAGCCAATGAGGCGACGAGTTCCAAACAGGGACAAAATCATGGACACGGCACCAGCGATGAGAACAGCAATCATTGTCTTGTCTCCTCCCGTTGTGTCACGTATTTGCGCGCAACGTCTGCATCGAGAAATGGATGAAGAACGCCAGCGATGTCTTGTGTGGACTCGTGCCCTTTGCCTGCGATTACTACTATGTCACCACGCCCAGCCTCTGAAATGGCGGATGCGATTGCACGTTCACGATCTACTTCACGCGAGCAATGCGTTGCGGTAGGTGTAACACCCTGGAAAATGTCGTCAATAATGCGATGTGGGTCTTCGTCACGAGGATTATCCGATGTGACAATGACGCGATCTGCACGTGCTTCTGCAATTGCACCCATGAGCGGCCTCTTTCCGTGATCGCGATGTCCGCCGCAACCAAACACAACGATGATTCGTCCAGCACATAATTCGCGCGCAGACGCCAAGACGGACTCCAGGCTTTCTGGCGTATGCGCGTAGTCCACAATGACGCCAAAACCCAGCGACGTAGCAACTGGTTCGAAGCGCCCTGGAACTGGCGTCATGGACAGCAACCCCTCTGCCAGCGACTCACGAGACACACCCAACACATGCGCAGCCGTCACCGCCGCCAAAGAATTCATCAATGTGAATTCTCCACCCATGGGGAGACGAAGCGAGATGCCGTCCCATACATATGCAACGTGATCAACAGCAAGTGAGATGTTGTGTGCATCGTTACGCGAGAAACCAATCATTTGAATTGGAGCCGCATCATTGAGCAAACTCCCCTTCGGATCGTCGATGTTGACCACACCTTGTCGAGAAAGTTCTGGAGAGAACAAACGAGCTTTTGCCGCGAAATAAGCTTCTTCGGTCTTGTGGAAGTCCAGATGATCTCGACCGATGTTCGTAAAAACTGCAACCTCAAACATGATGCCGTCAACGCGATGTTGTACCAGCGCATGAGACGACACTTCCATGACAACTGCCGAGACACCGTCATCTACCCACGTACGCAGAGCAGCGTGAAGGTCAATGGCTTCAGGAGTGGTTCGCTCCCCCGACAATGTGCCAACTGTTTGCGTTGCAATACCATCTGCTTGAAGAATTGACGCAATCATCGATGTGGTCGACGTTTTTCCATTTGTGCCGGTGACACCCACCATTCGTAATGAATGAGATGGATGGCCAAAGCACGACGAAGCAAATGGACCAAGAAATTCACGAACATTCGGCACCGTGACGACGGCAATGTGGTCTGGGATACCAGACACATCTGTATCGACCACGACTGCAACTGCGCCCGCCGCAAGAGCGTCGGCAATGAATTCTGTTCCGTTGAATGTTTCGCCGCGAACACAGCAATAGACATCTCCAGTTGTCAGTGACCGCGAATCTTGAGAGATGCCAGACACCATGACGTGATCATTTGTTGCCGTGTACTCGCTGCGCACAGAGGCAAGCAGTTCGCTGAGTTGCGCAGGGCGACACGAATAGCGGCTCATGATTGGCCCTTAATTTCCTGCGTTGGTGGCGCCAGCCTTACAACCAGTACTCGGCCCAGTCGATTCAATTCCCAATTCACGCATGATGGTCGGTACCAACCGAGCGAACACAGGCGCTGCTGCAGTACCGCCAAATCGATCTCGAGAATCTGCACTTGGTTCGTCAATGCTGATCAGCATTGTGATGCGAGGATTACGCGCAGGGAAAAAACCTGCAAATGATGCAAAGTAACGCCGCGCACCAGAGTCGGTTGCGTAGGTACCGTTTGACTGCACCTTGTATCCGGTCCCTGTCTTGCCGGCAATCTCCATGCCTTTGACTTTGGCCAGTTCACCCGTACCAGTGCATACGGCCTCGCTCATCAAATCAATCATGGTGGCCGACGTTGCTTCGGTGAGCACAGGGCGCGTCTTAGACGCGGCCACGTCTTTGCGATTTCCGTTTTTATCGATGGTGGCCTTCACAAGTCGAGGCTCTACGAAAACCCCTTTATTCGCCACAGTGTTTACTCCGGCAACTAACTGCAGAGCAGTGGTTGCAAGCCCGTAACCATAGGTAACGGTGTACTTCTCTGTTCCACGCCATTTCTTTGCATCGCGCAAAATGCCACGGCTTTCGCCGGGATACTCAAGACCCGTCTTGCGGCCAAAACCAAAAGCTGCGTAATAGTCGTGCAACTTCTCACTTGAGATTGTGTGTGCAGCCAACATGGTGCCAATGTTCGAGCTCTCACTCAGGATGGTTCGCACATTCATGTCCATGGTGGGGTGCGGCCACGCATCACGAATGGGGAATCCGTCAATGGTGGTAACGCCAGGAACAGAGAACACTGAGTCTGCAGTAATTTTTCCTTCGTTCAGTGCTGCACTAATACTGAAAACTTTTGCAACCGACCCCGGTTCATACGCCTCAACTGCAGCAAAGTTGCCAGTCGCAATGATGGCTGCCCCGCTTTCATCACGGCGTACGTTTGACATTGCATAGATTTCGCCTGTTACCGAATCCATCACAATTGCTGTTCCGCCTTTGGCACCCAATTGACCGACTCGGTCGAGCAACGCGGCATCTGTGTGGTACTGAACTGTTTTGTCAATGGTGAGCACTAAGTCGTCACCAGGCACCGGGGTGACCGTGGTTTTTCCCACTCCGGCAATTGAACGGCCGTTCTTGTCGACTTCGCGAATTGATTTGCCGTCGGCACCAATGAGCAAATTGTTGAACTGCTTTTCAAGTCCAGACGTTCCAACGCCATCTGGGTCAGTTTTTCCAATGACCGCTTGGGCAACTCCGCCTTCCACTTGTCGCGACGGTTCGGTGTACGAATAGATACCAGGAAGACCCAAATTTAAGAGAATTGCGGCTTCATCCTTACTGAGTTCTCGTGCAATGTAGTGAAACTTCGAACCTGGCTGCGCCAATTTTTCAGCAAGTTTTGCCTCTTGGTCTGGCATGTAACCCAAGACTGCCGCAAGTGAACGCGCTGTTCCCACCGGATCTGAAATCTCACGCGGATCGGCGTACACCGTTGTGCTGGGAACGGACAAAGCAAGTTCATTGCCATTGCGGTCAAAGATGACTCCACGAGTTGCACGAATGATGTTCACGCGGGTGCGCTGGTCGACGCTGGCCTCGAAATACCCATCGCGCCACACAGTTTGGAGAAGCACAACTCGTCCGGCAATACCGATGAGAAGAACCGCAAAGAACGCAATAGAGAATCGCAATCTCTTTTTCACCAATTTGTGAGCTTGAGCAGAAGAAATTCTGCTGGCCTTGTGTTCTGGTGGAACATCGCCGTTAAACGCCATTTTCACTTCATGCGCAAAACCGGCAACAGCGCTCTTCACCATTGATTCAAATGGCGACGGCGCCTGGGATCGTGGGCGACTGTGTGCCGTAGAACGTTGACGAGGCTGTGACGCAGGGCGACGCGATTGTGGTGCAGAACGCGTACGAGATGATGACCGCGGTGCATCATCGTGACGCGGTGAAGACTGTGAACGAGATGACGACGCGGACCGTGAAGTTGACTGCGAACGTGATGACGACGCGGAACGTGATGTTGACTGCGAACGTGTCGAACTACGTGACGGCGATCCGTGCGAACGCGTACCGCGACGAGATTCGTTGCTCACGGCGCACCGACAACTGCAACTTTGAGGCGACCGAACTCATCGAGTTGAGATTCTTGAGCGGATGCCACATCGGAGTCGACTTTCCCAACTGTTGCTGCAACTTCTGCAGCCACTGCCGCTGGAATATCAATGATGCGTGTTGTCACACTTGGCACCATTCCCATGTCGCGGGCATTTGCAATGAGCTTTTCTGGCGACTGAAGGGCAGCACGTTCGGCACGAAGGGTGTCGAAATGCAGACGAGCCCGCGAGATGTCGTAATTCAATGAGTCAATCTTCATTTGCTGATTTGCCATGTGAGCCCGCAGTGCGACAACCAAACCCATGGCCACCACGATGACAGCGATGGTAGTAAAGACTCGTACGTAACGTCGTTCAGACTGCGGAACAACAGACAACGGAGTGCGCGTGCCAGTTTCACGTGGTGCGAGAACAGAGGGAAAACGAAAGGCGACGGCCATAACTACTTAGTCGCCTTTACAACAGACAGTTTGCGCACAACACGCAGACGAGCCGACGTGCTTCGGGGATTGCGAACTTGTTCTTCACGAGTTGCCTCGCGAGACACACGCACGCGCTCAACAGTTCGCACTGCGCCACAACCACACGGAAGATGCGAGGGACATGTGCAATTACCGGTTTCTGCGGCGCGCATTACCGATTTCACAATTCGATCTTCGCCAGAGTGATACGACAGCACTGCAAGACATGCGCCAGGAGCAAGAAGTGCGATGGTGTCGCGAAGTGCTCCAGGCAGAATGTCTAATTCAGCATTGACCTCTATGCGAACTGCCTGAAATGTGCGCTTTGCTGGATGACCACCCCGACGTCGAGCTGGTGCAGGTATTGCCGACACCACAACTTCTGACAAGTGAGTTGTTGAACGAATTGGGCGAGCTGTAACTATTGCGCGTGCGATACGACCCGCAAACTTCTCATCTGCATTTCGGCGCAACATGTCTGCCAACGCATATTCGTCGTATCCGTTCACCACAGAATCTGCACTAATCGACTGCGAACGATCCATGCGCATGTCGAGTGGCGCATCAAATCGATACGAGAAGCCTCGCTCGGCAACGTCGAACTGTGGAGACGACACGCCGAGGTCGAAGAGGGCGCCGGCCAACGAACCGATCCCCTCTTCGGCCACGACACGTGACACCGAATCAAAGCGGGCGCGCCGGAGGGTCGCACGTCCACCAAGACCAGCATCGGTGAGAACTAACGACGCCGCTGCAAGTGCAACGTCGTCGTGATCAATACCCAATAGCGACACGCCGGGATGCGCTGAGAGGACTGCGCTTGCGTGTCCAGCACCACCCAATGTTGCATCCAGATAGACACCATCGTTCATGTCGGCAAAGACCGACAAGATCTCGTCCAGCATCACTGGTTCGTGAATGAAGGTGTCGCTCATGCGAGACATTCCGTCGGCCCCTGGCAGCCTCCCGGACAGCAAATGCCGTCCGGATTTATCCCCGGTACGTGCGCGATGGCAGCGGGCGGAGTTGGAGCTAACCACCGTGCCATCCGGGAGACTGCCAGAGGTCGTGGACCTCCAGAGTGTTGATAGGACATTCGAAGCATCGGCGATCACGCGCCCGCTCCAGCGATCATTTCGGTACCAGCACCGATGTTGCGTTCGTGGCGCTCTGGTTCCCAAATTTCAACTCGGTCAAAAGAACCTGCAACGGTGACTTTTGCGCCCAACAAGATTCCTGCGTACTCACGCAACTTCTCGTCAATGGTGATGCGACCCTGTGCATCAATCGTTGCTTCAACAGTGCTCACAGCAAGCGCACGAGATTCACTTCGGCCCAATTCGCCACGACGAACTTTTTCCAAGATGTCTGCGGCTTCTCGTTCGAAGGCCTCGGCGGTCATCACATCGATGCACTTGTCGCGACCAAACGAGAGATAACAACGTGGCTCAAGACGTGGACGGAATGCAGCAGGCAGCGCAAGACGACCCTTTGGGTCGAGCTGTCGCTCATGCACTCCTACGAACACTTCTCCGCCTCCCGGGGGAGTTCTCCGCCTCCACCTCGGTTTTTACTTTATTCCCCACTTTCCCCCTATGTCAACCTTTTCCCCCCACTTTTCTCCACCACTCCCCCCACCGGACCCCACGGACCCCAATGAACCTGGGCACGGGTGGGCGCGGGCGCCGCAAAAGACAGATGCATCTTCGGTGCAGGAAGGAGCGGGGGGGGGTGAATTACAACGGAAGCGCGTTGTGCACAGCAGTCACGATGTCGTGCGCGGTTGCCCCAACGGTGGCAACAGCCACATCGTTAGCGGCACGGGCCGCGTCGTGTGCGTGAACACATGATGCCCACTCATGTGGATTCCACTGGCGATACATCACGCACTGAAAACGGGCGCCGTCACGAGTGCGTCGTTGACTAATGCCAACGACCTTCGCATCGCCCGCGAATACTTCGCCAGGAGAATGACTGACGAAGCAGATGTCGCGCCCGAAGTCTTCCGCTGAAAATTTGTGCGTATACACAGAAGTTTTTAGCCATGGTGACAATGCATGAACGAATACCGAACCCAGCCACAACATTGATTCAGCAACGTCATCAACCCACAGTGAATCGTCACGTGGAATGGTGATGTCTATCCACACCGAATCGGAGGGATGCACAAACACAATGCCTCCCCCGCTTCGACGTCGCACAACGTCTATTCCTTTTTCTGCGGCACACACCGCATTCACAGCAGATACGTCCTGAGACGAGCCAACAATGAGTGCGGGAGTGTCTACGTTGCACCACCACAATCCGCGCTCCGAAGATGGTTCGAGCGAATGGAAATCTGCGGCAGTTCCCTGCCAATCGTGGCGCTGCCACGTGCGATCCGCAGAAGTCATAACGACACTCTTGTCGGTTCAGCTGGCCTCAGCCAAGTAGGGCTTCCATTCCTCAGGAACTCGCGGAACCGCATAGACAATCCATGACATTTCACGTGGCGCACGCGGAACTGACGACAATTTCATGCCGGCTTCTTCCGGAGTGCGATCGCGTTTGCGCAAATTGCAAGCGCGACAAGCCGCAATGACGTTCTCCCAGACATTCTTCCCACCCCGCGAACGCGGTAGAACGTGGTCGATGCTGTCGGCATGATTTCCGCAATAGCCACATTTGTGATTGTCGCGAGCAAAAACTGCACGACGAGACATGGCCGTATTGCGGTGATACGGAACCTTCACTACGTAACGCAGCCGAATCACAATGGGCGACGACATTGACATACGTTCGGAATGAATTTGTGTGCCATCGTCGGCAACAATGTCTGCTTTGTCGAGAAGCACCAAGCAAATAGCTCGCCGAGCCGACACAACACTGAGCGGTTCGTACGTTGCATTGAGTACGAGCGCGCTCCTCATGATTATCTGACCCGTGTCCTACGGAATGACACAACGAGAGACACGCGCCTGCTCATTTCCCTGCATCCCAGTCTTTGCACCATTGCAGATAGTCCACCACATCGACAGCTCGTATGTCGCCCTGGGCGACTCCGTGTCCGCCGCCATATTGGGTGACCAAGCGAAACTCAAGGTAATCGGGGCGTGGAACAGGAAGAAAAGGCCGCCGCCGCCACCACCCGTGAGGAGCGAGGCGTGCCACCTGGCGTACTGCAGTGAACCACAACGATGGTCTGGCCACGATGGCCCCGATGATGTTCGGACGAAGAAGTGCGCGTGCGCCCGAAGCCGACATATTTAGTCGCGTGGAAACCGCACCCGCGGTTTTGGCATTTTCTGTGCAAGGTCTTGAACACCGGCACGGCCAATAAGACGAAGTTGTCGCTCAATATTCAGTGCACAGCCAAGCATTCCGACAAACGCAACGAACGCAACGAGGTAGTGAATTTGCAGTGTGAGGACAACCGCCACAAGACACACCAACATTCCCACCAACGACCATGTGACTCGCCGCGCTGAATGGCGGTACAGACCAGACGACGAGACTGCAGACGCAAATTTCTCGTCGGCACTGAGTTGGTCTTCGATTTCTCTAAGAATTCGCTGTTCATCATCTGACAATGGCACGTCTTAATTTTCGCACCCCGCGCAACGGAACACAATTCAGAAGGTCAGGTTTTTCCTCCCGAACGGGGAATATTTTCAGGAATCACCAGCAGGCTCGTCAGGGACCCCGAATCGATTCATGCCGGGACGATGCGAATCGAGAGAACTAGCTGGCCCAATGACACCTTCGCCAAACTTCTCGACAATGGAATCAATTGCCCGACTCGCTGGAACCCATTGTTCTTCAATGTCGGCCAAGCTGGCTTCTCCCTCTGTACTCATGTCAAATAAGGTGAGTGCTCCCGGACGCTCCTCAGACAACTTCTGAGCGTGAACACCAAGAAGTCGAACACCCTGGCTGATATCGATGGCAGTCAAAAGTGGTTCGAGAGCGGCCACCATAGAGGGGCCAGTTGTCAGCGGAACCGACGGTGTTGTTGATCGCGTAATGGTGTCGAATGACGAGAATTTCACTTTCAACATGACAGTGCCGGCAGCAACGCCGGAATCGCGAGTGCGTTTTGCAACCGCGTCACACAGTCTGACGAGATGGTGCCGCAGGTCGTCGTAGTCAGAGATGTCGTGAGAGAAAGTCTCTTCGTGTCCGATGGATTTTGCATGCCGTTCGGGCTCAACTGTTCGTTCATCTATACCCTGCGACAAAGCGTGCAAATGTCTGCCATGAGCATCACCCACGGCCGAACACAACACCTCCACGTTGAGTGCCGCCAAATCACCAATGGTGTGAATACCCAAAGTGTCAAGCCGTGCCAAAGTTTTGGGTCCAACTCCCCACAGACTTTGCACAGAAAGCGGATGAAGAAAATCGAGTTCTTCTCCCGGTCGTACTTCGAAGATTCCAAATCCCGGATCGATTCCCTTTTGCGATGCGCGAGGCTTCGCGTGTTCCGACGCCATTTTTGAAATGAACTTGTTCGGCGCAATACCCACTGTGCATGGCAACTGCATGTGATCAATGACGCGTTGACGCAATTGCTGCGCCACTTCGGCTGCCGTACCAAGTAACGCACCTGCACCCGTCACATCTAAGAACGCTTCGTCGACAGAGATCTGCTCCACAAGCGGGGTGAATTCCTCAAACAGAACCCGCAATTGGTGGCTGACATCGAGATAGTGCTCCATGTCTGGATGAATAAACACCGCCTGAGGACAGAGACGTTTTGCTACCGCAGATGACAGCGCCGAGTGAACACCAAATTGTCGCGCCTCATACGATGCGGCCGACACCACTCCTCGGCCACCCGTGCCACCCACCACCACAGGAAGCCCGCGCAATTCGGGGCGGCGCCGTAGTTCCACCGACACGTAGAACGCATTCATATCTATGTGCAGAATTGAACGATTCGGGGCCATCACTGAGGGACGCTAGTTCAGGTTGCAGAGTCCACGCCTACGATGGGGAACGTGCCAGACCCCACCGATTCACTTTCTGCTCTCCCCTCCACCGCTGCTCGCGTCATGGCGTTCATCTCCATTCTCATTGGGGGACTTGCCGGCGGACTCATCGGATATTCACTTGTCGATGTGCAGTGCGACGGAGACTGCGGTCTTCCACTCGGACTCGGAATCTTGACTGGCTCAGTGTTGAGCGCAGGTGGCACTGCAATTGTGTCGGTGCTGGTGTTGCGCGCTCTTGGAGAATGGCGCGAGATGGCCGACCGGTCTTCGCGATGACATCTCGCCGCGAACTACTTGACGTTGCAGAACAACTTGCGCGTCGTGCTGGCGACATGGCGCTACACGGACGCAAGAGTGGCAATGTTTCTGCCACAACGAAATCCTCACCTACCGACATGGTGACTCAGTACGACAAAGCCAGCGAAGAGATGATTACTCAGGGTCTTGCACAACTTCGTCCTGACGACGCCATCATCGGCGAAGAAGGTTCGAACACCCACGGCACATCAGGAATTACGTGGCACATAGACCCCATCGACGGAACATCTAATTTCTACTTTGACATTCCCATGTGGGCTGTATCGATTGGCGCAGTCGACGAACATGGTCCACTTGTAGGGGTGGTGTACGCACCAGCGCTTGGCGAAATGTTTACTGGTATTCGCGGTGAAGGAGCATGGCTCAACGGAACTCCCATTGGAGTACGCCAAAACGACAATCTCGCCGACGCTCTCGTGTGCACCGGATTTAGTTACCGCGTGCATGAGCGCGGCGAACATGCTGCACGTGTTGCACACATGATCACACACATTCGCGACATACGCAGATTTGGTGCAGCGGCGATTGATTTATGTTTCGTTGCGTGCGGACGCTACGACGCCTACTTTGAAGAGCATCTTCATTCGTGGGATCTGGTTGCAGGTCACGTCATAGCAACAGAGGCGGGGGCACTGGTGACAAACTACGAGGGCCACAGCGTCACCCCTGCCCAAGTCTTGGCTGCACAGCCCGGAATACAACAACAACTCATCTCGCTCATCGCACACACTTCGTAGGAGGTCACATGACAGTTGTTCTTGCTCTCGATGCTGGCACCACCGGAGTGCGCACCCGTGCAGTGTTCGACGACGGAACGCCATCTTTTTCGTCGTACCGCGAATTCACTCAATACTTTCCTCAACCGGGCTGGGTCGAACACGACGCGAACGAAATTTGGAATGCAATGGCGCACACCATTGCCGACGTTGTTCAACAGTTATCTCAACCAGTGGCAGCAATTGGCATTACCAACCAACGAGAAACTGTTGTTGCGTGGGATGCCCGCACGGGCGAACCAATTGCACCCGCCATCGTCTGGCAAGACCGACGCACTGCTTCCACATGTGACGACCTTCTCCCCCACCTCACTACAGTTCGCAACACCACGGGACTTGTGCTTGACCCATATTTTTCTGGCACGAAGGCGGCGTGGATACTGCGCAATTCAACGCCACCGCCAGCGCAACATCTGCGAATCGGAACAATTGACACGTGGTTGGTGTGGAAACTGACAAACGGTGCCTCGTTTGTGACCGACCCAAGCAACGCAAGTCGCACCATGTTGTTCAACATCCATTCCATGGAATGGAGCGACGAGATGTGCGACCTTCTGGGCGTGCCCCGTTCAGCATTGGCAAACGTTCAACCATCTAGTTCGCGTTACGGAGTCACAGCCGAAGTCCCCGGTGTTCCCAACAACATTCCCATTTCAGGAATTGCCGGAGATCAACAATCTGCATTGTTTGGTCAAGTGTGCACAACACCTGGCATGGCAAAAAACACCTACGGCACAGGAAGTTTTGTTTTGCTGAATGTGGGAACTACGTGTCCGGCACCAACGGACGGAATGCTCACCACTGTCGCGTGGGATCTTGGCGATGGCGCTCCGGTCTATGCACTTGAAGGCGCCATCTTTGTCACTGGTGCCGCAGTTCAATGGCTACGAGACGGACTGGGAATTATCGCCACTTCATCAGACATTGGCGCATTGGCAGAGTCAGTTCCCGATTCAGGTGGAGTGTTTGTTGTTCCTGCTTTCACAGGTCTTGGTAGTCCGTGGTGGGACCCGTATGCGCGGGGAACCATTGTTGGCATTACACGCGGAACAACGCGCGCTCACATTGCGCGAGCAGTTGTTGACGCAATGGTTTTCCAAACACGAGATGCAATCGACGCAATGACATTGGCGGGTGGCGTTCGTTTGAACGAATTGCGCGTTGACGGCGGTGCCTCCGTGATGGATGCCATGCTGCAACGGCAATCAAATGAGCTAGGCGTGCCTGTACTTCGACCCACCGACCATGAAACAACCGCTCTTGGCGCTGCGTATTTGGCAGGGTTAGCAGAAGGCGTGTGGTCGTCAACGAACGAAATCGCAGAAATGTGGCAACTCGACAAGAAGTTCACTCCACAGGAACCAAGTGGACATCATGAACAATGGTTGCGTGCGGTAGAACGATCACGGCGGTGGGCCGATACCACCATTGACTAAGTGTTGTGTGACACCAACAACGCAGCACCTATTGCGCCCGCACGCTCGCCAAGAGATGCGGCAACAACACGTGGATGCGGACGCGCATCCGATGAATACAACTCTTTTGCTAAATGATTGGTGACCACCGTTAGGTCGCCAGCAAACGACTCCACAACACCGCCACCAATCACAATTATTTCCGGGTCACAGATGTTTGTAAGGCTGGCAAGGCCAATTGCAATCCATTCGGCATACGTGTCGATGACAGCACCAGCGGCTTCGTCACCTGCGTGAAATGCTTTGAAGACGTCTTCTCCGCTGAGACCACCACTCAGATGCTTCAACGCTGAACCCGACGCATATCGTTCCCAACACCCGCGCAAACCGCACGGGCACTGAATGCCGTTGCGCTCAACCACCATGTGGCCAATCTCGCCCGCGAATCCGTGAGCACCACGATGCAACACGTTTCCCATCACAATGCCACCACCAATACCGGTACCCAGAGTGACCATGACTGCGTTCTGCGCACCACGTGCCGCACCAACTTGCCACTCGCCAAATGCTGCCGACGTTGCATCGTTTTCTACATGCACAGAGATGCCAAGCGAACTACGCAGCGCTGGACCAACCGGAGTGTTGTGCGCACCTTTCAGGTTTGGTGATGCACGCACGATTCCTTCGTGAGAGATGAGACCAGGAACCCCAATACCCAATGTTGCATGACCGCCAAGTTCTCGGAACATCGATTCCAACAACGCAACGAGTTCAGATGCGTGCGGCGTGGGGTAACGCACCTCCGCAAGAATGGCGCCCAATTCATCGACGAGGACGCCGTGACATTTTGTGCCACCAACGTCGATTCCGACGTGGTTCACGACTCGGCGCGAGCCTTTAATTCCTTGACGGCCTCGATAAGAATTCGTGCTTCAGCTCGACGCTTCACAAATCCGGGAAGCGGCACTACAAGTTCAATATCGAGTTCGTAGAACACTTGTGTTCCGCCATCTACCTCAACAAAGGAATATGCACCGTTCAAAGCGCGCATGATGTCACCTTCCACCAAATGCCACGACAAGCGCGCTGGTGCCTCGGAATAGTCATATTCGAGTGTGTAGTGCGTGCTTCGGCCTAATGCAGATGCGCGGTATTCCACGCGAGAGATGCGACCGTCTGCGTCGCGTCCACGAACCACTGCCTCTTTCACATCTTTGGCCCACTCGGGATACCGCTCGAAATCGAGGACGATGTCGACGCACCGTTGCAGGGGTGCATTGATGAGTGTGGTCTGAGCAGCGCGATCAGTCATGACCATCATCTTGCCCGCTCGCGGGGTCCTGCGGGGGAACCCCCGTGGACGCACCCCCATTTCGGGGAGAAAATTCGCCGTGCAGGGCGCCCCATAGCCCGTTCATGCCCAAACCAAGCACGGGCACCAAAATGCCAAAAGCAAGAGTGCTGCCGGCTTTTCCATCGGTTGTTGACCGCATGAGCGCAGTTGCAATCCCAATGACGACCTGCGCCGCGAGAATGCTATTCATGCGCACTGCGACAGATTTCGGAGCCGATTTGTCGGCGAGAAAGTACAACGACGCCACGGCAATGTTGTCGGTGCGGCTTCGTTGCACCGCCACCCAATACCCCCACAAGAACACCACAACCCCAACCGAGAAGCACGCAATGGCTACAACAACAGCAATTGCTTTCCATGGCTGTTGAAAAACAACGACCGAGACAAATGCTGTGAGCGTGAACACTGCCGTGAGCACCTCGTTCACACGGAGAATTGCGGAACCTTTCACGCTGTCCATCATTGCTCCACCTTCAGTACTCCACCTAAACGTTGTGCCAACACGTCGTAATTGAATTCCGTCACTGCTCGCAGTCGAGACGCTGCTGCCATTGACTTCTTCATGTCGGGCGAATCAAGAATTCGAGCAATGCGTGCTGCAAGACCCGCCGCATCGGTGGGGTCGGACATGACGAATCCGGTGACACCATCCTGCACTGCTTCGGCTGCCCCACCGCTGTCTCCGGCGATTTGGGGCACCCCACATGCCGCTGCTTCCACAAAGACAATGCCGAATCCTTCTTGTTCTAGACCACCCCAACGGTTACGACACATCATGGAAAACACATCGGCACACCCATACAGCGCAGGCAAGTCGTCGTGGGGAACGCGACCTAAGAACACCACTGGTGCAGAAAGTTCTTGCGCAAGTTTTTTCAGTCGATCTTCATCACGGCCAGTACTTGCGACGACCAACTTCAACCGTGGCCTGTGGGGCGCCAACTGTGCCACCGCACGAATCACGGTGTCGAATCCCTTTCTTGGCACAAGACGACTTATGCCAAGAACAATCTCATCGTCGGCGGCAAAACCAAACTTCGTTCGAGCACTCACAATGTCGGCAGCCGACAACGGAACGAAACGATTGGTGTCGACACCAGGCGGAACAATTGTTGTGGGAAGTGATGTACCCGCTGCATGATGACCTTCACGCGCGGGATAACCGCCAGCAGCAATGACATGTTCGGCGCCACGCAAGACGTGACCCAAGACTTGTTTCGACAGTGGCAGTCGACCAGGAACGGTGACTTCTGCACCGTGTAACACCACCATGTACGGCAATGACAATGCGCGACCCACCACACCCAATGGCAATGCCGGATCTAACACAACAAAATCGGCGCCAAAATCTTTTGCGAGCGAATTGATGCGCTGCACCATCCACGGATGTGGCAACAACACCGGTTCACGAGTTCGTTCAACTCGAAATGGCTGTTCTGCGTCAAACTGGCGTGCGCCTTCATGCGGACTTGTGAGAACTGCAAACGATTCGGACGGAAGTCGACGCCACCATTCCCACAACAGGGACTGAATGCCGCCAATTTTCGGCGGGAAGTCGTTTGTGACAAGAAGATGCTTCATAAGGTGCCCCGTAAGGGTGGCAGATTCTGTAGTTCTGTCACAACCATGGGATGCGGATCGTCCGTGTGAAGAAGATGCGAGAGCCCTAGTCGAGCTGCAGCCCACACCGCATGTGCCCGCAACTCTGGGCGTTCATGAGACAAATAACGACGCAGCGTTTCCACAGTGTCCGAATGCGACGGTTGCCCGACGTTGCCCAACACAATGAGAAGATTGCGGCGCACCCATGTCATATCGCGGTCGTGGACGTACCAGCGATCACACGCTGCGTCTAGTTCAGTGTCTGACAGTGACAGCAGTGCCAAAACATTGACATGCGATTGCACTGTTTCCGGCGCGGGTTGTGTTCCGAACTTTTTTGTTGGCGGACACACAACTTGACATTCATCGCAGCCATAGATGCGGTCGCCTAACGCTTCGCGATATTCAGCATTGAAAATTCCAGGCTTCTGTAACAACCACGACAAACATCTGTTGGCGTCAATGACCCCCGATTCAACAATTGCGTTTGTGGGGCATGCCGGAATGCATCGAGAACACGTACCGCAGCCATCAGGAACTTCTTCTGCAAATGGTAAGTCGGCCGTCGTAACCACACATCCAATAACGAACATGCTGCCCTTACCAGGAACCAGCAAGTTCGCGTTTCGGCCGTACCAGCCAAGACCAGCAAGCCACGCTATTTCACGATCGACAATGGAATTGTCGTCTGCGAAGACTGTTGCGCGATGTCCGTCGCGTCGCAGTTGTGCAGCCACTGCGGTGAGCGAAGTTTTCAATATGCCGTAGTGGTCTTCCCATGCATATCGCGCGATTCGCGCACGCACAGTTCCGTCGTTGACCACAATGGGATCGTCATACGCATACGAACGCATGCCCACAATGACCGAACGTGCTCCCTCGACCAACAGCGAGGGATTGGTAGATCTCTCTGGTCGCAGGTACGTGAACTTCATTCCGTTCGTGAGTTCACGTTCTTCACGATGACGAAGTTGCTGAAGGGCGCGATGCATAACGCCTGCTGGGGCTACGCCGATTTCATGAAGCCCCGCTTGCAGGCCAACGTGATGAAGTTGAGAAAAATACTGCGCCCCCGATGGTGCGTCGGGCGAGACAACCTTGGGATTCTTGGGGACTGGGCTAACCGACGGCACGGTGCCGAAGCGTAGGCACCAAACCCGCCTGAGCGAGCAATCGGATGTCACGAAGTTCTTGCAAGTTCAAAACAACGGCTCCGGACTCTTCGGTGTCACACAAAACACTCATCATGCAGTCGTTGCACGCGTCCGTTTGGCGCATGATGCAGGTATCGCACGAGATCATGAGAACCGGGCGTGACTCTTCGGGGTCTGGGGTGTGCGGTGATACTTCCATGCCCCCACCTTCACGAACGGGTGTGACAAGGTTTCGTCAAACGACGACAGCGCCCTGGGTATCGAGTTTCAGAATCTTTGTGTGTCCGTCGGTAGGAAGCGCATCGGCCACCGCTTGAGCCTGCGACGGGTCGCACATGAGTGCCACCGTTGGCCCCGACCCCGACAACCAACCACACCACGCCCCTGCTGCCAGACCTGCGTCTAGGGCAGCTGCACATGGTGGCGATGCCGCTAGTCGAATGCTTTGGTGAATACGGTCTTGTGTTGCTTCGCGAAGAAGTTCGACGTTGCCAGTCTGTAACGCTGTAACGAACATGGCTGTGCGTGCAATGTTGAACACGGCATCGGTGAGCGCAATGGATGGGCCAATTTTCCCGCGTGACTCGTTGGTAGAAGTCGTGAAGTTCGGAACCCACATCACGAATGTGGGATCCAACGCAACGGGTACACGCACCACTTGTGATTCTGTTGCAATAACAACGCCACCGTAAATGGACGGCGCAACATTGTCGGCGTGGCCTTCCAATTCAGTTCCAATGGACAATGCATTCGACGTGTTCTGAGACCACGCCGCGCCGGCGCGTTGCACCTCGGCCGCGATGATTCCGCCCACACGAACTGCGCCGCTGAATCCCAATCCACGCCCCATTGGAATTGAGTTCTTCACCCACACCCGACCAGAACCACCTGCCCGCACGAATGCAACCTGGGCCGGATGCGTGTCGTCGGCTTCGTGCGCATCGACAGGAAGTGCGTCTATGCCAACAATGCCCACTTCGGCATACAGAGATAACGCAAGACCCATCACATCGAATCCGGGACCTAAATTGGCCGATGTTGCTGGAACCCGAATGGTCACGGCTGTGCCTCCATTCGAGCCCGTTCGCGTTGGCTCACGCGAACAACCTCGGACAGTTTCGCAGACGCAGCGCCCGAATCAATGAGTTCGCGCGCGCGGTCAATTCCGGCCTGAACAGACTCTGCTGCACCCGCGACATGCAATGCACACCCTGCGTTGAACACCACAATGTCTCGCACAGCACCCGATTCACCCGCAAATGTTTTTTGAAGAATTGCCAAGTTGTCGGACGCTTCGCCCCCTCGGATGTCTTCCAATGTGGAGACTGCTATGCCGTACTCGGCAGCAGAGATTTCAAACTGGCGCACCTTTCCATCTTTTAATTCATGCACGCGGTTTGGGCCACTCACAGCAAGTTCGTCCAGCCCGCCATGACCATGCACAACCCACGCACTACGAATGCCACGCGTGGAGAGCGCTTCTGCCATGCGGTCCATCATGTTGGGCATTGCAACGCCAACCAGCATGTTTGCGATTGGCGCAGGGTTTGCCATTGGGCCTAGCAAATTAAATGCCGTGGGTACTCCAATTTCACGTCGTGATGGTGCGGTGTAACGAAACGCCGGATGAAAGCGAGCAGCCAAGCAAAAACCGAATCCCGCTTCTTCGACACACGCCTGTACACCGATGGGATCCAGTTCGACAGCAACGCCCGCAATTTCCAACAGGTCAGCAGAACCACACTTCGATGATGCGGCGCGGTTGCCGTGTTTACAGACAGGAATTCCGGCCGACGCAACAACGAGTGCCGACATTGTGGAGATGTTCACTGAATTGCTCTTGTCTCCACCCGTACCCACAATGTCCATGCTCTGTGATGCAAGCGCAACGGGCAACGTGACACGGTTGCCAGCAGCACGAACTGCTCGCAGCATTCCTTCTAGCTCTTCGGCAGTTTCACCCTTGGCGCGAAGAGCAACAATGAACGCAGTCATCTGCGATGGAGTGGCGACGCCATTCAAAATTTCTGTGATTGCAGCCTCTGCTTGCTCAGATCCGAGGTCGCGTTGTTCAAGAAGTTGTGCAAGCAACGTTGGCCAGCCAACGAACTCTTCGGAATGAGCCATGTAACAAGTATCTACGCCGAGCGGCGTCGTTGACGAATGATTCTTCGTCTTTCTCGCTCGGTGGTGCCACCCCAGACACCATCACGCTCTCGTGTGGCGAGCGCATGCTCTAAACACGACAAGCGAACGGGACAAATGTGGCAGATGGCCTTTGCTTCATCTGCGCTCTCTTCAGAATCTGGAAAAAACACGGCGGGGTCGAGGCCATTGCACGCCCCGCGCTGTCTCCATGTGATTTCTACTGCGGACACCGGTTTCCCCCCTCGATGCCGGGGTTTCCCCCATGCGCGCATCGTATGTGTCGGGTGTCACAGATGTCCAATCCGCCTGCGGGCGGCTGAAATCCCTTACGGGAGAAGGTCGGTGAGCAGTTCAGCCTTGGTGGAATCGGACAATGCCGATGCCTCTAGGTAGTTCGGCTGGCTGCATTCCACAGTGACAGGTCCTGCTTCGAAGACATTCACTTGTTCGGGAGTGAAGTTGAAGGTGAGGTAGTGCACTGCTGCTGTGACGTCGTCGCGCGTGAGACCAGCGGCGTGTTGTTCGTCGATTTCGCCACGAACTCGTGAACCATCGGCAAGAAGCAAACTGATGCTGTTCTCTAAACCTGCCAACTTAGGCAACCATTCACGAACTTGATCTTCTGACGTGAGTTCAAGGAACAATGTGGCACACAACTGACCAGGTTCTGGAATCATCGGGTTGTAGGCCTTCAGCTCTTCAAGAACACCTTCGTCTGTGAGCACCTTTTCAACACGGACCATTTCTTGAATTTGCAAACGCATGGTGTCGCGATTTTCAAACATGATTGTCATGAGTGTTCCAAGTGCAACTCGTCGACGACGCTTCACTTCAATCATTCGTGCTCGGAATGTTTCACGCTCGCGTTCGTATGCGCGCAAGTCTGCAATGTCATCGAGGGTGAGTTTGCGGGTGGGGGCCATGGTGGTCATATTTCCTCGTGTGTTACTTGGTGGGTTCTTCTGGAATTCCGTACGCGCGAGCAACAACCTGTAATGGGTGCATTGCTGTGCGTCCGGTTTGTTCGATAATTGCTGTGTTTGCAAGGTGACAGTCACCTGCAACTACTGCACTATCTGCTGCCTCCACTTTGTCTGCCAATTTCTTGGCTACAGGAACTGAGTACTGCTCATTTCCTGCCTTGAAACCCCACATGCCATCGATGCCGGAGCACTGATCGACAAGTTTGATCTTTGCGCCGGTTAACTTCATGATGTCGCGGCTACGAAGTCCGATGTTTTGAGCCTTCAAGTGACACGGAATGTGGTACGAGATGGACTCTGCGATTTCACCGGTGAATTCTGTGTCAAGTTCGGTTCCCTCTGCCTTGTGCAGATTCATGAGGTACTCAGATGAATCGAAGGTGTGCTTCGCAACGAGTTCGGCATCGGGGCCACCGACGTAGTCGACGTAGTCCTTCTTCAAGATGTAACCGCATGTTGGTTGCGGCACAACAATGTCTTTTCCTTCGCGCACTGCATCGGCAAGAACTTTCACTTGCTTTGCTGCAACCTTGGTGAAGTTGTCCATGTCGCCACTATGCAAGTACGGCGCGCCACAACAGCCAGCGCCATCCACAAGCGAACATTCAACTCCGTTGCGCTCGTACACCTTCACAAGATCGTGACCGATACCGGGCTGCTGGTATTCCACCAAACATGTCGGGAAAACAGCAACAGAGCCTTGTTTCTTCGCAAGAACAGGCGTGACGCGCTTCTTGAACCACGTGCTGAACCGTTGCTTTGCATAGGGAGGAAGAAGGCGAACAGACGAAACGCCTGCGGTCTTTTCTACGGCCTTACGAACGAGCGATCCGGGCTTTGCGCCAATAACAAGGTTGGAGATGGTGGAGACCGATGTGGCCAATTTGCCCAGTGCATCGGTATGACCCATTGCTTGGGTGGTGACGCGCTTACGCACACTGACTTGTCCGTTTGCGCGACGCATTGCATCGTGTCGCAACATGAGGCGAGGGAAATCGAGTGCCCATTCGTGTAGTTCAGGAATGTATGGGCAATTCACATAACACAATTTGCACTGGAAGCATTCGTCGGCAACTTGGTCTTGCTGTGCGGGAGTGAGTCGACCTGCATCTTGATCTTCATGCTGGTCGACATAGCTGAAGAGAGTGGGAAATGACGAGCAGAACTTGAAGCACAAACGACATCCGTGGCACAGGTCGTAGACGCGCGTGAGTTCATCGCGAACATCGGCCTCGTCGAGATACTTCGGATGCTTTGGGTCGTACGTGATTGTCATAGTTCTGCTTTGTGTAGGAAAGAAATAAATGTGTGTTCACGCAAATGGGTGACCACCGAACATGTCAGCGGCCACCCATTATTTGTGAACGTTAGGTGCTCCCGAAGGAGCGAACGCTTTAGAGCGCTGCGAGACCTTCGCCGAAACGACCGGCATGGCTCTTCTCGGCGCGTGCAAGCGTCTCGAACCAGTCGGCAATTTCATCGAAGCCTTCTTCGCGTGCGGTCTTTGCAAAACCTGGGTACATCTGGGTGTACTCGTAGGTCTCGCCTGCAATGGAAGCCTTGAAGTTTGCTTCGGTTTCGCCGATGGGCTCGCCGCTTGCTGGGTCGCCTACTTCTGCGATGTATTCAAGGTGTCCGTGTGCGTGTCCGGTTTCGCCTTCGGCGACTGAGCGGAACAGTGCTGCTGCGTCGGGGTAACCCTCGACGTCTGCTTTTTGTGCGAACCAGAGGTAACGACGGTTGGCCTGGCTCTCGCCAGCAAACGCCTCCAACAGGTTCTCGTGGGTCTTGGTGCCCTTCAGGCTTGGCATGACCGGGTCCTTTCGGTTGTTTGGGTGGGTTTATCTATGTTGAGCAAGCTCTGAACACGTAGCACACAGGCCGCGGTAGACGATGCGAGCATCGGCAACTGCAAACCCGTTGAGGCCGCGCATTTCAGGCGCTTGGTTGACATAGACATCGTGGACTGCGCCGCATTCGTCGCAGACAGCGTGGTGGTGATCGGACACATTCGGATCGAACCGAGATGAGCCCGTACCAACGTCGATGGATTGAATTTCACCCATTGACGTGAGGTCGTTCAGTGTTTGGTACACGGTGCGCAATGAGATGCCAGGCATCTGCTCTGTTGCGACGGAATACAAGGCGTCGGCCGTGGGATGGGCGCAATTGTTGTGAAGCAAGCGGAATAACAATTGGCGCTGTGGGGTTACCTTTAAACCTGCTTCGCGAAAAGCGATGGTGAGTTCTTCGGGTGACCGCATGGATGCCACTCTAACTGCATTAATTGCTAATTAGCAACTATTGAAAATTAGAAATGTGTCGCCTGCTTTCTAAGACGGCTGACTTATTTGCAATCACAGTCGCCACCTAGGCTCACAAGCGATGCGACACCAGGCCGACTTCTCCCGTTCCACCTCTCTCCAACGCCTTAGTTCCGAAGAGTTCGACCTGGTGGTGGTGGGTGGTGGCATCACCGGTGCAGGCGTTGCACTCGATGCTGCGTCTCGTGGACTTTCGGTAGCCCTACTTGAGCGAGATGACTTTGCATCTGGTACATCATCAAAGTCATCGAAACTTATTCATGGTGGTCTTCGTTACTTGCAACAAGGTGATGTGCGTTTGGTGTACGAAGCATTGCGTGAACGCAAGAGACTGCGTCGCAACGCACCACATCTTGTGCACGTACTCCCCTTCATGATTCCCATCCTCACAAAAGACGGTGTGGTGTCGAAGAAAATTGCACGTGCACTTGGTTCAGCCATGTGGATGTACGACCTCACCGGCGGATGGCGTATTGGAAAATTGCATCGTCGTTTGTCGGCAAAGAAAGCATTCGCTCACTTGCCCACCATGGAACAACGGAAACTCGCCTCGGCATATCTGTACTACGACGCCGAAGCCGATGATGCACGCTTGTGTCTCACTGTTCTAAAAACAGCGGCCGACAACGGTGCAGCCATTGCAAACCGTTGCCGAGTTGACTCAATTCAGTCATCTAGTCGCACCTCTCACGAAGTGTCTGTCACCGACACGGTGGCCGGAACATCTTTTGTCGTACGCGCCAAATGTGTTGTTAGCGCCGCAGGAGTATGGGCCGACGACGTGCGATCGCTTGACGAGAACACGCATCCCGACACCATTCGCCCCGCAAAAGGCGTACATCTCACAGTGCCCTGGGAAAAAGTGCGCAACGACATCGCCGTTGTTATTCCGGTACCGCGCGACCGACGCAGTTTGTTTGTTGTGCCCTGGATCTCGAATGGTGATGGCACCTATAAGTTCACCTACATCGGAACTACCGACACCGATTACAAAGGTCCCGTCGATGATCCGCAGTGCACAAAGGACGACATTGACTACGTTCTTGCTGCTCTCAATGCCAGTGTGACTACAAATGTCACCGTTGACGATGTCACTGCGGTGTGGTCTGGTCTTCGACCTCTTGTAAAGACCGACGATTCGTCGGCAAAAGCAGGACGTACTGCAGACCTCAGTCGTCGACACAAAGTGTTTACGTCCGAAAATGGTGTCATCACAGTGACGGGCGGAAAACTTACGACCTACCGCGAGATGGCCGAAGACGCAGTAGACGAAGCGTGCAGCATTCTTGGGCGCAAGGCTTCGTGCAAAACAAAACGACTTGCGTTGCGTGGCGCAAATGGAAAGCGCAATCAATCCACTGTTCTCGATCAACATCTTGACGGTCGCTTCGGTAGTGATGCATCACATCTTCGTCAACTCATGACCGAGAATCCGTCGTTAGCAGAAGAACTAGTTCCCGGTCTTCCCTACTTGAAGTGCGAAGCCGTATATGCAGTGACTCACGAAATGGCCACCACTCTGGACGACATCCTTACTCGCCGAACACGTGCACGATTGCTCGACCGCCGTGCCTGCAAAGCGGTGGCCCCTGCAGTCGCCGATCTTGTTGCGCCGTATCTCAAATGGGACAGTGCAACTCGCGACCACAACTTGGCTCACTTCATCGACGAATGTGCACGCGAAGACGCAGCGGGTCTTGTCACTGAAACTGAATTCATTGCCTCTACAACCAAGGGAACCCACTAGTCATGAGCATCAAGAAGTTCTCCACAGAGGCAACTCCTCCCATTGAGTTCGGAAGCGATGCCGCAACGGCAACCGCGCGTCTAACAACAAATGCAGCCGCGCTCACCGCCGACAATGTTGCAGAACTCGCTGCCATTTGCGACACAACGACGGATGCTGCAACACGTGCTGAACACGGTCGCGACTGGTGGCCATTGTCCTTGGCTTGGTCACTCAAGAACGAAGTACCGCAACTTCCAGGAGTTGTGTGTCGACCAACATCAACAGACGAAGTGTCGCGCCTTCTCGCCTATTGCAACCAACACGGGATCGCGGTCACTGCATCGGGTGGACGAAGCGGCGTGTGCGGTGCTGCAATTCCCCTGCGCGCAGGAGTCTCGTTAGACATGACGCGCATGCAAGGACTTGAATCCGTTGATGAGATTTCTGGAATTGTGGAAACACTTGCCGGAACATTCGGGCCAGATCTTGAAGATGCGGTGCGCACGTATGGTCTCACCATTGGTCACTATCCGCAATCGTTTGCTCTCGCAACGGTGGGTGGCTGGGTGGCCTGCCGTGGTGCAGGTCAGTACTCAACTCGTTACGGAAAAATTGAAGACATGGTGCACGCACTTGAAGCCGTGCTTGCCGATGGAACAATCATTCGAACCGGTGGTGCACCAGCTGGTGCTGTTGGCCCCGACCTCAGCCAACTACTACTCGGCAGCGAAGGAACCCTTGCCGTGATCACGCGTGTGTGGTTGCGCGCACACCCACTGCCCGAAGTGGAGCGTCGCGGTGCGTATGTGTTTGCATCACTCACCGATGGCTTTGAAGCGTGTCGTCGACTCATTCGCGCTGGGGCAACACCTGCCGTGTTGCGTTTGTACGACGGGGCCGAGAGCAAGCGTTCACACGGTGGCGACGGAACAAACGCAACCCTTCTTGTTTTGGACGAAGGCAACGAACAACTAGTCGATGCAACCATGGCAATTGTTCACGACACATGCATGTCTATGGGCGCAACAGTGGGCGATAGTGACCTCGTTGAAAAATGGACTCACCACCGCAATGACACCAGTGGACTACAAGCGCTTACCCGCAAGGGTTACGTGGTGGACACCATGGAAGTTGCAGCAAACTGGGCAGACCTTGACAACGTTGTTGAAAATATTGAAAGCGCAATGTTGGCCGTTCCACATGCGCGATCATCTACATGCCATTTGTCGCACAGCTACATCGAAGGAGCCTGTGTGTACTTCACTTTCGCCGCCACACCACCTGCGGAAGAGTTTGAGAGCACCTACCTTGCAATGTGGGATGCCGGACAACGCGCTGCCCTTGCTTCTGGAGCCAACTTGTCTCATCACCACGGCATTGGCTACAGCCGCGGGCAGTACATGGAAGAAGCGTTGGGTTCGGCAATGACTGTGCTGCGCACAGTGAAGAAAGCGCTCGACCCGAACAGCATTCTGAATCCAGGAAAACTCGGATTGTGAAGACTCTCGTCATCGATGTTGGAACGAGCGGTCTCCGCTCGTCGATCGTGCACGACGACGGGTCTGTATCAGATCTTCACTACGAGGAATTTTCGCCATCGTCGCCTGCAGGCGGCTTGGTTGAGTTCGACGCACTCGCGTTGTACGACGCAGTTCAACGAGTGTGTACTGCGACTCTTTCAAACCAATCTGTCGACGCCGTCGGTATCACCAATCAACGCGCGTCAACAATCGTGTGGGATGCAACAAACGGCATTCCCGTCTCTCCCGCTATTGGTTGGCAAGACCTGCGTACCGTTGGCGACTGCATCATGGCTCGTATCGAACATGGATTTGCGCTTGCACCAAATCAGTCGGCAACAAAGTTGTCATGGATTTTGAAAAACGGTGCGAGCGGACACAACGTTGCCAATCTCAAATTTGGCACAGTAGAAACGTGGTTGGTGTGGAAACTCACCAACGGTGCCCACCATGTCACCGATCACACCAATGCAGCCGTTACAGGACTCACCGTTGCATCCGGCACAGAATGGAACTCCGCCGTTTTGTCTGCTTTCAACATTCCGCACTCGTGTCTCCCCGCAATTGTTCCAAGTGCTGGATTTATTGGAAACGCAACAGATCTTCCAGGCGCACCACCCATCACCGCGTTAGCCGGAGATCAACAAGCATCGCTCGTCGGTCAGGGCTGCATTGAAAGCGGTCTCGCAAAAATCACGTTCGGTACAGGCGGCATGTTGGACATGTTCACTGGGTACGACACACCAACCCAAGCGCGACGCAACACACACGGAACGTTTCCCATCGTTGCGTTCAGCAATGCAGAACAGATTGCTTATGGAACAGAAGGAATCATGTTGTCGGCCGGCACAAACATTGAGTGGCTTCGAGACGACATGGGACTTATTGACAGCCCGCAAGAATCTCACGACATTGCAGCAACATGCGCTTCAACTGACGGAGTTGTGTATGTGCCTGCACTTCTTGGACTGGGCACACCGAACTGGGACTACGGCGCACGCGGCGCATTGTTTGGAATTACACGTGGCACCACGAGAGCGCACATAGTCCGAGCAGTGCTCGAAGGAGTGGCGCACCGTGGAGCCGACCTTGTCGACGCGGCCGAGGCCGATTCTGGTGTCACCATCTCTGAAGTGCGCATCGATGGCGGCATGAGCCGCAACCCCACGTTCGTACAGGCCCTCGCCGACGCTACGGGTCGCCCGGTTCGGGTGTCGCAAATGACCGAGGCCACCACGCTTGGCGCAGGCTTTCTGGCAGGAACAGTTGTAGGTCAGTGGTCACACCTTCAACAGGCTTCCGCCACGTTGAATTGGGCCGCCACTGTGCATCCATTAGGTGAACCAGGGGTGTCACGGCAACAATGGAGTGAGGCGGTGTCCCGTAGCCGCTCTTGGATACCCGACCTCTCCTCGCTGGACTTCTAGTGTTGGGGGGCGAGATTTCGCCAACACGACAAAGGATGACCCAAGTGGTAAATCACCAAGTTGACCTCCCCGAAGCGACACCGTCGCGACGCACACTGATTGCCTCTCTGCTCGCAGGTGGCGCCGTAGCTGCAACTGCCCCGTTCCTTGCGGGCACTGCGTCGGCTGCAGATGAATCTGGCCCCAGTACCACCGCGCCACCTCATCGCGACTCAGCAGACAACGCAACGCTGAATGCCGCACTCGATCGCGAATCGCGCATGGCCGCAACGTATGTCATTGCAGTGGGCGCCGCATCGGGTGACGACAAAGCTGCGCTTCTTCTTGTTCACGATCACCATGTTGCATACGCACAAGCATTAAAGGGCTACTTAGCCACCGATGCATCAAGCGCATCCACCCAGCCATTGGCCAACCCATCTGGATCAATTGCAGGAATGGCCCGCCAGTTAGCCGCACTCGAAGAAGAGACCGTGGCAATTCACACCAGCAACCTTGCAACGTTGCGCGGAATTAACGCTGCATCACTTGTGGCATCCATCATCACCGTGGAAGCACGACATGTTGCCGCTCTCAATGTCATCGCCGGAACCTCCCCAATTGCTGCGGCATAAGAGAAACGCGAAGGAACAACAATGAACAACAACACACCTTCTCAACTCAGTCGCCGCAACATTCTTCGCTCCGGCGGAGCAATTGTTGCTAGTGGTGCCGTCCTCGCAGCCTGTGGTGGCGCATCTCATTCAGGCTCAATTGCACGAATTGGGTCTGTGCCAGAGATTGACAAGCTTGAAACCGAACACGTGTCTGACGTCGTTCTTCTCCGTACAGCAATGTCCGTAGAAAAAATGGTGGCAACCATAATGAAAGACTCTCGCGTCACCAGCCTCGCAGAGTCATCCGTTTCCCCATTCCTTGCGAAGTACGCAGCGGCACATGAAACAAACATGTCTGTTCTTGCCCCGCTTGTTACCGCTCGCGGCGGTCAAGTAGTGAACGAACCGAATGCAAAGCTCATGACTGCATACGGCGAGAACGCATTGAACTTGGTTGAAGAAGGAAAGACTGCAGGAGACGTCTTAAACCTCACCCTTGGTCTCGAATCACTCGTTGCAGCCACCTATCAATACTTCGTGTCTCTCACGAACGAAGCAGCATTACGAGCTGACATGATGCGCCTTGGTGCCGCATCGTCTCGCCGTGCAGCAGTGGCAGCTCAACTCATCCGCGGTGGCACAGTTGGCTTCTCTCCAGCCATCAATGAAAAGGGTGAAGAACTCACGGCCACTCTTCCTTCCGCCTTTGGCACTCTCAGTGCCGTTCAGGTAGTTCTCGGACCTGTCAACGAAGTGGGAACACGTTCTCCTATTTCGATGGACACGCCCAGCCTGAACAGCATGCTCTACTGACATTCGTCTCGCTGTAGCAGTACTAATACTTCTGGCTCTTCTTCCTGCACGTCCGTACACTCGTAGACGACGGTGAGTTATCCGGATGACCGCGGCAACGCAAGTTGCTGAGGAAAGTCGGGGCTTCACAGGGCAGAAAGCTGGCGAGAGCCAGGTTGGGGCAACCTGACGGAAAGTGCAACAGAGAGTAAACCGCCGATGGGTGCGCAAGCATCACAGGTAAGGGTGAAACGGTGCGGTAAGAGCGCACCAGCATGCGAAGCGATTCGTGTGGCTTGGTAAACCCCTTTCGAAGCAAGGCCAAGCAGAAGGAGGGTTGCCCGCCCGCTACTCCTTCGGGTAGGCCGCATAGAGGGATGGTCATCGCTCGCAATGCGAGTACAGAACCCCGCTTACAGGGTGACTCACCGTCGCCCCCCCACCCTTACAAAAGGTGTGCGGTCTCGTTGAGCGATGTCAGCGACGGACCACGTGGGCCAATAGCGATTCGACATATTGATGCTCTGTCTAAGTGACATCGCCACGTTGCGTCTGGCCCCACCCCAAGAGCCCATGTGACTGCACTCTTAATGGGCGACACATGACTCACGATGACCACATGCTCGTCACGCGCACGATCGGCAAGGTCTTCAAGCGCTGGTCGAACGCGAGCGTCAAGTTCTTCCAAAGTTTCTCCACCCGGTGGTCGAAATGAGGGGTCACGTCGCCACTGTGCCCATTGGTCGTGCGGAACATCGGTGAGTGCCATTCCGTCCCACTGGCCATAATCAAGTTCAATCACCCGTTCATCGGTGTGGAACTGCGACTGAATGTGTGACGCTGTTTCCTGAGCACGTAACAATGGGCTAGCCACAACATGGGCCCCTGGAAAATTCTGCCTAATGAATTCGCCACACTTCGCGGCTTGCTGACGACCAATTTCGTCTAAGGGCAAATCAATTCGGCCTTGTAACAACGCTTGTGCATTCGCAGTTGTTTGCCCATGTCGAAGAAGAACTAACACTGCCCTACATCCTTTGATGTTGCACCCACCAGACGCCCAGACGAAATGAAACGATCACGATTCGCTTTAAGCGATAGTTCGTTGGTACGCCACACCCATATCAACATCGCTGCACCTGCAATTTCTAGCGCGATGTTCAACGGCATGCGGTCGAAGCTTGGCACTGACGCACCATTAAACGATGTGCCGGCGAATGGCCACCAGAAAACTTCGGTGTTGTTGAATGCGCCGTCAAACACCAAATGCATCATCATGCCGATGGGAAGCGCAAGCCATCGACGCCGACGCGCCGACCCTCGTCGTGCCACCGCCATAACAATGACAAGCGCAGCGACACTAGACACCACAGAGTGCATGATCCATGCTCCACCTGTTGGAAGATCGACGATGTCGGGCACAAGTGCGCCAAGCGCTAGCACTCGATAATCAAATTTGTCATCGCGAAAAACAAACCACACCGCAATGAACGAAGTTCCAATAAACCACAAAAGCATTACGAACAGACTAAGGGTCAGCCAGGTCGTACAGATGCGGGAAGACCCTTTGCGCAGTTGTACACAAATGTTCGTTGCGGGTCTACTCCCACCACAGGAGTTAATGGATTCGTATCTGTGGGCGCAATGGTGGTTCCTGGATCAATCACACGAACGACTGGGCCGCGATACACGGTGGTTGTAGGTCCCGGTGGAACAGTCGTGCTCGACGACGCGGTTGGTGGTGTTGTAGGTACGGGAACTGTGCTCGACGTAGTCGTAGGAACAACGGTAACAACAGGTCCTGTGGCCGTGCGGGGCAACCGACCAGAGACCAACCTGGCCACACAATCGACACCTGGCAAATACAAGCGCATCTGATTGCGTGTCGGTGCAGCGGGTGCGTCCCAGTCGACACTCGGAACTCCTTCATGAGCGGCATCCATGAATGATTTCCAGATTCGAACGGGATACGTATTGCCAGTGACTCGTACAACGCCGTCGGACACAAATTCAGGGATGCGAACCATTGGTGTGTACGCCTTCGGATCCCCCACCCACACTGCGGTCGTGAGCTGTTTTGTGAATCCGACAAACCACGCATTGGTGTTTTCGTCTTGCGTTCCGGTTTTTCCGGCCGATGGTCGATTGTTTGCAAGTGGTGATCGTCTGGCAGTTCCACGCGTCATGGTTTTCTTCAAGATGTCAACTTGGTGATCGGCAACTTCTTTTGAAATGACTTGCATTGGTGCCGGGCGAACTGGCGTCAGCACTTCAACTCCGTTGGGGGCTGCCGTATTTGGGATTTCAATGCGCTCAATGAAGTACGGCTCTGCATGTAGACCGCCATTCGCAATGGTTTGTGCGCCTGCAGCCATGTCCATTGGGCTCAACTCATTTGCGCCAGTAGAGAAACTGGCGTACGGCTGAATTTTGTAATTGTCGCGCGTGAGATACATAGACGATGTGAGTCGGTAGGTGGTATTCACCACTCTGTTCAACCCAACTATTTGCGCTAATCGCGCATATGCACAGTTAATGGACAACCACGTTTGTTCATCGAGTGGTGCAACGGGGTGACTCACGCCTTGAGTGATATTGAACGGCTCTTCAGGCTTGCCTGGGTTTGGCAACGTACACGGCAAGGTTCCGTCAATGAGGTCACTTGCTTGCACACCTGCTTCAAGTGCTGCAGTGAGAACAAAAATCTTGATGGCAGACCCAGTTTGTCGACGACGCAGTGCAAGATTTACTTCCGTACGCCCAGCAACAAAACCTGGGCCACCCACAACGGCGCGCACTGCCCCAGTTGCGGTATCGAGGGACACCAATGATGACTGCACACCAGTCTTATTCGTTGGCATGCTCTTCTTCGCCGCTTCCTCCGCCTTTGCCTGAGCGTCGGAATCGAGAGTTGTGTGAATAGTGATACCACCGCGATACAACTTGGTGAATCGTTCGGAATATGTTGCGCCCAGCAAGTCTGATTTGTTTAGAAGGTAGTCACGAACCATTTCTGTGAAATAGGTGCGGTTGGTATTTTGCTGTGGAACTTCACGACGATTCTCTGGAACCTGAAAGCCGGTCTCTGCTTGCTGAAGAGCGGCTGCTTCTTTTGTCAGTAGCCCTGTCTCGACAAGTCGGTCAACAACTTCTACAAAGCGACGTTTCGACGCCGCAGGACGGTTGAACGGGTCGTACGACGAAGGAGCTTGCACTAACCCAACAAGGAAGGCGGCTTCCTCTAGAGATAATTCGGCCACCTTCTTACCGAAGTACACCTCTGCTGCGGCTTGAATGCCATAGGCGTTGTTACCAAAGAAAACTGTGTTGAGATAGCGCTCAACAATAAGTTTCTTTGGTGTTGTTTTCTCCAACATGGCTGCATAGCGCGCCTGCAGAATTTTGTAACGACCATCGCGGGGAAGCCCCGACAAATACTCGTTCTTCACCACTTGCTGCGTAATGGTGGATGCGCCTTGTCGACCTGACGAGTACTGGAAGTTGGCCAACGTGGCGCGCACCAATGCACGTAGGTTCACGCCTTTATGTTTGTAGAAGCCAGAATCTTCCACCGCTAGCAGTGCAGCAACAACATGCTCTGGTATTGCGTCGATAGAAATAGGTTGGCTATTTTCAAACTCGAAGACACCAATCTGTTGACCTTTTGCATCAACAATGCGTGTGCGTGATGCCAAACCGCCGTAGGCAACCAATGTGACTGGCTCTTCCTCGTGAGCGTGAAGCACATCCCATACTTGAGGAGCAGCACCTACGACAACAGCCGACAACAACAAGGCCCCGGCACACAAGGTGACGGCAAGACGCACGAACCAGAGACCAGAGGGTTTCACAACACGAACTACCGTACTTGCCCACCACAATGGCTCACGGTCACCCTCATTGGTACGGTGGTGTTATGTCTCAGTTCCCTCACCGTGGTTTCCGATTCGGAATTCAAGTATCTAAAGCATCTACAGCAACAGATTGGGCAGAATTGGCGCGACGTGCAGAAGGCGCCGGATACGACGTTCTCACCATGCCCGACCACTTCACCGATCAACTTGCACCGGTGCCAGCACTGATGGCAGCCGCCGATGCAACAACAACCTTGCGTGTTGGTGCACTTGTGTTCGACAACGACTACAAACATCCCGTTGTCTTGGCAAAAGAACTAGCCACCATGGATGTGCTCAGCAACGGCCGAACAGAAATTGGTCTTGGTGCGGGATGGATGATCAGCGACTACGAACAGGCGGGTATCCCATACGACTCACCGAAGGTTCGTATTGATCGATTCGTTGAAGGACTAGCCATCATCAAAGGCGTCATGCAAGAAGGGCCGTTCTCCCACTCAGGCACTCACTACACCGTGACCAATTACGAGGGTTACCCAAAACCTGTTCAGAAACCTGTACCACCAATTCTTATTGGCGGCGGTGGAAAGCGTGTGCTCACACTTGCCGCGCGAGAAGCAGACATCATCGGCATTAACGGCACACTCACCGCCGGAGTTGTTGGCCCCGAAGCGCTGGACACCATGACGGCCGCATCGGTAGATGAAAAAGTAGACATCGTTGCCGAGGCTGCGCGTGCAGCTGGCCGCATCAACGACATCGAGATGAACATTCGCACGTTTTTTGTGAAGGTAACGAATGATCGCGAAGCCACCGTTGACGGCATCTCCAAAATGTTTGGCGTCTCACACGACCTCATTGATGCATCGCCCTTTGCGCTCATCGGCTCTGTGGAGTCATGCATTGAGCAACTTCTCGAGCGCCGTGAGAAGTGGGGCTTTAGCTACACCATCGTCGGTGGAGAGAACATCGAGGAATGCGCACCCATTGTTGCTGCGCTTCGCGGCAAATAATTAAAACAGCCCCACGACATTTCCATCGGGGCCAATGTCTATAGACATAGCTGCAGGTTGTGAACCAAGGCCTGGCATAGTGCGCATTGCACCACAAATTGGGTACACAAAACCCGCTCCCACAGATGCACGCACTTCTCGCACACGCAAGGTGTGACCAGTGGGCGCCCCTTTCAAGGTTGGATCACCACTAATACTGAGGTGCGTCTTGGCAATGCATACGGGAAGAGAACCGAACCCATTGGCTTCATAGGTTGCAAGTTGTTGTTCTGCACGATCTGAGTATTCCACCGCAGATGCTCCGTAGATATTCGTGGCCACCGCACGAATCTTGTCTTTCAAAGAATCGGAGTCTTTGTAGAGAAAGCGAAAATCTGTGTGCTCGTCACACGCTTCAATAACTGCGCGAGCCAAATCCACAGCGCCCGCACCACCGTCTGCAAAATGTGTACACACGGCAACGCGTGCCCCTATGGCCTCGGCTGCTTCACGAATGACCGCATGCTCCGATGCGAAATCTCCGGGAAAAGCATTAATAGCCACTACGGGCGAGACGCCATGCACTTTCACGTTCTCGATTTGCTTCAACAAATTGGGTAACCCCGCCACAACATCACTGGGGTTTTCCTCCAGCATTGCTGCTGGAAGAGGCTTTCCAGCCACCACCTTGTACCGACCGGAGTGAGCCTTCAACGCTCGCACAGTTGCAACAAGCACTGCTGCGTCTGGCGTCATACCCGACACACGACACTTAATGTTGAAGAATCGTTCCGCTCCCATGTCGGCACCGAAACCAGCCTCCGTGATGAGATAGTCACACAAGTGAATTCCCATTTTGTCTGCGATGACCGAGGAGTTTCCGGTGGCAATGTTTCCGAACGGCCCAGCGTGAATAAGTGCAGGAGTGTTTTCAAGTGTTTGCAACAAATTCGGCTTTACCGCGTCACGCAAGATGACTGCCATCGCTCCGGCTGCACCTATCTGTTCTGCGGTGACCGCAGTGCCCTCCGTTGTGTAGCCCACCACAATTCGCCCAAGCCGCTCGCGAAGGTCGTCAAACGATGATGCTAGGGAAAGCAACGCCATCACTTCAGACGCTGCAGTGATGTCGAACCCACTTCGACGCACAATTCCGTCTTCCGTTCCGCCCATACCAATCACAATGTTGCGAAGCGCGCGGTCATTCACGTCGAGCACACGTCGCCATGTGATGTTCTGAAGCGACAACTTCAGGGCATTTCCCTGATGCAAGTGATTATCCACCATCGCCGCCAACAAATTGTGTGCAGCCGTAACCGCATGAAAGTCGCCCGTGAGATGAAGATTCAATTTCTCCATCGGCACTACTTGGCTGTAGCCACCACCTGCAGCGCCACCTTTAATCCCAAACGTGGGCCCCATAGAGGGCTGGCGAAGAGCAAGGAGACCGCGTTTCCCCACATGCTTCATTGCTTGTGCAAGCCCCACCGATGTTGTGGTTTTGCCTTCACCTAAAGGTGTGGGAGTAATGGCAGTGACCACCACGTACTTTCCACGCGGCCTGGCAGACACATCGCCTAGCGCATCAAGGTCAATCTTGGCAACGTCGCGACCGTAGGGCTCAAGGTGTTCTGCTTGCAGACCAAGGCTTGCAGCGATATCGCTCAACGGCGCAAGAGTCGCACTTTGGGCGATGTGAAGGTCACTTGGGAAAGGCACACCTCAGTTTCGTTCACCGCACTACCTCATGCCAAAGCGAACACACGACACACCCCTTACTAGTGTTGACAAAGGGAGGTCGTCATGGGCATTTTTCGAACAGTGCGTTCAGTGGCACGCTTTTCGCCGTCCACTTTGTCGCGCCGCCAACGTCAACTCTCTCGCGCTGCACACATTGGCGATCTTCGAGACATGGCCAAGTCGCACCTTCCACGGGGCATTTTCGACTACATCGATGGTGGCGCCGAAGATGAAATCACCATGCGACGCAATAGCGAAGCGTTCGCTGGCTACGAATTTGTTCCACGCATTCTGCGCGACGTGTCGAACATTGACACAACGACAACCTTCTTGGGCCGCCACTTGTCTTCGCCCATTATTTTCTCGCCCACAGGCTTCACACGCATTGCCCATTCCGATGGCGAATTGGCTGTTGCACGTGTCGCAGCGCGTCACGGACTTCCCTATTGCCTCTCCACCTTGTCCACGCGGTCAATTGAAGAGGTTGCACGCGTTAGCGATGGGCCAAAGTGGTTCCAGGTCTACGTATGGAAAGACCGCGAGTTAGTGAAAGACATGTTGTCGCGCGCTGCAAGCAACGGGTACGACACCATCATGCTCACGGTAGACACTGCGGTTTTGGGACGACGCGAACGCGACGTTCGACGTGGTTTCACCTTGCCTCCCACTTTGGGGCTAGGCACTCTTCTAGACGGAATCACGCACCCATCGTGGACGTGGGATTTTGTACGACACGATCCCATTACCTTTGCCAATATCAGCGGTGCTGCTGGCCGTTCAGCCGGAACAGCGGTGACATTGTCCGACTTCATCTCCGAACAATTCGACCCCGCATTGTCATGGTCAGAAATTGATTGGTTCCGACAAAACTGGATTGGCAACATCATCTTGAAGGGTGTTCAAAGCGTGGACGACGCAGTGCAAGCACACACGGTTGGAATTGATGCTGTGGCGCTTTCAAACCACGGCGGACGCCAACTAGATGGCGCACCAACACCACTGCAACTTCTCGCACCCGTTGCTCATGCCACGAATGGACATTTGCCTCTGCTCTGCGATGGCGGCATCCGACGCGGGAGCGACATAGTGAAAGCTCTCGCACTCGGTGCGTCGGTATGCACCATGGGGCGCTCGTACCTATACGGACTAGGCGCAGCTGGCGAAGCAGGCGTAGAAAAAGCGCTCACCATGCTCACCAGTGAGATGCGTCGAACGATGCAACTGACTGGCGTGCGCTCGGTAGCGGAGATCTCGTCCGAACTTGTACAAATCACGGAACACCGATGACATATTCCTACATCAACAACGAACGTCGACCAGTAGAGGTTCTTGTCTTTCGCATGGACCCTGCCGTAGTAGATGAGTTCATTCGTGTAGACCACCACGTGTGGACACTTGGTGAAGCACTCATGCCGGGGCTGAACACCATTCCGTTTCTGTCAAAGGAAGTGTGGCTAGACGATTCACGCCCTGGCGAAGTCACATTGGTGTTTGTGTGGGATACGCAAGAACAATGGGACATTGTGGGTGAAACATCGTTTCAACAAGAACTGCAACGCATTTTTGACTCTCAATTTCCCCACCCTGTTGAACTCATCAGTGCACCGCACGAAGATTCCCAGTTCGGAATTCACCGTGTGTCACGTTTCGAACGAGATGACTAACTCGTCACTAACATCATCAATATGACCGACCAACGTTTCCCCACATCAGATGCAGCGCCGTTGGTTGCCAATCTGCCGCGCACACTTGGCACTCTTGGTCCGCTTGGCCCGTTGGCATTCGGATGCTGGCGGCTCACAGGCGACCACGCCGCGAATTGCGCCATCGTGGAACAAGCAGTGAACCTCGGAATCACTCTTATTGATAATGCCGATGTATATGGCCTGGATTGGGGCGGAACACATTTCGGTCAATGCGAAGAGGCCCTCGGAAAAGTTCTTACGCAAGCACCCGGACTACGAGACCACATCGTTCTCGCCACTAAGGGCGGAATTATTCCCGGTGTTCCTTACGACTCGTCAGCTGCATACATCACGGCTGCATGCGAAGCGTCGTTGCGCCGGCTCGGAGTTGATCACATTGACGTGTACCAAATTCATCGCCCCGACATGTACACACACCCAGAAGAAATTGCCACAGCATTCTCTGCTTTGCGGGCGCGTGGTTTGGTGAGCGAGTTTGGCGTTTCAAACTTCACGGTAAGCCAAACAGAGGCGCTTCATTCATATCTCGATGGCGGACTTGCATCATCACAACCAGAGTTTTCCGTCGCACATCTCGCACCCATGCGCGATGGAATGTTCGATTTCTGCATGACACACAACCTCACTCCATTGGCATGGAGCCCGCTTGCTGGTGGTCGTATTGCAACCGGAGAAGGAATCTCCCCCGAACTTCTCACAGTTCTGAATGATCTTGCCTCGTCAAAGTCGGTGTCTCGCGCAGCACTTGCAACGGCGTTTGTGTTGGCCCATCCATCTCGACCTATTGCCATTCTTGGAACCCAACAACCCGATCGACTTATCGACCTTGCAACCGCAGTCTCGGTGCAGTTCACGCGCAGCGAGCTGTACGCCATTGTTCAGGCCAGCGAGGGCCAACCGCTTCCATGAACACGATAGAAGTGTCATGGTTCAGCGCATTGTGCGATGACGACTACGAGCAACTCGGTGTCGTGCGTCCCGACCTCTTAAGCAGTTGGAAACATTGTTCGTCGCTTGTGCGCGCCGTTCACGATGTCGGTTTTGACAACGTCTTGTTGCCGTCCGGATACGACTTAGGCATAGACACTTTGTCGTTTGCATCATCTATCGCGCCACAGATCACTCATATGCGACTCCTCACTGCAATTCGGTGCGGAGAAGTGTGGGTTCCACAACTTGCTCGACAACTTGCAACACTCAATCAGGTACTAAATGGTGCACTCACCATCAACATCATCTCGTCAGAGATGCCTGGCGAAACCCTCGATGGCCCTGCCCGCTATCGACGAACAACCGAGACCATGCAAGCACTGCGCACCCTACTGAACGGCCAACGCCTCGATATGGAAGGAGAATTTCTTCAGCTTCATGTCGATGCACCACGTATTTGTAAAGAAATGGCATCTTCCCCGCCGTTTTACTTTGGTGGGCTCAGCGATGAAGCACGCGACACTGCAGCCAAAGATGCCGATGTTTACCTCATGTGGCCAGACACCGAAGAACACATCATTTCCGTAATGGACGACATGAAGAAACGTGCGGCGTCATACGGCAGAACTTTGCGATTTGGTTACCGCGTTCATGTGGTGGTTCGACCCACAGAAGATGAAGCGCGCACAGCAGCAGCACATCTCATTGCTGCAGTCGATGAAGAGACCGGCAATGCCATTCGGTCTCGATCACTTGACAGCACAAGCACCGGCGTTCGACGACAAGCAGAGCTTCGTGAATCGGCAACGAATGACGGCTTTGTTGAACCTTTGTTGTGGACAGGAATTGGGCGCGCTCGATCCGGATGTGGCGCCGCATTGGTGGGTACACCCGAACAAATAGCGAAAAAAATTCTGCGCTATCGAGATCTGGGAATTGAAGCATTCATCTTCTCTGGCTATCCCCACGAAACCGAAGCGCGGCGATTTGCCGAGACCGTTCTTCCCCTTCTGCCACACGGACTCCTCTCGTTCTCGGTCTAAGGTTCAGACATGTCTGATACCACCACTCTTGCCGTTGAGTTTCTCTTCCGCATGGAAGCCACCCTTGCCCCACCGTCTATGGTGCCGAACGGCCCCAACGGGACTCGCGTCATTGTCCCCATTACGGGCGGAACCGTCACGGGCCCACGTATTAACGGAACCATCGATGCATTGGGTGCCGATTGGCTCACCATGCGTGCCGACGGAACTGCACAACTAGATGTTCGTGCCCTCATTCGCACAGACGACGGCGCTGTAATTCACACCTCGTACAAGGGCATCATGGCCCCCACCGAGAGTGGCGACCGACGAATCACCACTGCGCCACTCTTTGAAACGGGTGATGAAAAGTACGCGTGGATGAATGCGATTCAGGCGATTGCAGTTGGTGCTCCGGGACAAGGCGTCGTTCAGTACGACGTCTATCGCATTCTGTAACTGCTCAACTACAGCGAATTACCAAGAACTGTTGCCACGAAGCTGGCCCACTGTTCTGCCGACAATGGCTTTTCGGTGACGTCGTTCAGCACCAGACCAAGGGAATACGCCTGCACAAATGTTGCAAGCGCATAGACATCGAGACTTTCGTTTATCCACCCACGTTGCTGCATTTCTCGTGCTACGTCAGCTAGCGAATCGGTGAGTCGTTGTTGTTCTAGCGCGAGCGAGTCAGCAAATTTCTTTGAGTGACGTGATAGCCCAACAATGGTTGCTCTGTCGGCACGAGCTTCAGCGCGACCCGACGATGCTGACGCCATGATGACTTCAGCAAATCGTTGTCCGAGTTCGTCGCGAGATGAAGCCGAGGTAAGAAGTCCGGTCAGCTGCCGAATGTCTTCGTCTACATAACGTGCAAAGCGAGCTACCTGGGCCTGTTCAATAACATCGTTAAAGTCTTCAAAGTGGTGGTACAAAGATCCCTTCGAGATCTTTGATGCATCGAGAAGATTGTCAACCGTGAACCCCTGTGGGCCAAATTCATCAATGAGTGAGATGGCCGTATCGAGGAGAAGTTGCTTTGTGGGGTGAACAGAACGCACGTCACTATTCAACCACGCCGAGACACTCCAGATAAGTGGCAGACTGTCCTTATGCATCTTGAACGTCACGCTGCCCACCGAATTGGACTACTGCGAGCCATGGTGTTGGGTGCCAACGACGGCATTATCTCTACGGCATGCCTCATTCTTGGTGTAGCCGCAGCCAACGCCGAACGCAACGAAATCTTGACCGCTGGTATGGCCGGACTTGTTGCAGGCGCGGTCAGCATGGCGCTTGGCGAGTATGTCTCTGTTAGTTCACAGAGCGATGCCGAGCGAGCCGATATTGCAAAAGAGACATGGGAACTAGAGACCATGCCCGAGCACGAACTAGACGAACTCACCGCCATCTACGCCGAAAAAGGTCTGCCACAAGCGTTGGCTCGCGAAGTTGCCGAAGAACTTACAAAACACGATGCACTCGCAATTCACCTGGCCGAAGAACTTGGAATTACCACCACAACTACTGCGCGCCCTGTTCAGGCTGCCATTGGTTCTGCTGCATCTTTCACTATTGGTGCTGCTGTTCCCCTTCTGACTGCCGCAGTGGCTTCCAACCAAACACGTATTTGGGCCACTCTCATTGTGGTCACTTTTGCATTGGCTGCGCTTGGTTGGTCCAGTGCACGTTTCGGTAAGTCCAGCACTCTGAAGCCCACTATTCGTGTTGTTGTTGGTGGCCTCGTTGCAATGGGAATCACCATGTTTGTGGGCAACCTCTTCGGCGCCGCAATCGGCTAAAAAATCTGTGCTCCCATTTGCCTCAGGCACCCAAACACGGCGAGACTGACGGCATGAGCACTGCCACATCATCAGATATAGAAATTGTTGAACAAGCACTCGATGCATTGCTTGCCGAATTCGATCCGAAGAAAGTGGACGATCGCACTTTCCGTGGTGCACGCTTCGATGCAGGACTTGCATGGGTGCACTTCCCCAAGGGTCACGGTGGCCTTGGACTTCGCCCTGAACTGAACCGCCGCATTGAAGAACGCGTACGTCAAGCAGGTGCAAAGGCGCAAGACCCAGCCAGTTTTTTCATGGCGCTTGCTGGCCCCACCATCGTCACGCACGGAAGCGACGATGTGAAGAAGCGTTTCTTACGCCCAATGTTTACTGGCGAAGAATTGTGGTGCCAGTTGTTTTCAGAACCCGGTGCTGGCAGCGACTTTGCGGGACTCGGCACGAAAGCGGTACGCGACGGTGATGAATGGATCATCAACGGACAAAAAGTGTGGAACACACTCGCCCACCTTGCCGACTGGGGAATGTTGGTCACGCGCACAGACCCCGATGCACCAAAACACAAAGGCATGACCTACTTCGCACTCGACATGAAAGCACCAGGTGTTGAAGTTCGACCACTACGTCAAATCACAGGCGAAGCAGAATTCAACGAGGTCTATATGACCGACGCTCGCGTGCCAGATGCTCATCGCATTGGCGAAGTTGGTGAAGGGTGGCGCGCCGCATTGACAACATTGATGAACGAGCGCACCGCAATTGGTGGCGGTGGTGGCGGAAACGCAAAACGCCGCGGCCCCATTGACGAAGCCATCAAGATTTGGAACAGCAAACCAGCAGAGGCACGTAGTGAGGGACACAAAGACCAATTGATGCGTTTGTTCTGCAAGAGCGAAGCGTTGCGCCTCACCAACATGCGTGCTGCGCAAGCTGCGAAGGCCGGAAACCCCGGACCTGAAGGCTCTATTTCAAAATTGATGTTGGCCGACTTCAACAAGAAAGTCACAGAATTCAGTATTGAACTCATGGGTGCTGATGGCATGGTCGGTTACGACTTCTCGTTCCGTCGCCCCGATTCATTGTCAGTGGACGGATCTGAAGGCGGTGTTCGTCATGCATTCTTGCGAGTGCGTGCGAACTCCATTGAAGGCGGCACTAGCGAAATCATGCGCAACATTCTTGGTGAACAAGTGCTTGGTTTGCCCGGAGAACCACGTGTCGACAAAGACATTGCATGGAGCAAAGTTCCACGTAGCTAACGCGTACCAGTACGAAAAAAGAAGAGCCACCGCTTTCGCGGTGGCTCTTCCACTTTGGAGGTTGTTGAGTAACTGTTAAGCAGCGCGAAGGTTGGTAAGACCGCGGCTGATGAATTGCACGATGGCATCCTTCACAGGAACCATTCCGTACACGATGCATCCGTCAACGACGATGGTCATCCATGATTCGCGCATGGAGCCGGTCATTGTGGAAACGATGCTGATGTCAAGAGCCCAGACAAGAAGAATGCTCACTGCAAGAGTGATGTGATCCTTGATAACGGGCAAGCGGTTGATGATTGCATCCAACTTGACGGTGCTGGTGATGCTGTGGAACACAGGCATGACAGCGCCGAGGAGGATGGCCAACAAGATGAGTGAGCCAAGTGTGTACATAGGGATACCTCTTTCGAGTAAGCCCCCGCCCAAAGGAAATGTAACGAATGTCACACAGAAGTGGTGGATATCCACAGGCTTTCTGAACCCGTTGATTTGTAAGGGTTTCCCAGGGTCTAGGGTGTGGAAATGATCAGAATTCGACAAATTGCTCTCGTGGCAGCCGACCTTGACGCCGCCATTTCCGAGCTCTCAACGGCTCTTGATACCGATGTGATTTTCCAAGACCCAGGGGTGGCCGAGTTCGGTCTTCACAATGCCTTGTTCTGCATTGGAGATCAGTTCATCGAGATTGTCTCCCCCATTCGCACTAACACCACCGCTGGACGACTTCTAGAAAAACGTGGTGGCGACGGTGGATACATGGCCATTTACGACACCGACAACGTTGACGAGTTAGTTGCTCATGCAAAGAACAACGGAGTTCGATTTGTGTGGGAAGGTTCCGTTCCCGGAATTCGTGGTCACCACATGCACCCGCGCGACACGTCAGGAACCCTTGTTTCAATTGATCAAACGGACCTACCCGGCGAATGGCCATGGGCAGGAAAAAAGTGGAAAGAACGACGCGAATCATCGGTTGCACAGGCAATTGTTGGCTACGAAGTCGCAGTGATTGACCCACAAGCGAGTTCCACTCGATGGACTGAACTTTGCATCAATCATGACGTTGCATTCACTCCGCCCACCGCACAAGGCGAGGGATTACACACTGTTCTTCTGCACGCCGTAGACCCGGCGCGTTACGGTGAAGAATTTGTGGCCGTTGGCACCACATTTCGACTGGTCGGCCCTACGTAAACCGTTTTGTATGAAATTTCGCCCTAAACGCGTTCGCGCGCTGCAGAGAAAATCATCACGCCGTCGTCAATGGGCGACTCTCGGAACATCTTCTTGTCGCGCTTGTAGTTCTGCGGATTAATCCAGGGTTCTTTGTCCCCTTGACGTGGAAACTGATGCATGACGCGCTCCATATACCCTGCAGAGAAATTGTCAATCCAGGGGCGTTCAGGCATGTTGGCATCGGATTCGCGCAAGGTGGGCGTACAGATAGAAGTGCGCGTCTTTCTCATGTGGTTAATGAGGCGACAGACATATTCACATGTGAGGTCGGCTCGCAAGGTCCACGAGGCGTTGATGTACCCGAAACTTGATGCCAGGTTAGGAACACCAGAGTATGCGCAGCCCTTATAAGACCAGGTACGAGAAAAATCGACCGCTTCTCCGTCAATAGAGAAACTCATCTCGCCCAATGTGACCAAGTTGAGACCAGTCGCCGTAACAATGATGTCGCAGTCAATTCGGCCACCAGATGCCAACTGAATACCCGTTGCGTCAATTCGTTCTATGTGATCGGTGACTACTGACGAACTTCCCTCTTTAATGGATGTGAACAAGTCGCCATTTGGCACAAGGCACAGGCGCTGGTCCCACGGGTTGTACGAAGGCGTGAAGTGGGTCTCTACGTCGTAGTCCTCACCTAACGCGTCACGCACACCTTTCAGCAGAGCGTCTTTCACTTGTTCTGGCTTTGTGCGAGTTCTCTTGTACACGAACTGCTGCATCGTGGTGTTCTTCCAGCGTGTAATGCCATAGGCCCACGACTGAGGCAAGAACTTACGCAACGTAATTGCAATGCTGTCGCTGTCGGGTCGTGCCACTACATATGTAGGGGAACGCTGCAACATAGTGACATGAGCAGCGGTTGCTGCCATTGCTGGCACCAAAGTCATGGCGGTTGCGCCCGAACCAATAACGACTACTCGCTTACCTGCGTAGTCCAATGACTCCGGCCATTTCTGCGGGTGAACCACGGTCCCCGTAAACGATTCAATACCGGGGAACTCTGGCGTGTACCCACTCTTGTAGGAGTAGTAGCCCGAACACATGTAGAGAAAATTGCATGAATACGTCAGTTGCTCGCCAGTTTTTGCATTCGACGCAGTAAGGGTCCACTTCGCATCATCGGTTGACCACGAAGCACTTGTCACCAAGGTGTTGAATCGAATCTTGTCACGCAGCCCAAACTGATCAACGGTTTCGTTCAGGTACGAAAGAATTGACGGGCCGTCCGCAATTGATTTGTCTGCTGTCCATGGCTTAAAGCTGTAGCCAAGCGTGTGCATATCACTGTCGGAGCGAACGCCGGGGTAACGAAACAGGTCCCATGTTCCACCGAGGGCTTCTCTGCCTTCAATAATCGCAAAGGTCGCATTCGGACACTCGCGTTGCAGGAAGTAACCAGCGCCAATTCCAGAGATTCCAGCGCCAACAACAACGACGTCAAAATGTTCCATACTGCGAGATTATGCCAAGTCGGTAGCGGCGCCCGAGAACTGCGATTGGTACAGCCTGTAGTACGCTCCCTTGGCCGCGATGAGGTCCTCGTGATTTCCTTGCTCAACAATGCGGCCAGATTCCATAACCAAAATGACGTGAGCGTCACGAATGGTGGACAATCGGTGAGCAATCACAAAACTTGTCCGTTGACTACGCAACGCCACCATGGCTTTTTGGATGAGAACTTCGGTGCGTGTGTCGACCGAACTTGTTGCTTCATCCAAAATGAGAATGCTGGGGTCGGCCAGGAAAGCACGAGCGATGGTGAGCAACTGCTTTTCGCCAGCACTCACCGCACCACCTTCGTTGTCCAACACCGTGTCGTACCCCTTTGGAAGAGAGTGCACGAAACGATCGACATACGCAGCTTTCGCCGCTGCACGAATTTGTTCTTCAGTGGCAGATGGGTTGCCGTAGGCAATGTTTTGACGAATGGTTCCGCCGAACAGCCAAGTGTCTTGCAGAACCATTCCGATGTTTTGTCGAAGTTCTCGACGAGGAATGGATGCAATGTCGATGCCATCAAGCGTGATGCGACCAGATTGAAGGTCGTAGAAACGCATCACCAAGTTCACCAACGTGGTCTTGCCGGCTCCGGTGGGTCCGACGATGGCGACGGTGGTGCCGGGTTCAGCAACGAGCGACAGATCTTCAATGAGTGGTCGTTCGGGGTCATAAGCGAAGTGGACATTTTCAAAAGCGATGCGACCCTTCACTTCACCGGTGAGTCGTGATGGCGGTTCGATGCTTTCTTCTTCCGTATCGAGAACTTCAAACACCCTCTCTGCCGACGCAACACCAGACTGCAACACGTTCATCATGGATGCTGTTTGAGTGAGTGGCTGCGTGAATTGGCGAGAATACTGGATAAAGGCCTGAACATCTCCCAGCCCCATAGAGCCCGACGCGACGCGCAAGCCGCCGACGAGAGCAATGAGTACATAGTTGATGTTGCCCACAAACATCATGGCGGGCTGAATGGAACCCGACATGAACTGAGCACCAAAACCTGCTTCAAAGAGTTTTTCATTAGTGACAGCAAAACGCTCTTCTACTTCAGCCTGCTTGCCGAATGTTTTGACGATGGCGTGGCCGGTAAAGGTCTCTTCAATGAGTCCGTTCAATGCACCTGTATGAGACCACTGCGCAATGAATCGCTTCTTCGATCTATTAGCGATTTGCTTCATGGACAGCACCGAAAGCGGCACGGTCACAATGGCAATGAGCGCCAGTAATGGGGAGACGGAAAGCATCATCACAAGCACGCCAATAATGGTGAGCAGCGACGTGATGAGTTGGCTGAGCGATTGCTGAAGACTTTGCGAGATGTTGTCAATGTCGTTGGTGACACGGCTGAGGAGGTCGCCGCGAGAGTGCTGATCGATGTACGACAACGGAAGGCGATGAATCTTCGCCTCAATGTTCGAGCGCAACGCATACATGGTGCGCTGCACCACACCGGCCAATAAATAGGTTTGGCCATACGCAAGCAAGAAAGACAATGCGTACACCGCAACTGCCCACCACAACGTGCGGTGAAGCGCTGCAAAATTGACACCGTCGTTTCCATCTCGCCCGGTGAGTCCGTTAAACAAAATGTCGGTTGCGTGGCCAAGAACTCGCGGACCAGACACCACCAACGCAACGCTGAGAACTGCCAGCGTCATGATGAACGCAACGAGATACTTCTCCCCTGCCATGAGTCCCATAAGACGACGCGCGGTGGCTGAGAAGTTCTCTGACTTCTCCACTGGCATTCCCACAACATGCATTCGACTGTTCCGTAGTTCGGAACCCGGCATGTGTTGGGGTTTCTTCTTCTCGGTCATGCCATTTCCTCCTCATTGGAGGTGGCTTGCGAGGAGACAATTTCTTGATAGGTCTCGCATGTTGCAAGTAACTCGTCGTGAGTTCCCAGCCCTACACACTCGCCGTCTTCTAAGACCAGAATTGTGTTCGCGCGCCGAATAGTTGACACACGTTGTGCCACTACAACCACAACTGCGTCTCGAACGTGTGGCTCAAGCGCAGCACGCAAACGTGCGTCGGTTGCCAGGTCAAGTGCAGAAAATGAGTCGTCAAACAAATAAATCTCTGGTTTCCGAATAAGAGCTCGGGCAATTGCCAAGCGCTGACGTTGCCCGCCCGACACGTTGGTGCCACCTTGTGCGATGGCGGCCTCTAAACCGCCTGGCATCTCACGAACGAAATCTTCCGCTTGTGCAATTCGCAGTGCTTCCCACATTTCTTCATCGGTGGCATCTTCTTTGCCATATCGCAAGTTGCTGGCAACGGTTCCAGAGAACAAATACGGCTTCTGCGGCACCATGCCTACGCGTGACCACAATGCTTCGGGAGCCAAGTCACGAACATTCACTCCATCGAGAGATACAACACCGTCAGTGGCATCAAACATTCGTGCAACCAGGTTCACGAACGTGGTTTTTCCTGAACCGGTACTTCCCACAACTGCAAGAGTTTCTCCGGCATTGACCGTGACCGACACATGGCTTAAGACAGGTGATTCTGCACCGGGATAGCGGAAGCTGACATCGTCAAACGTCAGTTGCGTTGTGGCAGAGATGTCGGTGACGGGCGAATCGGAGATGACAACAGACGTGGGAGTGGATACAACTTCCATGATTCGTTCGGCACTAACAGCAGATCGTGGAATGAGCGCGGCCATCCATGTGGTCATCATGACCGACATGAGAATTTGTGTGAGGTACGTGAGGAATGCAATGAGTGCACCGGGACGCATGAGACCATCGCTAATTCGATCGGAGCCAAACCAGACCACTGCAACACTGGAAAAGTTGACGATGAGTGTTGCGGTAGGAAACATCAATGCTTGTAGACGCCCACCACGAAGTGCCGTGTCGGTGAGAGCCGTATTTGCATCGGCGAATCGACTTGCTTCTTCTGGTTCGCGAGCAAATGCGCGAACAACCCGAATACCCGTGAGTTGTTCACGCATAATTTCATTAATGCGGTCAATGCGTTCCTGCATTCGACGAAACGTGGGCACCATGCTGGAGATAATGACCGCAAGTAGAACGGTCAAAATAGGAATAGACACCATGAGGATTCGGGACAGACCAAGGTCTTGATGCATGGCCATGGCCACTCCACCAATTGCGGTGAATGGGGCGCCCAGAATGAGTGTGCACGTCATCAGCACCAGCATCTGCACCTGCTGAACGTCGTTCGTGATGCGGGTAATTAAAGATGGTGCTCCGAACTGAGCTACCTCGCGTGCCGAAAAGGTGTTGACCTGGTGGAACAGATTCTTTCGAACGTCTCGACCAAACCCCATTGCCACCTTCGAGCCCACGTAGACAGCCGCCACCGAGAAGACGACCTGGGCAAGGGTGACCAGCAACATGATGCCGCCCATTCGCCAGATGTAGCCCACATCGTTCTTGACCACACCTTTATTAATGATGTCGGAGTTCAGCGTGGGAAGGAACAGCCCCGCCATGGCCTGGACAAACTGAAAGCCAATCACCAGCCACAAGAGCCCTCTGTACCGCGTGAGGACAGTGGACAACAGGCGCTTCAACATGAGGATTCCACAGTACTCCCCTGCCTTTCAGAAGGCCTAGATGAACACTCTGCGCGGTCCGCCGCAGGCACTATGGTCGCCATATGCCTAGCAACTTCGTACTGAAAACAATGAATGCCGTCCATAAAGCCGGACTTGCAGTCACTTTCGGGAAATGGGGCTGGAATCCAGCTGGTATGCCCGCCATCAAGCTGTACACCACGGGCCGAAAGTCAGGGGTTGAACGCGAGAGCATGTTGACATGTCCGGTTGTAGATGGCGACACCTTTGTCATCGTCGCTTCTCGCGGGGGCGACGACTTTCACCCAGCGTGGTTCCTCAATCTTCGTGACAACCCAACAGTGTGGGTAGAGGCCCAAGGTCAACCGAAACATCAACGCCATGCGCGACTTGGCACGAGCGAAGAGCGTGCAGAGTTATGGCCACAAATCACCGCGAAATACAAAGGCTATGCGGGCTATCAACAGCGCACAGACCGAGAGATCCCCATTGTTTTTCTGGAGAAGATCTCGCATTAACTGTTGTATGACGTGTGGTAGTCAACGCAGCACACCTGGCCGACACCTAGTATCGACACCGTGATTGATTGGGCCGCCAACGTAATTGACTCCATCGGACTAGTCGGTGTTGCCGTACTTGTCGCTTTGGAAAATATCTTTCCACCAATTCCATCTGAACTCATCTTGCTTCTCACTGGCTTTAACGTCAGCGAAGGTCGCTTCGATGTTGTGAGCGGAATTATCGCTGCCACCATCGGCTCGGTTGTTGGCGCATATTTCTTGTATGCCGTTGGGCGCCTTCTTGATGACGTACGAATGGAAAAATTTTTGGCCACGGTTGGCAAGTTTGTTGGCCTCAAACAATCGGACGTACACAAGGGATTCGTCTGGTTCGAAAAACACGGAAACAAAGTTGTGTTATTTGGCAGGCTCATTCCCGTTGTGCGATCTGTGGTTTCCATACCTGCCGGTGGCGACAAGATGCCGCTTGCAAAATTCACCCTTCTCACCGCCGCAGGCTCATTGGTGTGGAACACCATCTGGGTCGCCGTGGGTTGGGGCTTGGGTGACCAATGGGAAAAAGCCGGCAAGTGGGGCGACTACCTGCAATACGTGGTCGTTGCAGCAGTTGCCGTTGGTCTCGTGGTCATCATCGTGCGTGCTCGACGCAAGAATTCACCCGCATAAACCAACGTCATCAGGGCGCAAAAGGTGCGCCGAGAGGGGTCCCTAGGTACAATTGGGGCTCACCATACGCGGGTGTAGCTCAATGGCTAGAGTTCCAGCCTTCCAAGCTGGCTATGCGGGTTCGATTCCCGTCACCCGCTCCATTCGAATCATCCCACCCGTCTCAGCACTAATCTGCGCTCATGGCGGGGGCTCAGCGACATCATCGTGACTACGGGCTTCGTGGCACCGAATCACTCGAAGCCATCACCAAAGGTCTTGCAGGTGCAACGTGGCGACTCAGCCCTGTTCAGCGCGAACATTTGCTTGCACTCATGAAGCGTCGGAACAACCCCGCTGCGTTCCACACCGCGTTGTGGCTTGTCCTCCTTGTTGCGTCGGGCGCGTGGCTGTGGGTCACCTGGCTCAGCTGGTGGTCTGTCCCCGCGGCCTTTGTGTACGGAACGTTGTACGGATCTGCTTCTGACGCCAGGTGGCATGAATGTGGACACCGAACTGCTTTTGCATCGAAGAAAGCGAACGATGTCATCTATCTCATCGCCTCTTTCATGGACATTCGCGAGCCGGTGTCGTGGCGATGGAGCCATAACCGACATCACGCCGACACGTTGATTGTTGGACGAGATCCAGAAATTGCCTATCCACGTCCAACTCCCTATTGGCGAATAGTTGCCGACATGTTTGGCGTATTCAGCACAGCCGCAGAGTTTCGCAAATACGGACACAACATCATGGGGCGATTGTCGCCAGACGAAAGCACCTACGTTCCGCCGCGTGAAGCAGACGCAGCAATTCGATGGGGACGTATTCACTGTGCATTGTTTGCTGGCGTTCTTGCGTGGTCCGTTGCAATGCGTTCATTCTTGCCACTCATGTTGTTTGGCCTGCCATCCATGTACGGCCGATGGTTGTTGGTGGTGTTTGGCACCACTCAGCACGCAGCAATGGCAGAAGATGTTCTTGATCACCGACTCAACACTCGAACCGTTCTGATGGGGCCGGTGCTGCGCTTCTTGTATCTCAATATGAACTACCACTTAGAACATCACATGTACCCGGCAGTTCCCTATCACGCACTTCCAAAGCTGCATGAACTTCTTGCACATGATTTACCCACGCCATATCCCAACATGAGATCTGCATATCGAGACATTCTCCCTGCCCTGCGTCGTCAACGAAATGACGCAACATTTCATCTCATTCCAACATTGCCCCTTGGAGGCAACACATGAAGGCCGACCATATTCCCGTTGCGCATACGCCACCAGGTGGCTATGGCGCAGAGTTTCCACCGCTCATTCTTGGCGAATGCACCGAACCACTCGTAGAAGGCGCACCCGATCTGCGCGGAGTGTGGAAGGCAATTAGCGCAACTCGCGCTGGAGAACCGGTAGCACCCGATGATCGCCTGTTGTCATACACAGAGCGAATTGAACAGTGCGGAAATCGAATTGTTGATTGCGGTGGTGGCACCATTGCAGATGCACGAGCAGACGGAACCGAAGAAAATGGCGTGCACGATGTGTCGGTGTTTGACTTCACAACACCTATTCATGTTGTCGCTTCGTACGAAGACAAGGTCTTTGTCTTGCGACCCGTTGGACTACCTGGCATAGAAGTTCGCCGATGGTTAGACGACGACGGCCACATGATTTGGACTCGACCCGACATGGGCGGAATTCGCGTCGTGCTTCAACGCACGTCGCACTAATTCGCAACTAGACGCTTACTGCGAGTGTGCAGAGAGAAACTCTTCAACGGACATCTCGTAGATGTCTTCGGGGCCATCGTCAAGATCTATCTGTTGACCCACATGGTGAAACCCGAACTTCTGAACGAGACCCACAGACGCCACATTCTCTGGGCTCACGGTGTAACGAAAGATGCGTACTCCGGGTTGCGCTGCAGCCCACAACCACATTCCCATCAAGGTTTCATACCCATACCCCTGCCGATGGAATTGTTCATGCAGACCAAGCCCAATTTCCAACATGCCGCGCTCATCGGGAGGGGCATGAAAACTGGTGCTTCCAATCACCTCCGACGTGCTGCGCAACACAATCCATCGAATAAACCACTTATTGGTAGCAGGGTCTTTCTGTACCTGTGGCGCGCGCCAACGCACGGGGGGGTCTTGATCCGACAAGATTCCGTAGGGGTTCGTGTAACCACGTCCCGCGAAAACAAGTTCCTGCTCTGCCCCTTCGTGCAACGCCATTAATCGTCGCGCCGACAAATGATGCAGATCTACCCGCCCACAGCGAATGACTTGCTCTACGTCGTCTGAGTACAACACCACGTACTAATGAGCAGCGTTGCACTTGTCGACGCGAACGTTGTCTGGCTCGCTAGCAAGACCAGCACCAACTCCTTCAAGAGCGGCAAACGGACCACATGCGTGTGCAGCAATCCACACATGCACCATGGGTGCACCTCCGCGTTGCAGAACTGAATTTGGTGGGCAATTTCCGTTCGCATCGAGCGCACCAATGACTTTCGGAATTCCGTTCACATTTCTCCAACACAAGTTGTCGTGAACATGCCACTGCAGCAGTCCACCTCCGTAATTCACCAGCGTTGTGTCGTTAATGGCCGTACCAGGTGGAGCGATATACATGGCTGAGACCAAAATTCGTGTAGTGCCCACCACCTTGTAGACAAGTGACTCCGGCGCTGTGGTGTCGAGAAATCGATTGTCGTTTAACAGCGAATACTTGATGAGATGTTCATGTCCTGATGATTCGTCTCCTATTGAGACATACCCAGCAGCAATCGCAGTTGCGTAATTGGCATAGGTGGGCAAATCACGTTTGGTGTTTTCCAACAGAGCGAGCGCGCGTTGACCCTGTTCAGGCGTGAAACCTTCGATACCAATCAAATTCACTGGCTGTGACGGATCGTAGGCCCTGGGCCAACCAGATGCCGCGGCATTTGCTTGATCAGACGTTTGAACGTGGCCGTGAAGAGTGGTTGATGTCGTTGATGTAGACGTGGTGGTTGTTTTCTTCGTTGACTGAGACGAGCCATTGCGCACCACAGATGTCGCCGTTACCGAGGTTGTGGTGACGGCGTCGTCACTTGTGGAGTCTGTTGGCAAACCTGGCGTCACAATGACACCGTCTGCGGTGATGGCAAGCCCACCATCCACTAGTTGCACCTCTCCGTGGACATGAACCGAACCTGTAGCGGTCCATGCACCAAGAAGCCCCACGACAGCACACAAATACCCAGCGTTCATTGCGGTGGTCTGATGAACGGGTGCGTCGCCACGTTGTGTGGCCCACGCAATAGCCACCACAGCCACCAGCGACAACACAGCACTCAACGAGTCAGCGGCCTGCGGGTCTTCGGGAATTTGTAGGCCGTCAATGAATGCGATACCCGATGTTCGCGTGAGAATCCAGCCCCCAATGGCGGCCCCATGGATTCCGAGCCCCAAAAGCCGCACCTGCCATCGTGAGGTGGATAGACATGCAATTCCCCAGCCCAACTGCAGGACAGACAGCAATAAGAACGACCGAGCAGCGGACGCATGTTCGGAATGGAGCCCCACAGCAATTCCGTGTATGAGGCCCGTGCCGAGAGAGCTATACGCGGCCCAACGCAAACGCTGAATCATAAATTCCCCCTCGGTTGTCCACAATCTAATCGCACGGCGGGGGGCGCAGAACACTTACCCCCTGTGGGTCGTCTACCATTTCGCCCATGTCTACTGCATCTATTTCATCAATTGGCGACATTGTCCGTACCCATGGCGTGGGTCGACCCAATCACCCGTGCATCACCGAGGGCAATCGGTCGTTGAACTGGGCCGAGATGTACCAACTATCCCAACAAGTTGCACAAGGATTCTCTGCAGCCGGAGTAGGTAGCGGCGACCGCGTGGCACTGCTGGACATGAACGGTATTCCCCACTTCGAAATCGCCTTCGGCGCCGCGCTGGTGAACGCAGTCAGTGTTGACGTGAACTGGCGACTTGCAGCTCCCGAAGTTGAATACATTGTCAACAACGCAGAAGCGAAGGTGCTTGTTGTAGGCGCAGAGTTCGTTGGAATTCTTGACGCAATCGCCGACAAATTAGAACACACCAAGTTGATTTTGGTTGTTGGCGGACATGGTCAGTACGAAGACTGGAACTCATGGGTGGCACGACAGCCAAGCGGAGACCCTCATGTGCCCAGCGCACGTGAAGACGTCGCGTTTCAGCTGTACTCAAGCGGCACGACCGGACTTCCCAAGGGAGTCATGTTGTCAAACAACAACTTCCTTGCGATTGCGCCAATGATTGAACAAATCTGGGAGATCAAAGAAAACTCTGTCAATCTTGCTGCAATGCCGTTGTTCCACATTGGCGGTGGCGGATGGGCAATGGCCGGAATGTACATGGGATGCAGCACCATTGTTTTGCGCGCCATGGACCCGGTTGCGCTTGTGAAACTCATTGAAGAAAAGCGCATCACTCACGCATTCCTTGTTCCAGCCGTGCTTGCTTTTATGAACATGGTTCCTGGTGTTGAAAATGCAGACTTCTCCAGCCTGGAAGTCATGGCATACGGTGCATCTCCCATTAGTGAAGACGTTCTCACAAAGAGCGTTCAACTCTTGAAGTGCAAGTTCTGGCAGGCATACGGATTAACTGAAACAACAGGTGGTGTTATCAACTTGCCTCCCGCAGATCATGATCCGAATGGCACCAATAAGCATCGTCTTCGTAGTTGCGGCATTCCTGGTCCTGGAGTTGAAGTTCGCATTGTCGACAACGACAACAACCGTGATTGCGAAGTGGGCGAAGTAGGCGAAATTTGGTGTCGTTCAGAGCAAGTCATGTTGGGCTATTGGAAACGCCCAGAAGACACTGCGAAAGCTATTACTCCCGATAAGTGGTTCAAGACAGGCGATGCTGGTTACATCGACGCAGATGGGTATGTCTACATTCACGACCGCGTGAAAGACATGATTGTCTCTGGTGGCGAGAACGTCTACCCTGCCGAAGTCGAGAACGTTCTCATGTCTCACCCTGGCATCGCCGATGTTGCCGTCATTGGAATTCCACACGAAAAGTGGGGCGAGACGGCGCTGGCCGTTGTGGTGAAAGCGCCAGACTCTGACGTAACAGAACAAGACATCATCGACTTCTCACGCGAGCGCTTGGCACGCTTTAAGTGCCCAACTCAAGTGCAATGGATTGACATGTTGCCACGCAACCCAAGCGGCAAGGTCTTAAAGAAAGACCTTCGTGAACCGTACTGGGCAGGCCGCGAACGACGCGTTAACTAGTTAACGACCAAGCAGAGATCCGCCGTCACAGGTGATGACTTCACCAACGGTGAATGCACCTGCACGCGAGCACAAGTAAATAGCAAGACCTGCGATGTCCTCAGGGGTGCCGACGCGCTTGCTGGGATTCAACCCACCCACTGCGTTCCAGTCTGTTCCCTCTACGTCGCCGCCGGTACCAACTCCGGTGGACAGCATCCAGGTTGGGAATGGGCCGGGAGCAATTGCATTCACAATGATGTTGCGCGAACGCAACTTCAACGCAAGTGTCTTGGTGAGTGCATGAACTGCCGCTTTTGACGGACCATATGAATAGGTCTCAAACGATGGGGTTCCGATGCCATCGATAGAACCAATGTTGACCACCCGTGACGGGTCATCGGTTGTTGAACGAGCTGTGAGGAGTGGCAACAGGCGCTGAGTCAGGAAGAACACGCCCTTCACATTGGTATCCATCACTTTGTCCCAACCCACTTCGGGGAACTCATCGATTGGGGCGCCCCATGAAACGCCAGCATTGTTGATGAGAATGTCAACGTACTTTTCGCGCTTGGAAATCTCGGCAACCAAAGCGTCGATACCGTCAATGTCGGCAACGTTTGCAGGAATTGAAATGCACTCTCCGCCGTAGTTCTGCATTAAACGCTGTGCAGCTTCGTCGCATTGCTGAGCTTTGCGTGACGAGATATACACCTTTGCGCCGTTTGCAAGAAGCCCGGCTGCGATCATCTCGCCAATACCGCGAGACCCGCCCGTTACAAGAGCGACTTTCCCCTTGACTGAGAAAAGGTTCTGAAGTGTCATGTCGTGCGCCATTGTGTCCTCCACGTCGTAGCGATTGCGAGCACGACATTAGGTCAGAACGAGAGAAAACCCGCCACCGAGAAGTCGTTACGAGGAAAACCCGCCACGAGAAAGGGTGGCTGTTCCTGGCGGGTCGATAGCCCACGATGCCCCTTCACCCCACTGGTCGGCGAAAACCACATCACTCATGGGAACACGTCGCACTGGGCCGTGGCTACCTGCTGGCTTTCCTAGCGAGATGGTTGCAGCAATGAGAGTGTTTTCTGGAATGTTCAAAAGCGAACGAAGTTCATCTTCAACAAAACCGTGAAATCCGGTGAGCACTCCCCCGTATCCCAATGCACGTGCTGCCAACAGAATGTTCTGACATGCGGGATATACCGATGCACCTTCGGTAGGTGTTGGTTGCCGATATCGAACCAAGAACGCAAGGATGAGCGCAGGAACATCGGCAAAATTGTCTACATAGTGCTGCATGGTACGTGCCATGCGCGCCTTCGGAGACACATCATCGGTTGCAGTTGCTCCCTCATATCCATCTGTCTTTCGCTTCTCGTTCCACAACGTTTGAGCACCGCGCGCAATGAGACGCTTTACTTCTTTCGAACGATCCGAATCTGTGAACACCATGAAGCGAAACGGCTGCCTGTTTGAACCACTCGGCGCGCGAGTGGCCGCAAACATGATGTCTCGAAGATGTTCTTCAGGAATGGGTTCAGGCAGATACCTGCGGATGGCGCGCGTCGTGTGAATTCCTTCGAGTAGCCCAATGTCGTTCGGGTCGGGTGTTGAGTTGTTGTCAGACATAAGGCTTCTTGTTCCTATCAGTGGTGGTCAAGCACGCCGGCGTCTTTCGCCCACTTCCAATGCATGCGACCATGATCAGCGTTTGCTGCAATAACCCCACCCACTGTTCCGTCTGCCCACGGCGCACCAGGTAACACTTCTTCCAACTGTTCATCACTTAATTCACTCAGCAGTTGAAGCGACACTGCGCGCGCACTGGCACCCAACGCCACAACCTCGCTGAGTGATTTGCCGTGGTGTTGAATTTGCCATTCTTCTGTCATTGCATGAACGGATGCCATTATTTGCTCGCGTGTACGAGGCGTACCAGAGTCATCAGTTGCCAGACCAACCGGGTTCTTGTGACCCGAAAAATGTCGGCGAATCATGGCAGCGAAATTTCTTTCGATGAGTGCGAGATGAGCCAAATGGTCGAGCGCTGACCAGAAATTTGAAGGGTCGTGCTCGCTGGGCGTGAGATCTCCGAATAACTGCTCATCGGATAACTGTGAATAGGTCTCAAGCAACCACGCGCGATCTTCATTCAGTTTCTTTTCAATCTCAATGCGATTCATGTCTCTCCCGCTTCTGATGTGCGTACGAGTCTGCCACGCCGAAACCAGGCGATGTACTCTCACACCATGGCACCAGCACCTGCTCACCCCACCCTTGGCTTCTACACATTGGCTGGCGCCCCTCAATCGCCACGGGACATGCTGGATGAACTAGCTCACGCAGAACGTCTAGGGCTTGGTACCGCGTTCATCTCGGAGCGCTTCAACATCAAGGAAGCAGGGGCACTCACTGGCGCCGCCGTTGCCGCAACGACGTCTCTAAACATCATCACGGCTGCCACCAACCACACAACACGTCACCCGCTAGTTACTGCATCGTGGGCCAGCACTCTTCATCTGCTGTCGGAAGGGCGTTTCAGCCTTGGCCTTGGTCGTGGAATTGAAGCAATGTTCAAGGCATACGGAATGCCCATGGCAACAACATCATCGTTGGAAGAGTTTGCTCATCTCATGCGTCGCTTATGGAATGGTGAAACCGTTATGAATTGGTCAGACATGACGGGCAACTACCCCGTGTTACGTCTAGACCCAGCCTTCAGATTAGAAATTCCACTCAGCATTACAGTGTTCGGTCAGAAAACTTTAGAAATGGCTGGGCGTGCGTATGACAATGTCATTCTCCATACGTTCTTCACCGACGAGACAACTGAGCGTGCAGTAAAAACCGTGAAGGCGTCCGCAGAAAAAGCAGGGCGCAACCCAGATGATGTCAAGGTGTGGTCATGTTTCGCCACAATCGGCGATCACATTGCACCTGAACTGCGTTTGAAGAAAACGGTGGGACGTCTCGCTACATACCTGCAGGCATACGGCGATCTCATGGTGACCACCAATCAGTGGGATCCCGCGGTCCTGAAGCGATTTAGAGACGATGAGTTTGTTCGCACATTCCCTGGCGCACTCGATGCAAAGGGAACAACACAAGACCTTGAGCGCGTAGCTCCACTCATCCCCGAAGAATGGTTAGCGCCGTCAGCTCAGGGGTCCCCCGAACAATGTGTTGCCGCAATTCAGAATCAATTTTCTCTTGGTTGTGACGGCGTGATTATGCACGGCGCAACGCCAGCAGAACTTGAACCCATTGTGTTGAAATTCGCGTCGTCTACGAACTAACGAATCCAATGCGACGCAAGCATGCGTGCTGCCTCTTGTGGTTTTTCAATCATCCACCAGTGACCGCACCCCTCTAGGCGCGCAACCTTTGCCCCAACGGCGGATGCCATCTGTTCATGGGTCTCGTGTGGGCCGGCATAGTGGTCGTTCTCAGCGATGATCACAAGCCCTCGTTTGGGTTTCTGATTGACAAATTTCTCTCCCAGGTGACGCATTGCGGGCTGTGCGGCATCCCGATACAAGCGGACCACGCTGTCGGCCATCTCATCGTTGATGTGGGGTTTCATCGCACGGGCAACCGAATCAGTAATACCCAAAGCCCCGAAGACTGCGATGAACGAATCAACATCAAGGTCAACGAGTCCCTTCATCATTTGCTCACCAAGTTCTGGCGTCTGCCATCCTTGCGCTGCATCGTGCCAGACATAGTCGTGGTGCAGTAAGCCCATGCAGTCGGCAGCCCACGTGCGAACTATGCCTGGGTATTCGGCAAGCACACCAAACACATGACCTGCTCCCCAGTCGTGGCCGACTAAGTCAATGTCACCACCGATTGCCTTTAGTTCGCTCCCCAACCATTGGACATATTCACGACGCGTTGCAGTGAACCCTTTTGGAACAGGCGCACCAAACCCAGGCGGAGACAAACACACCACATCGGTGATGCGTCGTTCTGCCAACAATTCTAAAAGTGGCGTCCAGATGTCTGCGCTCTCCGGATTGCCATGCACAAAAACCTTTGTCATTTTTTCTCTTTTCTTTTTGACTGCAAATACTGTTCGCCCACTGCGCGGCTCTCTGGGTCGTGGACTGCAAAAGCAAAAATGTCGGCGTCCGATGTGTAGTCACGACTGTGAACCATCTCTTCTAGTGCTGCATTAACTTGTTGTTTTGTTGTACGCAATGCGTAGGCGGATTTTGACGCAAGGTGTTCGGCCAATTCTTGTGCCGCTGTCATGACTGTGCCGTTTGGAACGACGGTGTTAATGAATCCCAATGACTTCGCTTCGTCTGCACCAAACGGACGACATGTCAGCACCAATTCCTTTGTTGCTGCAGGCCCAATTTCACGCACAAGACGCGGGATTCCACTCCACGTCAACGGAATGCCAAGGTCTACTTCGGGAATCACAAAACGCACGTCGTGTTCGGCAATTCGTAAGTCACAACTGTTTGCTAGAACTAATCCGCCACCAATGCAGTTTCCTTGAATCGCAGCAATAGTCAGCGCATTCATTCCAAAGATGGCTTCGGCCATGACACGTCCAATGTCTGCGATGTCACGGGTTGAATAGTTCGGATCGGGCGTGGAAAAAGTGTTCAAGTCAAACCCCGCACAGAACGAGCGACCCTGGCCAGACACCACCACAACTTTCACCTGTTGTTGGCTGTCAAACCACCGAGCGGCAGCGGCCAAGTCCTGCAAGGTCTGTCGGGACAAGGCGTTCAATTGCGCCGGACGGTTGAGTTCAAGCGCTCCAATTTCCCCAGAAACCGATACGTCAAGGGTCTCGAACTGGCTCATGTGCATCCCCAATGATTTCGGCCCAAATGCCGTGCCATAAGGTTTAGTCCACGTGGAGGTTGGCTGCAGTAGCCACACACAATTGGAGGAACATCATGGAACGCGAAGCCTGGATTATTGACGCCGTCCGCTCCCCTCGAGGCAAAGGGAAAGACACAGGTGCCCTACACAACGTTCACCCTCAGCGCATCTTGGCCCAGGTTCTGAACGGACTTCGCGATCGCGTGGGGTTCGACACTGCCGATGTTGACGACGTAGTCATGGGATGTGGAGCAGGAAGCGGCGACCATTCGATGGACATCGCTCGTATGGCAGCACTAGACGCTGGCTGGTCGCTCGATGCTCCAGGAGTTACCTTGAATCGCTTTTGTGGTTCAGGACAACAAGCGGTGAACTTCGCAGCCATGGGCGTGTTATCTGGCATGCAAGACATGGTGGTTGCTGGCGGAATTGAATCAATGTCTCGGCCATCTCCTATGCATGTTGATGGCTTCACTGCCAACAACGCTCACCTCCGTGAACAGTTCGACATGGTTCCACAGGGCATTTCAGCCGACCTCATTGCAACGTTGGAAGGTTTCTCACGTGAAGAGTGCGACGCGTTGGCGGTGGAAAGCCAGCGACGTGCTGCAGTTGCAATTACAGAAGGACGTTTTGAGCGCTCACTCATTCCCATCTTCCATGATGACGGAACTCTTGCTCTCGCCGTTGATGAACACCCGCGCGCCGGCACCACTATGGCAGACCTTGCCAAGTTGAACCCCAGCTTTGAACAGATGGGTGCGTACAAGAAAGATCCGAACGGACTCTCAATTGACGAAACAGCGTTGAAGGCGTACCCACAGTTGTCGGGAATTAATCACGTGCACCACGGCGGAAACTCAAGTGGCGTTGTAGACGGTGCTGGTGCAGTGCTGGTGACATCACCCGAGTACGCAAAAGCTCACGGCCTCAAGCCACGCGCGCGCATCATTATGACTGCCGTTGCCGGTACCGAACCCGTCATCATGTTGACCGCACCTGGGCCAGCTGCACAACGCGTGGTGCAAAAAGCGGGAATGACATTCAACGACATTGACCTTTTTGAAGTGAATGAAGCGTTTGCCGCAGTTGTGCTGAAATTCTTTAAGGACACCGGCGTTGACCCCAGCAAGGTGAACGTAAATGGCGGAGCAATGGCCTTAGGCCACCCCATTGGCGCAACCGGCTCCATGCTGATTGGAACCCTTATTGACGAGCTGGAACGTCAAGACAAAACAACGGGTCTCATCACCATGTGCACCGGCGGCGGAATGGGTACCGCCACCATTATCGAACGTATCTAATCGGCAACCGTTTCGGCGGTGGCGTACAGTTACATCATGCCTGGTCGTTTCCTGCACTCGTTTGCAAAGCCGTCGTCAGAGTCCTTCATCAACATTGTTCGAGGCGATATGGCGCGCCTGTGGGACGACGCCGGTCACGATTACATCGACGCCATCGGAAGCTTGTGGTACTGCCAAATTGGGCATGGTCGTCGCGAAATGGCCGATGCCATTGCTGCTCAAGTGTCCACTCTCGAGACGTACTCCACATTTGACCCTTTCACCAACCCATTAGCCGACGCGGTAGCCGAGAAAATTTCTTCGCTGTCACCTTTGGCGAATGCTCGCGTGTTCTTGTGTGGTAGCGGTTCTGAATCAATTGACACTGCAATGAAACTTGCGCGAGTCGCACAAATACAAGCGGGCCACCCAGAACGCACTGTCATCATCACGCGCGATCGCGGCTACCACGGGACCAACTACGGCGGCACCAGTGCCCAAGGTCTCCCCCTGAACAAAGTGGGCTATGGCACGTTGCTAGAAGGCGTCATTCAAGTAGATGCCGACAACATTGAAGACATGGCGCGAGCCGTTGAAGAAAACAAAGGAAAACTCGCCGCCATCATTGCCGAGCCCATTCAAGGTGCAGGCGGTGTGTGGCCATCGTCGTCGGAATATCTTGCGCAACTGCGTCGCATCTGTGACGACAACGGCGCGTATCTCATTTTTGACGAAGTCATCACCGGCTTCGGACGTCTTGGCACATGGTTTGGCGCCCAGTACTACGGCGTTACGCCCGACATGATTACGTTCGCAAAAGGCGTCACCAGCGGATACCAACCGTTAGGTGGAGTAATCACCAATGGTGTGGTCAACGACGCGCTGCTCTCTGACCCCGCGTTCTTCTTACGTACTGGCTACACATATTCGGGACATGCCACCGTGTGCGCCGCAGCATTGAAGAATTTAGAAATTATGGAACGCGAGAACTTGTTAGACCGCGCCACTCACGTTGGGACTCGAATTGAAGACGGCCTTCGCGCCCTCACTAACGATGGAACTCTGACGGGCTATCGCGGTGCTGGCGCAATTTGGGCCGGCAAACTTCCCGACGGAATGGATGCCACGGTAGTTCGCGACACCATGATTAAGCGTGGAGTCATCGCGCGTGCAATTCCCGGTGTTATTGCGTTCTGCCCACCACTAGTGATTACCGACGATGAACTCAATACCGTTCTCGATGTGTTCGCCAGCGTGGTGCAGGCGGGTTAATTAGATCAAGCGGCGAATAAGGCTGCTGGTGTCTTTGCGGGCATCGCCGTCTTGCACCAGCTCTTCGTAGAATCCAAGAACTGTTTGCGTCACGGGGATAGTGGATCCGTTGCGTCGCGCTTCTTCCACCACATACTTCAGGTCTTTCACCATCCACTCAACAGCAAACCCGAAGTCGAATTGACCGTCCACCATGGTGTGGCCGCGATTCTGCATCTGCCAACTTTGCGCAGCACCTTGCGAAATAACGTCGATGACCGCGTGAGCATCTAACCCAGCATGTTCTGCAAATGCCAAGCCTTCGGACAATGCCTGCACTAAGCCAGCAATACAGATTTGGTTCACCATTTTGGTGAGTTGACCAGAACCGATGCCACCAAGCCGAACACACGACCGCGAGTACGCCGAAATGATTGATGCCACTGCATCGAACTCTTCAACCCCAACAGACCCACACATCACGGTGAGTGTTCCGCCTTCAGCGCCTGCTTGACCACCCGACACTGGTGCATCCAAGAAAACAACTCCGTGTGCGGCACAACTTTCATACATATCGCGTGCGAGTGTTGCCGATGTTGTGGTGTGGTCAACAACGATGAGACCATCGTGAGCACCATCGAGAATTCCATGTTCGCCCAACATGACTTGACGAACATCGTCATCGTTTCCGACACACAAGAAAACAACGTCGCTGTCAGTGGCAACTTCAGCTGGCGTGGGGAACGCCTGATGTCCGTGCGCTGCTACCCATTCAAGTGCGCGTGACGGGGTGCGGTTGTACACCGACACGCTGTGACCAGCAGAAGCGAGATGTCCGGCCATGGGCGCACCCATGACTCCGAGACCGCAAAACCCAACGCGGGCCATGTGACTAAATGTCGTCGTCGAGATTGGCGTCGTCGTCTTCGTCGACAACCTTCTTCTCGGCTTCGACTTTCTTCTTCGCAACCTTGGCGGGCTTCAGAACACCTTTTTCGAGAGCCTTGTTCAAGAACTCTTCGGCCTCTTCTTTGGTGACCTTGAGCGCAGGCTGAATTTCGGAGATGAGGTTGGTGCGTGCGCGCTCGTACATGGTGCGCTCTGCGGCAGACAACGATGCGTCGCGGTTACGCGCGGCAAGGTTACGAACCACTTCGGCAACCTGGTACACGTCGCCACTCTTCAACTTCTCTTGGTGGTTCTTGAATCGACGCGACCAGTTGGACGGAACACGCGGGTCGGCTTTGGAAAGCACGGCCACCAGGTCTTCCAGTTCGTCAGGCGAGACTGGTGGGCGCACACCGACTTCGTCGAGCTTGGCAAGGGGAACGCGAAGGGTCATCTCGTTGATGATGGTTTCGAGGATGAGGTACTCCTCTTTCTTCCCCGTTCCGAAGAAGTCTTGCTTCTTCGTGCCCTTTACTTTGCAGGCACCGTGCTGGGGGTAGATGACGATGTCATCTTTCTTAAAATCCACCCTGCAATTGTAAGGGTTGGGAGGGTCAATCCCACGATTCCACCGTTTTCAGCCCAGATGTAGACCATCTCGCCAGCCATTTCATCCACCTGAAACGGGGCTGCATGCACTCTCTGAACAGGGCCACATCCGTGGAATTTCGGCCCTTAAACAACAAAAGAGTTGTGCGCAAGAAAACTTACGCACAACTCTTTCTACGTTGCGTAGTTAGTTGACGACTAGCACTAATCCGCAGATCGCGCTTTGGCGATGCTGAGGATCATGAGGCCGTACAAACCTTTAGCGGTGATGTCGGCCAACGTGTAGCCAATTTGACGGGCTGTTTCTGCACCTTCATTAGTTGCATCGAAGATCACTGGGAACAGGTACGCGATTGGGTACACCATCCATGTGACTAACAGAACCGTCGTTGCATTCTTGATTGCTTTGCTGACAGCGCCGGTTTCGCGGGTTCCAGCAGCCTTCAATTCCCCGGCGAGAATCCAGAGAATGTAGATGAATGGCAACATTGCGAGAATCCAGTACAGCCACTTTGTTCCATCGTCTGACGAAATTTCGCCTGGATAACCCAATGCAATCATGAGCACTGTTGCGGGAACCAGAGAGAACATCAGTTTCTTGCGACGCTCTGCTGTCACACCGAGAACAATTAAGAGTTCGATGACCAACAATGGAACCGTAATGAGCCAGTCGGCGTAGCGGTACCCTTCGTTAACAGTTCCCTTACCCCAATCGCTCCACATTCTGAAGTAGTGGTAACCGGCGATTCCAACGACGACAGCCGAAACTGCCACTCCACTTTGGAATTGCTTTGCCACACTCTTGATCTGTGTGAGGAAGTAAACGAATGCGCCCAACATGACGGCTGTGCCGAATGACAAGGCGTTATATACCAATTGATTTAAATCTGCATCCTTAAAGACCATTACAAGCCCTTACCTTTCTATGCAAGGAATAATGACGCCCAGAGTGGAAGTCATGTCCCCCTGTTCGGACAGTAACACCAACATGAGAATTTGTGAACCATCCCCCATTAGACGCATGGTACATATAGCCATCACTTCCGATGAGGCGTGGTGACGCCATGGCGCGCCAGTGGCGCCCCCGCAGAAAAGGTGCTTACTTCAGAACCCTCACTGTGACGGTCTTAGATGTAGTTCTCCCCTTTTTTGGGGTAACAGTTACAGCGACCTTGCACGTCCCGGCCTTCATTCCTCGAAGCGACGAACCTGTCACTTTGCAGAACTTTGCGGACGATTGCATCACTCGGAGCCGAATAGTTGACCCGGCTTTGAGCGGAATCTTGGCAACGCCGACGAGGGATTTGGAGCTAATTGTGCGGCCGATTTTTACTTGAGGAGAAATCACGACAGTGGTCTGGCTTGAGCCTGACGTTGGACTCTGCACGGACGGACTTGGTGTACCAACCGCAGGAGGGGAAACTTCCACGGGAATTGGCAGATTCGCAACGGGAGCGGGAACCACAGTTTCAGGAATCTGAACCACGGCAATTGAGTTTGAGAAAATTCCAGAGATATAAATTCGGTTTGCTGTTTCATCAAGTGACAATTCTCGAGGCTGATTAGAGATCCGAAACGTCCATGTTTCTCCAGATGAACCAATGTCGATTTTTGTCATCGTGTCATCATTTTCATTAACAACAAAGAGAAATCTTCCGTCCGCCGACATTTTTAGACCGGCAGGACGACTCCCCACATTGATTGAGTTAATCGAGGAAGAAATCACTGATTGTTCACGGGACTGTGCAATCAAAGCTGCTACGGAATGAGCAACCGACGACGACCCCAGAGCTACTCGAATCACCTTGTCAGCAATTGACTGCGCTACCCATAACGCTTGACCCCCATTTTCGATTGCGACTCCCGTAGGTCCACCAGACACAGAAACCGAATCGACCAGCTGTCCATCAGAGAGTCTTATTCGATACACCGCGTTCCCAACCGAGCTTGAAACAAAGGCGTGACTGGACACTGAATTGACAGCTACTGCATTTGGGCGTGACGGAAGGGTAACGATGTCGGAAAATGCTCCAGTTGAGAAAACAAACTTGCGTAGTTTTCTGGAGGCAGAGTCAATGAAATAACCATTCAATGCCTGACGATCTCTGATTAGACCTACTGGGGCTCCGCCTACAGAGACACACGACGAAAGTACACCGGTTGTAAGGGAGACCTGACAAATCTCCCCCTCGTCTGTACGCGCAACATAGGCAACTCCAGCACTGATGTTCACAACACCTTGAGGATGGGCACCAGTCCAGATTTCGTTGCGGAGACCAACTGACACGCCTGTATTTCGCAATGGTTGGTCTGTCATGGATTTGAACAGAACTGCCCAGTTCGGACCGCCCGACGTCATATATTTTTCTGGAACTCCAGGCGCAAGATAACTAGTGCCGATTCCCCCAATCCGAGGAGATGTAAAAACTGACAGAAAACCATTGACCACGGGAATTGCATACGCTTGATTCTGGTAGTGAGCCATTGCTTCTCGAAATTTCTCGGCTGAAAGCTTTAGCGTTGATTGAGAATGTGCAAGCAGCAACTTCTCATCCATCGTAGTCTCTGGCTGATGCGAGAAGTTCAAGATTGTGCTCAGCTTCTGCCGTAGGGACGAACTTGAAGGAAACTCTGGATTTGTCGTATTGGGGTTGTAAGCGTCTGCTCGATAGAACTGCGAGTTGTACCCTGTCTCAGACCCAAATGACATAGTCAATGGAACGAGGTCGTAGGCATTCTGCTCAGCCCCTGTCCGACTTGCATTGACAGCTTTAGCGATAATGACGGCCTGCTCTTCAACTGCAACGTTCAAGGTGATACCGGCTTCTGCCCACATCGTGCTCAATAGTGACCATGTCTCGATATCTCGTGCGTTTAGAGAAGAAGGAATCGTGATTGCAAGACTTGTCGCCCCAGTTTCAGCCTTATATGCAGAGACATACTGTCGAGCTAACTCGAGATTGTAGGCAGGGAAACCCTCACTAGTGAACATCTCTGATCGTCGAGGAATGAGACTTTGCGGAATGTCTCCCAATCCGAGAAACTTGACATCTCTGAAACGCTGGTGATTGGTTGCGTGAGCTAGTGCGAGGCGCGCATTTCTACTTCGAAGCGGCGAGCCGTTCTTGCCAGCATTTAGATAGATGGTCAAGACTGCGTCATTACGACTTGTGTACTCCCGCAAAGTTGTCGTCATATTTCTAAGTTCAGTTATCTCTTGAGCGTGATTGATTGAGGTAAACATCGAGATGTCAGCCCACGGTGCTGAACTATCTGTTCCCGTGACCGCATTCTTTAGCCCAGCTGGATCGGTAACTGCAACAAAATTCAATTGATTTAAATACGGAAGTTGATTCCCCGATACCGGATCAATTCGCCAATAGTCATCGTTTCTCACTAAAGAAACGCCATCAGCGCTGAATGAAGTCTTCTTGAACGGTCCCGTTCCGATGGGTGTGGTACTGCAGGCCGATGACGTCAATTGCGCCTCTGCCCGGATGAATCCCCTGCCACCCATGTACAAGGTCTCCACAAAATCAATCTGCGGAAGTTCAAGCCCTACTTCAACAGTGAGTGAATCAACAGCAGTAACACTCATGATGTTTGTCAGCCCAATGTTGATGATTCCTACGACTCTGCTTAGTGGCACATTGGTTGAAGCCACTCCTCGCAATGAATCCAAATTCAATTTAAGAACGCTCGCATCAAGTGTCGTACCATCGTGAAATTTGACGCCTGAGCGGAGCCGAATCGTCCATGTGAGGTTTCCATTACTTGGAGTCACTGAATCAGCCAGAAATGGTGTAAAACCATCGTCGGCATTGCGCTCCACCAAAGTGTCATAAATCGCGCGGAACATTCCGACCGCCGAGCTATCAGGATTGCTACCAATACAAAATCCGGGATAACGATTGAAGTCAGCTACGGTCAACGTACCCCCATAACGAGGATCAACAACAGCAGCTACCTTCCGCGAGTTTGCAGGGACTAAACACGAGCAAAGTAGAGCGATTACAAACATCCACACAAACGTGTGACGCGCTGGCAGGGACTTTGAAGACTCCATGATGATCGAAAAATATCACTCTGTGGCGCCCCCGGCAGGAATCGAACCTGCGACCTGCGGATTAGAAGTCCGATGCTCTATCCAACTGAGCTACGGAGGCAATACGGACACTCTACCGAGGAGTTTTCAGCAGAAGTGAGCGAAGAAACGACAACGCCGTAATGACACTGAATTGGCGCATCTGATCTCTTTGGCCGGGCAACACGCTGGTGGTGGAATGTGTGGAACCGTCTTCCAACACCACGCCAATACACAAGGTGCCAACTGGCTTGCCGTCTTGTTCGTCGGGGCCAGCAACTCCTGTAAGCGCCAGTGCTACTGAACTACCCACAACGCGTCGCACACCGCTAGCCATCTCTATTGCAGCAGCTTCCGACACAACAGGTCCTGGCGTCACCCCCAAGACATCGAACTTCACGTCGCTTGCATAACTAATGACGCCACCACGAAACACATCAGAAGAGCCAGGCACATTTGTGATGCGTCCGCCAACGAGTCCACCAGTGACAGATTCGGCAACGGCAAATGTAGAGCCACGTTCCCGCAGTAATTGCAACACCACTGACTCCATAGTGTCGGTGTCAACGCCAAAGACCACATCTCCCACGTGGCCACGAACTTTGTGTTCCCACACGTCGAGAAGTTGGTTCGCTTCACCTTCTGACGATGCTTTTGCGGTGAGACGAACCTTGATTCCCTCCCAGCCACTCGCAAGAAAAGCGAGTGTGGGATTACCCACAGTGTCAAGCTCTGCGATTACTGGGTCGAGGCGTTCGTTCAATGCCGATTCTGCTTCACCCCAGGTACGCAACACGCGACTTGCAATCACGGCCTTCTCGCCGCTTCGCGCTAACAGATCGGGCAAGACCGCACGAGACAACATGTCGTGCATTTCGTGCGGAACACCAGGCATCGCATAGATGACCTTGTGTCCGACGGGACAAATAAGTCCTGGTGCGGTACCGCGCGTTTGCGGAATAACCGTTGCACCCACTGGGACCAGTGCTTGTCGCAAGTTATTCGCAGACATACGGCGTTGACGCCGGGCGAACATCTCTTCAATAACAACCGCAACGTCCGCATTGTGCTCAAGCGTGACACCCATGATGTTCGCAATTGCATCTCGCGTGAGGTCGTCATGAGTTGGCCCTAATCCACCACACACAATGATTGCGTCAGCATCGGCAAGTGCCAATCGAAACGCTTCCACCACGCGTTCAAGGTTGTCCCCCACCTTCAGTTGCAAGTGTGATGCGATGCCGACAGCCGCCAATTGCTCACCAATGTAGGACGAGTTGGTGTCAATGATTTGACCTAACAGCAACTCGGTACCCACCGCGACAACATTGCATTTCATACTGCAACAGTCTCCCGTGAGTGCTCACTAGTACGTACATACACCGCAAAGGCGAGGAGAAGACCGCAGAGCAGCAGCGCAAACACCGACAGCAGGTGATACCCAACCGCTCGGCGAATGAAGCCAGATGACAACCCGGCCATACCACCACAAAAACTCATCATGAGATCTGCAGAACCTTGTACGGTGACTCGCTTATCGATGGGAACCGATTCAATCAACATTGATGATCCGCCAATAAGGCCAAAATTCCACCCGATACCCAATAGCCAGAGGGCGGGAAACAGAATTGGCCACGATTCCCCACTGACCGCAGACAAGACCCCAGAAGCCACGAGTAATACGGCACCAAAGATGACGGCGTGAACTGTTCCCTTGCGATCGGCGTACTTGCCTACAAACGGGCTGAAGGCATACATGCCAGCAATATGCAGCGAGACCACATATTGACTCACACTTTCGTGACCATGCAGTTTCATGTGAACGGGAGTCATAGTCATCACAGCCACCATTGCCACTTGCGAGATAACCATGCTGGACAACGCGAGACGTCCGCGCTGCGTTGAAAGAATGACCGCGATTGCTTCGGAGATGCTGGGCAACTTTGCATCGGATCGTTCGCGAATTCCTCCCGCAACAACTAAAGGGTCGGGACGCAGTTGTAGCGAAATGTTGCAAAAGGCAAGAAACAGAACGCATGCCGATAACAACCACGGGCCGGTGTATTTGTGCAACCCAAACCACTCTTGCCCCGCCGCTTCGGCTGGCCCAATAAGCAATGGCGCAAAAACGGCACCAAAGGTGGACGCAAACACAATGCGCGACATTGCACGACCGCGCTCTTCGGGAACAGCCAAGTCTGTTGCTGTGTACCGCGCCAGCAAATTTGCTGCTTGACCATTGCCGAAGAGAAACAGACCAACCAAGAAAATGACAAGGTTGTATTGTTCTGCCCCGACTGCGGCCAGCAATGCACCAATGGTTCCTAATGCATAACCGTTACGTAGTCCTGGGCGACGACCTTTGCGGGTCATATAACGAGACAACACCTGCGACATCACCGCGGTACCCGTTGTGGTTGTTGCCGTTGCTAAACCACCCCAGGGCGTTTTGCTGCCCAAGATTTCCTGAATAACAAATGCGCCCACCGTGACCGATGCAGCCAATGCTGCAGAGCCCACAATTTGTCCAAGCGTGAGTGTGCGCAGGGTACGGCGCTGAATTTCTGCAATTTGGTCAGCGCTATACGTTGCGGTCATCGTGAGGCAACCGTGGCACGCCACGCATACTGCGCCGCACTTAACAACGTAAGAGCTACCGCAATCCACAAACACACCACGAACGTCCACGTGGCATCGTTAATTGAGAACGGTGCAAGAGCAAATCCCACAGCCAATTGCTGACTAAACGTTTTCACTTTGGCCAATTTGCTAGCTGGCATAGACACGCCTTTTGAACCAACAAAAACGCGATACAAACTGACAATGATTTCGCGTGCGGCGATGATGACAACGGGCAACAGCCACAGCACACCGCGATTGACAAGGGTGAACATTGCACCGAGGACGAGAATTTTGTCGGCAAGTGGGTCTAGGAATGCGCCGCTACGAGTAATTCCGTGTTTGCGCGCGAGATAACCATCGAAGCCATCGCTGCTACACAACACAATCCACACAATGAGTGCCGCCCACGACCCCACTCGCTCGGCAGGAATCATTGCGAACAAAAATGGTGATGCGAGAACTCGCCCCACTGTGACCATGTTGGCCCATGTCACGATGGCGGTTTCGTCAACGGCCATCGGCGTTCTCCACGGGAACCGCAATGAGGTCTGGACCAAACACCTGCTCAACATGCACAGTATGGAATCGCCCCACCTCAAGAGACTCGGGCACTTGAACAACACCATCAATTTCTGGTGCTTCGCGGAACGAGCGCGCAATGCCAGGCTCATCAACTAACACTGTGATGGTGGTGTCCAAAAGTGCATCACGGCGTTCGGCGGTGATGTTGTCCTGAATTTCTCGCAGTTCAGCAATGCGTTCGTTCATTAATGCTTCGTCTACATGGTTGGGCAGGCTGAGCGCGTGAGTTCCTTCTTCGGGGCTAAACGTGAAAAAGCCACACCAATCCAATTCCGCTTCGCGAACAAAGTCGAGCAATTGGTCGTGGTCGTCTTCGGTTTCGCCGGGGTATCCAACAATGAAGTTGCTGCGGAACGTTGCGTCGGGAGCCAACGAACGAATGCGCTGAATGCGTTCTAAGAAACGATCTTTGTCGCCCCATCGACGCATGCGTCGAAGGTGCTCTTTGCTGACATGTTGTAGAGACAAGTCGAAATACGGAACACCCGTTGACAAGATGGCATCGATGAGATCATCGGACAGGTCGCTTGGATACAGGTACAAAAGACGAACCCAATCCACCATTGACGAAACGTCGCGCACCAATTGAACGATGGAACCAGCGCCTAGTTCTTCTGGGCGATCTTTTCCGTAGCTAGCAAGGTCTTGTGCAACAAGCACAACTTCGCGCACGTCAACTTGTTCAACTTCATTCAAAATGGACGACACATCTCGACTGCGTTGAGGACCCCGAAACGATGGAATGGCACAGAAGCCACAACTGCGATCGCATCCTTCTGCAATCTTTATATATGCCCATGGAGCAGACGATTTCGGGCGCGGAAGATTGAGAAGATCAAACGTGGGAATATCGCCCGTGACCGCGATGGGTTTTCGACCCAACTGTATGGGTACACCAAAGCCAGCCACTTGGTCGGCCTCTGGCAATGCTTCGGCAAGTTCGTCGCCATAGCGCTCTGCCATGCACCCTGTGACCACCAATCGAGATGAGCGCTTGCGTTGATCGTCTAAAGCGAGAAGCGTGTCGATGCTTTCCTTGCGCGCATCTTCAATGAATGCACACGTGTTCACCACCACTACATCGGCTTTCGATGGATCGTCGGTGGGCGTCAGGCCATCGGCCAACAAAGTGCCAACAATCTTTTCTGAGTCGACTTGGTTCTTGGGGCATCCCAAGGTTTCAATGTAAAAGCGCTGCCCCATTGGGGTAGAGCCTACTGCCAGTGAAGTTTCAGCCCCTTGTATGGCCAATCCATTGCAAGCAAGCGGCCTGTACTAGACGCCGTGATATAGGCCGTTTCGTAGTTTGGTCCGCCAAAACAGATATTGGTGGTGATGCGGTCGTCAACTTCAACAAACAAGATGACATCCCCAGTTGGCGAGATGACGGTGATTCCCCCATTCACCAATGTGGCCACACAAATGTTTCCGTCACCGTCAACCGCAAGCGAGTCGAATAACTGATATCCGGGCAAGCCGCACAACATGGTGGGCACCTCTGCTCCGATGGGTGCAACTTTGCCAGGTGCCACAACTTCTCGCTGATAGACGCGACCCGTATGAGTTTCTGCCCAGTACACACGGTCGCCTGCGGGAGACAAACCAATGCCGTTCGGGGAATCAACTGGAAACACGACTTCTTCAATGAACGAGCCGTCTGCCTTTGCGTAGTAGATACCCGTGCGATCTGCGTTGCGATGATGGCGAATGCCGTGATCGGTAAACCAGAACCCACCGTGTTCGTCGAACACTAAGTCGTTTGGTGCGCGCAACGGAATATCACCGCAGTGCGTATACAGGTCGGCGACTTCGCCAGTCTCGATATTCACCTTTTGAATGCGACCGCCAATGTATTTCGCCGGATCAAATTCTCCTGGGTACACAAGCCCACCCAGTTCCATTGGCGTGAAAGCACCGCCGTTGTTGCACAGGTACAAAAACCCACCTGGGCCCAACGCGAGACCATTCGGCAATCCGTTGATGGTGGCAACAGTTGACTTTGAACCATCGGGCTGAACTCGTGTGAGTTTTGACCCAAACATCTCGGTGACAATGACAGAGCCATCTGGCATTGCCACAGGCCCTTCAGGAAAAAACAATCCGTCACATACCTGTGTGAATGCCGTTGCGGCCATGTCAGCCCTCCGTTGCTTCCAGTTCCTCAACAGTCATTAGAACATCTCGCGGCTTAGAACCTTGCGCTGGACCAACAATGCCCCGCTCTTCCAGTTCATCCATAATTCTTCCTGCACGGGCAAAGCCCACCTTCAGCTTGCGCTGCAACATAGACGTGGAACCAAGACCAGATCGCACCACAACATCGATGGCTTGACGAACGAGGTCGTCTTCGCTTCCGCCCCCGCCGAACAGTGGACCATTTCCAGACGATGACGACCCGCCACCCTCTTCACCTTCGATACCTGAGACGTATACAACTTCGGGAGATTGACGACGCCAGTGTGCAACTACTTTGCGCACTTCTTCTTCGTCTACCCACGAACCCTGAATACGTTGAGGAACATTTGTGTTGCCCGGCATGAGCAACATGTCGCCTTTACCAACAAGTTTCTCTGCGCCGGGTTGATCGAGAATGACTCGGCTGTCGGTCAGGCTGCTGACCGCAAACGCCATACGCGCAGGAATGTTTGCCTTGATAACGCCAGTAATGACATTGACCGACGGACGCTGTGTAGCCACGATGAGGTGAATACCCACGGCGCGTGCTTTCTGCGCAATACGAGTAATGCATTCTTCAACGTCACGTGCAGCAACCATCATGAGGTCGTTTAATTCGTCGACCACCACAACAATGAACGGCAGACGCTCGTACTTCTTGGTGCCCTCTTCGGCATTCGGATCGTTGATCTCACCCTTGTCGAATGCGGCGTTGTAACCACCAATGTCTCGGAAGCCCACTTCGACCAACAAGTCGTAACGACGTTCCATTTCTTTGACAGCCCATCCGAGAGCGTTTGCTGCTTTCTTCGGGTTGGTGACCGGTGCAGTTAACAGGTGTGGCAAACGCGCGTACTGGCCCATTTCTACTTGCTTCGGGTCGATGAGGATAAGACGCACTTGGTCTGGCGTACTGCGCATTAACAGCGACGTAAGGATGGAGTTGATTCCACTTGACTTACCAGCACCTGTTGCACCTGCAATAAGCATGTGTGGCGTGCTCGCCAAGTTGACGAACACTGCGCGACCTGCGATGTCTTTACCAACAGCAACATCTAACGGGTGTGTTGCTGCGCGAGCTTCGGCACTGACCATAAGGTCGCCCAACGACACCAACTGACGCGATTCGTTTGGCACTTCGACACCAACAGCAGACTTGCCCGGAATTGGAGCCAGGATACGAACATCGGTTGCAGCCATTGAGTACGCAATGTCGCGGTTCAAACTGGTGACCTTTGCAACCTTTACACCCGAACCAAGTTCAAGTTCGAAACGGGTAACAGTAGGCCCAACTGTCATTCCGACGAGACGTGTTTCCACGCCGTGTGATGCGAGTGATTCCTCGAGCAAACGCCCACGTTCGGCAACACGTGCTTTGTCTACTTGAAACACTTCAGTTAACCCAAGCACATCGGTCGGTGGAAGTGTCCACGAACCAGGTGTTGACGACACTGCTGGCGATGTGCTCTCAGAAGATGAATTGGTTGGCTTGGTACCTGGCTTGCCCACGAACTCTGGCGTCTTCGCTTCACCCGGTGTACTGCGTGGCCTGCGGGATGGCTTTGGCTTTTCTGGTGCCAAGTCTTCATCATCGGCTGCGTCGTAAATACTTGGTTTCTTCTGCGCTGGACGCGACGGGCGATTCTCTTCGCCGGGAACTTCTACGAGATCGTCATAAGAACCGCGTTCACGATTGGTTGTTGCCGTGCGTGCAGCCGTTGCCGCTTTGTCGCTTGCTTTGTTTGACCATGTTCGAATGAGTGCAACTAGTTCAGGAACAGTTGTGTCGGTGACCAACATGGCACCAGCAAGACCAATTGCGAACAACACAACAAGTGCACCTGCCCAGCTCAGCGTTGAACGAAGTGGCTCGCCGATAATTGCACCAAACCAACCGCCGGCCTGCGACATTGCGTCGACATCGGCAACGATTTTGTCTGCACCGTTTACAACATGCAAGAGACCGAGGACAGCAAGAACAACAACTGTCCAACCAATTGCCAATCGCACACGATGTTCAACACTGCGGCGGCGCACCATTGCAACGCCTACTCCGACAACAACGACAGGAAGTGCGAAACGCCCGAGGCCGAGCAGCCAACCAAACATGGTGTCGATACCACTGCCCAATGGTCCAGCCATATGTAAATACATGGACAACACCAGAACGATGCCCGTGCTGATGAGGCCGATGCCCCAGAACTCGACTTCACGACCGCGAACCACATTGCGCACCGACTCGCCGGCCGACTCTTCGGACTTTGCGGTGGACTTTCCTGAAGGGCGCTTATTGCCCTTTGGCGGGGTCTTTACCCCACCACGAGAGCCACCCGACCCCTTTGAGCCGCCAGATGACGAACGAGAACCCTTGCCAGACATGAATAAAAAGGTACTCCTGGGGTGAACGGGTGTTCGGGATACCCCCGCCCAGAAAGGCTTTCCCGCCCTTAGGCGGTCATTACGACGGGCACAATCATGGGTCGGCGTTTGGTGCGCTCATTCACGAATTTGCCTGCAGCGCGACGCACTTCCCTCTCGAGCGCGTCAATGTCAGACACCCCTTCGTCCAGCGCCTTCACTAACGCTCGCTCCACGTGGGCCTCTGCCTCATCCAACAAATCATCTGCTTCGGGCGCATATACCCAGCCACGTGTGATGATTTCCGGCCCAGTGATGACGCGATGATTCTGCGCATCGACAGTGGCCACGATGACCACAACACCTTCTTCGGCGAGGACTCGACGATCACGAAGAACACCTTGGCCAACGTCGCCAACTATTCCGTCTACATACAGATAGTTGGCAGGAACTTTCCCGCTGAACACAAGACCCTCGTCGGAGAGTTCCAGAACGTCGCCGTCAGTTGCCTGCAACACCTTTGCCGGATCTGCACCCATGACAACAGCAAGTTCGGCATGGGCGCGCATGTGGCGGAACTCGCCGTGCACGGGTACAAACCATTCCGGACGAAGAATGGAGTGATACGTCTTTAATTCGTCGGCCTGGGCATGACCCGTTGCATGTACATCGGCAATTCCACTGTGCACCACTTTTGCACCGGCGCGCATGAGACCATCAATCACGCGATTCACATTTCCTTCGTTGCCAGGAATTGCGTGGCTGGACAAAATGATTGTGTCGTGCTCACCTACTGTGAACCACTTACTCTCACCGCGCGACAATAAAGACAACGCAGACATTGGTTCACCTTGTGAACCCGTAGAGATAATGCACACATCTTCTGGCGCATAGTCGTGCACATTTTCAACATCTATGAAAACGCTTGCTGGAACGTCAATTAATTTCAGATCGATGGCCAATGCAATGTTCTTCTGCATTGAACGACCCATGAGGCACACTTTTCGACCGTGGTCTCGCGCAGCCTCAATTACTTGTTGCACACGGTGAATATGGCTGGCAAAAGATGCGGTAATGATGCGACGATCTCTGTGTTCCCAGAACAACTGACGCAACACAGCACCCACACTCTTTTCACTAGGTGCATGTCCGTGTTCTTCTGCATTGGTGCTGTCGCACATCAACAAACGAATTCCCACCGTTGCGGCAAGTTCGCCAAGGCGCGCCAAGTCGGTGCGGCGATTATCAACGGGCGTGAGATCCAACTTGAAGTCACCCGAATGCACAATGACACCCTGCGGTGTATGCACGATGATGGCGTGCGCATGAGGAACAGAGTGAGTAACGGGCAGGAACTCAACATCGAACGGACCAATAGCAATTCGTTCTCCGTCGCGAACAACCACCAAGTCGGTGTTCTTCAGAAGTCCTGCTTCTTCAATGCGATTGCGAGCAAGACCGAGCGTTACTGCAGAACCATAAATAGGAAATTCCAATTCGCGAAGCAAGAACTGAAGCCCACCCACATGGTCTTCGTGACCGTGTGTTGCAACACAGCCAACAATGCGGTCTTTGTTTTCTATAAGGAATGTGAAGTCGGGAAGAACTAGATCGATGCCGTGCATGTCTGCATCGGGAAACATGAGACCGCAGTCAATGAGCAACAACTTGTCGTCTTGCTCTAACACCATGCAGTTACGGCCAATTTCGCCGAGACCGCCAAGAAAATAAATTCGAATAGAAGAAGCCATGAGTGTTAGCCGCGCAACCCAGCGCGTGCTTTCTCAAGATTCGCATGCACCTGTCGTGCGCGGTTGTCGAGACCTGCAGGGGGCGGACCCATTGGCAAGCGACACTCGCCTACCGAGAAGCCAAGAGTGTTCATCATGACCTTTGATGGAATGGGGTTCGGATTCGCATCACCAGTTTCGAATGCGTAGCTTTCGAGAAGAATGTCGTTCATGGCGCGCGCTGTTGCAACGTCGCCGTTCTTGAACGCATTAATCATGAGTTGATGTTCTGGCGCACTCCAATGTGTGGCTACACCAATGACACCCACACCGCCGTAGGCAAGAAATGCAAGCGTGAGGCCGTCGTCTCCAGAGTACAACTCGAAATCTTTTGGAACTTGCGCCATCAGGTTTGCGGTTTCTGCTGGATTACCTGCTGCATCTTTCAACGCCTTGATGTTCTTTACGTTGTTTGCCAGCCGAGCCAGAGTGTCGGTGTTGATCTTGCGTCCGGTGCGCACGGGAATGTCGTACACAACAACCGGCAACGAGGTTGCGTTGGCCATGGCGGTGATGTGAGCTTCTAAACCAGATTGTGGCGGACGGTTGTAATACGGACCCACCGCAAGAATTCCGGCAGCACCCATCTTGGTGACTTCTTTGGTGAGGTGAACCGAGTGTGCAGTGTCGTTTGAACCAGACCCGGCGATAACAGGAATGGTGACCGCCTTGATGACTGCGTCCCACAGATCGAGTTTCTCTTGGTCGGTCAATGTGGACGATTCACCAGTGGTGCCAGACACCACGAGACCATCGTTTCCGTTGTCTTGCAGCCATTTGGCAAGGCGGACTGCTTCGTCAATGTTCAATGCACCGTTGTCATCGAACGGCGTGATCATTGCCGTGAGAACTTGTCCGAAAAGGGCCATGGGTCAATTATGACCCATCACAGCCAAAGAGCCCGCCCCCAAAAGGGAACGGGCTCCGAGACGGTGTTGTTTTTACTGCTGGCCGAGGGCGGGCATTTCCTTTCCCAATTCAAATTCGGTGAATTCTTCGCCTGTGTCTTGCCAATCTTCGAACTGGATAACACCCATTTCCTCAAACTTGTGGCGCAGCCACTTGTCGTTGCGGTCGAGAAGGCCCAACTTCTTGCAGTTCGGCACAATCTTCGAGAACAGCATCTGTTGGAACAACTGACGTGATGGGTCTTGCAACATTGCGGGAGCAATTTCTTTTGTGTTGACACCCATGCGGTCCCACACTTCTTGCTGCAAGAAGCGGTCGCGCATACGCACACTTGCTTCGTAGGCAAACTCTTGGCGGTCCTTCATTTCCTTGTCGGACATTTCCTTGTAGACCTCTTGAAGGCTGAGAACGCCAAATGCCACGTGGCGTGCTTCGTCGCTCATGACATAGCGAAGCAACTTCTTCAGAAGTGGTTCGTTTGTTGTTGCATGAAGGAATCCGAATGCGGCGAGAGCAAGACCTTCCACCATGATTTGCATTCCCAAGTACGTCATGTCCCAACGGCTGTCGTTGATGATGTCGTCTAACAGAAGACGAAGGTGAGTATTGACCTGATAGCCGCCACCCATCTTTTCTTCCAAGTAACGCGCGAAGACTTCAACGTGGCGTGCTTCGTCGACAACCTGAGTGCTTGCGTACAACTTTGCGTCGTACCAGGGCACGGTCTCTGTAATTTTTGCGGTGCAAATGAGAGCACCCTGTTCACCATGAAGGAACTGGCTGAGCTGCCACTTGCGACCTTCAATGCCGAACTCCAGCCATTCCTTGTCGCCCCACTTGCCAAGCGATGTGTCGGCGTACAACGCCTGCTCCATTCCACTTCCCAAGATTTGGCTGTCTTCAAAAACAGACTTCTCAACGTCGACATCGGTGTCCCATTCGAGGTCTGTTGCACCGTTCCACTGACCGGTCTTTGCCTTTTCATACAACTTGCGCAACGCCGGACGGGCCAAGGTGTAGTCCCAGGTGAAGATGCTGTCGGCATTGTTCTTCACAATGTGCTCCACCTCGTCGACATCAGTGTTAGTGATGGCAAGGATTGCTTCAATGTCGTTCAGCTCATCGCGACCGATGAGTTCTGAGTTGCTCTTTTCATCAATGCTCATGTGTGGTTCCTTTGTGAGTGGTTAATGGGTAGAGAGTGGTGCTACGAGGTAGGTGCGCACAAGACGTCGCACCATTGCTTCGTTTGAAAAATCGAGTAACGGAGAGGGCGCTAAGAACGCCGAGATAACAAGTCGGCACATGATTTCCACAATCTCTTGTGCCCGTGCTTCTTCAACAAATGAATGCAGAAGCGGTGACATGAATTCAGCTGCGACGCGCACAATGCGCGACACGCCGTTCACGGTGAGATCGCCCAAGGTTTCACCCGGCTCAGTGGCCAGCATGGTTGCCAAGTGCTGGTCACCCATGAGCTCTGCGTGTGCGACCGTGACGCAGCGCACCAAAACTTCTTCTAAAGAATCTGCGCCTTCCACATGGGCACGAACGACAGTAAAAAAGTCGGCCAGAGATCGTTCGCGAACTGCTTCGAACAACACGTCGCGACCGCCGGGAAACATGCGATACACCGTTGCGCGCGACACTTTTGCTGCCACGCAGATGTCATCCATGGTGACTTTCTGAAATCCGAACCGTTCTACGCACTCGCGGGTGGCATCGAGCACCGCACATTCGGCCTCGCCATAGAGAGTGACTGCAGGTGTGACGCCCATCACTGTGAGACAGTACGACTCAAAGTGTCTCAAGTCAAGATGCTGAAATCCGACTTGTTGGGTCGGGAATTACTGCCGTTAGTATCTCGTTGCCCTATTCCCTCTGAAAGGACCCAACCCATGCGCAAACTCGCGCTCTCCTTTGCCGTCGCCGGCTCGTTGCTTGTTGCAGCGTGCGGTGGCAGCGATTCATCATCAGACACCACATCACCAGCAGGCGATGCAGCACAGTCCGCTGCAGAGTGTGCAACTGGCAAGACGCTTGAAGAAGGCGTTCTCACCATTGGTACGGGCGACCCTGCCTATTCACCATGGGTCTTGAACGACAAGCCAGAGTCCAAAGAAGGATTTGAAGCTGCTGTTGCATACGCAGTTGCTACCGAACTTGGATTCGAAGATGCAAGCGTCAAGTGGGTTCGCACAACGTTCGACGAAGCAATCCAGCCAGGAACAAAGAACTTCGACTTCAACTTGCAGCAGTACTCCATCACCGAAGAGCGCAAGCAAACTGTGACTTTCAGCGATGGTTACTACACCACTAACCAAGCAATTGTCGGACTCAACGATTCGCCAGCAAAGGGTGCAGCCACTCTTGCTGACATTAAGAAGTTGAAGCTTGGTGCACAGGCCGGAACAACCAGCCTCACCTACATCACCGATGTCATTCAGCCAGACACCGAACCATACGTGTATGACGACAATGCAGGCGCGAAGGCTGCACTTGAGGCCAAGCAGATCGACGCAGCAGTGTTCGACTTGCCCACCGCCTTGTATGTCTCGGCTGTTGAAATTGAAGGTTCAGCAGTTCTTGGTCAGTTCCCAGCGCAAGATGGTGCAGTTGCCGACGAGTTTGGTCTTGTGTTTGACAAGGACAACGCTCTTGCAACATGTGTCAACACGGCACTTGCAACATTGAAGGACAACGGAACACTTGCCAGCATTACGGCACAGTGGTTGTCCACCAGCACCAACATTCCAGTTATCAAATAACAACTAAACGAAGCGGTACGACAACACCATGGTGACAACCACAAGTCGTCGTGCCGCATACGAGAAAACTCGTAAACGTCGCAGCATCGCGGTCGCCGCAATCAGTTCGCTGATTGTGGTGGCCGCGATTGTGATTTTGGTGCCCCAAATGCCGCGATGGGATCGCGTGCGCACATCGTTCTTTAACGGCGAGGTCTTCCGTGATTCCTTTCCTCGCCTTCTTGACGCCTTCGTTCTTGACGTAAAGATTTTCCTGTGGAGTGCGCCAGCAATTTTGGTTCTGGCCATGCTTGTAGCAATGGCACGAAACTCTCGCTCGCCTGCCCTCTTCCCCGTTCGCGTTTTCACCATTGCCTACACCGACATCATGCGTGGCGTGCCAGTGCTGCTCTGGATTTACCTCATTGGTTTTGGAGTTCCCGGCCTAGGTTTAGAACGTCCGTGGAATAGCCCGCTTTTGTGGGGCTCTGTAGCGCTTGTCCTCACTTACGCCTCTTATGTAGCCGAAGTGTTTCGTGCCGGAATAGAAAGCATTCACGAATCTCAACGTGCAGCAGCACGTTCTCTTGGATTGACCCATTGGCAAACGATGCGTCACGTGGTTATTCCACAAGCCATTCGTCGCGTTGTGCCACCACTAATGAACGACATGGTCTCGTTACAAAAAGATGTCGCTTTGGTCAGCCTGATTGGCCCTATTGAAATTCTTCGCCGCGCAGGAGTGGACAAGTCGAAGTTTGCCAACTTCACTCCGTATGTCGCTGCAGCAGTCATCTTCTTGTGCATCACCATTCCGCTCACACGCACCACCGACTATTTGCTTGAACGCGAACGTCGTCGCACAACCGGAACTCGAGTGCGCTCATGAAGATGTCAGTGCGCAACCTCGTGAAGTCCTACGGGAACCACACCGTGCTTAATGGAATTTCTCTCGAAATCGCCGAAGGAACCGTGGTGACTCTCATTGGCCCCAGCGGTTCTGGCAAGAGCACGCTCTTGCGTTGCTTGAACTTGTTGGAACCCATCGACGATGGTGAAGTGTTCCTTGACGGAGAAGACATCTCGCTTCCCGGTCTTGATGCCAATCCCATTCGCCAACGTGTTGGCATGGTGTTCCAAAGTTTCAACCTGTTTCCCCACATGACGGTGATGGAGAACATCATCTTGTCCCCTACACGCACGCGCGGTGTTGCAAAAGCAGCAGCACGTGTGAAGGCATTAGAGCTTCTTGAACGGTTCGGTCTGGCCGATAAAGCTGGCGCATACCCCGATCAGTTGTCTGGTGGACAGCAACAACGTGTCGCCATTGTGCGAGCACTAGCGGTGGAGCCAGAAGTGTTGTTGCTAGACGAAATCACCAGTTCTCTTGACCCCGAACTTGTTAGCGAAGTTCTTGATGTTGTGCGCGAACTGAAATCAACGGGCATGACCATTGTGTTGGCAACACACGAAATGGGATTTGCGCGCGACACCAGCGACCTGGTGTGTGTTCTAGACGGTGGACGCATTATTGAACAAGGTCCGCCATCTCAAGTGTTCACCGCACCGCAATCGGAGCGCGCGCAATTGTTCCTTCAGCGAATCATCGCGTCGGGCCGTTTGTAAACGCGACTACTAAATCGAGAATGAAACTCGGCCGGTAGTAATCAACCCACATTGACGACTACTCCAACTCCTCGTCTTCATCGAGGTCGCCAACTTCGCTTTCTACCGGTTTAAAACATTCAATCCCGATAGCTTCCACTTGCCCGCGCACACATTCACTGCGTGCATTCAAGAATGCGTCATAGTCGTCAATGAGCAGCGCATTAAGACACGCTTCATCTAGAAAGTGGCTCTTAAGTATGTCGAGAAGCTTTGCACGAGAGGCCTCTTGATTTAAACCATTCTCGTCAGAAATCGACTGAAGAACCTCGGCGATGTATGTAGACGGTTTTCGGTCACTAATGAAGTTGTTTGACTCACGTGTCAGAAGTGTGAAGTTCATGGCACGATCGGCATCGTCTGCCCTACCAACCGTTGATAGATAGGCCCTAGGAAAGATGTGATGGACCTCTGCCGACAAACAGTCGGCTCGATTTATACCAACCTGCTGATCATGATTAATCAAGTCATATGGGCGTTGACGATTGAGAAGAGCCATGACTGCAGTGCTTCTGGCGCCACCTCGACCGAGACGAATCACAGTCTCGGTGTCCCATGGGATGGCATTGCTCATGAATCTTGGGGTGTTTCCATTTCTGAAGAACTCAAGGAGGTCAACAAAATCTTCCTCACGTTTGGAATCCAAACCCTCGGTGTAACGAAGAGAGAATGCCGTGTGGAAAAGATACTTTGCGATTCTGTTTTGCCGAGCAGTTTTATCTGGTGGCTGGTTACCCACAGGAACTTTCAAGGTAGCCGCAATCAAAACCGGCAAAGCTCCAGAGTATGGAAGGGTCTTTGCCCCCGAAATTCCTACTAATTCCATAGAGTCCGCAACCGACTTGTAAGCATTGACAGCGTCTGCCCATGTCCCATTAATGTGATGGTCCCTCAAGATGCTGAACAGAGTGGCTTTTCTTGAATTGAGATTATTTGAAAGAGCTATTGCCTGCAGTATCTCTGTTCCATCGTCACCGAAACGATTTATTTTGTCGCTCTCCACGGCCAATTCCCACATTGATCTGAGGCTGATGTCTTTTGGAAAGAGAGCCGCCACACAGAGATCAAAAGCAGACAGCCTCAGACCGGTGGTATTGATTTTTGTAAACACATTGGCGATTGCCTCAAGTTCCAAATTTGACGGCAAAACAACGGCGGGAAACAAATACTCGAAGAAAACATCCAGATACATCTCGAGATCATTGTCAACAAACTTGCCAAGTTCTTCTGTCTCTGGATTGTTCAAAAGACCGTCTCGATAAGTACGCAAGTTAGCTCTCAAACTTGCTCGATCAAGGATGAATTGAAATGGTAAGCAATTCTTGTTCATCAGTAATTGGTCAAGATGGTTCGGTGCCCGTTCAAAGCGAATCAGTTCTTCAAAGTCAATAACCTGACCTGGATGATTTTCATTTGCGGCTTCGAATAGTTTCTCTAAATCGATGACAGCTCGCTTGGCACCAACTCCTGCCATTGCTTGAAAGCACGTGGTGAGCCTCTGTTGTCCATCCAGTACCAAGTACTTGGGCCGACCGACCGAAGATGGAGATACGCCGGTAAAGGGCCGAATGGCAAAGGGCAAGTCTCCTGTCGCGGCAATTTCGAGCAATAGGATTGAGCCCACTGGGTAGTTCCTTTGAATACTCGCCAGCAACGAGGTCTGCTCAGATGGTTTCCACCGAAATTTTCGTTGAAATTCAGGTAGTTGCAATACTCCAGCCTTGATGTCTGTGACGGCATCCTGCAATTGAAGATCTATTTTCTGATACGGCGGCATAGGGATTTGCTTTCACATTTGGACGACACGAGTTTTCAGGTACCGACCGAATGCGGTCAGTGATTGAAAACTAACACTTGTGACGCGGAGAATTTCGGGCTTTGGTGCTGTCATCTCACCTCTCAAGTCTCAAATTGCACAAAGATCAATCCCGCGAATGACATCACAAAATCCGCTCTGTCTGGTCTTATCTTTTGAGCTTCCAGCACTGTTGCGAATCATCGCTTCGGGCCGTTTGTAAACGCGACTACGCGTCGGGCAACACGTAATCGGAGAACTGGTCACGAAGAGTCTTCTTCGAGAACTTACCCACCGAAGTCTTTGGCACTTCAGGAATGAACACCACGTCGTCTGGTAACTGCCACTTTGCAAGACGCGGAACCAAATGTTCGATGACGTCTTCTTTGGTGAGAGTCTCTCCTGGCTTCACCACAACGCACGCAAGCGGGCGTTCGCTCCACTTGGGGTGCGGCACTCCAATAACGGCTGCTTCGGCAATCTTTGGATGCGACATGAGTTCGTTCTCCACATCGACCGACGAAATCCATTCGCCACCAGACTTAATGAGGTCTTTTGTGCGGTCCACCAACCGAATGCGGCCCTTTGCGTCAACAACTGCAACGTCGCCGGTGCGCAACCAACCATCGGCAGTGAAACTTTCACCAGAACGTGGGTCGTTGTAATAGTTCGAAGCAATCCACGGACCAGCACACTGCAATTCACCGCTTGATTCGCCATCCCATGGCAACGGAGTTGTTGTTCCTGGTTCTACTACGCGCATCTCTACGCCAAATGCGATGAGACCAACTGTGGTACGCAACTCAGCTTGTTCTTCTTGTGGAAGCAAGCGGTCAGCCTTTGACAGTGTGCACACTGCTGCAATTGGGCTTGTTTCGGTCATGCCCCATGCCTGCAAAATAGGCAAGCCAGTTTGTTCGCGGTACGCCTCACTAAGTGCCTTTGGCACTGCAGATCCGCCGCACGGTATGCATCGAAGTGACGAAGTGTCTTTGCCCTTCAATTCAGGAAGCACAGCCATCCAGATGGTGGGAACGCCAGCAGCAACTGTGACTTTCTCTTCCACGATCAACTTTGCAACTGCAGGCCCAGACAAATCGGGGCCAGGCATGATGAGGTCGGCGCCAGTTGCAACTCCTGCGTGCGCAAGTCCCCATGTGTTTGCATGGAACATGGGAACGACAGGCAAAAGAATGTCGGACTCACAGACACCAACAGAGTCGGCGATCATTGTTCCCATTGTGTGCAAGTAGGTGCTGCGGTGGCTGTACACCACACCCTTCGGATTTCCCGTGGTGCCCGATGTGTAACACATTGCCGCAGCCTGGTTTTCATCAATGTCGGTAGGCCATTGCGCCGGCTTGGCGTTTGCAAGAAGCGCTTCGTATTCGTGAACCGTGTAACCAGGAACCGATGTTGGTACTTCGCCTTTGCCGTCATACATAAACACCAAGTGCTTCACCGTGGTGAACGTGGACAGCAGTGGCTCAATTAACGGATAGATAGAGGTGTCAATGAAGATGACTTCGTCTTCGGCGTGATTCACGATGTAGGTAAGTTGTTCGGGGAACAAACGAATGTTCAGGGTGTGCGCAATACGACCACTACATGGCGCAGCGAAATACAACTCAAGGTGACGCTGTGTGTTCCACGCGAACGTTCCCACGCGGCCATGTTTGGAGATACCCAACTGATCTAACACTGTGGCGAGGCGTCGAGTGCGGTCTGCCCACACGCCATAGGTAGTGCGCTCTATTCCCGTTGCCGTCGCGGTCACAATGTTCTTCTCTGGGTGGTACTTCTCGGCACGATCGAACAAGTAGTTGATGGTCAACTGGGTTGGCTGCATCAAGCCCTTCATAGTGTTCCCCTTCGGTTTGGTGGCGTTGCTGCCACGTGGCAAACCGTAGCAAGTACCTGCCGTCACTTGGAAGGCTGAAGCCGATACCGTTCTCTGAATGCGCAAGTTGCTAGTGGTCTTTACGTCTTTTCTGTTTGCCATCGGCACCATTGGCACAAACATTGGGCCCGCCCTGGTCGATGACCGCCCGGCACTCATCTTGATGCTCAGTTCGCGTAACCGAAACTTGTTCGGCTCTGTTCCCTACATAGATCCACTTCCCTTCTTCCTCATTGGTTTCATTCGATTACTTGTTGCGGCCACTGCACTGTTCTACGTGGGGCGGTTGTTCGGTGAACGCGCCCTGCGATGGACCGAATCGCAAGTGGGCGAAATGCCACGCATTTACCGATGGACAGAAGCGGCCACTATTCGTGCTGGTTGGCTTGCAGTGTTCCTCATGCCGGGGTCAAACATCGTGTGCCTCCTGGTGGGACACCTGAAGATGGCTCCCAAAAAGTTCTTTGCGTCGGTCATTGCCGGAATCATTTTCCGCCTCACGGTGCTGTGGTACGGCGGGAAAGCCTTCGAAGACCAGATTCGTGCCGCCCTGGACTGGATTGACCAATACCAATGGTGTATTGTTGGCGCCCTATTTGCCATCACGTTCTTTCAGACCTCTCGCCGAAAGTCCCCTGGCGCCCCCGAAGCATGAGCCACTTGCGGGCGTAGGCTCTGCCCCATGGCACAAACATCATTCGGCGGCACACCCGTCAACACCGTTGGCGATCTTCCCGCACCGGGCGCATCGCTTCCCTCATTCACCCTCACCGCAGCAAACCTGCAGGACTTCAGCAATGCAGACCTCGCTGGCAAGCGCGTGGTGTTCAACATCTTCCCCAGCGTCGACACACCAACGTGTGCACAAAGCGTTCGCCGTTTCAATGAAATTGCGTCGTCTCTCGACAACACAGTTGTGTATTGCGTATCGAACGACCTTCCATTCGCACAAGGTCGCTTCTGCGGCTCAGAAGGTCTTGGCAACGTGCAGAATGCTTCCGGATTCCGCGGTGGCTTCGGCAACGCATTCGGCGTCTTGCTGAACGAAGGTGCATTCAATGGCCTTCTTGCACGCGCTGTTGTTGTGGCAGACGAAAAAGGCAATGTTCTTCACACAGAACTTGTCTCCGACATTGCCAACGAGCCCAACTACGACGCAGCCATCAACGCGTTGAAGTAACACTCACCATTTTTAGAAAGAGCCTGTTCTGCTTCGGCAGGACAGGCTCTTTTGTTTATAGAAGAGAATCGATTCCCATGGTGAGGCGATTGCCAAGGTCTGCCACCTTGCGACATGCAAGAACCACGCCGGGCATAAAGCTGACGCGGTCGTTGCTGTCGTGGCGAATAACCAACGTTTGACCAGCGGTTCCCAAAATGACTTCTTGTGATGCAGTCATTCCCACCATGCGCACACCATGCACGCGAATGCCACCAGGCCCCATTCCTCCACGCGCGCCGGGAACCACTTCATGTTTTGTGGGGTCTGCAGCCCATTCAGAACTTGCTGCTGCCATGCGTTGTGCTGTGGCCATTGCGGTTCCACTTGGTGCATCGGCTTTTGCATTGTGATGAAACTCGATGATTTCAGCAGTTTCAAAATACGGTGCGGCCTGTTCTGCAAACTTCATCATGAGAACTGCGCCAATGGCAAAGTTGGCAGCAATTAAGCAATTACTGCCGGTGAATGCTTTGCCAAACGACGCAATGTCGTCGTCGGAGAATCCGGTTGTTCCAACAACGGCGTGCATGCCATGCAATGCCAACCACGGAAGCGTCTTTCGTGCAGCGTCTGCAACGGTGAAGTCGACCACCACGTCGCACTTGGCATCTGCCAAGGCCTTCAGGTCTGATGCAATTGTGAGGCCATGAAGAACACCGCCGCCGCCGACAACGTCGACAGCGGCAGCAAGTTGTAGTCCTTCAGCGTCTGTAACTGCGTTACAGACAGTGGATCCCATACGCCCAGCGGCTCCGACAACTCCCACACGAATCATGGGAGTCACCGTAGTCGTTAGAGCGTGTTATCGACGGCGACGATTACGGTCGCCGCGATCTCCACGGGTGTCGGGGCCAAGGTCTCCAAGTTCGGAACGAAGTTCGTTTTCGAATTCGTCTTCAAACGAGACTTCCTTTGGTGCATCGCCGCGTGGCTCGCGTGGTTCACGTGGACCACGGTCGTCACGATCACGTCCACCACGACCTCCACGGTCACGTCCACCACGGTCGTCACGGTCACGTCCACCACGGTCGTCACGACGCTCGCGGCGTTCACCGCCACCACCGCCACCGCCTGGGATGTCGTTGCCGTCTTCGTCAACGGGAGTGAGGCTGACCTTGCCCTTGTCGTCAACGTCGTCAACGCGCACGCGGATGACATCGCCAAGGTTCAAGACATCTTCCACATTGTTCACGCGCTGGCCATTACCGAGCTTTGAGATGTGAACAAGTCCGTCACGTCCAGGAAGGATGTTGACGAATGCGCCGAACTTGGTGGTGCTGACAACGCGACCGTTGTAGATGGCGTTCAACTCTGCAGTTGGAGGATCGACGATTGCAAGGATGCGATCGCGTGCCTCTTCTACGCGGAAGCTGTCTGGTGAACCAATGGTGACAATTCCGACTGCGCCGTCGTCGTCTACTGCAATGTCGGCACCAGTCTCTTGCTGAATGGTGTTGATGACCTTGCCCTTTGGTCCGATGACTTCGCCAATCTTGTCCATTGGGATGTTGAACGAAACAATCTTCGGAGCAGTTGCGCCGACTTCGGAACGAGGTGCAGACAATGCTGTGTTCATTGACTGAAGAATTGCCATACGTGCATCGCGTGCTTGCTGAAGTGCTGACGCAAGAACGTCGGCAGGAATACCGTCAATCTTGGTGTCGAGCTGCAATGCAGTGACTGCGTCTTCTGTACCAGCAACCTTGAAGTCCATATCGCCGAATGCGTCTTCTGCACCGAGAATGTCGGTGAGTGCGAGGTACTTACCCTCTGCATAAATGAGACCCATTGCAATGCCGGAGACGGGAGCCTTAATGGGCACACCAGCATCCATAAGCGACAAGCTTGATGAACACACCGATGCCATTGAGGTGGAACCGTTTGAAGAGAGAACTTCAGACACCAAACGAATGGCGTATGCGAATTCTTCTTGGCTTGGAATAACGGGAAGAAGTGCACGCTCGGCAAGAGCACCGTGGCCAATTTCGCGACGCTTTGGTGAACCCACGCGACCTGTCTCACCATTTGCCCATGGAGCCATGTTGTAGTGGTGGATGTAGCGCTTCTCGTTGTCTGGACCCAAAGTGTCGAGCATTTGGTTCATGCGAGGCATTGCCAAGGTGCACACGTTGAGAACTTGTGTTTCGCCGCGCTGGAACAATCCGGTTCCGTGCGCTGCAGGCAAGATTCCGACTTCGCTTGACAATGGCCGAAGATCGCGTGGACCGCGGCCGTCGATACGAATGCCGTCTTCTACAACGCGCTTACGAACAAGCTTCTTGGTGAGGCTGCGAACTGCTTCTTTCACTGCCTTTTCTTGGCCTGCGAACGCTCCGCCTTCGCCACACAGTTCAGCAACAGTTTCTGCAGCGGCTGCGTCTGTTGCAGCGTTGCGGTCGGCTTTCAGTGCGATGGTGACAGCTGTTGCCAACTTTGACGTTGCCACTTTTTCTACTGCAGCAAAGATTTCGTCGGTGTAGTCGAGCACTGGTGTGTATTCCAGTGCTGCAATTGGTCCGCTTGTTGCAATAACGCTGGCAACAAGTTGGCGCTGCAAACCAATGGACTCTTTAATCCACTGCTTCGATGCTTCAAGACCATCGGCAATGACTTGTTCGGACACCTTTGGTGCGCCTTCTGCGTAGAACTCAAACGCCTTCTCGGTGCCGCCTGCTTCCACCATCATGATGGCGACGTCTCCGTTGTCGAGTTCGCGACCAGCAACCACAATTTCGAATGTGCCGTTGTTGCCTTCTGCATAGGTGGGGTGAGGAATCCATTCACCGTCTTGTGAGAACGCCATACGAACAGCACCAATGGGGCCTTCGAATGGAATTCCACTGATCATGAGCGCTGCAGACGATGCGTTAATTGCAATGACGTCGTGTGGGTTTTCCATGTCGACGCCAACAACGGTGATGACTACTTGTGTCTCGTTGCGGTAGCCGTCGGGGAATGCAGGACGCAAAGGACGGTCGATAAGGCGGCAGGTAAGAATTGCCTGCTCGGAGGGGCGACCTTCACGACGGAAGAATGCGCCTGGAATTTTTCCTGCTGCGTAGGCGCGTTCTTCAACGTCGACTGTCAGCGGGAAAAAGTCAATGCCATCGCGAACGCCACGAGCAGCGTTTGCAGTGGCAAGAACGGTGGTACCACCGATTGTTGCTATGACCGCACCTTGCGACTGCGTCGCAAGCTTTCCGGTTTCGAACGAAATGGTCTTTTCTGAACCCGATACAGGTGCAGATACGCGAATTGCGTCAGCCATGGGAACTCCCTTTTATGTTGTTGTGCTTTCCGCCAACAAACGCCGGTTCCCAGTCGTCAACCCCGCCGCCAACACCTATGGGTGGCGCGGAACTCTCGACTGACAACCGACAACAAATTGAAACTGTTGGCGGGAAAGTGATTTAGCGGCGAAGGCCGAGCTTTGCGACGAGATCGCGGTAGCGAGCAATGTCGCGATCGCGAACGTAGTCGAGCATGCGACGACGGCGACCCACCAACATCAACAAGCCACGGCGGCTGTGGTGATCTTTAGGGTGTGTCTGCAGGTGCGCGGTGAGGTGGTTAATGCGATCGGTAAGGAGCGCAATTTGCACATCGGGGGAACCTGTGTCGGTGCCGTGCTGACGGTACGTAGCAATGGTGTCGTTCTTCGACATGATGGCCTCTGTTCCTTTTGTGAGAGAGGGCGTTTGTCCCAACCTTTGGGAAAAACATCGTCCGCGCGCCGGAGCCCACGGAGACTCTTCAAGGCTAGGAGCCATTCCCCAGTGCCTACAACCCCATCTGGCTATTAGTCTCCACAGTGTGTTCACCGGAATTGTCGAAGAAAAAGGCACCATTGCCGCCCGAGAGGGAGCCAAATTGACCATTTCGGCTGCTCTTGTCCTTGAAGACTCAGGAATCGGAGCCTCTATTGCTGTGAACGGTTGCTGCCTGACACTGGTGGACAAGGGCCCCAACTGGTGGGTGGCCGACGTGTCCGACGAAACCTACTCGCGTACCAACCTCGGCCACTTGCAACCTGGCGATCCCGTCAACCTCGAGCGACCCATGCAGGCAAACGGTCGTTTCGGTGGCCACATTGTGCTTGGTCACGTTGATGCAGTGGGCGAAATTGTCTCCCCTGTTCCGCAACTTGTGGTGCGCATTCCACGCGAGTTAATGAAATATGTAGTGGAAAAAGGAAGCTGCACTGTCGACGGCATCAGCCTCACTGTGTTCAATCTCACTGACGACACTTTTGAAGTCGCCGTCATTCCACACACCGCCGACGTGACCACTCTTGGTCACCGTGCGGTGGGCGACGCTGTCAACATTGAGATTGATGTGCTGGCAAAACACGTTGAACGACTCGTGAACGCAGACAAATAACCATGGCCGACCTTTCTCAACTTCGTGCGCGTATCGACGAATTAGATGCAACGTTGGTGCAACTTCTTGCCCAACGCATCAACATTGTTCGTGAAGTTGCAGAAACAAAGGGCAACTCTGGAGATGCAATTATTCAACCAGATCGTGTGCGCGACGTATTGATGTCTCGTCGTCAGTGGGCCATCGATGCCGGAGTTGACGCCGACTTTGCCGAGCAGTTGTTTCGCACATTGTTGTCCGAGACTCACCGCATAGAAGCGGCCGAGAGTCGCGAAGAACCAACTCCTGAAAAAGATGCGGGTGCGCATTCACGTAGCCAACTAGACACCGTTGCTGTTCGTATCGACCACGTTGTTGTTGCGGTGGCCGATCTTGATGCTGCTCGGAAATTCTTCGACGAAATTGGTTTCCGCACCAACAGCACCGACGATCCCGCGGTGGTGAATGCTGTTGCTGGTGGCGTGAACGTTGTTCTGGTGGGACCCAACCACAACCCCGCGGTCCATCGTCGGCTCTCCGAGCACGGGTCGGGAGTCCAGCACATCGCCATCGAAGTGTTCAATGCTGGCGTCACTCGCGACGCCCTCGATTCGGCCGGCATTCCCCGCCTGACCGACATCGTGGTGGACAGCGAAGGACACGAACAAGTCTTTGCCGCCCTCGACCCCGCCACGGGAGTGCAATTGAGCTTCATCAGCCGCACAGGGCACAGAGTCCCCATGACCAGCCACAACGTGTCTGCCATGTTTGAAGCCATCTCCAACGCTGACACAGACCAATAATCCGTCTACGCTGTAGTTGCTCGGTCATCACGACCGCGTGGAGGCACTTTCTAACTCGCTTTCAGGCAGTCGACCAGCACTGACAAAACCCATCCGCTGTGTCCACCTGAAAGGTGCTGCCTTGTTGCGTCAGTTCTCCCGCGATGACCTCATGTCCTCGCATCCCATTCAACAGTCATTCATTGACGACCTCATGAGTGCGTCGCTCGACGATCTCATGTCTCGTGCGCGCGACGTTCGCGATGCTGCCCACGGCACACGCATCACGTTTTCGCCGAAGGTGTTCATTCCGCTCACCATGTTGTGTCGCGACAAGTGTGGCTACTGCACATTTGCTCAACCGCCGGCACGACTAGAAAAGCCCTATCTCACCGCCGATGACATTTTGACCATCGCGCGACAAGGTGCGCGCCAAGGATGCCACGAAGCCCTCTTCACATTGGGTGAGCGGCCCGAACTTCGTTACGACGTTGCTGCGCAGTGGCTTCGCGACAACGGGTACGACTCCACCATTCATTACCTGCACGACATGGCGCAACTGGTGTTGAACGAAACTGGTTTGTTGCCGCATGCCAATGCAGGTGCGTTGTACGAAGAGGAACTTGCACTGTTGCGCGCAGTGTCACCGTCTCAAGGAATGATGTTGGAGTCGTTGCGAGATGACCTTGAGTGTCACCGCGGTGCACCAGACAAAGAACCGCAACGACGCATTGACACCTTGTGTCTTGCGGGCGAACTAGCCATTCCGTTTACATCGGGAATCTTGGTGGGTATTGGCGAAGATCGTCGAGATCGCATTGACGCCCTCGCACTCCTCGCTGCTGCTCACCAAACGTACGGACACGTTCAAGAAGTCATCGTGCAGAACTTCCTGCCAAAAGCCGGCACAGCAATGCACAAAGCCAAGCCATGCCCAGAAGATGAGTACTTGTGGTCAATTGCTGTTGCACGACTGATCCTTCCGCCCAGCATCCACTTACAAGCTCCACCCAATTTGTCTGACGACTTCGGTGTGTTGCTTGATGCGGGAATTGACGATTGGGGTGGCGTCTCCCCTGTCACCGCAGATCACGTCAACCCCGAACGCCCATGGCCCGCACTAGACAGATTGCGTGATGTCACCGAAGATCGTGGCTTTGCATTAGCGCCACGCCTCACCATTTATCCAGAGTTCGCAACTGCACCAGACAAGTGGCTCGACTCTTCGTTGCATTTCCCCGTCTTGGACCGCACCGATGCTGAAGGTCTTGGCCGCGACGATCCAGGTGCAATCTGGCCAGAGAAAGTCACAGCAGCAGATGTTGTGCACGACGGTGCCGAAGTTGTTCTTGTCGGCCACAAATCAACGCAGTGGTATTCAGGGTCAAACGTGAAGCCCATGACATTGGTGCCACATCCACGACCCTTTGCGCGTGGTCGCGTTGCAGAAATTATTGACGGTCACCGAAACGGCCAAGAACTCGGTGAACAAGAGATCATTGATCTCTTTCGTGCGCGTGGACCAGAGGTGGGACTCATTGCCGACTACGCAGACGAACTGCGTTTCAACGCAGTGGGCAACACCGTCACTTGGGTGCACAACAGAAACATCAACTACACCAATGTGTGCACGTACAAGTGCAAGTTCTGTGGGTTCTCCAAGGGTCCCCTTTCGCTAAACCTTCGAGGCACTCCGTACCTACTCACATTGGATGACATTGCAGATCGTGCCCGCGAAGCATGGGACATGGGTGCAACAGAAGTAACACTCCAAGGTGGTATTCACCCCGACTTCGACGGCGACTACTACATCGATGTCACACGTGCCGTGAAGTCTGCTGTTCCCGACATGCATGTTCACGGTTTTACTGCTCTTGAGGTCACTGAAGGCGCACATCGCAACGGCGAATCGTTGCGTGATTACCTGGTGCGTTTGAAAGACGCAGGCCTTGCATCTCTTCCCGGAACAGCCGCAGAAATCTTGGACGACAAGATTCGCGCCATTATCTGTTCCGACAAAGTGAATACTGAAGAATGGCTGGAGTGCCATAGGCAAGCACACTCCGTTGGCCTTCATTCAAACATCACCATCATGTACGGCAGTGTTGAACATCCCGATTCATGGGCCAATCACATGGTGGTCACTCGCGAGCTGCAAAAAGAAACAGGTGGGTTCACCGAGTTCATTCCATTGCCATTCGTGCACATGGCGTCACCCATTTATTTGCAAAAGAAATCTCGCCGCGGTCCAACATTCCGCGAGACAATTCTGATGCACGCGATTGGACGCATCTTTTATGACGGCCTTATCGACAACGTGCAGGCAAGCTGGGTAAAGATTGGCACTCACGGTGCGGCGCAGTTGTTGCAATCAGGTTGTAACGACCTAGGTGGAACCCTTATGGACGAAAACATCTCTCGTGCTGCAGGCGCCAATCATGGCCAAGCAATGACAGAAGGTCGCTTCGGCGAAATTGTTGCGCCGTTGCGTCGAGTTCTGACGCAACGCAACACGGCGTACAAGCATTTGTCGCCATCAGTTGGCAGCTAAGCGCTGTGGCGCGCAAGAACCGCTGACCGCGCGTTCTCGATGTCTTTGACAAGTTGTTGTTTCAACTCGTCGATACCACCGAACTGTTTTTCACTACGCAAAAACGCAACGAACTGAACTGCGGCATCTTCTCCGTACAGATCGCCAGTGAAATCGAGTAAGTACGCCTCTAACAAGGAGTAGTCCTGATTGGCATAGAACGTTGGACGGCGACCCAAGTTGATAGCGCACGAATGCTCACTGCCGTCGGGGCGTCGATAAACACCGGCATACACGCCATCGGCTGGCAAGCACATGCCAGACGGAATGTGAACGTTTGCGGTGGGGAAACCAATGGTGCGACCGCGTTGGTCGCCTGCCACCACCGTGCCGCGCACTTCGTGCGCACGACCCAACATGCGTGTGGCGCTATCTATTTCGCCGCCAGCCAATGCACGACGAATTGCTGTTGAACTGACGGGCTCGTTCACTCCGTCGGCACGCGGGATGAGAACAATGGGCTCACACGTGAAGTCATGGCGTTCCCCCATTTCACGTAACAAGGTCACGTTTCCTTGACGCATGTGTCCGAAGTGAAAATCTGATCCAACAATGACGGCCTGTGTTCGCAACACATTGACCAAGACTCGAGTAACAAAATCAACCGGAGTCTCACGAGCTTGTTCAGGGTCAAACGGAACGACAACAACGGCGTCAACTCCCGTGCTCTCTAAAAGTTCAATCTTTTGTTCAACGGTTGTCAACAAACGCGGCGCAGCATCTGGGCGCACAATGCTGGCGGGGTGACGGTCGAACGTGACCACCACGCTGAGAGCGCCAAGTTCGTGAGCGCGAGCCTGAACTTGTCGAATGACCGCCCGATGTCCAAGATGCACACCGTCGTAGGCACCAATGGTGACAACGGCCCGTTGATCTGGCCACGGACTGGCGGAGAGGTCGGTGATGACGCGCACGAGTGGCAACGCTATCTGCCCCCAAACACCACCGTCGGTTTGGCAATACGGTCTTTCCACAGTTCGAAGACCGCAACAAGTTCACCATGCGAGTCCACCGCCGCCCACGGACCATCACCATCCCAAGCTTCGCGAACTCTGCCGAATAACACATCGTCAATTTCTTCTGAAGTGAGTTGATGAGTTGTCAACGCTCGCACCGCGTCACGCACGGGCAACAAAACTGGTTGTTCAAGCGTGCAGGCTTCTTCTATGGAATACGGACCAGTGGTGTGACGTCGCAGGGTGCGAATGTGCGCACCGCCACCTAATGCAGTGCCAAGGTCTGCGCCCAAAGAACGAATGTATGTGCCGCCACCACAACGAACCATGGCACGAATGATCATGGGGTTCTCTGTGGGCTCCACATCAAATGAATACACGGCGATGGGTCGGGCTTGGCGTTCCACTTCAATTCCCTCGCGCGCCAGTTGGTGTAATCGCACTCCATCTACTTTCAGCGCGGACACCATGGGTGGCACTTGCAGAATATTTCCCACAAACTTCTCTGCAATAGTGCGCCGCACATCATCAATGTGTGGCGGCGTCATGTCGTGAGTATGGGTGACAGTTCCTGAATCGTCCAAGGTGTCGGTCTCAGACCCGAAGACAATCTCGCACGAATACGTTTTGTCCATATCACCCATGAAACGAATAAGTCGTGTTGCATTGCCGACGCCCACCACCAATAAACCAGTGGCATCAGGATCAAGGGTTCCCGCGTGACCAATTCGTTTTTCACCAAAATGTTTCCGAAGCTTGTACACAACATCGTGGCTTGTCATGCCTGCGGGTTTGTCTACGAGAACGAGACCGTGAACAGTGGGCGGTCGACGCCTGGCCATGTACTACTGCGTGTCGTCGTCGGGAACGATGGGAGATGTGTCGGGTTGGCGACGCAGCAGTTCTTCAATTCGAGCCGCACTGCGAATGACTTCGTCTGGTTTGAAACTGAGAATGGGAGTCTTGCGCGCATGCATCTGCCGATTAATGGATGCCTGAATGCGGGCACGATGTTCGTTCATGGCCTCAATGACACCTTCGTCGCCCTCTTCACCAAACATGGAGTCGAAGTAGACGATGGCGCGATTCATCTCTGGGTCCACATCGATTGCAGTGACGGTCACCAAATCAAGCCGTTCATCATCGATGCGAGTGAGTTCGTCGGCGATGACTTCGCGAAGAACTTCCGATAGTCGCGCAGTGCGGGGGTACCCGTGAGAGGAACCGCCCTTCGGCTGACGGCGACCCGACCTTGGGCGTTGTTTGGACACGGCATCTAGAATGGCACAACCATGACTGACTCGGCGATGCCCTCCTCCGCTGGAGCGACAAAATTTCCTCCCTTTCGTTATTCGGCACGCCTTGCAGCAGATATTGAGTCACGCTGGCAAGACACCTGGGATGCCGAAGGTACGTACAACGCACCAAACCCCGCCGGCCCACTGAAGGATCTTGAGCGTTTGGCCGGAAAACCGAAGGCCTTCATTCTGGACATGTTCCCGTATCCCTCTGGTGCTGGTCTTCACGTAGGTCACCCACTTGGCTATATCGGTACAGATGTGTACGCCCGGTTCAAGCGAATGAAGGGTTACAACGTTCTTCATGCTTTGGGCTACGACAGTTTTGGTTTGCCCGCAGAACAGCACGCCATCACCACCGGCATTCATCCGCGCATCAACACCGAATCAAACATTGCGAATATGCGTCGTCAGTTGCGTCGACTTGGGCTTGGCCACGATGCGCGCCGCAGCGTCAGCACCACCGATGAAGAGTTCTACAAATGGACACAGTGGATTTTCTTGCAAGTTCACGGTGCGTGGTACGACACCACACAAAACCGTGCTCGACGCATTAACGAATTGGTGGCGGAGTGCGAATCGGGAACTCACCAACTTCCCGGAAATCGTGCATGGGCAGACTTCACCGCACAAGAAAAGCACGACTACATCGACTCACATCGTTTGGCGTATCTCACCGATGCACCCGTGAACTGGTGCCCTGGTCTCGGAACAATTCTGGCGAACGAAGAAGTCACCGCCGATGGCCGCAGCGACATTGGCAACTACCCCGTGTTCAAGCGAAACATGCGCCAGTGGATGATGCGTATCACTGCGTATGCAGATCGCCTTATTGATGACCTCGACCGGTTGGACTGGCCAGAGCCCATCAAGTTGATGCAGCGCAATTGGATAGGGAAAAGCGAAGGCGCTCGTGTCTCGTTTACGTCTTCTGCGGGCGCAATTGAAGTGTTCACCACTCGACCCGACACGTTGTTTGGTGCCACCTTCTTGGTGTTGTCACCAGAACATCCTCTCGTTTCTGCAGTGACGTCTCCCGATGCGGCCAGCGCAGTTGCCGCATATGTCGCCGAAGCAGCCGCAAAGGCCGACGACGAACGTCAAGACGACTCCAAAGTAAAGACCGGCGTCTTTACGGGCGCGTACGCAACAAACCCTGTCACTGGCAAAGACGTTCCTATTTTCATCGCCGACTATGTGCTGATGGGATACGGAACTGGCGCCATCATGGCAGTACCAAGCGGCGACCAACGCGACTTCGACTTTGCGCGCACCTACAACTTGCCCATCGTTGCAACGCAAATGCCCCCACAGTCGTGGTTTGACCAGCGCAACATTGCGCCAAGCAGCGATTGCTCAACATGGCCAGAAGCGTTCGTTGGTGACGGTGAATACATCGATTCAGCAAACGACTCGCTCAGTTTGAACGGACTGACCTCCATTAGTGAGGCGAAGACGCGCATGAATACATGGCTAGAAAGCAATGGGCACGGCGAAGCCACCACCACTTATCGCCTGCGCGATTGGTTGTTCTCTCGTCAGCGCTATTGGGGCGAACCATTCCCCATCGTGTACGACGAACATGGCAATGCACACGCAGTTCCCGAATCTGCACTGCCTGTCTTGCTGCCAGAACTTGCCGACTTCAAGCCAACAGCACTCGATCCCAATGATGCAGACAGTGACCCCATTCCCCCTCTTGCACGAGTGAAGGAATGGACCACCGTCTCGCTCGACCTTGGAGATGGACCACGCGAATACAAGCGCGAAGTGAATGTGATGCCGCAATGGGCGGGTTCGTGCTGGTACGAAATGCGCTATCTCGACCCCACCAATGCAGACACTTTCATTGACTCCGAAGTGGAGCGCTACTGGATGGGACCACAAGGTGAAGGCCATACCGGCGGCGTCGACTTGTATGTGGGCGGCGTTGAACACGCTGTTCTTCACTTGCTGTACGCACGCTTCTGGCACAAAGTTCTGCACGACCTCGGTCATGTCAGCAGCGAAGAACCATTCCATCGTTTGTTCAACCAGGGATACATTCAGGCCTACGCATATCGCGACGCCCGTGGTCAAACAGTCCCCGCCGCAGAGGTAGTGGAAGACAACGGAACATACACGTGGAACGGCGAGACGGTGTCACGTGAATACGGCAAGATGGGCAAGAGCCTGAAGAACATCGTTACGCCCGATGAAATGTACGAAGAGTTCGGCGCCGACACGTTCCGTTTGTACGAGATGGCTATGGGCCCGCTCGATGCAAGCCGTCCGTGGAACACGCGAGATGTTGTGGGCATGCAACGTTTTCTTCAACGCCTGTGGCGCAACGTGGTTGATGAAGACACGGGAGAGCTTGTTGTCACCAACGATGCCCCACCAGAAGAATTGTTGCGTCATCTGCACCGCACCATTGCTGGTGTTGAAGCAGACATGGATGGTCTTCGCTTCAATACCGTTATTGCCAAGCTCATCGAGTTCAACAATGCCCTCACTCAGCACACCTCTGCTCTCGGAACATCTCCACGCGCTGTGGTGGAACCGTTAGTGCAGATGTTGTCGCCGTTGTGCCCACACCTTGCCGAAGAACTGTGGAGTCGCCTCGGTCATTCCACCACAGTGACCTACGTGCCCTTCCCACAAGCAGATCCTGCGTTGCTGGTAGAAGATGTCATTGAGGTTCCTGTTCAAGTCAACGGAAAAGTTCGTGGCCGTATCTCTGTTGCACCAGATGCCAACGACGATGAACACATCGCGGCAGCTATGGCACTAGACAACGTGGTAGCAGCACTTGAAGGCAAGACTCCCGTCAAGACCATTGTGGTGCGCGGACGCACTGTGAATATCGTCGTTAAGTAATGAATGCCGCTATGGGTGTCTGGTGCACCTTCACCAGCCTCATCTTTATTTGGCCGCAAGTGTGGCGAATGGTCAGACGAGACACGTCCCATGGCATCTCTCCATTTAGCGTTGCGCACGGCCTGGTGGGTTCGGCCTTGTGGTTTACCTATGGCGTCTCCATGGGGCGCGAAGCCATTTGGTTTTCAAATGGCTCATTCATTACGGCACAACTCATCATCATCAGTGTCTTGTACAAACACGGCAGCATGCCCATTGCGCTTCTACTGAAATTTGCAGCAGCGCTTGCAGCGCTTCTTCTCATTGCCGTGCCCGTGTCTCCGTCGGTGGTGGGCTGGATGGCAACCACAGTCAGCGTCACCTCTCTGATGCCACAAGTCGCACACGTCATCAAAACGGAAAACCTTCATGGCATCTCTGTGATGAGTTGGATGATGACCATCGTGTCGTCAGCGTCGTGGATGATCTACGGGTGGATGTTGAATGACATCGTCATGTCGGTCATCAACTACTTCACCATTCCAATGATGATTTTCATCTTGTCGAAAGCAATTCGTTGGCGAATTGCAGCAGGCGAACCGCTCTTCGTTCAGGCTAAATAGCGCGCAGTTTTCTGGATGGTCTCAAGATGCGGAGCGCCCAGATCAAACATAATGAGACGAGTAACGCCATCGGCCACTAATTCCTTATGGAACGGATGATCTGGGTCTGCATACTCTGGAACAAACGGCGACCACACCGAGACGTCAAATCCAGGGGTGTTTCCGCGTGCCGTGAGCGCTGCGCGAATGAGTGATGCGCGATCGGGGTGATTGAAGCGTGTGTTCACTCCATCGAGATGCTGTCCGGCAAGCTTCGCCAAACCAACACTGTTCACACCAACGATGATGGGCGGAACTGTTGCTGGGCGTGGAAACCCTTCAAACAATGCATCTCGATCATGAGCCCAGATGGATCGCATTGTGGTGATGTTCTCCAGAAGTTTTTGATGACGTGCAGACATTGGCGTGAGAACGTCCATGTTCAACGCGCGTTGTTCAGCACCGTACGGGCTATTGGGTGATGTACCCGCACCGACGCCCAACATGAGTCGCCCGCCGGAAATGTCTTGCAACGAACTGACAATGTTGGCCAGCAACCCTGGGTGACGATTATTGATATTCGTCACCAACGTGCCCACTTTGATGCGCGATGTCACCGTGGCCCACGCGGTGAGACTGGTGAAACACTCCATCATGGAGTCGCTATTGAACATGGCACCGGAAAAATGATCCAAGTTCCATACAGTGGAAAATCCGGCCGCCTCGGCGGTCAGCACTCCGTCGCGCAACGCGGGCCACGATGCCGAGCCTTGGTTGAACTGAATGTCGATAATCACACAAGAACCCTACGGTGCATCGCACCACACGGGGCCCATAAAAGGCCACAGCCGCATGATGCCTTCAGCGAAATCTCGTGACGAGTCATGACGTTCCCACTCACGAAGCGACCCCTGAAACCAACGTGTTTTCATCGTGTCGTCATAGAGACGCGAGTACCACTGAACAGGAAGTGTGGACGACCAGCGTGGTGCAGGCGCGATGAGTGGAATACCGCCATCGGCGTGATCGACCGATGCAACATGCACGTGTTCACGCAGTGCGTCTAATTCGTCGGCGCGCGGTGTGTGCGCCACTTGCATCATGGCGGCCCACACCGATTCAGGAGTGATGTCGTCTAGGACAACGCCCGACGGATGTGTTCCTAACGCAATCTGAAGCGCACCACGCACTGCAGAATCGAGAACATCGGAAACAAATTCTTCTTCACGACGCGACTGGTGAGCCATGGATGCGTACACAGGTTCACAGTTTTTTTCTGGTCCAGAAAAATCAATAACAGAGCCATGTGGTGCAGTGACCACAAATTCAAGCAAACGAACAGCTCCAAGAAGTCGAATGTTGTCGTTCAACGGACCAAGGTCGTCCATGGCAAAACCATGTAAAGGCAAACGAACACGATTCATGGTGGCGTCCCAGTACAACCCCAGGAACCGTCCCTCAATGGTTGCGGCTCCGTCAGTTTCTGCGGCAACAATGTCAGCGAGGTCGGCCATGGGGGCGCCGCGCCAACCAAGGTCCACAACTATGTGGTGACCGGGCGCAAGAATTCCACTTCGACGCAAATATCCAACGAGTCGCTGACGTAATTGTTGTGAGGCATCCACAATGCGGTCGCTGTTGTCCATGATGAGCGTGCGGGCCGTGTCTGCGTCTAGCTCGGCGTCATCTGCATATGGCGAGACGATGTCGCACCCAAATCGCGAAGACAGTCTTTGCGGCGTCAGCCTTTCGTGTTCATCAATAAATCTGATTGCCACTTTTTCATCAACCACGGTGATGTTTGCGCGCCCGATAACCGAGCGAGAGAACGATAGGTACGACGCATTGGGCAAATCACTCCATGACTGCCGCAATTCATTCCACGCCTTATGCGCCATCCAACCATCACGGGCTGCGAAGTGAAGACTTGCAACATCTCGCTGGCGCACAGCGGCAATGCAGTCTTTCAATTGTGCAGCCACCATCATTGCCACAAGCCCGCCGCCGAGGTGGCGTGCAACTCCTTCAGAGGTCTCGTAGTCAGAAGTCCGCTGAAATGCTTCAATGCGCGACAAAGGCAACACGCTGGGGTTTGCATTCAATGCGTGTCGCTGCCACTGCGAACTGCGTGAATCGATGTAGCAGGCAATTCCAAGTTTGCTCGGCTCAGTTTCATCGGGAATTGTGTGGTCCCCAACATGAAGAATGTTTTTTGCCGGAACTCCCAATTGAGGCACGACTTTCTTCCACAGCGAGCCATTGTGTTTCATAGCGTCATGCTCACAGCTAACGAAGATGTCACTGGCCTGAACCCATGTCACTCCGGCTGCGTGCGCCATGCGCACAAGATGCTGTGCCGACATGTAGTTGTCGCTCACAATGACGACTCGCAGACCACGTGATCGTGCTTCGTCGGCTAGGTGCTGGCCAAATGGCACCGCCTGGGCCATTGCAATCTCTGAATCAATTTCAATGTGACCTGCACGCTCTATGAAAGCTGCGCCTGAATAGTGGCGTTGGACTTCCTGCATGATTTCGTCATGAGTGATGTCGCGTAATGAACCTGTTGCTGCTACACGCACTCTCACGTCGTGCTCACATCGAATACGAGAGCGTGCATACCCCATGCATTCACGTCCAAACTCGTTGATGAGTTGGCGTTCCACTTCGGCAAACACATGAGTTGGCTGAGCGACCGATCGCGTAATCAAGGTGTCGAAAAAGTCAAGCGATAGCACTGTGGCCTGTGGATGTGCATTCAAGACTTCACTAGGGGTCAGTACCTGCATTAGCGACCCACCCTGAGACGAACGCGCCGTACAACGCCATGCAGTAAACGACGAGGGGCCACCAAGACACCCACAGCGCGACGAACGCGCGCACCCACTGTCCGCTGTTGACGCAACCGCACGTGTTCGTGTGCTTGTTGAGTTGCTTCGTCTGCTTCCATCGCGGCGAACATCTGTCGAGACTTCTCCCCTTTAGAGATGCCCTCTTCCCATGGTTCGCTGTCCCAGCGTTGCTGCAATTGCTTCTTCACCTCGTGATGCAGGTTCTGCCCAACAATGATTGAGTTACCTGCAGCAACATCGCTGTCTGATGTTCGCGTGTGATAGTTCGCAAGTCGCTCGGGAAGAAAAACAAACTCTCCAACCGTGAGAGCACGCAAATTGAATTCCCAATCGCCAAGTACCGGTAGTGAAGAATCGAACATCCCCACTTTGTCCAACACTGATCGACGAAACACAGCAGCAATAGGTGGGAAAGTATTTCGTCCAATCATTCCAGGAAGCGTGAGCCTCTCTTGGGAAAGAGGGAACATCTCATTTTCCACGGGCCACACACGATCATTTCTGAACGTTTCATGCACGCGAACGACGCCTGTCACCACAGCACTAGCGGATACATGTCGTTGCACAGCATCGACAGCAATCTCCAAGAAGACGGGCTTCCACGAATCGTCGTCGTCGTGAATAACGAAAAACTCTGATGACGAGTTTCGAAGCGCAGTATTGGAGGCCTCTTCCATGCCAACACGATCTGACAGATGAATAACGCGAATATCAGCAGACGGATGTGATTGCCGCGCCATGTGAACGAGATGGTCAACTGGCTGTGGCGCGCCGCCATTGTTGACAACAACGAGTTCCCAGTCAGAAAATGTCTGCCTGCAGACGCTGGCGAGCGCCCGTGCCAAGAAGATCGGACGCTCATACGTCCGCATCACAATGGTCACCAACGGCATGGCGCAAGCCTAATTTGGCTGGCATTTGATTGAGGCCGGTTTTGCAGCAGGGCACAAGAAATCTGCGAAGAAACGAGAATTCACCCCAGATAACTAGGCTGTGACAGTAACTAGCAAAGAGTAAATGACCTAATGATTTAACTTTTTGGCAACGACCAACCTATTTGATCCCTCTCTGAAGAAATCGAAGTTGAAAATGAACAAATGTCAATTGAAAGTGAAAGCAGTTCAATCTCTGGTACTCGTATCACTCAATCTTCTTACTATTCCGATGGTTTCGAGCGCCGAGGCGTCAGGACTACCAGCTGCTACGCCAACGACAGTTAAACCAACCACAACCACACGACCCACCACAACCACAACCGTGCGACCCACCACAACCACAC
>JAJTEL010000001.1:3396-271038 GCA_021299715.1 Ilumatobacteraceae bacterium | reverse complement strand
ACAACCACACGACCCACCACAACCACAACCGTGCGGCGCACCACAACCACACGACCAACCACAACCGTGCGACCCACCGCAACCACACGACCCACCACAACCACACGACCCACCACAACCACAACCGTGCGGCGCACCACAACCACACGACCAACCACAACCGTGCGACCCACCACTGCCATTCTGACGTCCGTCGGTAACTACAGAATTGATGGCCGAATTCAACAAACTTTAAAGGAATTGATGCCAAACGCTCTTCCCACATGGAGTGGGAGTTACGCACTGCTTGACTCCTCCGGCAAATACGTAAATGAAAATGACTATGAAGGCTTTGACCTTCGAGACAACAAACTTGGACTTTTATACCAGAGCAAGAAACGCCAGGGGCTATTTGTTTACGAAACGGCCCAAGGCGCCGATCTCCTCTACATCCGTCGGGAGTCAACGGGTTATGGAATATTCACACCAAGTGGTTCAAGACTTGCAACTTGCGCCTCAAATAGCAGCGAAACGGTATGCCGGTAAGAAAATAGCGAATCTCCGTTTGCTCTCAGCTTCAAAGCTTGTTTTCGCCGGTTTGAAAAAATCTGGTGGAGCTGACGGGAATTGAACCCGTGACCTCTTGCATGCCATGCAAGCGCTCTGCCAACTGAGCTACAGCCCCAAATATCAGTGGCTTACCCTAGCAACGAAATCCCGAAGTGAGACCGGTTACCGAGACCCCACCGGCCCGGTCACTGCCAGCAAAACATCGGTGGCCTTACACAGCGCAGTAATGGGAGATCCGGGCGCCAATCGCAATGCGTTCGTTGCCTCGCGGGTGACAGTAGATGTCATGACTTGACCACCTTCAATTTCCACTTTCACCGAGGACAAGATGTCTCCGTGCTGAACACTGCGTACGATTCCGCGCAATTGGTTTCGTGCGCTTAACACCACTGAATCATCAGCAGCGGTGTCAACTGCGTGCGATGTGCGCCCCTCTAGTTCGTCGAGAAATCGCGCAACTGCCCGCACCTGTTCTTTTCGCCAAAGATGAACAACACCTACGTCCGATGATGTACTCAACGACGCCATGACATCTGCAAGGGCAGACCGTTGAGATGTGATGAACGGTGCCAACGAAAGTTCTAAACGACTGCGAAGAATGACTTTCAGAAGGAACTCACCGCGAATATCGCGAATGTGACTCACGGGTTGATTCAGCCATGCGTCAAGCGACTTGTTTCCCGCACTAGTGAGTCGCAACAACTTCTTCGCTTGGCCGCGAGTTCCTTTTGTTTCTTGCGACGCCAACAAGCCGCTCGATTCAAGTGCCGCTATCTCGCGGTACACAACAGGTCGAGTTGCTGTGATAACCGCACCTACGTCGCCACCTGGAGCAAACTCCTGCGCAATTGCGTATCCGTGTTGTCGACCAAGCCGCACCAAAGCCAGACACGCACCCGCTTCTGGGTGGTCAATTGTTGAAATTTTTGCCATAGTGCAACAGTAGTCCGTGACGGACTACTGAGTAGTCATTATTAGACCTTTAGAGTTTTCCCTGTGAATCGCTCTCGCACCACCATCGTTGCGTTGCTCATTGTGTTCGTTGTCCTCTTGGCTCCCGTGGCCGTGCTGTTCAGTCCACAAATGTCGAATAACTCCGTCACTGAAGACACAATTGAACTCAATGTTCTTGCTACAGCATCACTCAGCAACGCGTTCTCTACAGCAGCCGAAAGTTTTTCACGCACCAACACGAATATCTCTGTGCGTCTGTCTTTTGCGGGGAGTTCAGCTTTGGCGTCTCAGATTCTCGCTGGCGCACCAATGGATGTTGTTGCAATGGCCGACAACACCAACATGGAAAAGGTCAGAGCAGGCAACGCCATCGATGCAACATCGGTGAAGACATTTGCACGTAATCGTCTCGCCATCATCACCGCTCAGGGCAACCCACGCAGCATCGCCTCGATACGCGACCTCGCTTCGCCACGTCTTACCGTTGTTTTGTGCGACACCAGTCAGCCATGTGGTCGCTATGCGGACCAGATGTTCGAACGAGCTGGACTGATCATTACTCCCGCAAGTCGTGAAAATTCGGTTACTGGCGTGATCTCTCGTGTTCGCACTGGTGAGGCAGACGCGGGAATCGCTTACATCAGCGATGCTGTTGCGAATACTGATATTTCTGCGGTGTCTATTCCTGATGCAGACAACGTGCTCGCGGAATACCCCATCGCCATCGCAACACAGCCATCGTCAGGCAATGCATCTGCTGCTCAAACATTCGTGAATTTCATCATGTCGCCTGAAGGTCAAACCATTCTGAAAAACGCAGGGTTCATTAGTGCGTCGTAACTTTGCTGTATCCCAGGCTCCGCGCGGAGTCATTGCTGCCGCCGTTGTGGGGCTAATGCTTCTCGTGTTACCCGTTCTTGCAATGTTGCTTCGCGTGCCGTGGAGTGCACTTCCCGAAATAGTGACCGACGAGGCGAACCGCAGTGCTCTCTTGCTTTCATTACGTACATCGGTGTTAGCAACACTTCTCTCTGTCGCTGTTGGCGCCCCCGTTGCATGGCTCATCGCGCACTACTCGTTTCCGGGCATGCGTGTGCTCCGCGCACTCTGTGTCTTGCCAATGGTTTTGCCACCCGTTGTTGGTGGTGTGGCGCTCATTTATGTGTTGGGCAAAAACGGAGTAGTTGGTCAGTACCTGTGGGAGTGGTTTGGCATCCGGATTGCGTTCACCGAATCGGCTGCAGTCCTCGCACAATTCTTCGTGGCCGCTCCGTACTTCATCGTCGTGATGGAATCTGCTTTCGCCAACGTTGACCCTGCACTTGTTGGTGTCTCCCGATCTCTCGGTGCGCGTCCATGGCATGTTCTTCTGCGAGTGCAATTTCCACTTGTACGTCCGGCACTCATTGCAGGTCTGGTACTGACGTGGGCTCGCGCGCTTGGCGAATTTGGTGCAACCATCACATTCGCAGGCAATACACAAGGCCGTACACAAACCTTGCCGCTCGCTGTGTACACCGCACTTGAATCGGGACGCGATGCTGCTCTTCTTCTCTCTGTTGTCCTTATTGCTGTGTCGTTCATTGTCTTGGTGTCGTTGAAATCGCACTGGACAAGCGGTGTTCTGCGTCGGGGGCAACAATGAGTCTCTCCATCAATGCTGTCATCACGCGAGACTCATTTGAGTTGAATGCTCAGTTCATAGTCCAGCAGGGCGAATGCGTCGCCGTGATGGGAGCAAATGGTTCAGGAAAATCAACACTGTTTGCCGCCATCGCGGGACTCCTTCCCATTTCATCGGGCCATATCAGCGTGAACAATGTCGTCTTCACCGATACCGCCACGCGAACCTGGGTTCAACCTGAGAAACGCTCTGTTGGACTGCTCACACAAGGCGGAGCACTGTTTCCCCATCTCACATGCCAGCAGAATGTTGAATTCGGTTTGCGTGCGCGTGGCGAATCGCGACACTCTCGACGCACGCGTGCACAGAACATGCTCGCCCAATTTGGAATTGACCATCTCGCCGATCGTTTGCCACATCAATTGTCCGGTGGACAACGCCAACGAGTGGCCATTGCACGAACTCTCGTGCTGCATCCCGTTGCGCTACTTCTCGACGAGCCAACTGTTGCTCTTGATTCGCAGGGAAGAACCGAAGTACTTGAAACACTTCTCGCCACGCGAGAAACCTTCACTGGTCCAATTGTGTTCACATCACACGACGAGCGCGATGTTGCAGCACTTGCTCAGAGAACATTGACTATTTCCACCAGTGCGCGCGGCAATGTCGTCACCGACATGTAACGACGAAAAGGAATTATGCGTTCGGCGCCCAAGCGACGGGCACAATGTCTTTGTAGAGACGTTCAATTTCATAAAAGCGGCGAGCTTCGTCAACGAAGATGTGCACAACTACATCGCCATAGTCGATAAGAACCCATTGCTTCTCTCGGGTGCCTTCAGAACGAAGTGGTCCGCGCCCCACTAAGTCGCGTACATCACCCAAAACAGCATCTGACACAGCACCAACTAATCGAACGTTGGATGCACTAGCCACAACGAAGTATTCGGTGATACCCACAACATCCCCCACAGGCAGAACAACGATGTCGGTTCCCTGTTTTTCGTCAATGATGCGCGCAATAGTTGTTGCGAGTTCGAGCGATTCTGAATCTGCCGAGGTGCTGGTCACTTGTCCACCGTAGTCGTTGTGGTGTTCTGTGGCCCAGACCCCAGGAAAGCAACGAAGTCGTTCCCCAACACAATTCGCAAGTTCACACTGTCAATGATTTCCGACGACTCTTTATACGAGAGTGGTCCGAGAAGATTTGTGAACGTTTCTGCCTCTACTCGTGCCATAGTGTCATTGAAATACACCACGGTTTCTTCTGTTGGCGTGTCGGGCACATGACGAATGAGCACCACGTTTGCACCCATAAATGCCAAGCGAGTTGCTGCTTCCTTTGCATAGGTGGTGTTGTCGAATGGAATGTCAATCATGACCGCAATGTTCGTGCTGGTGAGACGCATTGCAGACGGCACCACACTTGCCATCACAGTCAGCACCTCGCCCCCGTCAAGTTCGTACATGTCGGCATTTGTTGGGTTTCGTTGAGCGTCGGTTAACAACGTTGCACCAAATTGCCACACATCTATTTCGCCTGCGAAAAGTGCGGTAAAGAACTCTGCGGTGGACGAGGGCACTTTGGGTGGTTCTGTCGTGGCCACTGTTGATGTACTGACATCATCTGAGGACCGCACCACACCGGCTCGAGCTACCGATGACCACAATGCCCTCACCTGCGCAAGACGCGTTGATTCTGGGGTACCCACTTGGGATGCGGCAAGCGCGGACGCAATTTGTTGCGCGCCAACAGTGAGCGTTCCCGCTTCAAGAACCGTGACGGTTGTTCCGTCTGAAGCGGTGTCAACAATTGGTTGAGGTAATGACACGGGTTGAGTACCGACAGGTGCAAGAACAGTTGCTAATTCCGCAGCCGTCAGAACTTCCACGTTTTCAAGAGACACATTCAGCAAGTTCTCCACATCGGTCTTCAATGCAGAAACTCCACCGGTGGTATACGAATCGGCAATTCGTCGCGGTGCTTCACCTTCGGCAACATCTGCTCGCGCACCAACGGGCACAGACACGATGGTGCCGCCTTGCAACAGCGGATTCACAGCGAGAAGCGCGAGCGATGCAACTTCATTTCGCGAGTTCGTGATGGCAATCATTTCAACAGGCGTGAGCGGAATTGAGATTGTTGCATCGTTGTCAACTTTGTCTCCGCCCGTTTCATTCAGTAACTCGTTCGCGCCAAGCACTAATCCGCTTGGCAAGGCAATAACCGTGAGCAGCGACGTGATGCTTGCCGCAATCATGCGGCGTCGACGACGTGCGGGAATAGCACTCACTGTTGCGCCTTGTACAAGTTGTTCTGGGCAATAATGCGCGCGACCTCTGGTGTTGTGAAGTTGTCTAACGATTCACCAGCAGCAACACGCTGACGAATCACCGTGCTGGACACATTCACCGGGTCCATCTGCACATACACGCCAGTGACTCCAGGAATGTCGGGGGCATGATCTGTGCGATTCACGATGACGAGCGTAGAGAGTGCCAACACCACCTCGGGGCGATGCCATGAGTGAATTCGTCCCGCTGTATCTGCACCCACAATCAAGAAGATTTCAGTGTTGGGAGACTCCCGACGAATGTCTTCCAGCGTGTCGGCCGTGTACGTGGGACCACCACGGCGAATCTCGCGGTCGTCTACCCCAAGTCCAGGGGTATCCGTCACTAACGCACGTGCCATCTCTAAACGAACAGCTGCTGGGCTCACGGCTCGGTCGCCCGATTTCTGCCAAGGATCGTTTGCCACCAGCAAATCGACCCGGTGGAGACCAAGTTGGGCCAAAACCGCCAGCGCTGCACCACGATGCCCAAGATGTGGTGGGTCAAAGGTCCCTCCGAGGAGGCCCAATCGTTCTGGGGCGGGCTGTGGCACGTGGCGAGTGTAGAAGCCAACGGGGTGCTTCTACCTGCAGAAATGAGAAAGAACAAATTACCCCTAGACGGGACCCCACCCCTCTGTTATTCTCATCAATCCCCACTTGGAGAACCCCCTCCTTGTTGAACCTCCCATGTGCCCGTTGCCACGGAACGCACGGGAACAAATCACTACGAAAAAACGGTTGAACACTGCATCATGAATGACTCAATTGGCCTCTATTTGAATGACATCGGCAAAGTTGCGCTCCTCACCGCTGAGGACGAGCGCGAGCTTTCCAAAGCCATCGAAGCTGGTCGCGAAGCAGCCAAGCGTCTCGAGGCTGGCGAGCGCGGTGTAGCCCTTCGTCGCGACCTGCGCAACGCTGCTGCCGCAAAAGATCGTTTCATTCGCTCCAACCTTCGTCTCGTGGTCTCCATCGCGCGTCGTTACCCATTGCCACAAGGCATGGATCTGCTCGACCTCATCCAAGAAGGCAACCTTGGTCTCGAGCACGCAGTAGACAAGTTCGACTGGCGCCGTGGATTCAAGTTCTCCACCTACGCAACATTCTGGATCCGTCAGGCCATCGGTCGCGCACTCGACCAGAAGGCAAGCCTTATTCGTATTCCTGGTGATCGCTCCGCAAGCTTGCGTGCAGCACTTCGTCAGGCATCGGGCGACGGCGAAACACTCGACGCCGGCAACGCAGAACTGCACCGCCTCACCACACCTGTCTCTCTCGACAAGACCGTGGGCGACGATGGTGACGCAACACTTGGCGACCTCATGGACAACGGTCAGGGAACACCTGAAGACGCAGTCATGGCATTGGTCGACTCTGAACTGCTCGACGAATTGCTCGGAACCCTCGATGACCGTGCTCGCTACGCCGTAGAAGCACGTTTTGGTCTTCTCGATGGTGAACGCAAGAGCTTCCGCGAAGTTGGCGAAGACCTTGGCGTCACGGCAGAGGCTGCTCGTCGCCTCGTCAGCCGTGCGGTTGAAGGCCTGCGCGACGACGCAGAGCGCATCCTCGCTGTCTAATCAGAAATTTCTTTATGGCAGACCGTTGGACTCCGCAATCGTGGCAGGCCTACCCCGCCCAACAACAACCAGATTGGCCAGACACGGCCGCTCTCGATGTTGTTCTGAAAAAGGTGTCTGAACAGCCGTCATTAGTGTTTGCTGGTGAATCACGCGCTCTGCAAAGCGCTCTCGGTCATGTAGCAGAGGGCCGCGCGTTCTTATTGCAGGCTGGCGATTGCGCTGAAAGTTTCGACGAGTTCAGCGCAGTGAACATTCGCGAGAAATTGCGCGTCATCTTGCAGATGGCTGTTGTCCTCACCTACTCAATGGGAGTTCCCGTTGTAAAAGTTGGCCGCATGGCTGGCCAGTTTGCCAAGCCTCGTTCATCGGGCACCGAAAAGATTGGCGATGTTGAATTGCCATCCTTCCGCGGTCACATTGTGAACGATCCGGCGTTCACCGCCGACGCACGCGTTCCAAACCCCGATCGTTTGATGCAGGCCTACGAACAATCGGCATCGACATTGAACTTGTTGCGCGCGTTCACCAAGGGTGGTTTTGCAGATCTGAATCGCGTGAGTGCCTGGACTCAGGAATATGCAAAGTCCAGCCCCGAAGGTCAGCGTTACGTTGCATTGTCGAACGAGATCGAGCGTGCACTCGCGTTCATGAGCGCATGTGGTGTTGACACCGAGAACTACTCAGCGCTTCACGAAGTAGACGTGTACACCAGTCACGAAGCGCTCATTCTTGGTTACGAAGAAGCGCTCACCCGCCTCGATTCATTAACGGGTCAGTGGTACGACGCATCTGCACATATGTTGTGGATTGGTGAACGTACACGTCAACTCGATGGTGCTCACATTGAGTTCTTGCGTGGTGTTGCAAACCCAGTGGGATGCAAAGTAGGAGCCACCACATCTCCTGAATGGGTTGTCGAACTCTGCGAAAAGATGAACCCCAGTCGCATTCCTGGCCGCCTCACACTTATTTCACGAATGGGTGCCGACAAGATTGAAGACGGACTTCGTCCACTTCTTCGTGCAGTGAAACAAGCCGGACACCCCGTGGTATGGGCATGCGACCCAATGCACGGAAACACCATCACTGCTCCAAACGGGCGCAAGACGCGCCAGTTCGAAGACATCGTGGGTGAAATTGCAGGTTTCGTTCGTGCGCACAAGGCAGAAGGCACCTGGCCTGGCGGTATTCACGTAGAACTCACGGGCGACAATGTCACCGAGTGCACCGGTGGAACCGACGACCTGACAAACGACGATCTCGACTACCGCTACCAAACGGTCTGCGACCCTCGTTTGAACGGCCGCCAAGGTGTCGACCTGGCATTCCGCGTCGCTGAACTTATTCGCAACCACGGCTGATATGTCGTCTCTCGATAGTGCCTGGGCACTTATTGATACGTGGCCAGTTACTGCATCGGTTGCGGTCGTTCACAAAGACGGAGTCGACACTCACGGAGATGTTTCTCGTCAACAGCGAATTGCATCTGTGAGCAAGCCACTCTCGGCGTATGCAGCATTGATCGCCGTGGAAGAGGGAAGCATTTCGTTCGATGACGCTGTGGGTCAAACGGGGTGCACGGTACGTCATTTGTTGTCGCACTCAGGCGGGTATCCCTTCGATGGTGCACAACCTGTTGGACGTCCTGGCGCCAAGCGCATCTACTCAAACACTGGGTTCGACATGTTGGCATCTCACATTGAGCAGTCAACCGGGATTGCGTTTGTTGAATACATTGACGACGCTGTGTTCGCGCCACTTGGAATGCACAACACTGCGCTTGAAGGTTCGTGTGCAAAAGATGTTCATTCAACAGTGACCGACCTTGTGCAGTTTGTTCACGAGTTGCGCTCCCCTACGTTGATTGCGCGGGAGACATTCGTTGAAGCAGTACTGCCAGTTTTCCCCGAACTTTCCGGTGTGGTGCCAGGTATCGGAACTTTTGATCCGTGCCCGTGGGGATTGGGATTTGAACTTCGTGGACAAAAGACTCCACATTGGACTGGTTCACACAATTCGTCATCCACATTCGGACACTTCGGTGGCATTGGAACATTCATGTGGGTGGACCCCCTTGCCGATTGTGCGTGCGTGATGTTGGCGGAAAAAGAATTCGATGAATGGGGCATGGAGTACTGGCCGGCATTCAACGATGCAGTTCTTGCCGCAATTGGTCGCTAGAGCTGTTCGCGTTGTCCATTAGGTTGGTCACTTATGGCTGAAGAACGCGGCATTGCAAAATTCACGATGGGCATTGGTCCACTGTTGCTGTGTGGATTCAGTGTTCCTGTTGCGAACAGCATGGTGTTTCCCGCCCTCTCCGACTTGCAGGATGAGTACGGTTTCGCCGATTCTGGACTCGGACTCATCGCAGCATCTGGATTCCTGGCATCACTCATAGTTCAGTTGTTTCTCGCTCCCTACGCCGACCGAGGAAAGCCGAAACGATTCGTTCTTGCTGCGTTGATCTTGGCCGCAATTGGATCGGCATTGTTCGCCTTCGGAAACTCGTTGTGGATGTTTGTTCTTGCGCGCGCCATTACTGGTGCGTCGCTAGGAACAAGCGGACCCGCAATCAAGGCCATCGCTGCAAATATTGATAAGACACGCGCAGCAGAACGTTTAGGGCGTTTGCGCGGCATGGAGTTAGCGGGTCACACGGGAGGCCCACTGGTTGGCGCATTACTCATTGAGCCATTCGGGTTACGCGGAGCGTTCCTTATCTTCAGTGGTGTTGCGCTGACGGCGTTTGTTGTTGTGTTCCCGCGACAACTTCCGTCATTGCCGACTACTAACGAATCAAAGCGCCTCAGCCTCGAACTGTTGCGGCTTCGTCCCGTTCGTGCAGCGGCACTTGCATCTCTGACTCTGTTCATTCCCATCGGCATTTACGACGCGTTATGGGATCGCTACATCACCGATCGTGGCGGCACCAATCTGATGGTGGGTTTGACGTTCTTGTTGTACACCATTCCGTTCATCTTGTTGGGGGCTGCTGGTGGACGCCTTGCGGATAAACGTGGCGCATCAAAGATGACCGTTATTGGCATTTTCCTCACAGCACCACTCGTTCTTGTCTACGGATTACTTGAGAGCGCCTGGTTGTTAGTGGGGTTTGCCATCGTGGAAGGCGTCATTGGTGCATTGTCTATTCCGGCGACACAGTCGTTGATGGCACAAGTTGCACCAAAAGGGCGTGCAGCAGCCGCTCAAGGTTTGAACGGCAGTGGTGACCTCATTGCCGGAATCATCATGTCGCTGATTGCGCCCGTGTTGTACGGATCATCGGATGAACATGGCGGGCTTCTCACGTTCGGCTTTGCTGCCGGATTGATGGTCATATTCGGAACGGCGGTGGCCCTCATGTTGAGAACCACCGCCGACTCGCGATCTGCAACTACTGACTAGTTGCGTTCAATTTTTGAACGAGTTGTTAGCTCAAGCGCTCAACAATCATCGCCATGCCTTGGCCGCCGCCAACGCACATTGATTCCATGCCGTACTGCTTGTCTTCCCACTGAAGTCCGTTGATGAGTGTGGTCATGATGCGAGCACCAGTCATACCGAATGGGTGACCAAGAGCAATACCACCACCGTGGATGTTCAACTTCTCCATTGGGATGCCGAGGTGCTTTGCCGATGGCAAAACCTGAGCAGCAAATGCTTCGTTGATTTCAACAAGGTCGATTTGATCGATGGTCATGCCGGCACGCTTGAGTGCTTGACGACATGCTTCGATTGGTCCAAGTCCCATGATCTCTGGGTTCAAACCTGAGACGCCCGATGACACGATGCGAGCAAGTGGTGTCAGTCCAAGTTGCTTTGCTTTTGTGTCGCTCATGACCATGACAGCGGCTGCGCCGTCGTTCAATGGACATGCGTTACCGGCGGTGACTTTGCCGTCAGGGCGGAACACTGGCTTCAACTGCGATGTTGCTTCGTAGGTTGTTCCGGCACGTGGGCCATCGTCTTTGCTAACAACAGTGCCGTCTGGCAAAACGAGTGGCGTGATTTCGCGCTCGAAGAAACCATTTTCCTGGTGTGCAACGGCGAGATTGTGTGAGCGAACACCAAAGTGGTCCATCTCTTCACGGCTGACGTTTTCAAGTTCCACCACGTTCTCGGCGGTTTGACCCATTGCGATGTATGCGTCGGGGAGACCTTGTGCTGGTGCCCAAGTTCCCTGTCCACCTTCAGCACGTGCCTTGGTGCGTGCACCTGGCTCTTTGAAGATGGCGTTTGGTGCAGAGTCGCTTGCGCCTGATGCGTAACGGCTGACGGTTTCAACGCCTGCTGCAATGAAGCAATCGCCTTCTCCAGCGCGAATGGCGTGTGCTGCCATACGAATTGTCTGAAGTGATGATGAGCAGTAACGGTTGACGGTGACGCCAGGTGCGTTGTCGAGACCAGCAAGGATTGCGACCATACGACCAATGTTGAATCCGCCTTCACCGGCTGGCTGACCAATTCCCATAATGAGGTCTTCAATATCGTCTGGCTTCACTTGTGGAACCTTGGCCATGAGGGCCTTCACAATTTGTGCCGACATGTCGTCGGGACGAAGGTCAACAAGAGATCCCTTGTTGGCGCGGCCGATAGGGCTACGGGCTGTGGCGACAATGACTGCTTCGGGCATCTAACTCTCCCTGTTTGGTGGTCCGCGGGTCGAACCGACCCCACGACAGTAGCCAATCGTGGGGCATTTTCAGCCTTCGTGGGTGAATGTGATGGGTTCGCCACCTAATCTGCCTGTATGACCCTTCCAAACGTGCCCCTCAGCGACATTGACCTCTCCGACCCAGAGTTCTGGATTCAGCCACGAGAGTGGCGTTTCGGCGCATTCAAGACCCTTCGCGACGAGTCCCCATTCCATTTCTTTGAAGAGCGCATGGTGGAGAACTCCCCTATTCCACCGGGACCTGGGTATCGAGCACTTGTTCGTCACGACGACATTTGGCATGTCAGCCGTAACCCGCAGACATTCTGCAGTGGTAACGGGTCCAACATTGGCGACCTTCCCGTTGAGATCAATGAGTTCTTTGGCTCGATGATCAACATGGACGACCCGAAGCACTTCCGTTTGCGCTCCATTGTGTCGAAGGGTTTCACACCAAAAGAAATCACTGCGCTTGAGGAGTCGGTGCGCGTTCGTTCGCGTTCAGTGATTGACCGCATGTTTGAGCGATTCCCCGAACGCGAATGCGACTTTGTTCGTGAAGTTGCAGCGTTGATGCCATTGCAAATCATCTGCGACATGATGGGAATTCCTGAGAGCGACGAAGAGATGATCTTCAATTGGACGAACACCATTCTTGGAGTAGGTGACCCGGAGTACGTGGGTACGTTTGATGACTTGGTGCGTGTTGGTGGAGAGATTTTCTCGTATGCCCTTGCTCTTGGTGAAGACCGCTTGAAGAAGCCGCGCAATGACATTGCGTCGGTGATGATGAATGCCGAAGTTGATGGTCAGCGTTTGTCAGCACAAGAGTTTGGATCGTTCTTCATCTTGCTGGTTGTTGCCGGAAATGAAACAACTCGTACCGCCATTGCACACGGAATGCGTGAACTGACTCTGAACCGTGATCAGCGTGACTTGTGGTTCAACGATTTTGAGACACACACAAAGACTGCAGTGGAAGAGATTGTTCGCTATGCGACTCCTGTTATTCACTTCCGTCGCACAGCAACCGAAGACACTGAAATCAATGGACAAAAGATTTCTGCTGGTGAAAAAGTTGTGATGTTCTATCAATCTGGCAACCGCGACGAACGCGTCTTTACAAACCCGGATTCATTTGACATTCGTCGCCCACTTGCTCCTGCGCAGGTGGGATTCGGTGCTGGTGGTCCTCACTTCTGTTTGGGTGCAAACCTCGCACGCCGTGAAGTTGCAGTGATGTTCGACGAAATTCGTCGCCGCGTACCAACATTGGAAATCACTAGCGAGCCCGCCTACCTTCAGAGCTCATTCATCAACGGCATTAAGCGGATGAATTGTGCATGGTAAGGCCCTGACGTAGAAAAGATTTTGAGAGGGCTATCACTTCTACGTGTACTGGATGTCGAGAATTGAGCCGGAAGAACTTGTAGCCGCCGTCCTGAAAGACGGTCACAATTTCGGTTGCGGCGAAGTAGTTCAAAACCACTCTGACTTCACTTCGTGATCGACCACACTGTCGCGCAATCGCGGTGGCAGTTTGAAAGAGTGGTTCCTCGCACAGCACCAAGAGAACGTCGGCTTCGACTCCTCGAATGATGTTTGAAAATGGGTTATTTCGGTTCATTGGCATACATGAGATGTGTACGAAAATGTGCAGTGACGTACTGTCGGTATTCCGCCGTTCCAGCCGACCCACACCATGAAAAATTCGACGGTATTCCACCAGGTTTGACTCCCCATCCCCGCATGACGCATTCCCCGCGTGACGGCATCCCGCACCGTGACGAACAACCCGCATGCCGCATTGCCCGCGTGACGGCATCCCGTTCCATAACGAACAACCCGCATGACGCATTCCCCGCGTGACGGCATCCCGTTCCATAACGAACAACCCGCATGACGCATTCCCCGCGTGACGGCATCCCGTTCCATAACGAACAACTCACGTGACGCATTCCCCGCGTGACGGCATGACGGCATGCCGTCTTGGTGGAATTCCGTCAGAAATGTGTTGGTATCCCGTCAAATTTTTTGGTGACTGTCCGCCTCCAACGGCGGGATACCGACACCCTGAAAAGTTCTACAACGGTTCGAGTGCCAAACGAATATCAGCCACGACTGCCGCATGGTCGCTCGGTTGCACTCCGGCAACTGGATCCACGCCTGCGAGCCAAATGCGCGAAGGGTTCCCAATTGGTCGAGGACGGGGCCACGACACAAACACATAATCCAAACGTCGATTCGGCCACGTGGAATCTTCGATATACGGATTATCGCGCCGCCACGTAAACCCATTGCCATCGCCCGCAATCTCCCACAAGTCGGTAAACACCAATCCTTCAATCGCTGGTTCACGTCGACCCGTCAACATTCGAATTTCATCGGAATCGGGAACCGAATTGAAATCCCCCGCCAGTAACACCGGCATTTCATTCTCAGGATCAACTCGAAGCTGATCAACAATTCCACTCAATGCTTCACATTGCGCAATGCGCGTTCCAGAGGCATCAAAACGATGATCTAAGTGAGTGCACACTGTCCATACTCGACCGTACGGGGAATCAATGAGAGCAACTACTGCACGTCGATAGCTGGGCGCACCAGTTGCATCGGGCAGACGATGCACTTCCCACGACACAATCGGCCAGCGCGACAAGATTGCATTTCCCAAACTGACACCATCGTCGTACCACGGGCCTTCGGTTCGTGCAACAAACATGTCGAGTTCATCAGCCAACCATTGCGCTTGATCTAGCCCGCCCTCTTGTGCCCACACTTCTTGCAAGAACACAATGTCGGCATCTTGCTCTTGTAACACCGACAGAATTGCGGGCTGGCGTTCGCGCCACGGGCCGAACTGCCACCACAAGTTCCAGGTCAGGACACGAGCCTCCATAGACATACGACATACCGTACCCCTGAAAACCCCATAATTTGGGCGGTTTCTACTGTGTGGCGAGACTGGCGCGGAACTCACCTTCAACAATTAACGCCACTACATCGGGAGACGGCTCACTCAATCGCTCCACAGTGACGCCGTGAATTTGACCCGTGAAGCGATACACGTGTGGGTAATCGCCCACTGCTGCGCCGGTGTCCATACCAACGTCAAATGTCTCCCCACTCATGGAGAACACCACTGGCACGGAACGTTCCACATGCACATGCCCCGCCACAACATCATCAACGAGCAACACCGAATGACCGCCGCCACCAAAACCACCGTCGTAGGCATGATTCACCACGATGGAATGACGACCGGGTGTCAACGTGACAGACGATGTCGCCACAAAGTGATCATGGCCCATCCAGTTGTAGTGGTACGTGGGACGACCATCGGCCCCCACATACAACGTCCACCCCGCCATGTTGCCGCCCTGACACACAATGACGCCTTCACATCCGCCTTCGGGAACAGTGACATCGGCCGTAATCACAAATGAGCAGTTCTTCACACTGACAACAGACATCTCTGGCATACGCACGTGGTCGGTGGTGTACGTCATCTTCTTTGCGCCGTTCAAGCTTGTGGGAGGAACAACTGTCATTCCCAACGTTGAGCCCGGCTCACGCAACGGATACACATTGTTCCGTCGTGCTTCCGCATCGAACACATCGCGCAACTGCGCCAACTTCTCTGGATACACCTCCGACAAATCAACACCTTGAGAAAAATCCTCAGCGATGTTGTACAGCTCCCACTTTTCTTGCGGCCCGTCAAATGGCACCATGCCGAAACGATTCCACGGAACTCGACCATGGAAACACGACGCCATCCACCCCTCGTGATAAATCGCGCGATTACCAAACATCTCGAAGTATTGCGTGGTGCGTGCACTTGGTCCGTCAGAACCCTCGAACGCATACGTCATGGAGACTCCATCGACAGGAAGTTGCTCTAAGCCGTTCACGACAGAAGGAATGGGGACTCCCGCAACCGCCAACAACGTGGGCATGACATCGACGACGTGATGGAACTGCGTTCGTAGACCACCCGCATCACGAATACGCGCAGGCCACGACACCGCCATGGCATTACGCGTACCACCAAAGTGTGATGCCACCTGCTTCATCCACTGAAACGGGGAATCCAATGCCCACGCCCACGCAAGGTTGTAGTGATTCTCACAACGCGCAGTTCCGAAATCATCCATGTGCTCCAACAGCCACTCTGGGTCTTCGGGAATTCCGTTCTGGAACGATGGCGCACTCCATGCACCATGAATTGTTCCTTCTGCAGATGCACCATTGTCACCAGTGATGTACATCACCAGTGTGTTCTCTGATTCGCCCATCTCATCAAGTGCATCTAACACTCGACCAATTTGTGCATCGGTGTGCGCCATAAAGCCGGCAAAGACTTCCATCAGACGAGAGGCAACGGGCTTGTATCTGTCGGGATACTCCTCCCACGACGGCACTTCATCGGGTCGCGGCGTTAACTGAGTACCCGCAGGGATCACGCCCAATGCAAGTTGGCGTTCGTAAATCTCTCGACGCAGTTCATCCCATCCCTGATCAAACTGGCCAGCGAATTTTTCAATCCACTCTGGCGCCACGTGATGCGGACAATGCATGGCTCCCGTTGCAATGTACGTAAAGAACGGACGAGATGGTTGCGATGCTTTTTGCACACGCATCCACGAAATTGCTTTCTCAACAATGTCTTCGGTCATGTGGTAATCGTGACGACCCTCGTACGGCATCACCGGAGTTGTCTGGTCAAACATTGGTGGTTCCCACTGCGACGCTTCGGCGTTCAAGATTCCGTAGAAGCGTTCAAAACCCAATCCGGTTGGCCATCTGTCGAACGGTCCCGCCAATGTTTGTTCCCACATGGGTGCTAAGTGCCACTTTCCAAACGCTCCGGTGGAATACCCCGACTGCTTCAGAATTTCTGCGACTGTTGCAGCCTCTTTCGGGATGATGCTGTCGTACCCCGGAAACACGTTCGCACCTTCAGGGATTCCTCCCATGTGCACTGTGTGATGGTTGCGGCCCGTCAACATTGCGGCTCGCGTTGGCGAACACAAGGCTGTGGTGTGGAACTGATTGAAGCGCAGACCCGATGCCGCTACTCGGTCTAATGCAGGCGTTGGCACGGGACCACCAAACGTTCCGCATGTGCCGAACCCCACGTCGTCCAGCAACACCAACACGATGTTTGGCGCACCAGCAGGAGCTGACGCAATGTCTAATGGCGCAGGAGTGGAATCGGGAACCGTGTACCCCTGCACGCCTTCAAATGGCGGCGTTGAACGTGGCAGCGATGCAGACACCACTTACCCCGCAAAGCCTTTGTTCTCGAATGAGCGACGAATGCAATCCACCGTGTCATTATCCCCGGACACTGCGATTGCACCGCTGGCAAGTTCTTCACTCCACAACGCGCGCCCAGACAACAAGCCCAGCAACGTTGCGCGCGACATCTTCACCATGCTCTGTGCTCCCCAACCATCTGTTGGCACTGCAACAGAGTTGCGCACATGAAGACCAGCGGTCTCGTCACCAACAACAAATGCCACATGGTGATTCACACCATCAATGGCATCTGGATCAACCAGAACACGCAATGTGTGAATAAGCCCCACGGCAGAAGCTTCACCCAAGAACTTCGGATTGAATCCGTGTTGCATAAATCGATCCATTGGAAATGAACCATCTAAGTGACGCGCACGTGTGATGGCCCAGTTGCGAATGTTCGCAGCAGGAGTGCGTTCTGCAATCACACGTAAACACGATGCCAACAATGCTCGATCCTCTGCGGGAGCGTCGACAGAACGTGCCAACCACGTGGCCATCTCAGTGGCCCACCGCACATCATTCGTCGCCAACGCATCAGAAACGTGGGCACGCACCGTCTCACGCCCACCAAAACCAGCAATCAGTTTCTCGTACCGCGACTCTGGCACTTCGGGGAATAATTTCTCTTCATTCCCATCAAACCACCCGCGCAAGCCCATAAAGATTTGACGAAGGTGATGTTCGGTAACGCCGTAACGCTCGCTGGTGAGATAGTCCACGTCGTACGACTCAGGCAAAGTGATACGTGATGCAATCTCATCGGCGGTCCACCCTTTGTTAATGCCACGCACAGTTTGGTCCCACATGAACTGAATGGAGTCGCGATACCGCGTGGACTTCTCCCGAATATTGTCCTTGCCTGTCAGTGCAGGGCCATGAGTGGCCACCAAATACTCCGGCGCCCACTTAATGATGTTGTCGATGCCGGGAATAAGAATGCGTGGGTCTCTGTATTCCTCACCACGAATTGCGAATACGTTGAACAACACGGGCCACACCGAGTTATGAATACAGGTACCAATGGACGGGAAATAAAAGTTGATGGAATCGTCTGAGTCGCTTGGCGAATACTGATACTGAACAGGAAGACCTGCGATAGTCAACGACCCGTGATCACCCAGTTCCTCAGTAACAGGAATGTGACCCGGCGTATACGGAGCATGCGCTGGGTTCTTATAAAAGAACCCAAGCCCAACATTTACCGTTGCATCGGGACCATCAAGTGGCATCACAATGGCGAACTGCTCAACAAGACCACGCGAGTACGCCGGTGAAATTTCTCCCAGTGTGCGTGCTTTATTAAACGCAATCTTCTCGTGACCGTAAATGGGCAGCGGTGTGGCGTGATTGCCCTCTTCCAGAATTGCCTTGGTGCCTTCTACATAGTGAAAGTGCGTGTAGATCACGGCGGCTATTGGTGCGTCGGTGACTTCCCGCAAGCGACGTAGCGCTTCACGCATCTCTTCAATGGACTCCCCGGTGTCCACTGCAATAATTCCCTCTGGGGCATCAATGAATGTTTGGTTAGATAAGCCGTTCCCCACCAAGCACCACACACCCGCGCGCACTTCGTAGAACTCGGCCTTAATGACATCGCTCTGCGCGGCATGACCCTTGTGAACACGTTGCCCACCTGGTGTTGTTACAACGTTGACATCGGTGACATCGAAACTACGGGTCATGACTTTTCCTTCAGTGTGAATTCAAATTGCATGCGAGTAGGTGCCCGCAAGATTCCAACGGACGTTGCAAGTACGTCGTCTCGTAAATCAGATGGCGACATTCGTCGTTCGCCGCGATCGCGTGCCCACTCCCAGTTGGCAACAGTGCCGATGTAGTGGGTCATCATCTGTTCGACGCGCGTCTGTCTGGCACGCGGTTCTAGTTCTGGCAACAATGCGACAAGACGGCGAACTATTTCAATGACAGGCACAGACACCGGCAATGCGTTCTTCACGGTTTGTGCAAAGTGGTCAAACTGTGTGCGCACAAGAAAACGCCCGTACCACCCATCATGTGATGTGACGTACTCAATGAGTGGAACCATCAGTGCGGCTGCGAGGCCCGTCATGTCGTCGCCACGATGTGTTTTGTCGAGATCTGCAATCATGGCGCGTCGCATCTCGTTAATGGCGTCCATGCGACGAGTGAACACCGCAGCCACAAGCCCTTCACGATCACCGAAGTGATATTGCACGGCTGAGTTGTTGCGTTGACCCGCTGCCAAGGAAATGTCACGCAACGATGCTGTTTCCACTCCTTGGAGTGCAAACAGTCGCTCTGCTGCATCGAGCAGTGCCGTCCGTGCTTCTTCCCCAGACCTAGCCATTCCCGAATACTAAGTCACCTGACTTACAGGAGCCCACACGGACATAACAAAGGTCCGGGGCAGATACCCCGGACCTTCATTAATTACTGGAGCGGCCTGAACCGCGTTGAATCAGCCATGTTTTAAATCCGAGTTCCGACCAGCGTCAATTGATCCAATCTTTGGGCATAGTTGCACCAGTGAGATTTGCAGCCCAAAGACCGGCGCCAGCCAGATAAGCGCCTTCAAGATTTGCATCAATTAGATATGCACCTGTCAGGTCTGCTCCTGTCAGATTTGCATAGGAAAGATTTGCGCCCGTCAAGTCAGCATTATGGAGGCTGGCATACCGTAAGTCTGCACGAGTCAGATTCACGGCGATTAAGTTTGCGCGAGTCAAGTCCGCTCCAGCAAGCACTGCACCTGTCAAGTTGGCTTTCGAGAGATTTACTTCTCGAAGATTTGCGGCAAACAAGTTTGCAAAAGGGAAAATGGAGTATCCGTTTACTTCCATCGACACACACTCACCCGTCAATAGCAACTAGAAACACGAGCAATCGAGCTAGTCGTTAAGCGAACCGTCTGGCATGGTTGCGCCAGAAAGGTCTGCTCCTCTTTTGTTTGTACGAGTCAGATTTGCCTCATACAGATTCGCCCCTGTCAGATTCGCGTTATTCAGGTTCGCGGCTTCAAGATTCGCGTTTTCCAAATTTGCTCCAGACAGATTCGCGCCACGCAGATTTGCGCCAGAAAGGTTGGCGCCACGCAGGCATGCGCCACCTAGGTCTGCTCTCTTCAATATTGCGCCTTCAAGATTCGCGTTTTCCAAATTTGCACCAGACAGGTTTGCATCAAGTCCTCTCTCATCTCTTAAACCCCCCAACTCTGCGCCACGCAGGTTCACGCCCACAAGATTCGCTCGAGAAAGATTTGTACCCCATAAATCTGCAGTCGTCAGGTCTACTCCCGCAAGGTTTGCATCACTCAGGATCGCAGACATAAAGTTCGCTCCACCTACATTTGCGCCTTCAAGGTTTGCACGATAAAGGTGAGCGCCAACTAGATGTGCATCCGTTAAGTTCGCTTCAGTCAGGTTGACAGTTGAGAGGCTTGCTTCCATCAGGTTTGCGCCTTCTAGATTTGCGCCAGAGAGGTCTGCGCCATCAATGACCACGCTGTCCGGCTTCACCCCTAACCATGGAGATCCTGCAATCAAGTAATCCGTACCGCTTAAATTCGCACAAGTAAGGTTTGCGCCTCGCAGATTTGCGCCTCGCAGATTTGCGCCTCGCAGATTTGCGCCTTCTAAATCCGCGCCTGGTTCAATCTTGTAGCCATTGACTTCCATTGCCACAAACTAACCCACCGACAATGACCACAAGTACGTGTATCCGAACTATTAGCGCAGCGAAGCATCCGAGATTGATTCACTCATGTGAGCCGAGACGACGCCAACGAGCACCCAATCTCGCCTTGTGCTCTTACATAGATTGCCAAATCATGCTTTCGGCTTGAGCCCCACCAAGTTAAACCAGTGATCTGTTAATCAGTGTTGATCACGTGACACTGTCATTTTTCGTGCCGCGAGCACCACAAGAGCAACGAGGACAATCTGCGAAGGGAACATGAGCCACTTCACTATTGCGGGCCTTGTGGTCATGATGTTTTCAGCACTTCCGTTCATGACAACGAGTAGAACGAAGAATAGAGCGGCACCATGAAACCAGATGGCCCTCAGCGCTGCGGTGATGGCGCCATGGCGACCCCCACGCACCGCAAGAGCCATTCCCACAAACACCACCCCAAGTAGAAACAAGGTCGCTGGCAGTTCGCGAACCACTGTCTCCCATCCGCGTATCCGCTCGTCGTCGCTCAGCGTTGGACTGGTGTCAACCCACACGGCCCAAAACGTTAAGAACACAAGTCCGACGGGTATTCCGACCAAGGTCATCAGCGACCACTTAGCGAGGCGGTCTGCATGGGAAACGGAGGGAAAGGATGCGGTCACCATATGGTCAACGTAACGAACTGCGTCCGAGAAAAGAACGAACCGATGTCCCTTTCGGAACACCGGTTCATCCTGTTCGTTAAAGCGACGCACGCGTCGCAACTAATCAGCTGCAGCCGCTGGTGCTACCGCATGATGGGCATGCGTGGCAGGAACCTGCACGCTGCATCTGCACACCGCAGAGCATGCACATTGGTGCATCGCTGTGTGCGGGACGCTTCATGCCTTCTGGCGCTGAGTGATCAGACACTGGAGCGGTGGGGGCAATTCCCAACTCAATCTGTGTGACCAACTCTGATGCAGATGGCACTGACTTCACGTCGGTTGCCATTTCTGATCCGTTGTTGCTTTCGATGACCTCTTCAACAACACCGGGAAGTGTTGGCTGAATGCGCTCGTCGCGGCTGAAGATGCCGAGTTCTGCACGCTCGTCGTAGGTCATGTATTCCAAAGCGAGGCGACGGAACAAGTAGTCCATGATGGACGATGCAATACGGATGTCTGGATCGTCTGTCATACCTGCTGGTTCGAAACGCATGTTGGTGAACGCTTCAACAAATGCACGCAAGGGCACGCCGTACTGAAGACCGTACGAGATGGACTTTGCGAATGCATCCATGATGCCCGACAAGGTGGAACCCTGCTTTGACACGGTGAGGAAGAGTTCGCCTGGGCGACCATCGTCGTATTCACCGATGTTTGCAAATCCCTTGCAATCTGCAACGCGGAATTCGAAGGTGCGTCCACGACGTGAACGTGGCAACTTCTGACGAACCGGCTGCGTGACGATCTTTTCAACAACGCGCTCAACAACTTGTGTTGCTGCTTCAACGGTGTCGGAAGAATCGGTGCTCTCGCCGTCCTTCTTCGCAGTGCTGAGTGGCTGGCCTACCTTGCAGTTGTCGCGATAGATGGCAACTGCCTTGATGCCAAGCTTCCACGACAACATGTGCAACTCTTCGATGTCTTCGATGCTTGCTTCTTCAGGCATGTTGACGGTCTTTGAAATTGCACCGGACAAGAATGGCTGCACAGCGCCCATCATGCGAACGTGGCCTTCGTAGTGAATGACGTTGTCGCCCATGGAGCACGCGAACACAGACACGTGATTTGCCTCGAGGTGTGGAGCACCAATGATGGACTTGTTGACGTCGATGTAGGCAACGATGTCGTCGATTTGCTGAGTGTTGTAACCCAAGCGACGAAGTGCACGAGGAATGGTTTGGTTGACGATGCTCATTGAGCCGCCACCGACCATCTTCTTGAACTTCACCAGGCCAAGGTCTGGCTCAACACCAGTGGTGTCACAGTCCATCATGAGACCGATTGTTCCGGTGGGAGCAAGAACGGTGGCCTGCGAGTTGCGCACGCCGTATTCCTCTCCGTCACGAACGGCGGCTTCCCACGATTCACGACCAGCAACAAGCAAGTCACCTTGTACTTCGCTGGAGTTTTCAATTTCGCCATGTGCGTCACGGTGCATGCGCAACACGTTCAACATGTACTTCTCGTTCTCTGCAAATCCAGCGAATGGTCCCATGCGGCTTGCAGTGCGAGCGCTTGTTGCATACGCGTGACCCGTCATGAGTGAAGTAAGTGCTGCTGCCCATGCACGACCACCTTCGGAGTCGTATGCATAGCCAAGTGCCATGAGAAGTGCACCGAGGTTTGCATAACCAAGACCAAGCTGACGGAACTTACGGCTGTTCTCACCGATGGGCTCTGTTGGATAGTCGGCACGACCAACGAGGATTTCCTGAGCAGTGAACATGACTTCAATTGCATGGCGGTATGCCTCGACATCGAAACGGTCGTTGTCGTCGAGGAACTTCAACAAGTTCAACGATGACAAGTTGCATGCCGAGTTGTCGATGTGCATGTATTCAGAACATGGGTTAGAACCGTTGATGCGGCCTGTTGCATGAGCGGTGTGCCACTTGTTGATGGTGGTGTCGAACTGAAGACCAGGGTCTGCACATTCCCATGCAGCCTCTGCAATTTGACGCCACAAGTCGCGTGCACGAATGGTGCGCACAGGTGTGCCATCGGTGACTGCGTTGAGGTTCCAATCGCGATCTTCTTCAACAGCTTTCATGAACTCATCGGTAACACGAACAGAGTTGTTTGCGTTTTGGTACTGCACGCTGAACGAGTCGGCACCGTCGAGATCCATGTCGAAGCCTGCGTCGCGCAACACGCGAGCCTTGCGCTCTTCTTTCACCTTGCACCAGATGAACTCTTCAACGTCTGGGTGGTCGGCGTTAAGAATGACCATCTTTGCTGCGCGACGAGTCTTGCCGCCCGACTTGATGGTTCCGGCAGATGCGTCGGCACCACGCATGAATGACACGGGGCCAGAAGCGGTTCCGCCACCTTCCAAGTTTTCGTAGCTGGAACGAATCTTTGACAAGTTAATTCCGGAGCCCGAACCACCCTTGAAGATCACGCCTTCTTCTCGGTACCAGTTCAAAATGGCATTCATCTTGTCTTCAACGGAAAGAATGAAACACGCACTCGCCTGCTGTGGAACACCCTTCACACCAATGTTGAACCACACGGGACTGTTGAACGCTGCACGCTGAGTGACAAGGATGAACTTCAGTTCCGCACGGAATGCTTCTGCTTCTTCGTTGTCAACGAAGTAGCCGCCTTCGATACCCCACGTTGTGATGGTGTCGGCAACGCGGTCGATGACCTGTCGCATACTGCCCTCACGCTCTGGTGTTCCGGGAGTTCCACGGAAGTACTTCTGAGCAACGATGTTGGTGGAGTTGAGCGACCACGAAACGGGGAACTCAACATCGAGCTGTTCGAATGCAACGGAGCCGTCGCGCCAGTTGGTGATGCGCGAGTCGCGCTTTTCCCATGCCACTTCGTCATATGGGTGAACACCCGGTGTTGTAAAGAATCGGCCGATGCCGATGGACAAGCGATCTGGTGCGAGTGACATGATTTCTCCTACTAAGCGTGATTTTGGTGGTCGGACGACCGATATGTGGCGGGAGAGACACCCCTACCACAAGATGTAGTGGGTAACCCTCCCCCTTTTGCGAGTAACCCACAAGAGGTTGTGAGATTACAGCACTGTAGTTACACCTTTGTCAACGACCCTCACGAAATTCTTTTGCGTAGCGCGGCTGCGGCCCATTCCACCAGGTCACGGGACCGCCCGGCCCCGGGTTCGAACCTTGTTTCCCCCCTCATCCGATGGTCTGGTACCGCTGCCGACTACCCCCTGAACATACGGCCACTTCCCTGTGGATTGGAAGTGGACATCCATGTGAATTGAAGTTTTTTTCTGGGGAAACCCAATGTTTTTCAGTGGATTGCGTTGTGGGCGACCTGTGGAGAACCCCGCCCCTTCTGGGGACAACCAGCGCCCCGTAGGCGGGTTAGACGGCCGCCAGCGTCACAGGGATGGCATTCAGCACCGCATTGCCCGACAAAGGGTCAATTTCTTTGTCGTCGGTGAGGATATTTGAGTTCACCCCAGCCTTTTCAGCCGCCACACCCATTCGGGTTCCGGGAACGCCGTGACCCCAGCCGTGAGGCACGCTGACTACACCTTGGCGCACTGCATCGGTGATCTCTACCGGTACATCAATAGAACCGACACGGCTTGTGATGCGAACAACGGAGCCTTCGGACAAACCAAAACGTTGTGCGTCATGTGGATGCACATGCGCCGTGCACGACAAAGATCCTTTTGTTAGCACTTTGATGTTGTGCATCCATGAATTGTTTGATTTCAATTCACGCCGACCCACTAACACCATGTCGCTTTGTGGCGTCGACAGTGATGCATACAAACGTTTCATGTCTTCCATGAGTTGTGGTGGCGACACTTCAATACGACCAGACGGTGTGCGAAGTGCTTCAGGGAAACGCGGTTCAAGTGGACCCATGTCAACGCCGTGTGGATTTGCCAACATCACATCAAGCGAGATTCCGTTTGCGTTTGTTCCGAATGCAGCGCCGTATGGGCCAACTTGCAACATGAAATCAAGCATGCGCGCAGTTCCGCGTCGGCCGTCTTTCGACAACAGTTCGAGAATCTCATCGGCATCGCGACCAGAAATTGGTGATGAAGAATTTGCGACTGCGGACGTCACAGCAGCAGCAATGATGTTGTCGTCGATGACAGCAACATCGCACTCTGCACCAAGACCTTGCAGGATGCCGGCAAGCTTCAGAAGAATTTCCCATTCGTCTGGTTGATCGTCGCTTTTCTTTAACACAGGTTGGCTGTAGTTACCAACGTTACGAACTGCATAGGTATACAACCCAAGGTCGTAATGATCTTTCTCAAGCGCCGATGGCGACGGCAGAATCACATCTGCGTGACGTGTTGTTTCGTTCAAGTAGATATCGACTGACACCATGAACTCAAGACCAGCGAAAGCAGTATCTAATTGATGTGAATGTGGCGTCGACATCACGGGGTTTCCTCCCACAGTGATGGCAGCTCGAATTTGATTCTCACCCGGAGTCAACATTTCTTCTGCAAGCACGGCAACGGGATATTCGCCGAGAACTTCAGGTTTGTTGCTGACGCGACTGTGGCCGCGCCCCGTGGCGAATCCTTTACCTTTTCCTGCGGTTCCGCGCGTTGTGGCACTTCCAGCAAGGGGCGTTGTCAACATGGCTCCACCGCGCTTGTCGAAGTTGCCCGTGACAATGTTTAGAACATTCACCAGCCATGCGTTTGTTGTTCCGAACGACACGGTGTTCACACCAATGCGGCCGTACACAGCAGATGTTGGTGCTGCACACAGTTCGCGCGCAATACGAACGATGACGTCTTCAGGAATTCCTGTCATCGCAGTAACAGCCGATGGCGAGAACGGTGCGACGGCAGCCTTCAATTCGTCAAGGCCATTTGCCAACGATGCAATGCGGGGTTCAACCTTTGCAATTCCTTCGGCGAACATCACATGAAGAAGTGCCGACATAAAAAGACCATCGGTGCCCGGACGAATCGACACCCATTCGTCGGATTCTTCTGCAGTTTTTGTGCGACGTGGATCAACGACAACAACTTTTCCGCCGCGTGCGCGAATGGCCTGAATACGACCCGGATAATCGGGAGCGGTACACAGACTGCCGTTTGATGCGTACGGGTTCGCGCCCAGCATCAACAAATAATCAGTGTGATCAAGATCGGGCACAGGAATGCTTTGTGCAGTTCCGAACATGTAGCCACCAGCAACGTGCATGGGCACCTGATCAACAGACGACGCGCTGAAGATATTGCGCGACCCCATGGACTTCAACATGGCACTGGTGTACATCTGTGGTCCCAAGTTGTGCGCGTTCGGGTTTCCCAAGTAAGCAGAGAGCGCACCGCGACCATGACGTGCAATGACGTCGGTAAATCCGCGCTCTACTTCGCGCCACGCTTCGTCCCATGTCACTTCAACATGTACGCCATTACGTTTCACTAGTGGCGCACGAAGACGATCGGGGTCTTCATGCAATTGCTTCAGTGTGCTTCCCTTCGGACAAATAAATCCGTGACTGAAGACGTCTTTCTGATCACCGCGGATGCGCACCACTTGTTCTTGCGGGTTCACCGTAATCTCGAGACCACACGTGGCCTCACACAGCGGACATGTACGAAAAACGGTGCGATTTGCGGTGTCACTCATGCCTTCACTCTGCCACGCCAGCGTGCTGTCGTCATCAGTGTTCGTACACTGACCACATGGAACGCAGTGTCGAGGTGTGCATGATCACCACACCAGACGGCGCTATCGATGTTCAGGGTCGCTCTCGTCCTCTTGGTGGTCCGGCCGACCAAGCCAGACTTCTTCACCTGCGTGCGTCAGCCTCGGTGGTGTTGGTGGGTGCTGGTACGGCTCGCCTCGAAAACTACGGCCCACCGTCGGCGCCGGGGCTTCGCATTGGCGTTGTCACTGCGTCGTGTGCCCTGAATTTTGAATCGCCATTGTTCGCGTCGGGTGCTGGCTTTGTGGTGACCACCACAGATGCACCACAGGTTCCGGTTGACAGCATTCGCGCGGGAGTGGGCACTGTCGACTTTGCTTCAGTCATTCAGCAACTTCCCGCAGGAATTGTTCACGTTGAAGGTGGGCCGCAGTTGAATGCCGCGCTTCTCGACGCAGATCTGGTGGATGCATTAAACATCACGCTGTCACCAAAGCTTGTTGGCGCACGTGGGCCATCATTGTCTTTAGCGCCACATGCACTACGAAGGTTTGCGCTTTCATCAATAGAACAACGCGACAACTTTGCGTTTGTTCGTTACGTGCGTTCTACGACTGCTTCAGCAACGCAAGTTCGCGACTGAAGTCCGACGTATCGTCGAAGTTCTTGTACACGCTGGCAAAGCGCACATAGGCAACTTTGTCTAAATCGCGAAGACGTTCGAGAACTGCATGACCCACGGTGGACGACGTGATTTCTGTTCCGGCCACTTGAGCCAGACGCATATCGTCTTCGACCATCTCGGCCAGAGCATCTATTTGCTCATCGTTCACGGGGCGGCCTTTGCAGGCAGAACGCACGCCGAACACAACTTTGGCGCGATCAAATGGCTCCCGACCACCTGAGCGCTTCGACACCATGAGAGGCACGCTCTCTAACCGCTCGTACGTGGTGAAGCGGTATGTGCACTCTGGACAGGCACGGCGACGACGAATTGCCGAGCCATCCTCGGCAGACCGAGAGTCGATCACTTTCGTGTCGTCGTGGCGGCAAACGGGGCAATGCACGAAATGTGACTATAAATGACCCGCGTTTAACTTTCTGTCAGTTTGCGACAAAAACTTTCTGACCCGGCCCCACACGGGGAACTAGGGAATGCGAATGATTTGGCCAGGTTCGATGCGAGCGCCATTCAGGCGAACCATTTCACTGACCAGATCGGCAACGCTTCCTGTGGGAACAATGGTGCGTGCGATGTCCCACAATGTGTCGCCGCTTTTGGCAACAACCGTGCGAGGAATGACTTGATCTTCGGGCGATGGGTTTGATGCGAAGGCACCAGAGGTGATGACCACTGAAGCCACCGCAAAGATGAGGGTTGCACCCACAACGCGGCGACGACGGCGGAAGGTTGCCTCGCTGGGGCGAGGGCGGGCCTGACGGGCTGAGTAGCTAGGTGCTCCGAGGAGAAGTGGATCGATGGTGGTGGCCATTGGATTGTCCTTTCGGGGAAGGGGATATGGGGACCGGGCGGTCTATGTGAGTGACACCGTAACGAACGGGTGTTCGTAAGTTTGCCCGAACAAGTGTTCGGTGTCAACCCCCCAACGAACATTTGTTCCACGAACAGGTGTTTGACCTTGGCCCCGAACACCTGTACGCTCCCAGATATGTCTGAAGCCCTCACCGAACGCCAGCGCCAAATCCTCCACGTCATCGAAAACAGCATGCAAGAGCGGGGTTACCCACCCAGCGTGCGCGAAATTGGCGAGGCTGTGGGTCTGAACTCCCCCTCCACCGTGCACAACCACCTGGCCACTCTCCAGAAGATGGGCTTCCTGCGCCGTGACCCAACCAAGCCACGCGCCATTGAAGTTCGCTTCGACACCAACTCTGAAGTCGCAATGGAACGTCGCCCATCACGACACGTCCCACTCATCGGCGATGTTGCAGCAGGCACCAATGTTCTGGCCCAGCAGAACGTTGAAGATCTCATTCCGCTTCCCACCGACTTCACCGGTGAGGGCGAATTGTTTATGTTGCGCGTTCGTGGCGACTCAATGATCGATGCCGGCATCTTGGATGGCGACTTCGTCGTTGCTCGTCAGCAAAGCGTTGCCGACAACGGCGACATTGTGGTGGCCGGTATTCCTGGTGAAGAAGCCACTGTCAAGACGTTCAAGAAATCAGGCGCAAAGATCACACTCGTTCCTTCGAACTCCACCATGAAGCCCATGGTGTTCGACGCAGACGAAGTCACCGTGTTCGGCAAAGTCGTCACCGTGATGCGTTCGCTTAAGTAACGGGTAGTCCCGCTTCTTTCCACGCCAACATTCCGCCCGTCATGTTCACGGCGCGGTATCCATTGTTCAACAGCCACGCGGCAACCTTGCCAGACCTGTTTCCGCTTCGACACACGCAAATAATTTCTTTGTTTTTGTCAATTTCGTTCAGACGGTCCGGCAACTGAATCATGGGAATTAACACTGCACCGTCTATGTGCGCTTCATCCCATTCTTCTTGTTCACGACAATCCAACAACACAGCATCTGGGTGTTGAGATACTTCGCGCACTGCAATAGTGGGCAACGACTGAGGGATGTTGCTGGTGGCCCATGCGTTGTATCCACCAATAAGGTCCGACACATCTGTGAAGCCCTGAGACTTCAAAAGACTTGATGCGATTGCAGAACGGTAGCCACCTGCGCAGTTGACAACAACGGGAACATGTCGATCTAGTTCGGGCAATGTCATCAAGAGTGCAGGAAGAGGAATATTGCGAGCCCCAGGGAGCATTCCAAGTGCAGTCTCTCCCCCATTACGAACATCGATGACCACAAGGTCGCGTACCGAGGCCATGCGCTCTGCCAGTGCTTCCACCGACAAACGAGACAATTTGTCAACTGCGGCGGGGTTTTCCATCATCGATGCGATGGGATTGTGCAATGCACCCAGCACATTGTCGAATCCGATTCGCGCCAATCGCGTCCGTGATTCTTGTTCTTTACCTGGGTCGGTCACCAAAACAATTGATGTGCCCGGATGCATGATTTCGCCCACATATTCAGCGAAACGTCCACCTAGTCCGACGTTGACAGATCCACGAATATGCCCAACCGCAAATGCCAAATCGTCACGCGAGTCAATAATGACAGCGCCATTTTTCTGAAGTGACAGCACTTCGTTCAGGCGTAATTCAATGACGGGAGCGTCATCGTCATGCAATGGTCGTGCTTGCCGATTGCGATTGGCAGCAAACGGGAAATACAACGGTGCAACGTTTTGTCCTTCGGTCACAATCTCCACAAAGTCATCAACAACCATTGGTGCAAGTGCGTAGTTCGTTCGCCGCTGTTCACCAATTGTTGACACTGTTTCTGTAGACAACTGCTTGCCACATGACGACCCAGCACCATGAGCCGGATACACCAAAGTGCTGTCGGGCAATGTGAGCAACTTGGTGTGAAGAGATGCGTACAGCTGATGCGCTAAGTCGTCGGCAGTAACACCAACAGAAACCAATAAATCGGGACGCCCCACGTCGCCGATGAATAACGTGTCGCCAGTGAGAACCGCATGCGGGGTTCCTGTGGGGCCGTTTTCGCGCACCACGACACTGATGCTCTCTGGTGTGTGTCCGGGTGTTTCAAGAATTTCTAAATCAACAGTTCCCAATGAAATATGCGAACCATGATCGACATAGTCCGCGGGGAATTCCACTCGTCCTTCTGCTGCGCGGCCATACACAATTGCTGCACCCGTTGCTTCGGCAAGTTCAAGATGCCCCGACAAAAAGTCGGCGTGAAAATGTGTCTCAATAACTTTGGTAATTGTGAGACCGTTCTCACGAGCATCGTCGAGGTACTGCTGAATGTCGCGCTGAGGATCAACGACAGCCGCATGACCTGTTGTTGTGTCCCCCACCATGTAGCTGGCGTGGGAGAGACACTCGAGGTAGTACTGCTGGAAGAACATTGGTTGACTCCTTTGTTGATTTTTATGATACCCTATGGGGTATGTGTAGACAAGTGACATGCAAAAAATGCAATCGCCCATCGTGGGCCGGGTGCGGAGCCCACGTTGAACAAGTTCTCGGTCATGTGGCCAAGGCAGACAGATGTAATTGTAGAGAGGTGACACAATCGTCACAGAAGAAGCGCGGTTTCTTCGGCTTGCGAAAGGGTTAACCCATGAAGATTGACGACACAGTAAAGGCTGATCTTCGAACCCGCTTACGTCGCATTGAAGGTCAAGTGCGCGGAATTCAGAACATGCTGGACGAAGAACGTGAATGTCGCGACATTGTTACCCAGATTGCCGCGGTGACAAAAGCAATGGAACAAGTGGGCTTTCGCATGTTGGCATCGGGCCTCACCAATTGTCTACAGAACCCCGATGAATCTGCCGCCGCGGGTTATTCCATTGAAGAAGTAGAAAAGATGTTCCTCAAGTTGTCGTAAGACGGCAACGATGTGAGCGCTACTTACGCACGTAAACGCTGCGCGACAAGAGACAATTTTGCGTCGGGCTGCACCACTGCAACACGAACAAACTTCGACGCTGCAGGCCCATAGAAATCGCCTGGGCTCACGAGTGCGCCACCCTCTCTCGCAAGTTTCTCTGTGAATGCCCACGCATCGTCAACAGGGAACCATAAATAGAAACCACCATCGGGAAGTGGAATGTCGATTCCCGACCACTTTGACAATGTCTGCGCCATTGATTCAAGTCGCGTGCGATAACGATCGCGTTGAACCTTGACATGTGCATCGTCGTCAAGCGCCGCTACGCCAGCTGCTTGTGCAGGCCCTGGCACCATAAAGCCCGCGTGCTTACGTACTTCTTTCAGGTACTCAACAATGTCGGCATCGCCTGCGTAGAAGCCAACACGCACGCCCGCAAGATTGGATCGCTTTGACAGCGAGTGCACTGCCACTACCCCATCAAGTCCGTGCTGCAGAATTGATTGTGCGGTAGTAGACCACGTGAACTCTGTGTAGCACTCATCGCTAAAGATGGGAATGTTGTGCGCGCGACCCCAATTCGCTGCGTACTTCAAATCGTCTAAACCGCCGGTGGGATTACTGGGACTGTTCACCCACACCATCAACGCACGGTCGATGTCGTCTTGTGAAAGCGAGGCAAAGTCCATATGCCCTTCGGCATTCATGGGAACAGCAACCGCACGAAGACCCGCGAGGATGGCACCCATTTCATACGTGGGGTACGCAACTGCAGGGTAGATGACCGTATCTCGGTTAGGGCGACGCAATTTCATGTAGTGAGGCGTGGTGGCAACAAACTCTTTTGTTCCGATACACGCAGCGATGCGCGAGATAGGAACATCGATAGCGAACGTGCGCCCCATCCAACGTGCCACCGAACGACGCAGTGCTTCTGTTCCGATTGACGCCGGATATCCACGCTCAGACCCCGACTGGCTGAGTGCTGCGACTACCGCATCGGGTGGTGGGTCACACGGAGTTCCGATAGACAGGTCAACAATTCCACCCTCATGCGATGCGGCAATCTTTTGATACGCATCGAGCCGATCGAAGGGATACGGCGGAGGCGTAAAGCCCACAAGGTCTCGGTTGATGTCAGCCATGGTTCGTTAAGTTTCCACCATTCGAGGTGTCTACAACGAACTCACGAAGACGACCCACAGATGCCTGCGACAATCGAGCACGAATGCGCAGTCTGTTGTCGGCTTCTTCAATTGACACCACTTCACCTTCACGATGCACAGACGCCACAATGTCTCCCCGTTCAAACGGGACAAGCAACTCTGTCACCTGGCTAATGGCGCGCATTCTGTCGGCGAGGCGACGCAGCAATGTGTCGAGCCCTTGTTGTTGCAATGCAGAGACAGCAACAGAACCGTGGTACTCCTCCACCAAAGATGCACCGTGATCCTCCAGCATGTCGGCCTTATTGAACACGATGAACTCCGGAACAGAATCGGCACCAATTTCTGCGAGAACTTCACGAACTGCGGTGATTTGATGTTCGGGATGTGCCGAACTGCCATCAACAACATGCACCAACATGTCTGCTTCCGACGCAACTTCTAACGTGCTCTTAAACGACTCAATGAGTCCGTGGGGAAGTTGTCGAATAAATCCGACAGTGTCGGTCAGCAACACGGGCTCACCACCAGGCAACGACAGTCGACGTGTTGTGGGGTCGAGTGTGGCAAATAAACGGTCTTCTGCCAGCACTCCGGCACGTGTAAGCGCATTCAACAACGTGGATTTTCCGGCATTGGTGTAGCCCACGATGACTACCGATGCCAGACCACTACGACTGCGTCCCTTGCGTTGCGTGACTCGTGTGCGTTGTAAGTCTTTGAGGTCGCGCTCTAGTTTTTCAATTCGGCGCATGATGCGACGACGATCTACTTCAAGTCGAGTTTCACCAGGACCACGCGTACCAATACCACCACCCTGCTGTGAGAGACCTGCCTTTGCGCCGCGACGTAAACGCGGTAGGCGGTACCGCAACATGGCCAGTTCTACTTGCGCTTTACCTTCTTGGGTGTGAGCGTTTTGGGCGAAGATATCCAAAATGACGGCAGTGCGATCGAGAGCAGTTCGACCTAATGCCCGCTCCAAGTTGTATTGCTGACCTGGTGTGAGTTCGTTATCAAATACCACCGTGTCTGCATCGATGGCCAAACACACTTCGCGCAACTCATCTACTTTGCCTTTGCCAATGTAAAACGCAGGATCGGGAGCATCACGCCGTTGAGTGAGTCGTGCTGCTTCGTCTGCACCAGCGGTGTCTATAAGAAGTGACAGTTCATCTAGCCCGTCTTCAGTTTCTTCATCGGTGTGTCCACCGAGAGTGACACCCACAAGCACAATGCGTTCTCGGAAGGTGCGCTCAATGAGCGTCTGCCCGAGGGCCTCCTGATACGGATTACTCACACGTTCACCGTGAACGACCCAATGAAGGTTGCGGGGCCAGTCAGCGTGGCTACTCGCTCTGGCGAAATGTGAACGCGCGCAATTCCGCCATCCATATGCACAACAACTTCTTGCACCGACGCTGGCACAAGCCCCCATCGCAATGCGGCATCGGCCGCAGCGCATGCTCCGGTGCCACAGGCTCGCGTAATTCCTGCACCTCGCTCATGGACACGCATGGTGATGGCATTGGTTCCAGGTCCGGGTTCAACGATTTCCAGGTTCACCTGCGGCACAAGTTGACCCAAACGCAAGAGATCAACCATTGATGCGTCTTCTACTCCCACCACTGAGTGCGGGTTGCCTAGCGAGACATGGCTGACGGGTCGTATTGGGTCACATTCCAACGCAGACCAGTTGTCTGGCTCAGGCAAGTCGCTCACCGTTCCCATGTCCACGCGAATATGAATGGTGTTGTCCACTTCGGAATCGACCACTGTGGCGTGACGTAGCCCGGCATCTGTTTGCACGTTGTAGGTGGTGTTCTGAATTCCACCCAGCGCGCGATGTGCTGCATGAACCAAACAACGAATTCCATTGCCGCTCATTTCGGCAACGCTTCCGTCGGCGTTGTACAAGCGCATAGACAACGTTGTTCCATCAACAATGTCGAGCAGTAGTAGACCGTCTGCGCCAACTCCCGTGCTACGTGCACACAAGTGTTGAGCAAGCGTGGGCCACGCAACCGTTGGTTCACCTTGTGCACGGTCGTACACCAAGAAGTCGTTCTCTAGGCCGTGGTGCTTGGTGAGAGAGATCTGCATTACTTCAGAGACTATGCGAGAGCAGCAGCCACTTGGGGTGCCACTTCTTCAATTGGGTTGTTCTGTACCTGCACCCAGTGAATGCGTGGGTCTCGGCGGTACCAGCGTTCTTGACGCACGGCGAATTGCTGGGTGCGCAAGGTGATGGTGGCCGCCATCTCGTCAACTGACCACCCTTTGTGTAGCCCCTCAATCACTTCTTTATATCCCAGTGCTTGTTGTGCTGTTTTTGATAGTGGCCGACCAAGTGACAGCAATGACTGCACTTCATCAATGAGACCGTGCGCCATCATTCGACCGACGCGCTCTTCAATACGTGCGCGCAAGATATCTCTCTCCCATCGGATACCAATCATCACCGTATTGGTCTGAGGAAACTCAGTGATACCCGAACCAAAAGAACTAAAAGTTGTACCGCTACCTCTGCACACTTCTAATGCACGCACGATCCGGCGTCGATTGTTGGGCTCCATGCGAGATGCCGCAACAGGGTCACGCTGAACTAACTCGGCAAACAATGATTCGGTGTCTTCGTTTGCTTCGAGTTCTTCGCGAATCTCTGGCCACTGGCCAGGCATGTTCAAACCATCAACCAACGCAGTGACATACAAGCCGGTGCCCCCCACCACTAACTCGGCCACACCGCGAGTAGCCATGTCTCTGCGTGCGGCCGTAACACTGTCGACAAACTGCGCAACAGAAAAGTCATCGCTTGGTTCCACGAGGTCAATTCCGTGGTGTCGCACGGCTTGCTGGTCCGCCGCCGTTGGTTTTGCGGTTCCGATGTTCATTCCGCGATACACCTGCATGGAGTCAGCGGCAACAATCTCGATGTTCGAAAGTGACGTTGCCACACTCATGGCCACATCACTTTTCCCGCTTGCTGTTGAGCCAAGCACTACCACTGAACGTGGAGCGGTCACACGTCTACCGATGCAACAGGAATACGAATCTTGTGCGTGGCTTCGGCCAAGACCTCGACAAGGTGACCCTTCAGGTAATGCGCAGCAGCGTCTTCAATTTGAACACTGCAATATGTGCCAGGACGCAATGGTTGCGGCACGGTGAAGTGCACCAGTTTGAACTGGCGTGTACGGCCCGACATGATGCGTGGGTCTTGCTTGCTAGGGCCGTCAACAACAACTTCTTCGATGCGGCCAATACGCTCGCGGTGCTTGCGTAATGCGCTGCGTTCCACAACAACACGCAGACGATCGAAGCGATTTCCTACTTCGACAGGATCACAGAACTTCTCCACCATTAATGCTGCTTCTGTTCCTTCGCGCGGAGAAAAAATGAACTCAAATACCGAGTCGAAGTCTGCTTCCGCAGCAACTTCCATGGTGCGAACAAAGTCGGCTTCAGTTTCGCCGGGGAACCCCACGATGATGTCGCTGGTCACGGCAATGTCTGGCATTAAGCGACGAGCTTCGGCAAGTCGTTCGAGATAGCGGTCTGCGGTATAGCCACGGTGCATAAGAGAGAGCACGCGATCAGAACCCGATTGCAATGGATAGTGCAACTGTTCGCACACTGATGCTGTCTGCGCCATTGCTTCAAGAACGTCACTTCGCATGTCCTTTGGGTGCGGGCTGGTGTATCGCACACGACGGATACCTTCAACCGCTCCAACTTCACGCAACAACTGTGCAAACTGCGGACTAGCCGACACATCTTCGCCACTGCGTCGAGCAGCGAGCGACAAGTCTCGGCCATAGCTATTCACGTTTTGGCCCAGCAGCGTTACTTCTGTAATCCCTTGGGCAGCAAGTGACGCCACTTCGCTCAGAATGTCGGTGAATGGACGACTGATTTCCTTACCGCGCACCGATGGCACGATGCAATAAGCGCACGTGTTGTCGCAGCCAATCTGAATCGTGACCCACGCGTTGTACGAGGTTTCGCGGCGTGCTGGTAAAGCGCTGGGGAACAACGCATGGTCATCTATGACTGCTTCGTCGAGAATCTCAGTGATGGGACCATTCTGAATTGAATGGTTCAGAAGCTCTGTGGTGCGGTGAACGTTGTGCGTTCCCATGACAACGTCGACCCACGGCGCACGGGTTTGCACAATGTCTTTGTCTTTCTGAGACAAGCATCCGCCCACCACAATGCGACGACCCTCTTTGGCGTCTTTCCATGTCTTTAAGTGACCGAGGGTGCCGTACAACTTGTTGTCGGCGTTTTCGCGAATACAGCAAGTGTTCAGCACCACAACATCGGCGTCGTCGTCAGATTCGGCACGTCGAAGACCGTCGGTTTCCAGAAGTCCAGAGATGCGTTCAGAGTCGTGTTCGTTCATTTGGCACCCGAAGGTGCGCACCACGTATGACTCTGGGGCCTTTCCACTCACGAAGTTCAGGCTACCGAGACACCGAGAAGACCCTGAGAGATGTGGTCAGAGATGCCAGAAGGCCAGTTCCCTGGGAGTGGAACTGGCCTCCATACGAGTGGCAACTCGAGTGCGTGCCCCGCTATTGCGGGAGCGAATTAATCGAGCTCGATGGGCTCTTCGTCTTTGTCGGAGAACTCGGCTTCTGCCTCGCCATTCAGACCAGCAGCAGCACGGATCTTTTGTTCCATATCCATCATGAGTTCAGGATGCTCACGCAAGAAGTTCTTAGCGTTCTCGCGACCTTGACCTAACTGCTCACCTTCGTAGGTGAACCATGCGCCCGACTTCTTGGCGATGGCCATTTCAACTGCAAGGTCGAGCAATGCACCTTCACGACTAATGCCCTGGCCGTACATGATGTCGAACTCTGCCTGACGGAAAGGTGGTGCCACCTTGTTCTTCACAACCTTGACGCGTGTGCGTGATCCGGTGACTTCTGCGCCATCCTTGATGGCTTCAATACGACGAATGTCGAGACGTACAGAGGAATAGAACTTCAATGCACGACCACCAGGAGTTGTTTCTGGTGAACCGAACATGACACCAATTTTTTCGCGCAACTGGTTGATGAAGATGCAGATGGTGTTGGACTTGTTGAGGTTCGCTGTGAGCTTGCGCAATGCCTGGCTCATGAGACGAGCCTGAAGTCCGACGTGGCTATCGCCCATGTCGCCTTCAATTTCCGCACGTGGTGTAAGAGCAGCAACAGAGTCGATGACGATGACGTCGAGAGCACCGGAGCGAATCAACATGTCGGCAATTTCCAACGCCTGTTCGCCAGTGTCTGGCTGCGAGATGAGAAGCTGATCGATGTCGACACCGATTGCTTTTGCATACACAGGGTCCATGGCGTGTTCTGCGTCGACGTAGGCACAGATGCCACCGTTGCGCTGAGCTTCGGCCACAACGTGCATAGCGAGAGTGGACTTACCCGATGATTCAGGTCCGTAAATTTCAACAACACGGCCTCGTGGCAAACCGCCTACTCCGAGAGCGAGGTCGAGTGGAAGAGCACCGGTGGGGATGGCTTCGATAGCCATTGAGCCCTTCTCGCCCATCCGCATGATGGAGCCTTTTCCGTATTGCTTGTCGATCTGGGCGAGGGCCGCGTCGAGGGCCTTGTCGCGTTCTGGGCTTGGTGTGGTCATGATGTATGCCTTTCGGGTTTTCCGCGTATTTCCTAGGTACTTCCTAGGAACTGCGGACTGTACGCAATGGGTGTGTTCGAACAACAACACTGTAACTACGAACAGGTGTTCGGTCAAGCATTGTGGGTCGGCGCCATGTGCACCAGCAGCCCTACGGGGCGGAAATGTACCGATTGGGCTCTCGGAGCCCCGGGATTAGCGGCCCTGAGCGGCCAACCAGGCCTCGGCGGCAGCGATGTCTTCGGTCGATGGGGCGCGAATAAATAGATCGACCCCCTGCCACACGGTGTACGTAAGCGGATAGCCCGCAATAGGAATGACCACGGCTAGTGCACCTGCAATAAGCAGCAGTGGAACTAACGGCACGCTGAAAACAACGGACAGAACCATCCAAAAAATAATTGTGCCGAATGTGAGAAACACACCCATGGTGGCTGCGCCGAGTTCATATCCCTCGTACCCGCGTTCCCAATGAATGCCACAGGTTTGACACTGTGGCGCTTTCCCATACCACGACGTAAAGAATGAACCTTTCCCGCCGCACCATGCGCACTTACGGAGTAGTCCGCGCAGAATCATTTTCGGTAGCGCTGGGCGCTTCTGGTTATGCAATGAGTTCGTCAACGAATTCTCCAAATACATGTGCGTATCGGAGTGCCTCTTCCTCCGAATGCATTACAGAGATTAGCCACTGTTCATCAAGACCTGGTGGTAACAAGATGCCGCGGTTTACTCCGTGAATCCACTGTGCAAATGCAATGTCGAAGTCGGTTGATTTGTAATCGCGATAGTTACGAATGGGCTGTTCGGCCCATGTAATACAGCCTTTTGCACCAAATTGAACGGTGTGCGCAGGCAACGCTGCGCGAGAAATAATGTCGTCACACGCCGCAATGAGTTGTGCATTTCTTGTCACTGTTGCGTGTGTCACTTCGGGTGTGCACACCTGTGACAACACCGCAACAGCCGCCGCCATGACAAGTGGATTTCCGTTGTACGTACCCATATGCACAACACGACCGTTGCTGATCTGTTCCATACATTCACGAGTTCCACCGAACGCACCAAGCGGTAAGCCACCGCCAATGCTCTTTGCCAAGCACACCAAGTCGGGAACAACGCCAAGTACTCCGGTGGCGCCACCCCACCCTGCGGTGATGCCGGTTTTTACTTCATCGAAAATAAGCATGGTTCCGTGTTCGCGCGTGATGCGACGAACATCTTCCAAGTACCCCGCTTCGGGCATACAGATACCAATGTTTTCCATGACAGGCTCAACAATGAACGCAGCCACATCGTTGCCGGCAAGCGCTTCTTCAAGAGCTGCAGCATCGTTGTACGGAATAACGATGGTGTCGGCAATTGCAGATTTTGCAACGCCAGCAGTAGACGGCACTGCATACGGATGATCGGCGGGACCTGCGGCATCGACAGGTGGCTTCATTGACACCATGACTGTGTCGTGATGGCCGTGATAGCCACCTTCCACTTTCACAATTTTATCGCGACCCGTTGCACCACGCGCCACTCGAATTGCATCCATAGTTGCTTCGGTGCCCGAGTTGGTGAAACGCCACAACGGCAACTGAAAACGTTGCGCTAATAACTCACCAACGTCTGCAGTGATTTCGGCCGGCGTTACGTACAACGTGCCGTCGTTCAACTGACGTTCAATTGCATCGCGAACAAATGGGTTGACGTGACCAGCAAACAATGCGCCAAAGCCCATGTTGTAGTCAACGTATTCATTGCCATCAACATCGATCATGCGTGCGCCAGCAGCGTGACGCACGACGACGGGATGTGGGTCGTAATACTGAAGACTGGACGGAACTCCGAGAGGGAGCACCTGTTTTGCCCTCGCGGTTGCCTTCTGCGAACCAGTGGTTCGCTCGGCATATTTTTGCAGCTCACGCCGCGTAATTTCTCTGGCTCTGTCTGCCAGATTTTGGTGCAACGTAAAATTCGTTGCTGACATGGATAACACCCCGCTTAACGGTCTGACACCACTCTACCTGAGCCGCTTCACGGCGCCGACTCGCGTTGTCTGAAGAGTAAGAGTGTTGGGAGAACCGACGGGGCGTGGCAGACTGAACATCCGCATGGTGGTCGTAGCTCAGCCCGGTTAGAGCGCTAGGTTGTGGCCCTAGAGGTCGGGGGTTCAAGTCCCCTCGATCACCCCATTCGTGAGCCGGCATCGAGAAATCGGTGCCGGCAACACGATTCTTCGCATTGCTTTGGTATTCACTGGGCGCCATCGCATAGAGTGACGAAGCACATATTGCGCCTTTAGCTCAGTTGGTAGAGCAACGGACTCTTAATCCGCAGGTCCTGGGTTCGAGCCCCAGAGGGCGCACCAATTTGTTGTTACTCACGAACAAAACCGTCGGGCAGTTTTGCGCCAGCGAGTTCGGCCTCAGAAAAGTTTGCGCCAGTCAGGCTTGTCTGGGGACTGTCAGGAGCTACTGCTCGTAGTTCGCGCTAGCCAGTTCTTGAATTCTTTGTGCGAGAAGCCCTGTGGTTTCATCCTTCGAGGAAACCTTCGGTATCTCTTTCGATTTCGCAACCATTCTGGATGGGGAGACGTCATAACTCTATTGTTTGCAAATCAGGTGACCATTCAGCAGCCATCTCACATTTTGGTTTCTGTATAGCGAGGTGCGTGACCGCACTGCCACCAAGCTGCGAGGTCTATTCCCCAACATTTGCATCTACTGCACTTTGGCAACATTTCCAAAGATCGCTTGGCCAACTCTGCATCCACTTCGTGGTCGAGCCGCTTGATTCCACGCGCAGAGAATGAGATGAATTTGAATGGGTTCGGTACCTGTTCCCATGCGTGTGAAAGCCTGTTCGCAGCGCGTTCTCCGTTAGTGCCGCTAAACGGGATTACTTGACCAGCTATTTGTCTAGGTGTGCACAGTGTCATCTGGAGTTTCTTCCCGATGATTGCAGAGTGATCTTGTCAAAACACTCATTCAATGCTTCCCACAGATCACCAGAAGCCGACTCTTCATCAAAATTTGTTTCTTCGATAACGGCACCGGGAACTTTTCTAGCGAACTTCATACCCGAACAGAAACCGTTCATGGTGAGTGTTACTACCAGCACAATCCTGCGACGCTCGGGGTGTTCAGAAGGACGCACGTCAGTTTCTCCCGTTTCAGGATTGAGCGGCGCCGCCCACCCTGTTGTGTGAACGGCAATACCGATAAGTCCTTCGGTGCCGGAGAAATCGCGTTTCAACAATGCGTATACGTCAGCGTGAGTACCGAGAACTCGGGTGTTACCTTCGGCGTGCACTCCGTAGAGAACAGCTTGCGGCAGATTCATTGGGCTATCAAAAATTATGTTTTCGGTGATGGTTTTCTCAGTCAGCACTGGCAAGCATCACCCTTCAGTTTCGAATTGTGAGCGTCGAGGCTTGAACGACACCGGTCAGGAGTTACAGCCTGCGTTGTAATTTTGTCCGCACCGTTTATGAACTGGTCTCCAAAAACACGGATCCACTTGTCCAGTATGAAGTTTTTGGCATACTGGCCTTCATTCTCAGGGGTGAGGTCGGATTTGATATCCATTTCCTCAGACAGTTTCATTGCGCCCCATGTCGCCGTAATCAAGTAAGTCGTCATTACTGATTTCATTGTGCCGTGTAAGGAATAAACCGACAACGCGTGTCACCACGCTTTTGCACCTCACTTGCGATGCGGAAGCGAACGGGTACTGTTTCATCCATGGCAATTCTTGAGGTTGAAACCTTCACACTGAACCCAGGCGTTGTTGCCCAGGAGTTTCGTGCGTTAGACGAACAGATGCAGGAATGGTGTTACCTGAACCGCCTCGGTCTTGCGCGCCGCACCACGGCCCGCAACGACAATGGCTCATACGTTGTCATCACACTTTTTGGCGACGCTACGCAGGCCGACGCAACGTATTACCGCAGCACCGACACCGTGGTCGCGCAGTGGAGCGCGAGCATTGTTGAGTCCAGCCGGTCTGTGGCTGTGTACTCGCTGTTGTAGCTACTGCTGAACCAACGTGATGGGGTTTCCTTCGGGATCTTCAATTCCCGCAAGTGACGCGCCACCTGGAATATCGAAACGGTCAGACGTTTTCTTCCCACCAAGGTCCACCGCGCGACGTTGCGAGGCTTCCACATCTTTGACCTGAATGAACAACGTGACGCCGGGTTTATCGCCTGTTCGCATGTGCCCACCAATGCCATTTTCTGGCCCACCAATTCCGGCAGGAATCTGCCGAATGAAACCGTCGCCAATGTTCCAATTGAAAAGCTCGCGGTAGAAATGCGACAAGACATCTGCGTCTTTCGCTCGAATCTCGAAATACACAACGGGTCGTGCCCAATCGTTACTCATGATGATCTCTTTTCTCTAGCGACTAAATGCTGCAACAACTTCAACGTGATGAGTTTCAGGAAAGATATCTAGCACTTCTACTTCGCCAATGGTGTAGCCCGCGTTCACCAACAAACGCGCATCGCGAGCCCCGGCTACCGGATCACAGCTGACCAAGATGACCGTGGGTGCACCCGTGTCAATAACAGCAGCTGCACCATGCTTCCCTAAACCTTGTCGCGCAGGGTCTGCAATAACCACATCGGCTTCGGCAGATTCCCAATTGTCCATGTTGGCTTGTTCAATGACCGCAGCACACTCGGCCAAGTTGCGTACCGCGTCGCGACACGCTGATTCAGACGATTCAACAAGTAACACTTCGTCGAATCGCTCAGAGAACGCAAGGCTAAACAGCCCCACTCCACCGTACGCATCGCACAGCAATCCACCCTCGATTCCAAGCGTGTCTAAACGGCGCGACACAGAATCGATGATGAGTTCTGCTGCTTCTGGTGACGACTGAAAGAACGAACCCATTGACACTTTGAAAGTTTGCTCGCCAACGTGCTCGGTAATGGTGCTGCGCTCGCCTGTCTTCAACCCAGCGGGCAATGTGCGCGCCAGTTTTCCGTCATGCGCCCACACACCAATGTCGCCGGTTCGCGCACCAACGCGAATGGTGACTTCTCCCGCACCATCAAGTACAGGGGAAGTGATGAAGTCGTTAATGAGTTGGTGAGACACTGCGCACTGCGACACCGGGATGATGTCGTGAGATTCGTGTGCGCGAAAACCGAGCGTTCCGTCGCTCGTGCTGACCATGCGAACAGTTGTGCGCCGTGCGTCTTCGGTGATGCGACGCAGTTGCGGGTCCACATCTAACTTTGCCGTGCGTGTGTAGGCCTCTTTCACGATGGCCAACTTTGCCTGGCCTTGAATGCGGCGCTCAATGTGTTGCCAGTCGCACCCGCCACACCCCTGCCCCACGTGCGGGCACGGCGGAACTCGTCGTTGGGCAGATGGCTCAACAATGGAGAGCAACGTTCCACGACCAAAGTCAGAACGCGACTCGGACAACGAAATTTCGACGACCTCATCGGCCAGCACTCCGGGAACGAATACCACACGTCCGTCATCCATACGCGCAAGGCCGTCTCCGCCTGCAACCAGTTTTTCAATACGAACGGAATGGCGAGTTGTCACCGTGTCAGCGTAGGTCACGTTGGCACATACTCTCGGGACTTGCCGCAGGCACATTGACTAGGGTGAAGGCGTGACGTTGCCCATTCAAATCGCCCCTTCCGTTCTTCCTGCCAATTTCTCAAAATTTGGCGAAGAGATTCAAGCACTCGACGAAGCAGGCGTGGACATCATTCAGTTCGATGTCATGGATGGGCAGTTTGTACCAAACCTCACTTTCGGACCCGACGTCATTGCATCTGTGCGTCCGTACACCACGAAGCCGTTTGAAGCACATCTCATGGTTCTCACACCCGACGTCATGGCGCAGCGTTACGTGGAAGCCGGATGTCAGCGCCTCATAGTTCATGCAGAAGCATGCACACACCTGCATCGCACATTAGAAAACATTCGTGCCATGGGAGCAACGGCCGCAGTTGCACTGAACCCACACACTCCTGCATCAACCGTTGAACATGTCCTCGACCTGGTGGACATGATTCTGGTGATGACGGTGAACCCCGGTTTCGGCGGACAGAGCTATATCGCGACCATGGAACCAAAGATTCGTGAAGTACGCGACATGATCACGCGTCGTGGTCTGGGCGATTCAGTTCACTTAGAAGTAGATGGTGGCATCTCTCCCACCACAATTGCTGGTGCTGCAAAAGCTGGTGCCAACGTGTTAATTGCAGGAAGCGCTTTGTACAAAGACCCCAAAGGTCTTGCTCACGCTGTTACTCAACTGCGTGCGCTGGCAACCGAAGCATTTACCGCTTAACACCGCGGCGGAACCACACAAGCGCGACTAGCGCAACCAGCACAAGCACCGGTGGGAGAAGAACGGCCATTGCAATCTTCCATGGGTCTCCAAACAATTTGTCCAACAACCCGGTGGGAATAGTTGTTCCGTCAACATTCAGTGTTCGTGCAGCCGCCTCAAACTCTGGACACTTATTCTGTGTACCTGCAACTTCTGCCGCACCAAATAATTCAGGTTGATCACGAAGTGTTGACGTTAGGCGGAGAGTAACGCTGTCTTGTTCAACTCCAACCAGATAGGTGGAGCCAACTGTCAGATACTTTGCGTCGCTTCCATACCTCACTTCCACGGTATTGTTCGCCGCGAACCCGTCGAGAGAACCCGCCCGTAACTGATCAATTCGAAACACTGCGCTGACCGGGTCAACACTTTGCAAAGTTCCTTTAAAGACTGCTTGTGCAACGGGCGGAAGCGCACATCCTTCTGGAACCGTGGTGGCCGCGATGGGCAACGTGGTGGTGGTCGTGGTTGTGGTTGTTGTGGTCACCACAGGATTCACACATCCCACTATGGGCACTGTGGTGACAGACGGGTCACCAGCAGGCGGACACAACACGGGAATGGTTGTGGACGGTGACGTTGTGGTGGTGGCGCTAGACACAACAGCGGGCGCCGATAAGAAAAAAGTGAGCGTCGCACCCAACACAGCTATTCCAATGCGACGCATATTTCTACGCTAGTCACTCACGAAGCATCGCAATCGTCGTTGTTGAGGTCATACTTGACGCCATGGGATTCAACCCGACTCGTAAGCGCATTGCCCGCAGCACAGATATCTGGTTTGTTCTTGCGGCTATCTCAGTTGCCAGTGCACTTGTGGCATGGGCATTCTTAGGCTGAACATGCCCGGACGCTTATGGGACGGCGAATTGCACGGACCAATTCAGACACGACGTGTTCAACCGTATGAAGCGCGCAAAGATTACGTGTGTCCCGGATGCCACCAAACAATTCCTGCTGGAATGGGTCACATTGTTGCGGTTCCGCAAGATGCTCCCGATCTTCGACGCCACTGGCACGGTGCGTGCTGGACACGGCGCACTCCGCGAAAGAAGAAGTGAGTTAGAACAAATCTTCAAACACTTCTAGATGTGTACCCAAGAGCGTCGCCACATCGAAACGCAGTCGTAGCCCTTTTTCTTGCGAACTCAATTGTCGAAAGTATGCATAACCCGCTCGTTGTACACGTGCAATTTTTGTAGGAGTCATTGCTTCTAGAGGAGTTCCGTAGTGAGTACTAGCGCGGGCCTTTACCTCGCACACCACAACTAGTTTTCCTTTGCGCAACACAATGTCGAGTTCGCCACCGCGCATGGTCCAATTCCGTGCAAGTACAACAAAACCGCGTTGTACGTACCACTGCGTCACGCGATCTTCTGCCCAGCGCGCGCGAGCAAGGCGTTGAGCAGCTAAATGCTGTCGGGAGGAAGAATGTCTTCGGACGGAAGTTCTTCGACGTTCACGTCTTTGAAACTGAGAACTTTCACCGACGGAATGAACCGGGTCTTCCGGTACATGTCCCATACCCATGCGTCGGTCATCTCCACTTCGATAAGTGGCCGTGCACTGTCGCCCTTCACAGTGACGGTGACAGCATTAGCCAAGTAGAACCGGCGTTCGGTCTCGACGGCAAACTTAAACATGCCAACGACATCTTGGTATTCCTGGGCGAGTTTGTACTCGCGCTCGGCCTCGAAATCTTCGAGATCGTCGGTGTTCACCGGTGAACCCAGTGCCCGATTCGGTAGGGCCTAGGACTCGCGCTTTTCGCGAATCTTGGCAGCCTTACCAACGCGATCGCGGAGGTAATACAACTTCGCACGACGAACATCACCGTGCTTGACAACCTCGAGCTTTGCAACAGATGGACTGTGCTTAGGGAAGGTGCGCTCTACGCCCACGCCGTAGCTGAGCTTGCGAACGGTGTAGGTCTCGGCAATGCCTGAACCTTGAATGGCAATAACGTTGCCTTGGAACACCTGAATACGCTCTTTGCCTGATTCAACAACGCGAACGTGGACCTTTACTTCGTCGCCAGGAAGAAGAGCTGGGATGTCGTCGCGCTTGTTTTGATTGTCAACGATGTCTGTGGTCTTCATGATGTTTCCTTGGGCGACTCTGAGATGTGGACGGCACTAGGCCTGTTCGGGCATGTCCGAAGCGAACAATGAAGGATACGAGGAGAAGTCCACCCCTTCCAACAGGGCCTTTTCTTCTTCTGTAAGCCCACCACGGGCCTCGATGATGTCGGGGCGCTGCTGAAGTGTGCGCCACAGGGCTTGGGCGTGGCGCCAGCGGGTGATTTTGGCGTGATCTCCCCCACGCAAAATGTCGGGAACGGCCCATCCGCGGAATTCGGCCGGCCGTGTCCATTGGGGTTCTTCCAGAAGTCCCGAGACTCCGAAGCTCTCGGTGATGGGTGATTCGGCATTGCCCATGACACCTGGGAGCAAACGAGTGACGGCCTCGATAATGAGGCATGCAGCCACTTCCCCGCCTGCCAAGACCACATCGCCCACCGATACCTCGTGGTCGACGAGGTGTTCGCGCACTCGCTGGTCGACACCTTCGTAGCGACCACACAACAGGCTGAACCCACCACTGCGAGCAAGAGAGTTGGCCATGGACTGATCGAATTTCTGGCCGCCAGGTCCGAGTAGCAGCAGTGGACGTGGTGGCTTCACCGCTTCGACGGCATCGAAAATAGGTTCAGCGCGCATCAACATTCCGGCTCCCCCACCAAAAGGTGTGTCGTCAACGGTGCGGTGCGTGTCGGTGGAATAGTCGCGAATGTTGTGCGTGGTCACATTCACTGCGCCCGATGACTGTGCGCGACCCAACAAGCTGTGCGAGCAGAACTGGTCGACCATTTCTGGAAACAGCGAGAACACATCGATGCGCATACAGGAAACGCTATTCCCCTAAAAGCGCCTCGCGGAGCCCCGCAGGCGGACGAATAACAGTTGTTGCGCCGTCACACGACTCAACAAAAGGAACAGGAACCAAAAGGCCCCCTTCAATTTCCAAAATGTCGTGGGCCGGATTGTTAAGAACACCAACGCAACGACCCCATGTGTCCCCGTCTACATCGACCACTGTGGAACCGATGAGTTGATGAACCCACAACGCATCGTCGTCTGAGATGGGCTCGGCATACAGAAACTTATTGGTGAGTTTTTCGGCGTCGTTGCGGTCGTCTACACCTTCGAAATGAACGACGAATCTGTCTTGTTGCGCGCGAACACTTGAGATAACCAAAGTGCGCGACTGGGAACCAGAGAGAACCACAAACGATGCGCCTACTTCATGACGGGATGACACATCTGATGTGAGAGTGATGAAAATGTCGCCCTTGACACCATGCGGCTTGCCAATGCGCCCTACCTCAAGAAGGCCATCGGGGGGCTGAGGTGAACTCAACAGGCTTTACGCGTCGACGAAATCGACATCGACATCGACATCGTCGTTCGTTGCAGCGGCACGAACAACCGTGCGAATGCTTTGCGCAGTGCGACCACGGCGGCCGATAACGCGACCAAGGTCTCCTGGACCAACACGAACTTCAAGAAGAATCTTGTCGCCCTTGCCAGGACCAGATGACACGTGAACTGCGTCGGCATCGTCGACAATGCTGCGCACGATGTGTGTGAGCACTGCGGTGGCGATGGGCGCCTCAAGTGTGTTGGCGTCTAGATCTGACACGGGACTACTTGGACTTCGCAGCGGTGAACTGTTCCCAGGCCCCGCTGATTTCGAGAAGCTTGCGAACGCGCTCTGTGGGCTGTGCACCCTGCATGAGCCACTTCACTGCTTTGTCGTTGTCGATAGTGATGGTGGATGGTTCGGTACGAGGGTTGTACTGACCGAGAATTTCAATGAAACGACCATCGCGTGCGCGACGTGAGTCGGCCGCGATAACGCGGTACTGCGGTTGCTTGGTCTTGCCGACTCGTGTGAGGCGCAATTTGACTGCCATGTTGCGATTTCTCCTGAAGGGACCCTTTTCGGGACTAGGTAAGGCTATCGGCGTGGGGACCCATCCCCCAACGGTTCTACTTGAAGAATGGAGGGAGCCCAGGGCTGCCGTCGGCACCGGGAAGACCAGGGATTCCGCCCTGACCACCGAGCATGTCCCCCACTTCACGCATTAACTGGCGCTTGTTTACCTTGGCCTTGCCTTTTCCGGCTTTGCCTTGCGGCTTGGCCATGCCACCCATGCGCTTCATCATCTTTTGCATTTCTAGGAACTGCTTAATAAGTCGGTTCACATCGGAGACCTGAGTACCACTGCCCTTTGCAATACGAGTGCGGCGACTTCCGTTGATGATGTCGGGATTTGCCCGCTCTTCACGAGTCATTGAACGAATGATGGCTTCGGTGACTTTCACCTGGTCGTCACCAATTTCGGCGTTCTTCATTTCTTTTGGCATGCCAGGCAACATGCCCATGATTCCGGACAGCGGGCCCATCTTTTTCAGTTGTTGTAACTGATCGAGAAAATCGTCCAGAGTGAACTGACCTTCCAGCATGCGTTGCGCTGCTTCTTCAGCCTTGTCTTGTTCAAAAACTTTCTCGGCTTGCTCGATGAGCGTGAGCATGTCTCCCATGCCCAGAATTCGTCCGGCCATGCGGTCGGGATGGAATTGTTCGAACGCATCAATTTTTTCGCCAGTGGCAGCGAACGCAATGGGCCGACCAATGACAGTCTTTACCGACAGCGCAGCACCACCACGCGCATCACCGTCGAGCTTGCTGAGAATGACACCGTCGATAGACAAGCGTTGATGGAATGCTTCGGCAACACCAACTGCGTCTTGACCCGTCATTGCATCGACAACAAGGAACGTGTACCTCGGAGACACTTGACCAGAAATGTCTGCGACTTGACGCATCATTTCTTCGTCTATTGCTAATCGACCTGCAGTGTCAACAATGACCACGTCTTTGCCGAGACGTTTTGCTTCATCGACGCCCCTACGCGCAGTTGCAACTGGGTCACCCGGTTCAGAGAAAACAGGAACAGAAATTTGCGCACCAAGGGTTCGCAGCTGATCGACTGCAGCTGGTCGCTGAAGGTCGGCACCAACAAGAAGTGGTTGACGACCTTGAGACTTAAACCAGCTGGCAAGTTTTGCGGCACTGGTGGTTTTACCTGAACCCTGAAGGCCAGCCATAAGGACAACCGTGGGAGGTTGGCTTGCGTACGTGATCTTTAATGTCTCGCCACCCAACATGGCAATGAGTTCGTCATTGACAATCTTGATGATTTGCTGACTTGGGTCGAGTGCTTGCGACACCGTGGCACCAATTGCTGCTTCACGAATTCGAGCAACAACATCGCGAACAACACCAATATTGACGTCTGCCTCTAAAAGTGCGGTGCGAATTTCGCCCATCACCTCATCAACATCGGCCTCGGTAAGACGTCCCTTTCCCTTTAGGCGCTTAACAATCCCCTGGAGGCGGTCGCTGAGTGAATCAAACATGCATCTCTCAGGCTATCCACGCAGGTGCTATGTCTACCCAACGGTGACTGCAGTAACCAGTGTCTTCTCGATGGTGAAGTTCACGCGATTGGTGATGTAATCGTTGGTCAGCATGAAGAATTCGCCATCGCGAGCCGCAATGCGAACAATCCACCCGTTTTCATCGGCTGTCTTCGTTGCTTCTTTTTCAGTGAGTCCGATCAGTGAATTGGCTTCGTCTTGGGTGACAGCATCTGGTTCAACTGGTGCTGGCTCCGGCGCGCCTCCGCTTGTATCGGGTGGTGAGACTGCGGTGGAATCGGTGACCTTTGTGCGAAACACTAGGAGATCATCGGAAACGGCGAGAACTGTTCCAACATCACCATCTGCATTTGAAAATGTGTATGCGGGCAACAACATATGCGTGCCATTAGCAAGTCGAGTTTCCATCAGAATGAGTCGTACACCAGTGATGGGAACATCGATTTTTGCATTTGTTGTGGAATCTGCTGTTGGTTGAGACGACACTGCAACATCTGCTGCCCCGCGCACGGCGCCGCCAATTGCGCCGTACAAAGGATTCGACAATCTCTTCACCGCTTCCATTGGCGAGACAATGGGATAGCGACCCGCCATGGCAATGGCAATCATGGGACCAGATGCCGACAACAGCACTCCGTTGTCGCCATATGTAAACGACACACCAACATTTGTTTCAATTCCGCCCAACGTGAGCGCACCATAGACCTCGGTGGAATAGTTGGTCTTCGTTGCCTTCAATGGATAGTTCAGTGGCACCATGTCGGCACGAGACAAGTACTGGTTTGTTCGCCGAAGCGCGTCACCGGGCTCAATGAGATTCTTCGGCAGTTGTTGTTCTGGCGCAGGAACATCGCACTTTGTATTTGGCGGGCACGATGGTTCAGAAACTCCAGACCCTGACCCTTGTTCAAAATTGGAATACGACCACCAACCACCGGCATCATCTATCCACAAGTTGATGGCCTTTGTCTTTGACATGTCGGTAGCCACGTACATGTTCTCATCAACTTTTTCGACATCGCCCTTAATGCCAAAAGAGAACACCAGCTTTTCAAGTTCGCCCGATGGCTTTGAGCGACGACCAACTGACCAGGCAAGCAAACGATCACCCAAGTACGGCAACGGGCTTGTCACCGAATACGTGACCTCAACCGGAAGCTTTCCGGGCTCGGTAAACGATGAGTCGGAATTCATTCGCACTTCGCCGGTGCGACTTTGCGATGATGCCAACGCCAAAGTGAGAGGGCCCGACTTGGCACACGATGCAACCAGTGTTGCGATGAGTGCAACAACGATCGGGAGACGAAGACGCTTCATGCAGTACGAAGCGTACGCCTACTCGAACAGCGCTGCCACGTATTCTTCAGGGTCAAACGCCACCAAGTCGTGGGCGCCCTCCCCTAGTCCCACAAGTTTGACGGGTATTCCCATCTCTGTCTCTATGGCAAACACAATGCCACCTTTGGCAGAACCATCAAGTTTCGTGAGCACTACTCCGGTGACATCGGTGGCTGCTGCAAACTCGCGCGCTTGAGAAAGACCGTTTTGTCCCGTTGTTGCATCGATAACAAGAAGTACTTCGTTCACCGTACCTTCTGCTTTTTCTGCAACGCGACGAACTTTCTTCAACTCTTCCATGAGGTTTGATTTGTTCTGCAAACGCCCTGCTGTATCACCCAATACAAGGTCAATGTTGCGAGCATGTGCACTTTGAATTCCATCGAAGATGACAGAGGCCGGGTCGCCACCCTCTGAACCGCGAACAAATGCAGCGCCTGAACGTTCGGCCCATACCTGCAATTGTTCTGCTGCAGCAGCACGGAAAGTGTCACCCGCTGCAAGAAGCACAGTTGTTCCGTGGCCAACTTCTGCTGTGGCAATCTTTCCGATGGTGGTGGTCTTACCCACTCCGTTCACACCTACAAACAACCACACATTCGGTTTTGTCGCAGCATCCATATTCAAGGAACGTTGCGATGTTGCGAGCTGTGCTGTCATTGCATCGCGAAGTGCATTGATTGCATCGTCGGCTGTACGAATCTGGCCCGCCTTTGCCGCTGCGCGCAGCGGGTCGAGAAGTTTGGTGGTGAGTCCGATACCAATGTCGGCGCGGAGAAGCGTTTCTTCCAACTCTTCCCACGTCGTGTCGTCAACTTTGCCTTTGCCGCGAATGGATGCGAATGCCGACGAAAACAAAGACCGTGTACGACCCGTGCGTTCCCGCACCGACGCCTTCTCGTCTTCACCTGACTCGACTGTGCTGCCGTGTGCTTCGACTTCGGTGACACCGATTGACTCGACTCTTTTCGCAGGCTCTAACGAGTCTTCGTCAACAGTGTCACCCGTCGAAGCCACCGACGATGTGTCAGCGGTGTGGGCCGTTGTCGAGTCCGGAACGTTCGAGCTTGCGAGAAGTGACGGATCGGCAAGCGGCGCAGCAGCCGCGTCGCTCGCGGACGGAAGAGATTCGCCAGGCGCCTGCCGGCGGGAGCGGTAGACGATGAAGGAAAGGCAGAGTACGACGATGACGGCGGCAGGAATGCCGTAATTGACGAGATCAGAGGCAAGCATGATCAGTTATCGGACGTGACGCTTGCGCGTTCCGTGACAACCTTCGATGATCCACCTGGCTGCATAGACACTCCCAGCAAACAATCGGCTGCTTCCATGGTGCGCTTCTGGTGACTCACGATGATGAGCTGTGCGTCGCGACGGAACTCGTTCACCAATCCCAAGAAGCGGTGCAGGTTCACATCATCGAGCGCCGCTTCCACTTCGTCCATTACATAGAACGGAGAGGGACGACTGCGGAACACCGCAAACAAATACGCCAATGCAGTGAGCGAACGCTCTCCACCCGACAGCAAGGACAGTTTCTTGAAGGTCTTTCCTGGTGGTGTGGCCTCTACTTCAATACCTGTGTTCAACATGTCGTGTGGATTTGTAAGAACGAGTTTGCCCTTACCGCCGGGGAACAACAGTTGGAAAAGATCGGTGAAGTTTTTGCTGACATCGTCAAATGCTGTGGCAAAGACAGTTTGAATTTCCTCGTCAATTGCCGCAATGACTTGAGCCAGTTCGCGACGAGAGTTACGAACGTCGTTCAACTGCTCTTCCAGGAACGTATGGCGTTCTTGAAGTTCCGTGAACTCTTGCAATGCGAGCGGGTTGATGGGGCCCATCAGACGAATATCGCGCTCCAAAGCACGGGCACGATCGTCATGGCTGGAGCCATCGGCAACTACGGGAACTGGTGCTTGCTCGGCAACCTCTGGTTCTACTTCAAGATCGCGACGAATCATTTCAGTGGCGGACTCAAGACGCATGCGTGTCTCGGCCTCTTCTACGTCTACACGTCGGCCACGTTCACGCACCGCTTCAAGTTCTTGCTCGGCCTCTTGTCGACCACGGCGTGCCGCATCGAGGCGGGCATTCACTTCGCGTACTTCATCGCTTTGACGACGACGCAAGTCGTACAACACAGTGAGTCGTGCTTCTGCTGCGTGCTGATGACGTTCAACCAATTCAGCAAGGCGACCAATTGCGAGCAGTGATGCTTCAATGCGCTGACGACGAACACCGGCTTCTTGACGTGCAGCGGTATCTACTTCAAGACGTCGTTCGGTTTCTGAAAGACGTACCTTCAGGAATTGTTCGCGCTCGCGCAGACCAGCCAGTCGAATGTCGAGGTCTTTGCGACGCATACCCAAGTGAGTGGCTTTTGAATCAATGGCGGCACGCGCTTCACCCTGTGCCTTGGCAGCAGCAATTTCTGCGGCCTCTGATTCTTCAAGTGCGGGCAAGATTGCTTCAAGTTCTGAGACGCGCTTCTGATATTCATCGATACGAACACGAATATCATCGAGAGACTTCAATGTCATTTCGCGCTCTGCACCATTTGCGCGACGATCATTAATTGCGTTTGTCAGACGATCGGATGCCGCGTCAACGGTGCGGGACTGCTGTTCTCGCCTCTTCTGCAAATCTGCAATCAGTGTGCGAGATTCCAACAAGATGGTGCGTTGCTTTTCTACCTCTGCATCAAGACGCGACAATTCAGCAGTGGCGCTTTCCACTTCACGACGCGTTTCCTCAATAACTTCAATGGAACCCACTTCGTCAGCAGCACCCAAACGCCAACCACTGGGAGACAACTTGTCTCCACGACGGGTGACCACCACAGCATGTGGCTGTGTCTCCACCACAGAAATTGCTCGGCCAATGTCGTCAACGCATCCAACTCCGCCCAACAATGCGTCGAGCAATGCATCTGCCCCTTGTGGTGCTCCGGCTGCGGCGCGAACATGCCCACGCACAGAGTCCACACCCGCAGGGATCTGTGAGTTGATGGCCCGCTGAACTCCCAAAGACAAGATGGCGCCGTTGTGTTCTGCGTTTCGCAACTGATCAAGCGCACGTCGAGCCGACGCTGGGTCTGACACAACAACAGCAGCAACAGAATCACCGAGTGCAGCCTTGACAGCCGCATCCCACCCTTGATCGATGGCGATGATGTCGACCAGCGCACCAACGACACCTTCAATACTTGCTAAGTGTTCTGCACCTGCGCGTGCGCGAGTAGAAGCCATGGCAGCCTCTAGTGCTTCAAGACGAGCGGACGCACGAGCGGTGCGGCGCTCGGCAGATGCGCGAGATTGCTGAGCGCGATCGCCAGATTCTTCAGCTTCATCGCGTGTGCGTTCAGCAGATGCAATCTCTGACTGCAACACACCAATTGCATTTTCCGCAGCGGTGAGTTCGGTTTGTAAACCATCAATGGTGGACACGAATGAAACATCGCGTCCTTCAACATTCTCAATTCGAGCCTGCAGTTTCTGCAACTCACCCGCACCTTGTTCCACGGTGTTGCGCAATGTGCGAAGTTCACCGCGAACCTCTGCAGCAGCGGTGGATGCTTCGTTGCCTTGAACAGTGTGGAACAACCCTTGCTTGTCGCGTTCATGCTCGAATGCATCTTCTTCAACTTGCAGTGAGCCACTCTCGCTCAGTGCAATTTCAAGTCCGCGCTCTACCTCGGCGAGGTCGGTGCGCATTTCAGATGCATCGGCCTCAAGTGCAGCAATGACATCTTCTGCAATCAGCTGGCCCTGATCTCGTTCCATTGAACGACGACGTTCGCCGATGAGAGCAACCAAACCGCGAGCTCGCTCACGTAACTGCTCGACACGCATGAGTTCATCGTTCAACCCAGATTCGCCACGCGCAGAGAGTTCTGCTTCGGCGGCGCGAATGTCGGCTTCAAGTTGAACGATGTGCTCTCTCAACTGACGCTCTTTCGAGTCCCCTGTTGACTTTTCTACTTCCAGCGCACCCAGTTGTTCGCGAAGTGCGGCAATCTCGCGACCAGATAGGTACAAACGCAATGCACGAAGTTCTGTGACGACTTCTTCATAGCGGCGAGCAGCATCGGCTTGGCGTTCTAAAGGGCGCAACTGGCGACGAACTTCGCGAATAAGGTCTTGCACTCGCAAAAGATTTGCTTCGGTTGCTTCTAGGCGACGCTCGGCTTTTTCCTTGCGCTTGCGATATTTCAGAACACCGGCCGCTTCTTCAATGATTGCGCGACGATCTTCTGCACGGGCGGTAAGCACAGCATCGATTTGCCCTTGGCTGATGATGACGTGCTGTTGACGCCCGACACCCGCATCGGACAACAGTTCTTGAACATCGAGCAGACGGCATTCAACGCCGTTAATGGCGTATTCACTATCGCCATTTCGAAAGAGTGTTCGTGACACCGTGATTTCGGAAAAGTCGAGTGGAAGAAGCCCAGCAGAGTTGTCGAGGGTAAGCATGACTTCTGCACGTCCAAGCGCGGCACGCTTTGATGTTCCGTTGAAGATGACATCTTCCATCTTCTGGCTTCGTACTGAACTTGGAGCTTGTGCACCAAGCACCCATGCCACGGCGTCGACAACATTCGACTTTCCTGACCCGTTAGGGCCGACAACAACAGTGACTCCTGGTTCCATTTCCATGACGGTGGAATCAGCGAAGGACTTGAAGCCCTTGAGAGTAAGTGATTTAAGGAACACGGCGTCTTCAACAGTAATGGACGAGCACGCCACGCGCCCTATACCTCGCTACTTTTGGCAGCGCGGGCAATATGACGTTGACCGGCCAGCCACCATCTCACGACGGATGGTGGTTTTTCCACAGGTCAGACATCCGAGTCCTTCTCGCCCATACACACGATGCATGTCTTGAAACGACCCACTCTTTCCATCAATATCGACATATTGAGTGTCTTCCAGAGTGGAACCGCCGCGTTCAATGGCCTCGGTGAGAATTTCGGTGATGGCCGTGGCGAGAGCGTTAATAGTTTTTGTACTTAGTGAGTCCACGGTGCGGTTCCATCGCAGTCGCACCCTGTGGAGAACTTCATCTGCATAGATATTGCCAATTCCTGCCACCACATGCTGATTCAGCAGCAACGGCTTAATGGCACCGCGACGACCATTCAGCCTGTCCTTCAGTACCTCCCCAGAAAAGTCATCCACAATGGGGTCTGGGCCAAGACGATCTAGTTCAGGAAGAACCTGCGAGACATCGTCCGATTCGCACACCACAACTTCACCAAACGTTCGCGGGTCGACGAACCACATCTCGTGGTGTTGACCATTGCGCTCAGATAACCGACACACAACGTGTGTATGCGGAGGTCGAGGTGCACCTATGGGCTCCACTAAAACGCGACCACTCATGCGCAGATGAATCATGACGAGATCACCAGTGTCGAGGTCTAACAACAAGTACTTTCCCCGACGACGAGCCGCCATCACTTTTGCGCCGGTTAATCCGTGAATGACGGCTTCTCGTCCAACACGACGTACCGAGCGTTCGCGACCGATATGGACAGACTCAATAGTTCGTCCAACAACATGTGATTCAAGTCCGCGACGGACAGTTTCAACTTCAGGCAGTTCAGGCATTGTCTGCGTGGGCTAACACACCACAAGCTTCTACTGCAGCTGCTTGTTCCGCTGCTTTCTTTGTGCGTCCGGTACCGCGGCCCTGAACGCGACCGTCTACATACACCGCGGTCGTGAAGACACGTTCGTGGTCGGGCCCTTCACCTTCGGTGACATAGCGCGGCACCGACAGTCCCAAACGCGCCGTTAGTTCTTGTAAACGAGATTTTGCATCGAACATTTCCATATTGGGAATGGCGTTCTCAATGCTGTCACTGAGAAGTCGGCGGACAAGGTCGTAGGCAGCAGATGCCCCGCCGTCGAGGTACACCGCTCCGATCAATGCTTCGAATGTGTCAGACAGAATTGACGACTTTTCGCGTCCGCCGGCCGCATCTTCGCCTTTGCCCAAGAAGATGAATTCCCCAATACCTAATGCGCGTGCACGATCAGCCAACGCGTTCATGTTCACCACGCTGATGCGAAGGTCGGTCAACTTTCCTTCGTGCATATCGGCAAGGCGATGGTACGCAATGTCGGCGACAGCCCAGCCAAGGACTGCATCGCCTAAGAATTCAAGACGTTCATTTGACTCCGCAGAATCGTGCTCGGCCTGCCACGAACGATGAATGAGGGCAACGCGAAGTAAGTCTTCGTTGATGAATGAATAGCCAAGGCGGGATGCGCATTCGCGTAGTGCGTTATCGCCCACCTGAGTCATGAGAGTTATCCGTGAGCGCGAACGATGTACTCGACTGCGTCGGCAACAGTTTTCAGTTCTGCCAAGTCGTCGTCGTTGAATTCAAAACCAGAAAAATCTTGTTCCAGAGCGTCGACTAGTTCAATGAGAGCAATGGAGTCTGCTCCAAGATCGTCGGCAAACGTTTGAGTTTCACTAATGCTGGACGCATCGATTTCCAAAATGTCGGCAAGGTGTTTGCACACCGTTTCAAGAACTGCGTTTCGGTCTACTGATGCCATAAATATCTCCTGCGATGCTTCAGGATTCGACAGTAGTGGCAGCGATGGCCGTGCGAATGGCTCCGACCATGTCGGTGTCAACCATTTCCTTTGCCACCTTGATTCCGTTCAACATGGCACGCGCACTGCTTGACCCGTGCGAGATGATGCACACTCCGTCGACACCCAAAAGAATGGCTCCACCGGTGGAATCGGGGTCGAACGTGTCGTACAGCGGCAAGAGCGCCGGCATGAGAGATTTTGCGGCTTCTTTGTAATCGGGCTGAGCAAATGCTTCGAACAACGCGCCAATGACGGTCTTCAACGCACCTTCAAGCGTCTTCAAAACAACATTGCCAGTGAAGCCGTCGGTAACAACAACATCGACATCGTCGGTCATGAGGTCACGGCCTTCAACATTGCCGATGAAGTTGATGTAGGGCGCTGCACTGAGAAGTTCGAATGCCTCCTTGCGCAAGGTGTCACCTTTGCCTGGTTCTTCACCAATAGACAACAAACCAACACGTGGATTCTTCACACCGAATCGTTGTGTGGCATACACAGACCCCATGACAGCAAACTGCACTAACCACTCTGCTTGCACTTCGGCGTTTGCACCAGCGTCGAGCAAAACAGTGGGCGTGCCACCCGGAACAGGAATGGGTGTTGCGATGGCGGGGCGCGCAACACCAGTAATTCGCCCGAAACGTAAAAGAGCACTGGCCATCGTTGCGCCGGTGTTACCAGCAGAGATCATTGCGGATGCTTTGCCGTCACGAACTGCTTCGGCGGCACGCACCAATGTGGAGTCACGCTTTTTTCGAACTGACTGCGCGGGGTCGTCGTCCATCTCGATGACTTCGGATGCAACAAAGACAGGAAGTTCGCCAGCGCCTTCGAGGCTTTCTGGACCTACTAAAAGAATGGGAATGCCAGCGTCGGCGGCTTGATGTGCTCCGGCAACAATTTCGCCAGGTGCACGGTCGCCACCCATCGCGTCAACAGCGATTGGCAACATAATGAAAGATCCTGAGATCAGTCGACAGAAATTGCGACGCGACCCTTGTACCAACCACAGGTGCCACACACTGTGTGAGGCAACTTGGCTGCGGCGCAGCGTGGGCAGGTGCTGCGAGACGGCGCAGAGAGACGCCAGTTAGAGGCGCGACGCATACGTGTCTTTGACTTCGACTTCTTTTTCTTGGGAACGGCCACCGTGGTCTCCCTGTGTTAGCGGCAAATGCACCCGATGTGGGGCTAGGTGATGATAGCCCCAGAACGGCAAAAACTCACACGGGTGGGTCGGGAAGGCGACCTTTGAGGCCTTCAAGGGCAGCCCAACGGGGGTCCGACACCGTTGTATCGCAGCCACAAGCACCCTCTGCCAGGTCGCTGCCGCATTGCGGACAGAAGCCTGGGCAGTCCTCTCGGCACAGGGGTCCAAGGGGCACAGCGACCAGAAGATTTTCCCGAACCATGGGCAACAAATTGATCTGGTCGTTCTCAATGGAATAGGCCTCGGGGTCTTCAGGAATCTGCTGATACAGCTCAGACACATCGACAACCATGCGTTCACTCAGCGGGGCAAGACATCGACGACACTCCCCGTGCCATGTCGCAGCCGCAGTTCCCGCTACCGAGACTCCGTTTGACAAAGACTCCAGATGAAGCGCAATGGACACTGTCTCGTTGCTGATACGCGCATCGTTGAACTCGAGGTCATCGGCAGCAACGTCGACAACGACGTCTTTTGTTGTGCCAGGCCAACGCAGTAATTCAACGACATTGACAACAAGTGGAGTGGCCATACGGCGACCGCCTACGACAAATCTTGGTCGAAGAAACCAGCGCCACCCTGCTGTTCGATTGGTTCTTCTGCTTCGGCGGGTGGTTGAGAACCGATGGACAACTTCTGACGGCCGTTTGCCACCGTCTTTGACAAACGATCGAGAAGAATTTCAAAACTTCCCAAACGATGGTCCAAGAAATCTTCTGTCTCGTTCTTTAGACGACGGGATTCTTCTTCGGCCGCATCGATGACGTTACGTGCACGCGTTTCGGCGGCGCGAACGACTTCTGTGCGTTGCACCATACGTTCTGCATGCTGTCGCGCAGCACCCAGTAATTCATCGGCTTCGCGTTTTGTCTTATCTAAGAATTCTTGGCGTTCTTTCAGCATCCAGCGTGCTTGACGAATTTCTTCTGGCAAACGCACCAATGCATCTTCCAAGAGTTCAATGATCTCGTCACGGTCAATTCGAGGCGTACTCGACAACGGAACGCTTGGGGCCGTTGCAATGATGTCGATGGTGCGGCGAAGAATAATTTCGCTTTCGCCCAGACGTGCTTGGACGGGTGCTGGTTGTGGAAATGAATCGTCCGTGACGTCATCAAAATCATCGAATGGCATGTGCATTAACTCCGTTGTGCAGAAGCAAGTGCCGCCGCGACAACTGGCGGCACCATTGAAGAAACGTCGCCACCATGGGCAGCAATGTCTCGGATGAATCGACTACTGACGTGACTGAGACCAGGTTGACACGGCACATACACCGTACGTACGCCGGCAACAGCAAAATTTGTGTGCGCCATTTGCTGTTCCACTTCGAAATCACCAGGTGTGCGCAAACCTTTCACAATGCACAAAGCATTGACTGACTGAGCTGCGTCAACCGCAAGACCAGCGAACGCTTGGACAGTGACTCCAGAGATAGATGCGCAGGCTTCGCGAGCAATACGAACGCGCTCGTCGGTGGACAAAGTGCCCGATGGCTTGTCGGGATTATGCATGACGGCCACCACCACATTTCCGAACAGCTCGGCCGCCTGTGCGACGACGTCGAGATGACCGAAATGGATGGGGTCAAAGCTCCCGGGATACAGAACCGTGCTCATTCACCCTCCACGGTACCGTCTGGCACACGGGCAGGTTGAAGAAATGCCACATGAGTGCGCCCGTATTTCTTCTCTCGCACAGTGTCCCACCCCTCAACCTCGCCAACTTCGCGGTCTGATTCCAACACCACGACGGGCGCAACACATCGGTTCAGCAAGTCCGCCCAGTGCGTGAATCCGTAGGGAGGATCGGCAATAAACAAGTCGACATCACCCAGCGATGCAACCGCAGACACCGCGTCAATAGCGAGAACCGTGGCCCGATCTGACAAACCCAATGCGGCAATGTTCTGGCGCAACACTGCGAGAGCGTTTTTGTCTTTTTCTACGAATGTGCAATGCGATGCGCCACGAGACAAGGCTTCAATCCCCATTGCACCTGTTCCCGCAAACACGTCGGCCACACGCGCACCGTCAACCGCATCCATGCTGCCTAAGGCGTTAAAAACCGCTTCTCGCACCTTGTCAGTGGTGGGACGAGTGGCGTCTCCTTTGGGCGACTCAATTCGCCGACCACGAAGGTCACCTGCAACCACTCTCATACAAGGCAGACTACGGCGATGATTCGTCCAAGCGAGACCACTACCTGCGTTGACTGCGGTGGACCATGCCATTTGCTGACACCACCACGCGAAGACGGCATCTGGGAAGTTGGCGACATTGTGTCGTATCGCTGCAGAGATTGTCGTGACGTGTGGTACTTCCCGTTAACAGAAGACGACACCGACAATCAGCCGCCGCAGTAATTCACCCTTTGTCGAGAGGATCAAACTTGATGCCAACAGCCGCGAGATTGGCAATTCGTGTTGGTAAGTGATTCAACCAGAAGTTAATGCTGAGGCGCTTTGGGTCCCGAACAAAAGGTTTGTTCTTTGCCACGGCATCAACAGTGCGGCGCGCAATCTTTTCGGGATTCGCAGTGGGAATGAGCTGCAGTTTTTGAAAACGGCGAACGACTTTGTTCACCGATGCGGGTGCTGCTTCCACTGCATCCCACATATCGGTGTCCACCGGACCTGGCGACAAAACAGTGATGTTCACATTTGTTGCCTTCAGTTCCCTGCTGAGGCCATTCACGAAGTTCAAGATGCCTGACTTCGTAGCGCCATACACACTCATTCCAGGAAAACCAGCGGTGCCAGCAAGAGACGACACGAACACCACATGTCCCTCACCTCTCGCCAACATTCCAGGCAAAGCGTGACGCGTGAGCAGCATGGGAACTTCTAGGTTCACGCGCGCAACCGTGCGAATCTCTCGTTCATCTTCCACTGCGAAGGCCGTGGTGGTTTCAAGACCAGCGTTGTTCACCAGTACATCAATGTGACCGTGTGCAGATTCGACACGCTGAATCAACGTGTCAACGTCTGCGTCATCGGACAAGTCGGTCACCATGTACGCACCATTGATGGACGCAGCGACTCGTTGAAGAGCGTCTCCGTTTCGAGCCACCACCGTGACACGAGCCCCGCGAGCAGCAAACTCGCGTGCCAGTCGCTCTCCAATTCCGCGTGAACCACCGGTGACAAGAACATGTTTCCCTTGAAGTTTCATAATTCCCCCTCTTCACACACCGTAGTGCGATGTTTCTACGACTTAAACAAAAACTCTTCATCTTCGTCAGAGAAGAGAAGGTCAAGTTCATCACGCAAAACTGGGAGGGTCTTCAAGGTGGGGTCGTCAGCGATGATTCGCTGCGCATCGTCACGCGCCCACTGAATGAGCTCTAAATCGTGCTGCAACGACGCCAACGTTAGGTCGCTGGTTCCCTTCTGGTTCACACCCATAATGGTTCCCTCGCCGCGAAGACGAAGATCCTCTTCGGCAAGGACAAACCCGTCGGTTGACGCCACCAACGCTTCAACGCGTGGCGACGGGTCGGAGTGCTGCGTCACCAAATAACACTGTGATGCCAATTTTCCGCGCCCCACTCGACCACGCAACTGATGCAACTGTGCAATTCCAAAACGATCGGCATCCAAGATGATCATGCTTGTTGAGTTCGGGACATCGACTCCCACTTCAATCACCGTGGTAGCAACCAACACATCGGTCTCCCCCGAGCGGAAGGACGACATGACTGATTCTTTGTCCGCCGACGACATCCGGCCGTGCAACAGCGCAACACGAAAACCATTCAGTTCTCCATGCACGAGCTCGTCGAAAGTTTCTTGAGCAGAAGCAACTTCCAGCTTTTCGCTCTCTTCAATAAGCGGGCACACCACATATGCCTGCTGACCGGCTGCAAGACGTTCCCGAACTGACTCCCACATAACGGCACGTTCAAGTGGACCAGACACTCGCGAAGTTGTAATCGGAGTGCGTCCAGGCGGAAGTTCGTCGAGAACGCTCACGTCGAGATCGCCGTAAACGGTCATGGCCGCAGTGCGCGGAATAGGAGTTGCCGTCATCACCAAGACATCGGGCATTAGTCCAGAGTCAGACTCCTGTGCCTTGTCGCGCAATTGCGACCGTTGCTGAACACCAAATCGATGCTGTTCGTCCACCACAACAACACCCAAACTTTTGAATTTCACTGCTTCTTGAATCAGCGCATGAGTACCAATGATGATGTCGACGCTTCCGTCGGCAAGACCAGCGAGAATTGATTTACGTTCCGCTGCACGAACTTTGTTTGTGAGCAACTCAATACGTAAGCCACGGTCACCAAACAGGTTTCCTTCATCGGAAATCTTCAGTGATTCCAGTAGAGCTCGAATTCCTAAAGCATGTTGGTCGGCCAAAACTTCTGTTGGCGCCATGAGTGCCGCCTGATGGCCGCCCTGAACCGCCGTCAGCATTGTTGCGACAGCGACAAGTGTCTTTCCTGCTCCAACATCACCTTGCAAGAGACGATGCATCGGCTTACCGACCGAAAGGTCTTTGTAGATCTCTGCAATTGTTCGCTTCTGTGCACCTGTGAGTGGAAATGGCAACGCAGACATGAAGCCGTCGATGAGATGCCCTTTTGTCGTGTGCACGAAACCTGCAGATTCTCGCTCCCACTGAGCCTTACGACCCACCAACATCAACTGAACGCGAAGAACTTCATCGAACGCCAAACGTTGGCGCGCTTCGCGATGATCTTCCGTTGAATCTGGCAAGTGAATCTTGCGAAGTGCATCGTGTCGACCGATGAGAGAGTGCGACTCAAGAAGGGATACCGGCACTGGATCGTCAATACCGCGAGGTTCACACTTCGCAAGTGCGTCCTCAATCCACCGCGCAAGGTCCCACGATGTAATGCGCGACTTCTCGCTTTGCGGATACACCGGAACAAAACGTGCGGCGCGATCGCCAATGCGGTCAACCACCGGATTTGTCATTTGGCGATACCCGTTGTACATCTCAGCTTTTCCGAACACAGCAATTTCAATGCCCGGTTGCAATTGCTTCTCGCGCCACCGTTGATTGAAAAAAGTGAGCGACAGTTTTCCGGTCTCGTCGGCGACAGTTGCCGTCACCATGACACGACCGTTCTTCGTTTGAATACTGCGACACTTTTCCACGCGAACCATGACCAAGGTGTCAACTCCCAATTGCAAATCGCGAAGCGTTGCCATGTTGGTGCGATCGATGTAGCGACGTGGATACGTCTCGAGAAGATCAAGAACACTGAAGACACCAAACGACTCGAGTGACGACTTTGCTTTGTCTCCAATTCCTTTGATGCGTTCAAGACCAATGTGGTCAAGATCGCGCAGAGTAAGTGGTGCGTTACTCAACGCCGAAGAGGTACGGGTAGAGCGGCTGTCCGCCAACATGAATCTCTATTGCTACGTCTGGCCTGTTATCGGTGACCCACGCTGTGATTTGATCGGTTGACGCGCCTGTTGAGCCGTCACCCGTCACAATGGTGAGCAATTCGCGAGAATCGTCAATGAGGTGGTCGAGCAATTGAGTGGCCGACCCCACCATGGTTCCAGAAATGGAAACGATTCCGTCGCCACGAACAAGTCCAATCCAATCACCTTCGGTCACTTTGCCTGCTTCAGAATTTGTGTCGCGAACCGCTTGGGTGATTTCTCCGGTAGCAACAGCCTCTGCAGCAACAGTCATTGAACGAGCATTTGATTCGGCCGATGCCTCGGGGTCGTATGACACGAGAGCCGCGAGTGCCTCAGGCATGGAGCACGTTGGGACGACGCGAACGTCTTTTGTGGTGAGTGCATCTATTTGTTGTGCAACGGGAATGATGTTCTTGTTGTTCGGAAGAATGACAACTTGTCGAGCATTCATATGTTCTACGGCTGCAAGTAATTCAGCAGTAGACGGATTCAGCGTTTGACCACCTGCGATAACGCCGTGCACACCTAACTGTCCAAAGAGTTCGGCGAGTCCGTCGCCGCTTGCTACTGCGACCACAGCGCACGTGACAGGCGGCAACGACGGCGAATGTGTGCGCGATTGCACAGGACTTCCCAGTTCTGCTTCACGTGCGGCGTGTTCTTCGGCAACTTCTTCAAATAAGTCGGTGACACGAATGTTGCGAGGACGTCCGTTCAACAACAGTGGCGCTTCGATAGCCGCCCCAATGTCGTTGGTGTGAATGTGGCAGTTATACAAACCATCTCCACCGACCACCACGATTGAGTCACCAATTGTTCCCCACGCTGACTTGAATTCTGATGCACGTGAATCGTCGAGGTCGAGCAGGAACATCACTTCGTAACGCAGTTCACTGACATCAACAGTTCCGTCGTGGTGCTGACGCTTCGCCACAGCATCAAGTTGTTCTGCGCTTGGTCCTGCGGTCTCGTCGGGTACTGGAAGTTCTTCGCCGTCAATGACATGCAAGAACGAGTCGAGCAGCAACAAGAATCCGGCTCCACCGGCGTCGACCACACCAGCATCTTTCAACACGGGCAGCATGTCGGGTGTACGGGCTAACGCGTCACGTCCTTGTTCACGCGCTGCGCGCAACGTTGCAGAAAGATCTGCGCCAGATGATGCAGCGGCGGTCGCACCTTCGGCAGATTCACGAACAACGGTGAGGATGGTTCCTTCAATGGGCTTCAACACTGCTTCATACGCCGCAGCCGCAGCCTTCGATAATGCGTCGGCAACATGAGATGCAGGAGCGCCTGCGTCGCCAGCAGAACTCACTGTGGATGAGAACCCACGCAAGATTTGACTAAGGATGACGCCGCTATTGCCACGCGCACCCATGAGCGACCCGTGACTAATTGCCTGACACGTGGATGCCATGTCGGATGCGGCACCAGACAACTCGGCCACAACTGCCTCGAGCGTTCTCGCCATGTTTGTTCCGGTGTCACCGTCGGGAACGGGGTAGACATTCAGGCGGTTGATGGAAGCCTGATGCGCCTTCATCGTGTCGCGAAAGACGACCACAGCCGATCTGAGCTCATTTGCCCCAAGATTCACAACCCCTGCCACGGCTACTCAGGCTAGTGATACGGGGACCCCTGGCGAATACTCACGAAAACCGCGGATTCCCCCGCCTCGGCGGTTGGGGTCGGTTTAGTCTCGCTGGTAGTTTTTATCTCTGCGTTCAAAAGGCTCTCCTTGCCTTTTGCCAATTCGAAGAGGTTTCCAACATGGCTGCAGTTTGCGAAGTATGTGGCAAGGGCCCGTCCTGGGGCATGTCAGTGTCGCACTCTCACGTGCGCACCAAGCGTCGTTGGAGCCCGAATATCCAGCGTGTGCGCGCCATTGTGAAGGGTGCACCGCGTCGCGTCTATGCCTGCACCGCATGCATTAAGTCGGGCAAAGTCGTCAAGGCCGGCCGCTAAAGGCACCCATGCAGGGAGTCATTAAGGCATACGACCCCACCAGTGGTGACGGCGTCGTCATCAGCGATACAGACCTCGCCGAATACAACTTGGCGCCCAATGCGCTGGAAGGCTCCATCTTCCGAATGCTGCGCCAAGGCCAGCGCGTCGTCTTCGTTCTCGATTCGGCAGGTCGTGCCACAAGTCTCAGCCTTGGCTCAGAATCGGATATGGGTACCCCTGGCGCATAAGTTTTAGGCTGTGAGCATCCCCCAAGGATGAACGCTTGGAAAACTCCAGGTACTTACTTCCGAACTTCCATACTGAGAACGAGGTCAGCAGATGGCTGCAAGCACAGGCAACACCCGACTGCAACAGTGGGTGAACGATTGGGCAGAAATTCTCCAACCTGAATCCATCTATTGGTGCGACGGCTCCGCCGATGAATACGAAGCACTATGTCAGTCACTGGTCGATGCGGGAACGTTCACAAAGTTGGATGAAGCAAAGCGCCCAAACAGTTACTGGGCTCACTCAGATCCAGGCGACGTTGCTCGCGTAGAAGACCGCACTTTCATTTGTTCGGCAAACGCAGAAGACGCCGGCCCGAACAACAACTGGCGCGAACCATCCGAGATGCGCGCTGAAATGAATTCTCTCTATAAAGGCGCCATGCGTGGACGGACCATGTATGTGGTTCCGTTCTCTATGGGCCCTCTGGGCTCCCCTATTGCTCACATCGGCGTTCAACTCACCGATAGCGCATACGTTGCAGTCAGCATGCGCATCATGACGCGTATGGGCCAAGGTGCACTCGATGTGTTGGGCAATAGCGATTGGGTTCCTTGTGTGCATTCAGTGGGCGATCCGCTTGCACCTGGTCAGGCAAGTTCTGCATGGCCATGCAACCCCGACAACAAGTTCATCGTTCACTTCCCCGAAACTCGCGAAATTTGGTCGTATGGCTCTGGCTACGGCGGCAACGCATTGTTGGGTAAAAAGTGTTTCGCACTCCGCATCGCATCGGTCATGGCACGTGACGCTGGTTGGCTCGCCGAGCACATGCTCATCTTGAAACTCACCAACCCAGAAGGTGTCTCGAAGTACATTGCAGCCGCGTTCCCTTCTGCATGTGGCAAGACAAACCTTGCAATGTTGGTGCCCACCATTCCAGGCTGGAAAGCCGAGACAATTGGTGACGACATTTGCTGGATGAAGTTTGGTGACGATGGTCGTTTGTATGCCATTAACCCCGAAGCAGGATTCTTTGGCGTTGCACCAGGAACTGGTTACGACACCAATGCAAACGCAATGGAAACGTTGTGGGGCAACTCGTTATTCACGAACACAGCACTTACACCCGACGGTGACGTGTGGTGGGAAGGCATGAGCGAAACAGCACCCGCTCGCGCAACCGACTGGAAGGGCAACGTGTGGACTCCAGAAAGCGAAGCGGTTGCAGCGCACCCGAATGCGCGCTTCACCGCACCCGCATCACAGTGTCCGTGCATCGCACCTGAATGGGAAGACCCTGCAGGCGTTCCCATCTCGGCCATCTTGTTTGGCGGTCGTCGTCGCACAACCGTTCCACTTGTTACCGAAGCATTCGACTGGGACCACGGCGTGTTCCTTGGAAGCATCATGGCGTCTGAAACCACCGCAGCACAGGCTGGCGCAGTGGGCAACTTGCGCTTTGACCCAATGGCCATGCTCCCCTTCTGCGGCTACAACATGGCTGACTACTTCGGTCACTGGCTGAAGATTGGTGCGGCAACAAAGAGCGAGAACCTTCCGAAGATTTTCTTCGTCAACTGGTTCCGCCGCGACGAAGACGGTCGTTTCTTGTGGCCGGGCTATGGCGAGAACAGCCGTGTCTTGAAGTGGATCTTTGACCGCGTAGACGGCAAGGGATCGGCAACGAAGACCAGCATTGGTTACTTGCCTGCGCCAACCGACATTGACACCGCAGGTTTGGACATTGCCATCAATGACCTCGAAGCAATCTTGTCTGTTGATGAGCAGGGCTGGAAAGAAGCTCTTCCACAGATTCGTGAGCACTACGCACAGTTCGGAAGCAAGTTGCCTGCGGCCCTCGTGAGCAAGCTCAACGAACTCGAATCATCACTGGCCTAATGCGGCACTAAGAAGTGAGACCCTCGCGAAAGCGGGGGTCTTTTCTTTGTTCTAGGACTGGCCGACGAGCATTGCGCGAATGCCAAGGCCCATCAAGAACAATCCGCCGCCGCCGTACAACAAGTACACCTTGCTCTTCAGTTGGAAGCGATACGAGTAGATGATTGCCACGGCCATGATTGCTACGAATCCGTAGAACGCGTGGAACGCAGGAAATTCAAGTTTGTATTTGTTTACCAACGTGACACCAATAGCTACCTGCACGAAGATGGTGATTTGTGCAAGACCCGTGAACCACCACAGTGCGCGCGTACGTAGTGGCTGCAGTTTGTGTGCAGCCAGTGCCCATACACCTGCAAGACCGTTAGAGATGATGACAATCCACGTCCACGAGGTATGAAAGTCAAGAAGTGAAGTACTGAGCACGCACTCAATCTAGTAGGGCGACTGTCAGAAGACCTATCTGATGAGAGTGTCGGCCTCGCCACCAATTTCTACAACGGATAAACGACCGTCGATGATGTCGAAAGTTGTGACCGAACAATTGTCGAGGCTTGCAACGAGCACATCGTCGCGACCTTGCGCTGCACCAATGACTGCGTTAATCGCCACAAAGTGACTGAAGATGACGGTGTCTGTTCTGTGCGAGGCCACACACTCTGCAATGGCGTCTCGATACGCCACATAGTGCGCTCCCGACCGCTCCGCAGCCTGAGTCCAGGTTCCCGCCATGATTTCTCGTAACCAAGTGACGCGATCTTCAAGTGCAACACCATCTGGAGATGGAATCTCTCCGACACGTGGCTCAATTGCAACATCTTTCTTCCATGCCGTCGCTAGGGGGAACGCAGTTTGTTGGCATCGCAATAACGGACTGGACACAACCGGCAACGGACCGAGTGACGACAACTTGCTGGCGACGACCAGCGCTTGCTGACGACCTAGTTCATCTAGCGCTGGGTCTGGATCAACATCCCAACCAGCGGCAGCACGACCATGTCGCACCATGTACACACGCGTCATTCGAAGATCCAGCCGTCGCGCAGTGGTGCATCACTCTTTGGGTCAATAAACCATTCGAATCCGAACTGTTGCGCGAACCGATCTTCGTCCATTGACAGAAAGAAACTTGAATCACCCAGCTGGCTCGCATGGCACTTCATGGCTGCACGCTTCTTCGCGGCATACGCAACGACGTCGACCTTCAAGTTGATCTCTGATTCCAGTGATCCCATCGGATTGCCATCATCCATTGGCCCATCGGGGTCGAACCCTTCTCTGTCGGGTGGCAACATTCCGGCATCTCTCGCAGCCTGCAAACCACGACGCATTTGATCGCGATTCATTGTTCCTTCTAGAACCCGAACCTTGGGAAATAATTCAGCGGCGCGATGGCCGACCTTGTGCACCATGATGTGATCGGGGTGGCCGTAACCGCCGTGCCAGTCATACGTCGTGAGAACATCTGCATTCTCTTCCACCAAAACGTCGGCAAGTTTCCGCGCAGCCTCGTCGAGTGATGCGTTACAAAATGCGCCAACATTCTGATTCTGTTCCCACCCAGTCATACCGCTGTCTTCATATCCCAAGAACACCACTCGGTGCACGCCGAGCGTTTCTGCAGACGCCAACGTTTCTTTGTGACGAAGACTGACAAGGGTGTCATCAGGTGACATATCGGCGGGTATTTCGCCGTGATCGCCGTTTGTAGCAACAACAAGAACTACGCGATGGCCTTCTGAGGATGCGCGCGCGATTGTTCCGCCGGTACCAATGCATTCATCATCGGGGTGTGCATGAAAGCAAACAAGGGTGCCCACTTATGCCTGCTTTGCCGCACCACTAGACAACAGTGCGTCCACATTTGCGACGCCCCACTCCTTCAACACTTCTGCAGTGTGTTGACCTGGGTGTGCCGAAGGACGGTCTACTGATGGCTTTGTACGCGAAAAACGTGGGGCAGGTGCAGGCTGTGTATGACCATTGACATTGATGAAAGTTTGACGCTCCACATTGTGCGGATGTGCCGCCGCTTCACTCATTGTGAGAACTGGTGCGAAACATACGTCTGTTGCTTCCATAATGGCGCACCACTCATCACGAGATTTCTGCTTCATTACATCACGTAAACGCTCTTTCAAATGTGGCCACTTTGAAGAATCCATTTGCTTTGTGAACTCTTCATCGCCTTCTAAACCTGTCAGTCTCAAAAGTTCTGCGTAGAACTGGGGCTCAATGGAACCAAGCGATACATACTTTCCATCGCTGCATTCAAAAACGTCGTAGAAATGTGCACCTGTATCAAGAAGGTTTGTTCCCGGTGCATTCTCATTGAAAATACCCATGGACTTAAACGACCAGAACATGCTCATCAAGACTGCAGTTCCGTCCACCATGGCGGTGTCAACAACTTGACCTTTGCCAGACTTCTGTGCTTCCAGTAACGCACACACCACGCCATACGCAAGGAACATTCCGCCGCCACCAAAGTCACCCACCATGTTGAGAGGCGGAGTGGGCATCTCACCAGCGCGTGCGAAGTGAGCAAGTGAGCCAGCAAGCGCGATGTAGTTGATGTCGTGACCCGCTGCTTGTGCGTACATTCCTTCTTGACCCCATCCGGTCATGCGACCAAAGACCAGTCGTGAATTACGCGCCAAACACACGTCGGGACCAACACCGAGACGCTCCATAACGCCGGGGCGGAATCCTTCAATGAGCGCATCTGCCTTTTCCACCAATTTCAGCAGTGCTTCTACACCCTCTGGACTTTTCAAGTCGAGCGCAATGTTGCGACGACCGCGCAACATGAGGTCGCCAGCTGGAGTGTCGGGTGCTGGACCACGCACTGCTTGTGCGCGATCAACGCGAATAACTTCTGCACCCATGTCTGACAGCAACATGGCGGCAAATGGTCCCGGACCAATGCCTGCTATTTCGATGATTTTGTATCCGCTTAATGGACCAGCCATGACATGACTTCTTTCTGAATTGAGATAAACGACTATGTGTGAGAGCGACGCACGTGCGATGCGATTGCGTCGTGAAACAGTGGCCACAGAGGCTGCGGCAGGTCGTGACCCATGTCGGCCACATACAGGAATGTTGAACCTGGAATAAGTTCTGCAGTTCGCACTCCGCCCGATGGTGTCAGCAATGTGTCATCGCGACCATGAATAACCAAAGTGGGAATGGTGAGTCCACGCAACGCCTCGCTTCGGTCGCCCGATGCATAAATAGCCGCGAGTTGACGCTGTGTTCCTTCTGGATAAAAACTGCGGTCGTATTCGCGCGCCGCACGAGACCGTGCTTCATTCAGGTCGAAGTACTTCTTTGAGCACCACACAGCCCAATTCTTTGCACTCTCAATGTATGCATCGCGATCTGGTGGTGGAGGCGCCAACAATGCAGCCAGTGCTTCGTCTGTTGGTGTTCCGTATGCGAGATCACCAGTAACGGACATGATGGACGTCAAACTGTGTGTGCGATGGCCGTGACGCAAGGCAAAAGTTTGCGCAATCATCCCGCCCATTGATGCACCAAGGATGTGTGCTTTTTCAATTCCCAGGTGATCGAGGACGCCAGCAGCATCGTCGGCCATGTCGTGAAGTGTGTAGGGAACCGGAACGGTGACTTCTTCACCCATCATCGCTTGCATGGTGACTTTGTCGGTCTCCACCACTACCCCGTGGTGCTTGTGCGACAGACCGCAGTCACGATTATCGAACAGGACAACATGGAATCCGCTCTCCGCGAACATGTGCATGAACTCTTCGGGCCAAGCGGTGAGTTGGGCCCCAAAGCCCATGATCCACATCAACGTGGGGTGAGACGGGTCCCCCATTGTTTGGTACTCAATTGAGATTCCTGAAGGGAGAAGTGCTTGTGGCATGTTCCCATTCTCACAGGTAACGGGGCTTTGCCTCCAACGCAGGTGGCACTACCCCAGAAGTCGGCGCTTCTGCTCCTCAAATTCCTCATCGGTGAGGGTTCCACGGTCACGAAGAGCCTCTAGCCGTTCTAGTTCGCGAGCAATTCCACCGAGAGATGGAGCCCCGTCAAATGAACGCGACGCACGCGCCTGCAGCGACGAGTGAACGATGTTCTGCACTTCCTCTGGTCGCGCAATATCGCTGAAGGTTTGCTCGCCATCTTCACCACCCGACTGAATGAGAATGTCGCCCACCCCTACGAGCCGTTCGAAGATGGTTTGCTTGAAGTTCACATTGGCGATGCGTTCCAACGGAATTTCTACCCCTGTGCGGGCAACAACACCCTGCCTGTAAATGACCCGATGGCTTGTGACCACAAAGTATGTGGTTCGCCATTTCACAAGCTCCACCGCCAAGATGGCAAAGCACACAATGATGATGCCAATGCCCAGGTAGGTGGCGGCGGTCTTTGCCCATCCACTCAGCAACGATTGCACCCAGAAAGCGCCCACCATGACCCCAAAGAGCCCCAGGGCGGGCGGGCCAAAGAACCACCAGTGCGGATGAAGGTCTAGAACTAACTCTTCGTGGTCATTCAGCAATCTGCGGGGAAAGGGCATGTGGCGAAGGGTAGCAACCGCCTAGTTTCAGGGGGTGCACTTTCGAGATTCCGACACCACGACACGGGCCACAACGCCCGAATCCGTGCTTGCCGGCCTCGACCCAGACCAACGTGCAGCCGTCACTGCCCCCGTTGGAATTGTGGTGGTCCGTGCCGGCGCTGGGTCGGGAAAAACAACCGTGCTCACGCGACGAATCGCCTGGCGTGCACTCTCTGGCTCTTCCGACATTGAACGAACTCTCGCTATCACGTTCACTCGTCAAGCCGCCACCGAGATGCGCACTCGTCTGGCGCAGTTCTCTTTAGATGGACGTCCCACAATTGGAACATTTCATGCTGTTGCTCGCCGAATGATGTTGCAACAACTTGAAGACAAAGGTCGTCGCTCCCCCGTCATCATCAACAATCGCTCCTCCGTTGTCTCGCAATGCATGGGAGACGATGCTCGTGGGGGCGGAGTCACAGATGTTCTGAATGCCATCGACTGGGCTCACGCGCGAATGCTGACTCCACATAATGCAGCCGCGGCACTGGCATCTTCCGGTCTTGCAGTTCCACTCGGCAACACGAGATTTTCTGAAGTATTCGACGCGTATGAGCGAACAAAAAAGAAACGGGGCTTAGTCGACCTCAATGACTTCCTCACGTCTGTTATTCGCGATGGGGTAAAAGATCCACGTTTTGTTGAATCATTGCAATTCCAGTTTCGACATATCTCTGTGGACGAAGCACAAGACATGAACCCACTTCAATACGAGTTTTTGAAAACCATCCTCAGCGCGAATCCCGATGTGTTCCTCGTCGGCGATCCGAATCAGGCAATTTACGGTTTCAACGGTGCCGATAAATCACTCTTCGATTCACTTCCAGACATTGAAGGGGCCACAACTGTGGTGTCGCTTCCGTCGAACTACCGATGCACTCCTGAAATTGTCACCATGGCTGTTGCCACACTGGCGCAAGACGGACAAGTTGCTGATGCAAAATCAACTCGCGTGAACGGTCAGCCTGTTCTGTTAAAACGATGTGCCAACGAACAGGCAGAGATAGCAACAGTCGCAAAAGAAGTACTGCGCGGATTCGGTCGCGGACGATCATGGAGCGACATTGCAGTTCTCACACGAGTGAACACCACCGCCGACCACATACGAGATGCACTCTCAGCAGCGGGAATCCCCGTTCGAACCGCTCGCCGCGGGGGTGCATGGGGTCGTGCGGTCGCTGCTGCAACTGAACTTACTGGACGCGAAGGTTTGGCCGTATGGTCATCGGACATTCTCGACTCTGGCGAATACGAAAAAGACGATGCCGATTACTTGGTCGCACAACGTGTGCGTCAATTCTTGGATGAAAATCGCGTGGGTTCAGTAGATGGGCGCACATTCGGAACATGGCTCGCCACGTCAGCCGACGTGTCAGAAACCGACGGCGCCGATGTGTTGACATTTCATGCCGCTAAGGGCCGCGAATGGTCTTTTGTTGTCGTAGCCGGCGTGGAAAAAGGAATGCTCCCCCACCGCAGTGCTCGTGGTGCGTCTGCACGTAGCGAAGAAGCACGCCTCGCCTATGTAGCGCTTACTCGCGCTGCTGATGAACTGGTTATTACGTGGACAGATACACGTAATGGTCGCTCAACGGGTCCGTCACCATTTCTTCCTACAGTTACAACCGATATTCCTCAGCCGGCAGCGCCACCAGAAGAATTACGCGCGTTTCATCGATCTCTTCCGCAAAGAAATCAAATTGAAGACGAGCTCCGCGAGTGGCGTGACGCACATGCACACTCTCGCCGCGTTGAACCCGATGCAGTTCTGCCAGATCGGTCAATTAAACGACTGGTTCGCGTGCAACCAAGCACCGTCGATGAAATTGCGCAGATTGTAGATGCAGTCTTTGCGCATCGTTACGGAGAAGAAATTCTGACCATTCTTCGCAACTCGCCTACTGCTTAAGATCTCGGCCTTTTCGCAACTGGTCCATCAACTCAGGCGGCATTGACAAGAACAACACTTCTGCTTCGGCGCATAATGTGTCGCCGGTGTGCGCAGTTCCGCGTGTAAAGATCTTCCGCCCATCAACTTTTTCAACCCAGCCTTTAAATCGAATCTGCGTATGAAGTGGTGTTGGCGATCTGTACGTGATGGACAGTTTCCCGGTCATTCCTGGTCGACCAGTGAGCGATTGCGCCATCCCCAACACTTCATCAAATGCGGCTGCAATAAAACCACCGTGGCAATGGCCCGGCGGACCTTCATATGGTTCGGTGAAGACCGCATCACCAATGACCGCACCAAACTCTCCCACCTCGTTGTCGATGCCCATAGCCATTGGCATCGACAACGGATTCATCGCGCCATAGAAAGGGCTTCGGTCGGAAAAGTGAGATTCTGCAGCCGCTGAACCAGGGGTGCCTTCGTGACGAATTGCTGCGAGCGCAGATTCAACATGTGAAACTGCTTCGTCAATGTGCGACGCATCGGCCGTGGAAGTGAATGACGTGAGGATTAAATTGCGCACATGCTCCGCCATTCGAATACGCGCCAGGTCAGAGTCGGATAACTCTCTATCGCGTGAATGAAACGAAGGAAACGCAAAGATTTCGTCGGTCATTAGTTGTCTACCTTTAACAAAACAGGTGCGTGATCGCTTGGTGATTCACCTTTACGGGCATTTCTATCAACCGTGGTCCACGTAGAACGTGCCATCACCGACTCTGTGGCCAGCAAGAGGTCAATACGCATTCCATGCCCCTTATAAAAACTTCCGCCGCGATAGTCCCACCACGAATGCAAACCCTCTTCCTGATGGAATTTGCGAAAGGAGTCTTTCATACCAAAGTCACACACATTCTGTAGAGCGTCACGCTCTGGTTGGCTGACATGTGTTGCATTAGCGAATTGCTTGACGTCCCAAACGTCACGGTCATCGGGAGCAATATTGAAGTCGCCAGCGACAATGACATCGTCAGCCGGAGAACACGTTGTATCGAGATGTTGACGAAGACGCGACAGCCACGACAACTTGTACTTGTAGTGGTCATGGTCGAGTTCCCTGCCATTGGGGACATACACCGAACTGATTCGAATGCCCCCGCATGTTGCCGAGATGATTCGTGCTTCGGTGTCTTGCTCGATACCAGGAGCAAAATTGGGGACAACGTCGGTCAACCCCACCTTGGACAAAATGGCAACCCCGTTCCACTGCCCTTGTCCGAAATGAGCACTCTCATATCCCAGTGCCGCAATTGCATCGGTAGGGAACTTTTCTTGGGCCAGCTTGGTCTCTTGTAAACACACAACATCGGGTTGAATTTCAGACAACCATTCCTCGACACGCGGTAACCGCGCTTTCAAAGAGTTGACGTTCCACGTAACAACAAGCACGCTACGACGGTAGTTCTCCAGCCTGCCGTAACAGGAACTGATGCCTATTTTTTCTTGGCGGCAGGCTTCTTTGCAGGTGTTTTCTTGGCTACTGCCTTCTTTGCCGCAACCTTTTTAGGCGCAACTTTCTTCGCTGGAGCCTTTGCCGCTACCGCCTTCGCCACCTTCTTAACAGGCGCCTTCTTCGCAACAGACTTCGTGGCGGGCGCCTTCTTCGCAACAGCTTTTATAACCGCGGTCTTGGTTGTTTTCTTTGCGGATGCTTTCTTGGTAGTTGGCTTAACAACCGGAGTCTTCACCAGAGATGCGACAACGTCGGGTACACCAAGATCAACACTGCGACGCGCTGGCGTATACCCCACAACAGTGAGAGTGACTGTGTCTCCAATTTTGAACACGTCGCGCGCACTTCGCGGAATGGGTGTTGCCATATTGCGCAGTGGCACATAGCCAGCAACGTTGCCAATGGACACCGTGACGCCATTTGCTGCATACGTCTGCACAACTGCTTTTACCTTGGTTCCCGCAGGATGCTTTTCAACAAACTCCAAATACGGAACAACGTCGTTAGCCATGACAACAGGTGCAACAGAACGCGCCTTTTCAGGTGCACTCTTCTTGGCGCGCTTCTCTGCCTGACGCTTTTCAGGTTGTTGCTTTGTGGCAGGTTGCGCCTTCATGCGCGCGTTTGGCGGTGGTGCTTTGGGAACAGGCATGGGCTTGCTTGCTTCAGGACTTGCACTTGACTCTTTTTTGACCACAGCACCCGTGCGAACGGACCGACGACTTGTTGGCCCGCGAACAGGAAGTCGTTCAACAAAAACCCACCCAACAAGCGGAACGGGCTTACCGCCAATGAGTCGACCTTCATCGAACAACCACTTATATTTCCCGTGAAATTCCTGGTAACTGTCGTTCGAGAGAATTGATGCGTTCGCTTTGTCTGCAATGGCCAGAATGAATGCGTCACCACGACCAACGGCGCCTGCGGGCGGAGCAACAAGCTCGTTGTTTGCGATTGCTGTTTCGAACTCGGCGCGCTCTTTCTTGGCAATGCGATGCCCAAAAGTGGCGTCAACGATCACGGTGATCTTGGCGCCCTTGTATTCAGCAATCAGGGCGGTCACGGCCTCGTCGAGTTGGGCAAGGCTGGGCTCTGTTCGGCCCTCGGTCGCAATATTCGACCCGTCGACGATGATGTGCTTGGTCACCCATTCATTGAACCACTCACCACCCCTGCGAACGGGGCAATCCGACACGGTCGGGCAAGGTTTTCAGGCCTAGCCTGACCCGCGTGACGAATTTGCCCATCCGTGCCGTTCTGTGGGACTTCGGAGGGGTCATTCTCTCCAGCCCATTCGAGGCCTTTCGCCGGTACGAGGCTGAAAAGGGCCTGCCCACCGACATCATTCGCACGGTTAATGCAACCAATCCCGACTCGAATGCCTGGGCTCTCCTAGAGCGAAACGACATCTCCCCCGAAGAGTTTGATTGTCTCTTTGCAACGGAAAGCCAAGCCCTTGGTCACCGCATTCCTGGCGCCGACGTTTTGGCACTTCTTGCTGGCGAGGTTCGCCCACACATGGTTGCCGCGCTCGACACCATCATCGAATCGGGTCTTCTCACGGCATGTCTCACCAACAATGTGGTGTCAACGTCGCCCACCCCCACAGATCGTCAACAAGAAGTGTCGGCGATTATGGCCAAGTTCCACCACGTGGTTGAGAGCAGCAAGGTGGGTTGCAGAAAACCAGAGCCACGCTTTTACGAAATTGCGTGCGAACTTCTCAACGTTTCACCACACGAGTGCGTCTTTCTGGATGACCTTGGAATCAACTTAAAGCCAGCAGCCGCCATGGGCATGCGCACCATCAAGGTGGTCGATTCATTTGACGCGCTCGATGAGTTATCGGCGCACGTGTCGTTAACGCTTCGCTAGACCTACAGGCCAGCGAACGTATCGTCCATCAAGTCTTCGTGTTCTTGATCGTGGATTGCCTTTGAACCGGTAGCGGGACTGCCTGACGCCACACGAGACGCATGACGAAGGTCGTAACCGCGTTCCTTCAGACGCCAAATGAGGTGTTCCACGAAATGCCATGGACCCATGTTCTCTGGTTCTTCTTGCAACCACACCACTTCTTTTGCGTTGGGATAACGCAACAGAACTTCGTTGATTTGATCAATGGGGAACGGATACAACTGCTCAACACGTACAACAGCCACGGGAGCGTTGCGCTTCACGCGTTCGTTCATAGCGTCGTGTGCAACTTTTCCGCTACACAAGACAACGCGCTTCACGGATGCCTTGTCGGTCACGTGCGGATCATCCAAGACTTCCAAGAAAGAACCAGACGTGAACTCACTGATGTGAGAGCGACTTTCTTTCATACGAAGTGGCTGCTTCGGTGTGAAGATGACCAAAGGCTTACGAACATCGCGCAGAAGCTGACGCCGCAAAACATGGAAGTACTGCGCCGCCGTTGTGGCATTAACAACTTGAATGTTGTCTTCCGCACACATTTGCAAGAAGCGCTCAATACGGGCGCTTGAGTGTTCGGGTCCTTGTCCTTCAAAACCGTGTGGCAACAACAGAACAAGTCCGTTCTCCTGCTTCCACTTGTCTTCGGCAGCAACGATGTACTGGTCAATAACAATTTGAGCACCGTTTACGAAGTCGCCAAACTGGCCTTCCCACAACACGAGTGCATTGCGATTGGCGTGCGAGTAGCCGTACTCGAAACCAAGTGCGGCGTATTCAGACAGCAACGAGTCGTACACCCAGAAATGACCTGAGGCGCCCGGAAGATGCTTCAAGGGCAAGAACGTGTCTTCATTCTCAACATCAACCAACGATGCGTGACGATGGCTGAAGGTTCCACGGCGTGAGTCTTCTCCAGCAAGACGCACGTCATAACCCTCTAGCAACAATGACCCGAATGCGAGTGCTTCACCCACACCCCACTCAAAATCACCATCGGTTTGATACGCCTTCTCTCGAGCTTCAAACTGGCGCACCAATTTGGGATGCACATTGAAGCCTTCGGGATAATTCGTCAATTGGTAGAAAATCTTCTCGATTGTCTCTTTGTCGACTCCGGTATTTACGTGTGGCAACACACCAATTGGGATGGGTGGCTTTGCCGCTTTTACCTTGGCGGGGGCATTCTGACGTGTGTCGTCTAGAGCTGACTGCAACTTGCCTTGATAGTCCTGAAGTGTTTGCTCAGCGACATCCATAGTGATGTCTCCACGCTTAACCAAGTGCTCCACGTACATCTTGCGCACACTGCGCTTTTCTGCAATTGCCTTGTACATCAGCGGCTGGGTGTAACTGGGGTCGTCACCTTCGTTGTGTCCGTGCAAGCGGTAACACATGAGGTCAATGACAACATCCTTATGGAACTTCTGACGGTATTCATACGCCAAGCGAGCAACACGCGCGCATGCTTCGGGATCGTCACCGTTCACATGGAAGATGGGTGCCTGAACTGTCTTGGCGACATCTGTTGCGTACAACGATGAACGTGCAAACTTTGGCGAGGTGGTGAAACCAATTTGGTTATTCACCACAAGATGGATTGTTCCGCCAACGCGATATCCATTGATATCGCTCATAGCAAGACCTTCGTACACAATGCCCTGGCCGGCAAAAGCAGCATCGCCATGCATAAGCACTGGAATAACGCTGTACAGAAGTGGTGGCTGAATGCTGTCTTGCTTTGCGCGCACCATTCCCAACACAACACCATTCACTGTTTCCAAGTGACTGGGGTTCGCTGCAAGTTCAACGTCAATTGCGTTTCCGTTTGCCGAGTGGTACGTACCGTGTGCACCAAGGTGGTACTTCACGTCACCACTTCCCTGCACCGAGTCGGCACTGAGGTGACCTTCAAACTCTTTGAAGAGTTTTGAATAGTCCTTACCCATGACATTGACCAACATGTTCAAGCGACCACGATGCGGCATACCAAAGACAACGCCGTGCATGCCGTCGTCGGCAGCAGAACAAAGAATTTCGTCCACCATGGGGATCATGGATTCAGCACCTTCAAGGCCGAATCGCTTTGTGCCCACGTACTTAGTTGCTAAGAACTTCTCGAATGCTTCAGCAGCGTTTAAGCGCTCGAGAATTCGCAGCTTCTTGTCGAGTGTTGGCGTATATGTAACGCCTTCCATCTTTGATTGAATCCAGCGCTGTTCATCTGTGTCTTGGATGTGCATGTACTCGACGCCAATTGTGCGGCAATACGCATCGCGCAGAACACCGAGCAGGTCGTCCAATTTCATCTTGGAGCTACCAGCAACGCCACCAGTGAGGAACTCACGCTCAAGATCCCAAATGGTGAGGCCATAGTTTGCCGGGTCTAATTCGCGAGGAAGTCGTGGTTCTTTCCAGCGAAGTGGATCGAGGTCGGCGATGAGGTGCCCACGAACTCGATGCGAGCGAACAAGCAGACTGACCTGCATCTGCTTATGCATCATGGTCTCTTCACGATTCATTGGCGAATGATCAGAGGCCCACTGCACCGCTTGATAGGGAATCTCCAAACTGCGGAACAAGTCGTCGTAGAAGTTGTGCTCCCCTAGCAACAACTCGTGAACACGCTTCAAGAACAAACCACTTTCGGCACCTTGAATAATGCGGTGGTCGTAGGTGCTGGTGACGGTGACAACTTTTGAAACACCCAAAGTGTTCAAGTTGGTTTCGTCGGCGCCTTGGAACTCAGCGGGGTAATCAATGCTTCCCACACCAACAATGACGCCTTGGCCCGGCATGAGACGTGGAACCGATTGAACAGTTCCAATAGTGCCAGGGTTCGTAATGGAAACATTTGCACCCTGGAAGTCAGCAATTGTGAGTTTGTTGTTCTTTACTTTGCGAATGATTTCGTCGTAGGCAACAAGGAATCCGGCAAACGACAACGTGTCGGCTTCACGAAGAACAGGCACGACAAGGTTGCGGGTTCCGTCACCCTTGTCGACGTCTACGGCAAGACCCACATTGACATGTGGGTTACGAATGATTTGTGGCTTTCCGTCATTGTCAATGGTGAATGCGTTGCGCATGTTGGGAACAGCGTCGGAAATTGCACGAACAATGGCATAGGCGATGATGTGCGTAAATGACACCTTTGTTAGGCCATGACGCGACCGGTAGTCGTTGATTTGCTTACGGTTGACTTCCAACAAACGTGCAGGAACATTGCGGAAACTTGTTGCGGTGGGAACCGACAAACTCTTTTCCATGTTGGTGACAATTGCGGCGCCGACACCACGAATAGGTTCAGGCGTGATGTCGGATGCAACGGGAACAGCAGCAGGAGTTGCTGGCGCAGGTGCTGGAGTAGCGGCAGGAACAGCGACAGCGGGAGCCGGTGCACTGGCTGGCGCAGGTGATGCAGGTGCAGCAGTGGTCTGCGCGCCATTTGTCATGCTTCGGTAATCGCTAAAGAACTCGCGCCATGCTTCGCTGACAGATGCGGGGTCAGCGCGGAACTGTTCGTACATCTCTTCAACGAGCCATGAGTTGGCTCCGAAGTCCTGCGTGCGGTCAGCTAAGTCAGCCATATTGTCGCCTCAGATCGTTGCCCCGAAGGGCGGTGGGGTACCTGGGCTAGGCACCACGGACGCCATTGTCCGCGTGACGAATGGTACTTGTCAGGCATGCCCCAGCCGTCTCTTTAGGGTGCATCGGGGAGTAAATTCGGTCTCATGAAGCGCGCTCTCCCCTTTACCGCTGTCCTCGCTCTTGCCTTTGGCCTTGCTGCGTGTGGTTCTCCATCTAGTTCCACCCCGTCAGACCTTCCACCAGCGGCCGAAGAAGGTCGCCAGCTTTCCAAGAACAACGGATGCGCCGGATGCCACGGCTCAAATTTCGGTGGCGGTGTTGGACCAACATGGCAAGGACTCAGCGGCTCATCGGTGTCGCTTGCAAACGGAGAAAAAGTTCTCGCAGACCGCGCGTATCTCATCGAGTCCATCAAAAACCCCAATGCAAAGCGAGTCGCTGGATTCTCTAGCGCAATGCCCGCTGTGTCGCTGACCGACGACGAGATTTCAAAGATTGTCGACTTCATCGAAACGTTGAAGTAGCCACTTCACACCTCATCGCACAATAAGAAAGAGCCACCCTTTCGGGTGGCTCTTTCCGTTAAGTACTGAATTCAGTTGTGTTAGCTGAACACCGAGATGGAAACCAGGAACAACACAGCCCACAGAACGACAGAGCTGATGATGGCGTTCTTATGGCTTTCGTATGGCCACAACATCTTGTTGCCGGCCTTGATTCCACCAAACTTGCCCAACGCGTTCAATTGCAACAACGCAATGATGACGCAGGAAATGAGCACGAATGTGTTGGCGTTCCCTGGAGTTGCTTTGAACACGGTGTAGAAGTGCGACGTACCAACCATGTAGAACAACATGGAGACCGAGAAGATCATGTTCTGACGTGAAGCAAGCATTGCGCGACGGCCAGCGGTTGCTGCGTCGGGATTTGCCTCTCCGCCGTTAAGAACATTGGTGGCATTGGCAATGACAACCTTCTGGTTCTTCCAGATGATCATCCACACGTTTGCGGCCATGAGAATTCCGAGGGTCATACCCACAGTGATGGCTGCGTTCGTTGCGTTTGCAGGTGATGATCCTTCGTGGTTCATGAAATTGTTCATGTAGTCGGGCACAACAATGGTGATGAGAAGGCCAGTTGCCAAGGTGGCAATGGCTGCCCAACGGAACCACCACAACGCGCGAGTTGCGATCTGTGTGATGGTGATGTTGCGTGCTTTGCCTTCATCGCCATAGGCGGCCAAGCCAGGAACCTGGACGAAGTTGAAGTAGTACAGCAAGCCAATCCATGCAATACCCGCCAAGATGTGCAGGTACCTGAAAAAGAAATTGCCGATGAGTTCTTGCGTGAACCATTCCGCTGCAATCATGTTTTACCCCTTAGGTGAGGGCCCGTATGGGCGCAGTGGTCAAGTTACCCCGACAGCGCACGGGAAGGGTGGAACCAACTGTCCCCAACTAACCTCAGAGACACCATGGCCCACGAGTTCATCTATACCTGTTACAAACTGGCGAGGTTTTACCCTCCCGACCGCACCATCCTTGAGAACATCTCGCTCTCCTTCTATCCAGGCGCCAAAATCGGCGTCATTGGCTCGAATGGCAGCGGTAAGTCCAGCCTGTTGCGCATCATGGCTGGCCTCGACGACGGTTACTCGGGCGAAGCCCGCCTCACCCCAGGTTTCACGGTGGGCCTCCTTGACCAAGAGCCCCAACTCGACTCCACAAAGAATGTCTTAGAAAACGTCATGGACGGCGTGGCCCCCATTCGCGACATGTTGGCCCGCTACGAAGAAGTGATGGCCATGTGGGGCGACCCCGATGCCGACTACGAGAAGGTGGGCGCACTCCAAGCAGAACTTGAAGACAAAATTGCCGCCGCCGACGCATGGAGCCTTGACCGCAATGTTGAAATTGCCATGGACGCATTGCGGTGCCCACCAAACGATGCCGACGTCACCACGTTGTCTGGTGGTGAGCGACGCCGTGTTGCGTTGTGTCGTCTTTTGTTGTCTCGTCCCGACTTGTTGCTGTTAGACGAACCAACCAACCACTTGGACGCAGAAAGCGTGGACTGGCTGGAACGATTCTTGAAGGAATACCCCGGAACAGTTGTGGCCATTACCCACGACCGTTATTTCTTGGACAATGTTGCAAAGTGGATTCTTGAACTCGATCGCGGTCGCGGCTTCCCATTTGAAGGCAACTACTCATCGTGGCTTGAACAAAAGCAAGCACGACTAGAGGCCGAAGACAAGCAGAGCGACAACCGTCAGCGCACATTGCAACGCGAATTGGAATGGGTGAAGATGTCGCCGAAGGCACGCCAAGCAAAAGGCAAAGCGCGACTGGCTGCGTACGACAAGTTGCACGCCGAAGCAATGGCTGCCGAACGTGGACCGGACAAATTGGAAATTAATATTCCTGCTGGCCCACGCCTTGGCGACAACGTCATCAAGGTGGAGAACTTGTCGAAAGGTTTCGGCGATCGACTTCTCATTGAAGATCTGTCATTCTCTCTGCCGCCTGCCGGAATCGTCGGAATCATCGGACCAAACGGTGCGGGTAAGTCCACGTTGTTTGCAATGCTCACGGGTCAACAGGCACCGGACTCTGGCACCATCACCGTTGGAGACACCGTTCAATTGAGCTACGTCGACCAGAACCGCGACTCACTCGACCCAGCAAAGAGCGTGTACGAAGAAATCACCGAAGGTGTTGAACACATGAAAGTTGGTGGCCGCGAAATTCACGGCCGTGCGTATGTTGCAAGTTTTAACTTCAAAGGTGCCGACCAACAAAAACTTGTTGGCGATCTCTCTGGTGGCGAGCGCAACCGAGTGCATTTGGCCAAAGTGCTGAAGCGCGGCGGAAACGTCTTGCTACTGGACGAACCCACCAACGACTTGGACGTAGACACATTGCGTGCTTTGGAAGATGCTCTCGAACAGTTCCCCGGTTGTGCAGTGGTCATCAGCCACGACCGGTGGTTCTTAGACAGAATTGCCACGCATGTACTTGCATTCGAAGGCGATAGCCAAGTGCGCTGGTTTGAAGGCAACTTCAGCGAGTACGAATCATGGCGCCGCAAAGAACTTGGTTCTGCTGCCGAACAGCCACACCGCATCAAGTACAAGCCACTCTCTCGGTAATAGCCATGTCGTTGAAACTCATCAAGCTCACCTGTTTTGGTCTTTTCCTTGCTGGTCTGCCATCCATCATCGTGTCTTCCATTCGTGGCAACAACGAGGGCTGGGTAGTCACCTTCGGAATGATTACTGCGGTAGCAGCGCTTGTGTTAATTGCAGTGTCTGCAGTGACATCAACTCGTCGAATTGATGCGTTCAACGATGTTCTTGCTGAACAGGTAGAACAACGAGTTCAACAACTTGTAAGTGCCGGAGCTGACGAAAATGAAGTACGAGCACTATTGCGCGACACCATTGAATTAACTCGCGGTCAACAGTGACCAACGATGTGTTGTTTGAATCCTGGAAAGGATTATCCGACGCTGATTTGGCCACCGTTCTTGCACAACATGTCGGCACGCTCTTGGTACAACATCGCGAACAACTCATCGATCGTGGAAATGTTTCTGTCTGGCAACTAAAAGATTCTGGTGACATGCTCGCCCATCATTTCCTGATGGATGCATTTCGCGCAGTTCGCCCCAATGATGCAGTGTTGTCGGAAGAGGGTCACGATGACCGTAAGCGTGTGCACGCCGACCGTGTTTGGATTGTTGATCCGCTAGACGGAACAAACGAATACGGCGAAGGTCGCGCCGACTGGGCAGTGCACATTGCTCTGTGGGAAAAGACTGCACTCACTGCAGGTGCAGTATCGCTACCAAGCATCGACACTGTTTTCTCCACCGATCCAGCACCTGAACTTCCACCAAAGGAAGGACTAAAGCCACGTTTAGTGACGTCGCGCAACCGTGCTCCTTACGCAGCAATTCTGGTCGCAGAAAACATGGACTGCGATGCGTTTCGTTTAGGAAGTGCAGGTGCAAAGGCCATGTCCATCATTATGGGAGAGGCAGACATCTACGTTCACGACGGTGGGATGCACCAATGGGATACTGCTGCACCAGCTGCTGTTGCGCAGGCGGCCGGGCTTCATGTCAGCCGCATAGATGGCTCGCCGCTTGAATACAACGACGCTGACACATGGCTTCCCGATTTTATTGTGTGTCGTCCTGAATATGCAGATGAAGTGCTTCATTCCATCTGGGGACGCGACCCACGTCTTGACTGACACAGGCATGCGCAACCATTAGACAATGAAACGGCTCATCATCTACGCGTCCACCTTCATCATTCTTTGTGCTGCATGTGTTGAAGCCATCTCAACCCCTACCGATGTCACCAATTCATCGGTACCAACAACCACCACTAGCGACCCCATCAGCGAATCTTCCACCACATCGTCAATCGCACTGCCAAGTTCCAGTGTGGCCACACCAAAAAGATCACCAACAACACCGTCCGCAATTGACGACATTGATTGTGATGAAGCCGAAGAGTTGTACGACGAGGGCAACAACGACGATCTTGCCGACTACTGCGACTACGGACCCGACGGCGAGTGGGACACCGAAGACGATTACGACAGTTGGGAAGAGTAAGTCACCACTTTGGTTCGTGTTGGCCCAGTTTTGGAACAGGACCATACGTTGGCGAATAGTCGCTGAAGTCCACAGGTGAATTCACCGCCCTGTACGGCGCTTCGCCTGGCTGTGGTGTCATGTCAACAAACGCACCAGCCGCAATTGCTTGCGAATCTTGTACAACATCGGCAATGGAATTCAATGGCGCCCACCACACATCGTGTGCATCAAATTGTGACGTCCAATAGTCGTAGGTGTTGGTTGAGAAGTGGTCGTCGAGAACTGCTGTGAATTCAGCAGCATTAATTGAGCGGGCCCTTGCATTCTTGAAGTTCTCAACACTTGCCAAGTCTTCACGACCAATTGCTTTCAGTAGTCCTGGAAAATGCCTGTCTGCTTCAAGACCAAGAAGCCAGAACGCGCGCCCATCAGAACAGCGATAACAATTCATTTGTGGAGCGGGATTGGCACGATTTGTTTTCGTACTCTGACGCTTTCCGTACCGGAGATACACACCAATGTCCCACCCCAACGTGTACATACCCGTACGCAACAAACTTGTAGAAACAAATCGACCCTTACCCGTGCGTTCACGATCAAACAGTGCCGCCATAATTCCTGACGCAAGTGCAAGACCTGTGGTGTGATCACCTTGACCACTGCGCAGAGCAGGAGGTAATTCATTAGGCGCAACGGTGGTGTGAGCAATTCCCGAACGAGACCAGAACGCACCAATGTCATAGCCAGCTCTGTCTACGTCTGGCCCCGACAGTCCGTATCCGGTAATGATTCCGTAAATGAGGCGCGGAAACTTCTGCGTGAGCGCATCTGCATCCAAACCCAATCGTGCAAGTCCGGCGGGGCGAACATTGGTGACGAAGACATCGGCGTCTGCAAGTAACGACATCATGGATTCCATGTCTTTTGGCTGACGAAGGTCCAGCACAACGGACCGCTTGCCGCGATTATCGATTTCAAATGGTGGGACGCCTTGTTGATCGGCAACTCCAAGCGCGCCAAAAACTGCGCGCTGCGGGTCACCAGTTGGTGGCTCTACCTTGATGACATCAGCACCCCAGTCGGCCATGACACCGGTGACTGCGGGACCTGCAACCCACACGCCCATTTCAACAACCTTCACTCCGTGTAATGGTCCGTGAGTCATTGCCCCTCCTTATTCCCACCTTCATTGTGTCCTATGTCGCCCATCGTTCCCGAATGCGAACGGCAGACTGACGAAGTGACGAATACGGCTACTGACCTTGAATGGGGCAACTTTTCAGAGTCTGGTCCCTGGAACCTAGACAGAGACTCCATTTCGTGGTCACGCGTTGCCATTGTTTTGCGCGACCAAGCGCAGGCTGAAGTGCCGCGACTTATTCGTGCTCGCAAACTTCCACCTCTGAAGCGACTTGTGGTGGTTACCGTGCGCCTTGGTTGGGCGCTACTGCCTTGGTTCTGGCGAAAGAAGCGAAATCGATTTGCAACACCCGAAGAATCGCGCGCGTTTCTATCACTTCGTCTTCGACACGCCATTGAAAAACTTGGCGCTACGTACATCAAGTTGGCCCAAATTATCTCTAGCGGTGAAGGTCTTTTCCCTTCTGAACTAGTCGACGAGTTCAAGCGTTGTCGCGACCAGGTTCCACCAGAACCATGGGACAGTGTGCGCACCACCGTTGAACAAGATCTCGGAGCACGAATTGAAGATGTGTTCTCTTCTTTTGAAAAGACTGCGTTAGCAGCAGCATCTATCGCGCAAGTACACCGGGCAACACTGCACACTGGCGAAGACGTAGTCGTGAAAGTACAACGGCCTTCAGTCTCGGTACTTGTCCGACAAGACCTTCAGGTAATGGCCTGGCTTGCGCCGTTCATGATTGGTCGCATCAAGGTGGCGGCTTTGGCTAATCCACCGGCACTCGTTGAATTGTTCGCAGAGACCATTGTTGAAGAACTCGATTTCCGTATGGAAGCCAGCAACATGGTGGATGTCGCATCAATGTTGCACGACCTCAATCAAGAGGCGTACATCGTTCCTCGCCCGCACTCATCGCTTGTGACGCGGCGTGTACTCGTGATGGAAAAACTTCAGGGCTTCAACTTCGATGACGTTGAGGGAATGCAGGCAGCCGGCATTGATACCGAGAGCGTGATTCGTGCCGGAATGATCTCGTTCATGGAGGGCGCTCTCATTCACGGCGTCTTCCACGGAGACCTACACGGCGGCAACTTGTTTGTGTTGTCCGACGGACGCACTGCTCTTCTTGACTTTGGCATTGTGGGTCGACTCTCACAAGCACGTCGCATGGCGTTTATGCGCCTCATGTTGGGCGCCACCACCAACGACCTACGCGGCCAAGTTGCGGCATTACGTGACCTTGGCGCCTTGCCCATGGACACCGACATTGATGCGGTGATTGTTGACCTCAAATTGGACCAGCCCGTTGACCCCACCACGTTGAACGGCGAAGAACTTGTTCAGGAAGTACAACGCATTGTGAAGTCGCTTCTTGCCTACGGTGCAAAATTGCCGAAAGAGCTCATGCTGTATGTGAAGAACATGGTGTTTTTAGATGGTGCAATCGCACGTTTGGCTCCCGACTTAGACATCATTGCCGAACTCACCAACATCACAATGATCTTCACCCAACGCCACGGCGAGCGCCTGTTCCGGGAATTGGGTATGGACCAAAGCTCTTTCCAAATTGACCTCACCAGTGTCAAGAACAGCCTCGGCGTCGATGAGTCCACTGACTCGCTCACGTATCGCGAACTGCAACGTCGCCGTGAACTGATTCAAAAGCGCATGAAAGACCACTTGGTCGGCTGACATTTTTGTTGCTCCCCCGCCATAGGAAAGAATGTCGGGGTGAGGTTGATTGTTGCTCGGTGCACAGTGGAATACGCAGGTCGCTTAGAGACCCGTCTTCCTGAAGCACTTCGACTGGTCATGGTGAAGGCCGACGGTTGTGTAGCCATTCACTCTGACGGCGGCGCGTATAAGCCTCTCAACTGGATGAATTCTCCAAACACAATTGAAGACAACACAGACCATTGGATTGTTCGTAATCCAAAGGGCGAAGCCATGACCATCACATTCCACGAGATCTTCCACGACACTGCGCACGAACTTGGTGTTGACCCAGGCCTCGAAAAAGATGGAGTGGAAAAACAGTTGCAAGAGCTTCTTGCAGCATCACCTGAGGTAATGGAACCAGGGCTTGTTCTTCTTCGCCGCGAGCATTACACCGCACTGGGACCCGTAGACATTTTGTGTAAAGACCCCGCCGGCAACACCGTAGTGATTGAAGTAAAACGCCGCGGAGAAATTGACGGCGTGGAACAACTCACCCGCTACTTGGCAGACCTTGAAAACGACCCAACATTGATCCCCCTGCGCGGAATGTTTGTTGCACAAAGCATCAAACCCCAGGCACGCACACTTGCCGAATCGCGCGGCATTGTGTGCGTGGAAGTGGACTATGACGAACTACGCGGCAAGAAAAATGATGACTGGACGTTGTTCAGCTAAAGCGGACGAGTCCTTGGTCGATGACTTTGCGATCACCAACGAATGTCTCGAACAATGCTTCGCCAGCACCGCTGTTCCAGATCTTCACGGTGAGTGCATCACCAGGGAAAACTGGAGATGCGAATCGTCCTTCAATGTGCTTGAAGCGATCGGCGTCGCCACCACAGAGTGCATTGAGTAGTCCGCGACCTGTGAACCCGTAGGTGCACAGACCATGCAAGATGGGTCGCGGGAAAACTCCTGCTGCAACCGCAGGGTGATTGGGGTCAGAGTGCAATGGGTTGCGGTCACCGTTCAAGCGATACAACAACGCCTGGTCGGCTGTTGTTTGGAATGTGACTTCATGATCGGGAGCACTTGCTGGTGGTTCGTTTACTGCACCACTTGGCCCACGCTCTCCCCCGAATCCGCCTGCATCGCGAATGAACACTGACGAACGCGTGGAGTACAACGGCTTGCCAGCAGCATCGGTGGCTTCTGCTTCCGTCACAATGACTGCAGCTTTCACCTTGTCGTACATTGCGACGAGTTTGCTCTGCACTGTTGCAGTTCCCTCAACAGGAAGTGGCTGATGCAATGTGATGGCTTGAGATGCGTGTACCAAGTTTGCAAAGTTGAACTCGCCAACGTTGCGCATTGGGTTTGAGTTTGCACCACCTTGGCCATAGCCAAGTACGACCGGCATTGTTGGCAATGCCTTTTGTGTGACGCCAGTTGAGTTTTCCGTGACGTACTGCAATTGATCGGAACTCACATTCAAACTCACTGCATAGAGCAACGAGTCTGTAGAAGTCCATGAAATTTGGTACGGCTCACCAACGGAACCGACTGCTGCTGGATTTAATGCCATTGTTCTTCCCCCTGTAGTCGCTGTGACTTACTTCTTGTTGAGTGTGTTCTGTGGGTATGAGCCGTCGCGTCCGTCCATACCTGCGTTCGGACGTGCCTTTGCCAACATGTCGGCAACAACTGGACCCAACTTGGTGGGATCATCAATTGGCGCAACGCTTGGACCGCGGTGCCAACCTTCGGCAATTGCCAATGTCTGACCACTTGCTTCAAAGATGCGACCAGTGACATCGCCTGCTTCGTTTCCGGCAAGCCATGTAACGATTGGTGCAATCCATCGTGGTGAACGCATTTCGCGCTCTTCATCTGTCTCTGGCGCATTACCCAAGCCCTCGGTCATACGTGTGAGTGCCACGGGAGCAACTGCATTAACGGTGACACCAAAGCGTGCAAGTTCGAGTGCTGCAATAACGGTGAACGATGCAATGCCAGCCTTTGCTGCGCCGTAGTTGGTCTGACCAATGTTTCCGTAGATGCCCGACACCGACGTGGTGTTGATAATGCGTCCGTACACCTCTTTGCCAGCCTTTGCTTGCTCACGCCAATAGGCAGCAGCCCAACGTGCTGGACCAAACGTGCCCTTCAAGTGAACCTTGATGACAGCGTCCCATTCTTCTTCGGTCATGTTGGTGAGCATGCGGTCGCGCAAGATTCCGGCGTTGTTCACCACGATGTTGATGTCGCCGAAGGTTTCAACGGCGGTGTTGATGAGGCGTTGTGCGCCTTCCCATGACGAGATGTCGTCGCCGTTCGCAACAGCTTCGCCGCCCATGCCCTTAATTTCGTCAACAACTGATTGTGCGGGGCTGACGTCGCCACCACTTCCGTCTACATTTCCGCCAAGGTCGTTGACAACAACCTTTGCGCCCTGGCTAGCAAGGCTGAGCGCGTGCTCGCGCCCAATTCCACGACCTGCACCAGTTACTACTGCAACACGACCTTCACACATTTTTGCCATGACGGCTCCTTCGGTAAGTACCGGCACCCCGTGGTGCCCATACCGATACTACGAACTGGTGTCACAGCACACATAGCCCGACCCGCCAATAGCCTCACAGGCGTGCCACACAAGGTTCTCGTCATTGGTGCAGGTCCGGCCGGAACTGCGTGCGCAGCCACCTTGCATCGCCTTGGGCATCATGTGACCGTGGTGGACAAAGCCACGTTTCCGCGCGATAAGTGTTGCGGAGATGGCCTGACCACCAACGCATTGCGCGTCCTTGACGAGCTGGGGTTCGACCCCACAACGGTTCCCGATTTTCAACCATGCGACGATGTCCTTGTTCGCTCTCCGAATGGTCGCGACATCTCGCTTCCCCTGCCACAGCAGCAAGGCCTGTTCGCTGCAATTGCCCCGCGAGAACAACTTGACCATGCACTTGTCACCATGTGCCGAGATCGAGGGATCACCATTCACGAGGGATGCGCATTTATCTCGCTTCCCCGTAACGATGCCGATGCGGTCGTTGCAGAAATTGAAGGGCTGGGAAACCTTGACGTTGACTTTGTCGTTGCAGCCGACGGCATGTGGTCTCCAGTTCGCAAAAGCCTGGGGTTATCAACGCCCGGATATCTCGGTGAATGGCATGCGTTCCGCCAATACGTCAGCAATGTCACCGGAAGTGCCGCTCGCACTCTGCACGTGTGGTTTGACGACGACCTCCTCCCTGGATACGCATGGTCCTTTCCATTGCCTGGCAACAGAGCAAATGTTGGTTTCGGAATTCTGCGCACAAGCGACAAGAGCGTTCAGTTCATGAACGACACGTGGCGCGACCTTCTCACACGGCCACATGTCGTTGAGGCTCTCGGTCCACATTTCTCTCCAGTAGGTCGCCATACCGCATGGCCAATTCCTGCACGCATTGATTCAGCAGTTCGATCATCGGGGCGAGTTTTGTTTGTTGGAGACGCAGTGTGCGCTACCGACACCTTGACAGGTGAAGGCATTGGACAAGCGTTAGAGACCGGAATTGCCGCGGCTCAGGCCATCCACTCAGGGAGCGACTCTGCATCCGTTCGACGTCTTTACTCCAACGCTTTGGACGCGACTCTTCTCGCCGACCACCGCATGTCGGTAGCTCTTGGAAAAATGCTCGCCTCGCCACGAATTACTCGCTGGGTGCTTGCACTCGTTAATACGAATAACTGGACCCGCAAGAACTTTGTGCGGTGGATGTTTGAAGACGAGGCTCGCGCGGTGATTCTTACGCCACGTCGCTGGCATCGCCAGTTCTTGAAACGGCCCGGTGCATTTCAGCAATAAATCGGGTTGTACGGTGGTGTCATGAAGACACGCCTCACGGAAATGCTCGATATTGAACTTCCCATCATGCTCGCTGGCATGGGTGGCGTCTCCTATAGCGATCTTGTTGCTGCGGTGTCAGAAGCGGGAGGCATCGGAACTTTCGGCGCAGCCCCTATGCCAACCGAATTATTGGTGTCAGAGATGGCTCGTGTTCGCACAATGACGAACAAGCCATTTGGTGTAGACCTCCTCACAGCGTCGCCAGATTCCATCGAGCGCAACTTGAAAGCCATCATCGAAGGTGGTGCAAGCATTTACGTTGCTGGCCTTGGTGTTCCACGCGAAATCATCGATGAACTTCACCGACACAACATTCTCGTTGGCTCTATGTGTGGAAAAGTTCGACACGCAACGGCAGCGGTAGCTAGCGGATGCGACTTTGTTGTTGCTCAAGGAACCGAAGCAGGTGGGCACACCGGAACAGTTGCCACCATGGCACTGGTTCCACAAGTTGTCGACGCTGTTCAAGGGAAAGTGCCCGTCGTTGCTGCAGGTGGAATCTTCGATGGTCGGGGTCTCGTTGCAGCGCTTGCTTTGGGTGCAGAAGGCGTGTGGATTGGAACAAAGTTCATTGCAACACACGAAGCGCATACGGGCACTGGCTACAAAGAAAAAATGTTAGAGATGGCCGAAGACGACACCGTGGTCAGTAAGGCATACACCGGAAAGACATGTCGCGTTGCTCGTACGGAATGGACGCAATACTTTGACGAGCACCCAGAAGAGTTGCAGGGTTTCCCTGGTCAAGCAATCGCAACTATTCAGGCAGGAATCCACCACTTGGGGGTTGGTCCCGATGTTGTTCTCGACACCAATAAGGCGTTCATGGCAATTGGCCAAGCAGTAGGTGCGATTGACGAAATCAAGCCAGCACGTCAAGTTGTAGAAGAAATCATGAATGAGGCACGCAAAGTATTTGAGCGCCTCGATTCTCTGCGTTAAACAGCGCCACCTCCTGCGCTTCGAGACCTAGTCTCTAGTTCTCATGTTTTCACTCCTGCGCCGCAACAGAGACATACGCCTTGTGTTCGGCGCACAGGTGGTGTCATTTCTTGGGGACTGGTTCACATTCGTTGCAATGGCCGGACTCGTTGAAGACACTACGAACTCACGATTTCTTGTCTCGCTTGTTCTTGTCTCTATGACCATCCCAGGGCTCGTCATGTCGCCTATTGCTGGTTCATTCGCGGACAGATTTGACCGTCGACGAATTTTGGTCGTCGTGTCTGCACTTCAAGCACTGTCTGCTTCACTGATGTTGCTCCACTCATCAGCGGGTATCTGGATCCTGTTTGTTGCTCAATGTTCCATCGCTGGCCTGGCGTCGTTCGTCAGCCCCGCTACTGGTGCTGCAATTCCCAACTTGGTGTCGAACGAAGACGATTTGCGAAAAGCAAACGCCCTGTTTGGAAGCACCTGGGGAGTCATGCTTGCAGTGGGCGCGGCACTTGGAGGAGTCTTTGCCAGTGTCTTTGGACGCAACGCTGCATTCATTGCCGACATCGTCTCTTTCATTATTGCTGCGGTGTTGTTTGCGCGAGTACGTACCGCAATGCAAAGTCACGAAACAAAAACTGCTCAGTCACGACGTGCGCGACCGATAGCCGACATGAAAGAAGCATTTCATGTTGCCCGTGGAGACAAAGTCATCCTTGCCCTGTTGTGCTCCAAGATGACATTCGCCGTCGGTGCAGGAATTGTCAGTCAACTTGCAGTCCTGGCTAGCAATGTTTTCAATGCAGGTGACTCGGGACGCGGTCTCTTAATTGGTGTTCGCGGCGTGGGTTCTGGTCTTGGCCCCATCATTGGCGCTCGAATCGCAGGGCGAGACATGGCCAAGTTGCTGCGGGTATGCGGCGTAGCTGGGCTTTTGTTTAGCGTGTGCTACTTCTTCGCCGCATTAAGTCCCGCGCTCGGCATCGCTGCGGTGTTTGTTGCCCTTGCTCATCTCAGCGGTGGCGCACAGTGGACGTTGTCAACATTGGGTCTGCAAATACAGTCACCCGACCATGTTCGTGGCCGTGTACTCGCGGGTGACATGGCCTTAGTGAACATGATGATTGGAGTCACCAGCATTCTTGCGGGCATCACATCTGAAGTCTTTGGGGTGCGTCCAGCAATCATTGTGTTTGCATGCGCAGCCGCGTGCGCATCGGTGACGTACTTACTGGCTACTGCAGGAATTAGACGGCGTCTGCGCACTGCGTAGCCGCGCGCACTAACCGCGAACGGCGGGGATCTTCGTCGTACACGGTCATCATTGTGTTCATCACGTACGAAAACCCCATGTTTCGATGTGGATCACCGAATGACACAGACCCGCCAGCCCCGTTGTGGCCAAATGCACCGGGCCCGGAAAACAAAGAGCGATCACAGTGCAACATAAAGCCCATGGCGAAGACAGTCTCTGAGATAAGCACTACGTCCATCTCGCCATCTGGTGTGTTGTTTGTTGTTGCTTGCTCACGAACGGAGTCAGATAACAACCGCACACCATCTACTTCTCCAACTGCGGCTGCGTAAATACGGGCAAGCGACCGCGCATTACCAATTCCGTTTGCACCAGGTATTTCTGCTGCATGAACTTCGGCTTTATTGAATGCACCAGGTCCGAATGCTCCGTTGAGTCCCAACGCGTCTGCACCCTTTGTTCCGGGGGCGCTTCGTTCCATCATGATTCGTGCAATGTCTGGCGGAAATTTTGGAATGGGATGCGCCATCAGTCGCGCAACACGTGGTTCCAATTCCGCGGGCAAACCAATATGAAAATCGGCGCCCAGTGGTGATGCAATGTGATCACGCACAAATGTTCCAAGGCTCTTGCCGGTTACACGCCGTACAAGTTCACCAGCCAACCAACCGAACGTGATGGCGTGATATCCGTGAGTTGAATCAACAGGAAAGCGTGGTGCCGTGTGTGCGAGTCGTTGAGTGACCGTGTCCCAGTGAAGGGCCTCGTCAAGAGTGATAGGGCCATCCACTGTGTACAAACCTGCGCGATGTGACAACAACTGAGCCACGGTCACTGTGTCTTTGCCATGTGCTGCAAACTCTGGCCAGTATGTGACAACCGGTTCTGAATAATCGAGCAATCCTTGTTGCACACACATTGCAACGGCTAGCGAAGTGATGCCCTTCGTTGTAGAAAAGACCACTTGCAGCGCATCGTCACCGTATGGCTGTGTGTGGTCTTTGTCCCGCCAACCACCAACAAGGTCAACGACGCAAGCACCGCGGTGGTACACCGCGACTCCCGCGCCGTGTTCCTCTCCGTTTTCAAATCCTTCAAGGAATGCGTCGCGCACTGGCTCCCAACCGGAAGCCACGCGGTCAACTGTGAGGATGCTCATGATCAGGCGTCGACAATTGCGCGAAGCTTCTCAATCTGACCCACTGGGTCTGGTCCAACAGGGTTCACCGACAACACGGTGACTCCGGCCTCTTTGTATGCCGCAATGCGATCACGAATGAATCCGGTGCTTCCCACCAGGTTTGCATTCATGATCCACTCGCCCGGAATAGCCGCAGCGGCTTCGTCTTTCTTGCCATCCAAGTACAAGTCTTGAATTTCTACTGCTTCTTTTTCAAAGCCGTAGTCACGACAGACGTCGTTGTAGAAGTTTTTGCCGCGTGCACCCATGCCGCCGACATACAACGCCATGTTCGGACGTGCAAAATCGAGAATTTTGGTTTGCGCGTCACCCGTGAGTGAGTCATCGATTGCCAACATTCCACCAGCAGAGATGTCGAGGCGTGGGCGATTGGGGTCACGCTTTGCAAGACCAGCCTTCAACTGATCACCCCATACGTTGTGGTAACGCTCTGGGTAAAACATGATGGGCAACCAACCGTCTGCCAGTTCAGCAGTTGCTTCAACACTCTTGTCTTTCAACGATGCCCACCAAATGGGGATGTCTTTGCGCACAGGATGATTGATGATTTTGAGAGCTTTGCCTAAACCAGTTCCCTGACCTGCAGGAAGTGGAACTTGAACGGTCTTGCCGTCGTACTGCAATGGTTGTTCACGTGCCCACACTTGGCGACACACTTCGATGTATTCCTTAATGCGTTGCATTGGCTTCTCGTACGGAACTCCGTGGAAACCTTCAATCACCTGAGGGCCAGATGCACCTAGACCCAAAATGAAGCGGCCATCACTGACATAGTCACATCCGGCTGCGGTCATTGCCATAAGTGCTGCGGTTCGCGTGTACACGTTCACAATGCCTGTGCCAATTTCGATGCGATTGGTCTTTGCAGCGATGTAACCCACTTGAGAAATTGCGTCAAAGCTGTACGCCTCGGCAATCCACACCTGGTCAAGGCCTGCTTTTTCCAATTCGACAACGCGATTCACGGCTTCTTTGAATCCGCCCGAATACCCGAGACCCATTGACAGCTTCATAGCTTCCCCCTTTGATTGGTTCCCTGACCCTATTCCCCCATTCACTCCTCGTGCGAATGGAGGTGCCAATTGCCCCTCGTGGTGCGACACTGTTCAGGTGACCATCACCCCTACATCGTCCTTCGTCACCCTCCGCGACGGAATCTCTCTTCGGGTACTGCAGTGGACGTCGGTCGCCGATTCCCCAGGAATGCCGCTTTTGCTAATTCACGGACTGGCATCGAACGCTCGGCTGTGGGACGGCCCCGCACGAGTTCTTGCATCCATGGGTCATGCCGTTACCGCAGTCGACCTTCGAGGACATGGCTTCAGCGACAAGACCGACGCTGGGTACAACATGCACGAAGTAGCCGATGACATCCGAGACGTTCTTGACCAACTACCCGGATACTCATCCGCTCGAAAGCCAGTGCTGCTTGGCCAATCGTGGGGTGGAAACATCGTTGTGGAATGTGCACATCGCCATGGTGAACGAATCAGCGGAATCGTCGCCGTCGATGGCGGCACCATTGAACTCGCACACGCTTTCCCTGAGTGGGAAGAATGCGCCCGCACTCTTCGCCCACCCGCATTAGAGGGAATGAAATATGAACGCCTTCGTTCATACATTCGCGCCGCACATCCCGACTGGAGCGACGAAGCAATCGATGGCCAAATGCACAACATGGAACGTCTTGATGACGACACCATTCGCCCGTGGTTAACGCTTGACCGTCATCTCACCATCTTGCGAGGTCTGTGGGAACACACACCATCAGATTTGTGGTCAAACATTTCCGTACCTGTGCTGTTCACTCCGGCAGCAAAAGGTAACGATGCGCACACCACGTCAAAGCGAAAGCAAATTACACACGCACTCGCAACTCTTCCGCGCGCTCGCGCTGAGTGGTTTGAACCAGCCGACCACGACTTACACGCACAATTCCCCGAACGATTCGCAGCCGTTGTAGACGACGCCGTTAGCACAGGATTCTTTTCATGAGCATTCCTCGCATTCTCACCATCATGGGCTCGGGCGAAACAGCGCCCACCATGGTGTCCACACACCGCACTCTCACCTCGCGTCTGCCCGCACCAGCGAAAGCAGTGCTTCTCGACACTCCCTATGGGTTTCAGGAAAACGCTCCAGAGTTGGCACGAAAAGCTGTTGAGTATTTCAAGACATCGGTGAACGTTGACATCGCCGTTGCTGGACTGGTTCGTCTCCAAGACACTCATCTGCCAGCAGACCCTGTTGCCGTTGAACGCGGACTTCGGTCCATTTCCGATGCAACGTATGTGTTTGCCGGACCTGGCTCTCCCACTTACGCACTTCGTCAGTGGAATGGTTCACCCATTGCACAACTGCTCATCGACAAGATCACCAATGGCGGCATTGTTACTTTCGCCTCTGCGGCCGCACTTACATTGGGTAAAGCAACCGTTCCTGTTTACGAGATTTACAAAGTTGGACAGAACGTCGAGCGACTCGATGGTCTTGATATCTTGGCTGCCATTGGCATGAATTGTGCCGTTATTCCCCACTACGACAATGCAGAAGGTGCAAACCACGACACGCGTTTTTGTTACTTGGGAGAAGCACGGCTACTCATGTTCGAGACTCTTCTCGACAGTGACACATGGGTACTCGGCATTGACGAACACACAGGCCTCATTATTGATCTAGACAACAAGACTGCAACAGTCGTTGGAAACGGCACTGTCACCATTCGCCTGCGTAATGTTTCGCATGTCTTCCCAACGGGAAGTGTGGTGCCACTTGCTACTTTGCAGAACCCATGGTCGGCTTTGTCAAAAGATGGCGGAGTCGGTATTGGCGACGCACAGACAGCCAACGCTGGTGAAGCTCGCGCACAAGACACCGCGTCCGCAGTTCAACAGGCTGAGGGCATTGCCCCGCTTGGAAGCCTGGCCGAGGAACTTCGCCTGCGACAAGCGCAGTTCACAGAAGCTATTAATAATCGAGACGCCGATGGCGCAGTACGGGCTTGCCTTGCTCTTGAACAGGCACTCCACGATTGGTCCGCCGACACTTTGGACAGCGATGTTTCAAACCAGTGCCGACTAGCACTTCGTTCAATGATTTCAGCTCTTGGCGATGCGGCTGTCAGTGGAGTTCGAAATCCGCGTGATGTTGTTGCTCCCTATGTGGAAGCCATGCTTGCGGTTCGTGCAACCGTACGTGCTGAAAAGCGATACGACTTGTCCGACGTGTTGCGCGATGCATTTGTGAACATCGGAATAGAAGTGCGTGACACTTCTCAAGGCGTTGAATGGGAACTTCGAACCGAGGTTTAAACGTGATGCAGATGGGCGATACGTGATCGACCGCGTAGTCCGGTGAAGGCATACACAACGATGAACATTGTTGTTCCCACCAAAATGATCGTGGCACTTGCTGATGTGTCCAAGTGATACGACAAATACATACCCAGCGACGCCGAAACTGCGCCAATAAGCGGAGACACCCACAACATTCGTGCAAATGAATTGGTGGTCATACGTGCGACAGATGCCGGAATGACCAGAAGAGCGGAAATAAGAAGTGTTCCTATGACTCGCATGGTGACCAAGATGGTGAGCGACAACATGGCCATTAACAACGCCTCTATCAATGCCACCCTCACTCCAGACGTCTGTGCGACTTCAGGATCGAACGTTGCAAACAGAAAGTGGCGATACAGAGCAAAAATAATGACTGCCGTTAATACAGAAACTGCAGACACCGCAATAATGTCAACCGTCTCAACTCCGAGCACGCTGCCGAACAAGACGGCTTCAATGCTCTTCTTGGCCTGACCATAACGATTCAACAGCGCAAGACCTAATGCAAAAGACGCAGTGGTAACAACTCCAATCGCTGCGTCGGCACCAATAAGTTTGCGACGCGCAATTCGCCCGATGATGACGCCAGAGGCAACACCCCAAATGCCAGCACCCACGAAATAGTTCAGCTGCATGACGGCCGATGCAGCAGCACCACCAAAGACAGCATGAGACAAGCCGTGACCGATGTACGACATACCGCGCAACACCACAAAGACACCCAAAAGACCACACAGTGCGCCAGCCAGCGTTGCAACAATAAGACCGTTGTTGAAGAACTGGTAGCCAAATGGTTCGAAGATTCCGGCGGCAATCATTTATGCAAGTCCTCCCAAACGCCGCACAACCTCGGTATTGCCTTGATCTAAGACAACTGGCATTCCTCCGTGAATGAGGACTTCCATTGGTGCACCGTAGGTGCGTTCAAGGACATCGGAATTCAACACGTCGAGTGGTGATCCGTCTGCAATGACGTGAGTATTCATACACACCAAACGGGGCAAGTGAGCCGCGAGCCCATTGAGATCATGAGTGGTAAGAACAATTGACATTCCTTCGTCGTGCAAATCTGCCAACAAGTGCAGTACTTCGTGACGCGTGCGAACATCTACGCCAGAAGTTGGTTCGTCTAGAACTAACAATTCGGGCCGATGAAACAATGCACGAGCAACAAAAACACGTTGTTGTTGCCCACCAGACAGCTCCCGAATATGTCGATTCTCTAATCCCCCAAGCCCCAGTCGAGTAAGAACATCGATTGCGCCATCTCGTTCGTCTTGAGTAATGCGCGGGAAGAACCGCCCAGTTGTTCGAGTCATTGCCACTACTTCTAAAACAGTGACAGGAAAATTCCAGTCGACGCTCTCAACCTGAGGCACATACCCCATACGAAGACCAGGCTTTTTTGTGACATGTCCTTCGACAGGCGTGACTGCTCCGAGAATTGCCTTCAGCAGTGTGGTCTTGCCGGAACCGGATGGGCCCACAATGCCAACAAAGTCTCCTCGATACAGCGTGACATGTGCATCGTGCACAGCCACCGTTGAGTCATACGCACATGTGATGTGCGCACACTCGACAAGGACATCCGCGGTCACTGTGCGTATGTCGCGTTGTCGGGGATTCCGGTTTTTGTGTTGAACTTCTCAAGCGCCGACGCGTTGCCACCTAAGGCATCAACCATGGTGATGAAGTTGAACTTCATCAGATCGGCCCATGAATGGTCGTCGTCACCGGGCTTGCCGAGCAGGTCGTCGTCGCGCAAAACATCGATGTATCGAACACCAGCCTCTTTACCGATTTGCTCAAGGACTGGAGATGGGAACACTTCACTGCCAAAGACGGCCTTCACGTTCTCGGCCTTCACTTGCTCAATAAGACGTGCGATGTCTTGAGTAGATGGCTCTTCAAAAGATTGTGGCTGAATTGCGCCGATGACGGTGTACTTAAAGTGCAGTGCGAAATACGCATACGCATCGTGATACGTGAGCAATTTGCGAGACTCTTGCGGAATGGTGGCCGTTGCTTCAACCATGGCTGCATCCAACCCAGTGACCATCTCGGTCATCTTCACGTAGTTATCGTCATACACCGCCAAGTTCGCTGGGTCGGCCAATGCAAGCACATCACGAATCACTGTGATCATGTCCAAGACCATTGGCGGGTTTGTCCAAATGTGTGGGTTGGGCTTGCCACCTTCTTCCGGGAATGAAAAGTCATACACCCAATTGCTCTTCGGAAGAACAGCAGTACCTAGTTCACACACTGTTGTTGTGGGCGCCACGTTGGAGACCAATTCAAGTGTTGGGTCTTCTAAACCAAGTCCGTTCACAAAAACAATGTCAGCCTTCTCTACAACAGCAGCGGCGCTTGGAGGCGGCTCGTACGTATGTGAGTTGGTTCCTTCGGGAACGATGCCGTTAATTTCCACGTTGCCATTGCCGGCGATGCTTGCCACCAGACTCGTGATTGGTGCAACGGTGGTAACTATTCGCACTTTGCGGCCCGTGACCGGCAACGCCAATGAGCAGGCTGCCATTGCAGCCTTCGACTGCGTGTCATCTACAGAGGGATCCACCTTCTCACTGTCGTCAGGGACAGAAACGTCAGAGTCGGAACTTCCCGAGCCACTTGAGCACGCACCCAAAACAAGTACGAGGGCCATTAATGATGGTGCAATCTTTGTACGGCGCATGGGATTCAGACTAACTGCAAGAACAACAGAAAGTGAGGCGCCTAACGCGGGGTAACACCGAGCGTGAATGACTTGACTGCCCTCGCAAAAATATTGGCCTCCACGTCTGGCTCGGAAATTGGGGTGAGGTTTTTTGCCTTCTGTGCAAGTTCGGAGAACACCGTTGTGAGCACAAGGCGCGCCAAGTTGGCGCCAACGCACAAATGTGTTCCAAATCCGAACGACAAATGCGGGTTGGGATGACGGTGAATATCAAATTCAAATGGTTTGTCAAACACTGCTTCATCTCGATTAGCAGAGGGATACAACATAATGACTCGGTCTCCGGCGCGAACAGGTTGACCACCAATGACATCGTCGGTGAGTGCCATGCGGAAAAAGTTATTCAACGGCGTCACCCAGCGCAGCACTTCTTCAACTGCAGAATCTGCAAGTTCTGGATTCTTCGCGAGTTCTTCCCACTGGTCCTGATGATCACAGAAGGCGCGAAGTCCGTGGCTGATTGCCGTTCGTGTTGTTTCTGCTCCGCCAGCAATAAACAAGCCGACCTCATGAACGATTGACTCTGGCGGGAGTGGCTTGCCATCAATTCGAGCATGTGTCCAGATGGACATGAAGTCGTTACGCGGACACGCGGCAACTTCGCCAATAATCGGTGTCATCGCCCCGATGAACTCGCGATTGGCTTCAATAAACTCCGCCATCACTTCTGGGTCACGCTCTCGCATGTCAGTGCGCATAAGTCGCTCACTCCACGACTTCAAATGTGGCCACATCTCTTCGGGGAATCCCAAGAGCCGTGACGTGAGCCGCGCAGGTAGTTGCCCGGCAATCATGTCCACTACTTCGAAGTGACCTTTCTCAATTGCTTCGTCCACTAATTCGGCGACCAGCGAACGAATCTCTTCTGTTCGTGTGGCAACACCTGCGCGAGTGAGTTGTGGCTGCACCAACATGCGCTGTTGACGATGCCGTGGGTCGTCTTGAGCAATCATGTTGCTCTCGCCTGGTGAAAACACCGCGCGGTACACGCCGGCCGACGAGAACACCATGGAACGTCGTTCAACATCCATGACGTCTGCGTGACGAGAGATTCCCCACAGACCATTTTTCTCATCGCGATACACGGGCTCGTTTGCGCGCATCCACGACCACACATCGTGTGGATTGCGTTGGTACAACGCTGGATCCAAAAGATCGATTGTCATTCGTTCTGATGAAACAGTCATGTTCACCCTCCCCGCCGAGTTTCCGCCCACGATAAACCTTTTTCCGTGCTGGGTTCGGACGGAAGCCCAAGTACTCGCTCCCCCAAAATGTTGCGCTGCACTTCCCCCGTACCGCCACCAATGGTGAGTGCCTTCGAAAACATGTACCCGCTGTACCAACTCTTTGAGCGAATGTGTTTCCCTTCAACAGAGTCATCGGGGCCAATCACCATGGCATCAGCGCCGGTGATGTCTCGTGCTAACTCCATCACGCGCTGGCCATGTTCATCCGCCATGATTTTGCGAATGCTGGCCTCTGGTCCTGGTTGAGTTCCGCGAAGACGTGCGGTGAGAGTTCGCATACGAATGATTTCAAGAACTGTGTGCTCAATGTAGAGAGAAGCAAGTCGCTGACGCAGAACCGGGTGCGACACGCCCAAACCGCGTGCCTCATTAATGACATCAAGCGCAGTAGGGCCATTACCCCACAACACGCCACCCGTCGACAACGACACTCGTTCGTTTCCCAGAGTGACCTTTGCAAGGCGCCATCCGTCGTTGACTTCCCCCACCACATTTGCGTGGGGAATTCGCACGTCGGTGAAGAACACCTCGTTAAAACTGTCTGCACCTGCAATGTTACGAATGGTGCGAATTTCAATTCCTGGAAGATCCATTGGACAAATGAAATATGTAATGCCTTTGTGCTTGGCGACATCTGGATCTGTTCGTGCAATGAGAATTCCAAACTTTGAATAATGCGCACCAGTTGTCCACACCTTCTGGCCATTCACTACCCACTCGTCACCATCGCGAACAGCACGCGTTGACAAGCCAGCCAAGTCACTGCCAGCACCTGGTTCGCTAAACAATTGACACCAAATTTCTTCTGCGGCGAGTGCAGGCAAGACGTAACGATCTTTTTGTTCTTGCGTTCCCGCAAAAATGATTGTTGGCGCTGCCCATCCAATTCCAATTTGGTTTGAAGGTCGCGCAAGTTTTGCTCGAGCGAATTCGTCATCAATGATGAGCTGGTGAATGGGGTCGGCCCCCAATCCGTACGGAGCAGGCCAGTGCGGCGCGACATATCCGCTCTCTGCCAATTCTCTATTCGTGGGAGACGGATGTTGGGCTATCCACTGGCGAACAGCCACACGGCGAGGGTCGTCGTGTCCTGGCAAAAGTTCGTCCATGTGGTCAGAGTAAGCGGTCGGGACTACGGTGAACTACATGAGCCAATTGACATATGACGGAAAAGTTGCAGTAATCACCGGTGCAGGTGGCGGTCTTGGTCGCCAACATGCACTTCTTCTGGCCTCGCGAGGCGCACTCGTCGTTGTCAACGACCTTGGCGGAACCGTCGACGGGTCGGGGGCAGATTCAAGTGCTGCACAGAAAGTGGTCGACGAGATTCGTGCAGCGGGCGGAGAAGCCGTTGCGAATCACGACAGTGTGTCAACCCCCGAAGGCGGCGAAGGAATCATTCAGACCGCTGTCGATGCGTATGGACGTGTTGACATTGTCATCAACAATGCGGGAATTCTGCGCGACAAGACATTCCACAACATGACTCCAGATCTTGTTGACCCCGTTATCGATGTTCACCTGAAGGGTGCATTCAATGTGACTCGTCCAGCATGGATTCGCATGCGCGAGCAGGGCTACGGGCGAATCGTGTCAACATCATCTGCCGCTGGAATTTTTGGCAACTTCGGACAAGCCAACTACGGCGCAGCGAAGATGGGCCTTGTTGGGTTTTCACGAGTACTTGCTGCCGAAGGCGCAAAGTACAACATCAAGGCAAACGTCATTGCGCCACTTGCGCTCACACGTATGACCGAGAACCTCATGGGCGCAGTGGGCGACAAACTTGATCCAGCGCTTGTCACTCCAATTGTTGCGTGGCTTTCACATGAGGACTGCGATGTGTCTGGCGAGATTTACTCCGTTGGTGGCGGACGTGTTGCGCGTGTCTTCATTGGCGAGACACAGGGTTACTACAAGCCGAACATCTCCCTTGAAGATATTCGCGATAACTGGGAACAGATTCGCAATACAGACGGCTATCAAATTCCGGCCAATCTCCCTGAAGAGACGGCCATGTTCTTCAACGTTCTGAAGTAAGTGTCCACCGAGTCGGTTGACGAATTCCGTGTTCGCGCGGCGGCATGGTTGGCAGAACATCGCCACTATGCGCCTCGTGACTACGGTGCAATTTGCCCGCCCGACCTTATTGATGCCGCGGTCACGTGGCAGCAACGCATATTTCACGCAGGGTTCGCCGGACTTCATTGGCCTGTTGAGCATGGCGGTCAAGGGCTGTCACCTGCGCACCATGGCGCGTGGGTAGAAGAGTGTGCAAAAGCGAGTGTGCCACCGCTACTGAACATGGTGGGGCTTGTGTTGGCGGGCGGCGCGGTCATGGCGTTTGGGACCGATGAACAAAAACGTCAGCACCTTCATTCCACTCTCACTGCCGACAATGTGTGGTGTCAATTGTTTAGCGAGCCAGGCGCTGGCAGCGACCTTGGATCTCTTTCCACGCGCGCAGAACGGGACGGAGACAACTTCGTCATTAACGGCCAGAAGGTGTGGTGCAGTGGTGGTCGTTGCAGCAATTGGGGAATCCTCATGGCACGCACAAATCCCGACGCACCGAAACACGAAGGCATCTCGTTCTTCTTAGTTCCCATGGATCTTCCCGGCATTGAAGTTCGACCACTTCGGCAAATGACGGGCGAATCTGAATTTGATGAAGTGTTTTTTACAGATGTTCATCTCCCGACTGAACATCTCATTGGTCCACTCCATGGTGGATGGGGAGTTGGCATGGCAGTTCTCACGAACGAACGTGGCCACATCGGAGCCAGTGTCATCGGATTAGAACGACGCCTTGAATCAATCGCTGCGCTGGGTCGTGGTCGCGGGCTTGATTCATCGCGTAAAGACCAACTCGTTTCGCTGCTGTCGCTGGGAACGGCATTCAAAGCAATGGCACAGACGCAAGGACCCGTTGCGTCTACTGCGTCGTCATTGATGAAGCTAGGAATTACCGAAATGATGTTCGGCGTTGCCATGCTTCGCGGAGACATCTCAGGTGCCGACGCCATGCTGGAAGGGTCAGATGCATCAGGCATGCTCGCTGCACCAGGCGGGCGAATTGCCGGTGGCAGTAGTCAAGTGCAACGAAACATCATCGGAGAACGTCTCCTCGGATTACCGCGAGAACCAAAATGACTCAACACATTGCTTGTCAGGACTGCACGTTGATTCCCTCTATTGACGGAGTCACTATTGCTCTGCACGACTTCGGCGGAACAGGCTCCCCTGTTCTGCTTTCTCATGCCACCGGATTTCATGCACACTGCTGGGAACCACTTGCCGCAGACCTCGCTAGTGAGCACCACGTTGTTGGTTTCGACCATCGCGGATACGGCGATGCAGAAACAGTTGATCCCACCCATTTGGAGTGGCGCGCCTATGGTCACGATGCGCTTGCCGCAGCGCGTGCAGTATCTGCACAGCACGAAGGCGCGCCCCTTGTTGGCATTGGTCATTCAATGGGAGGCGCATCGCTCTTAATGGCGTCACTTATTGAACCATCACTGTTCACCGCCTTGTTTGTCTTTGAACCCATTGTGTTTCCGCCAGCAGACCCCGCAGATGCAGACCGCCCACCTAGTCCGCTTGCTGGTGGCGCCAGAAAAAGAAGGAGCAGCTTCCCAAGTTTTGAGGCAGCACTCGAGAATTTTTCTTCGAAGCCTCCAATGTCATCGTTTCATCCGGCTGCACGCCAGGCATATGTTCGCCACGGATTCAAACCCGCACCAGATGGAACTGTCGAGTTGAAATGTTTACCCGAGCACGAGGCGCGTACCTATGAAACAGGTGGCTCTCACGGAACGTGGGAAGACCTCGCGCGTGTCTCGGTTCCCACGTGGGTTATTGCTGGCGCACAAGCCCCATTCCAACCATCAAGCATTGCACCGCGTATTGCAGAACTCGTTCCGAATGCAACATTTGTTCAGTATGACGACATGGGCCATTTCGGTCCACTCGAGAATCCGCATGCTCTCGCGGCACTTGTTCGAGCAACACTTGCATCACGTCAATGACAACATTTGACGACGCTGGCGATCGCGTGCTTGAACCACTGCGAAACAACTCGCTCTCTGTTCGTATTTTTAATGCAGCAAGCACCGTTGGTGACTTCAGCATTGTGTGGCACATTCTCGGACTGCTATATGCAATTGGTTCTCTTCAACGCCTTCAAGAAGCAATTGCTCTGTCTATTGCGCTAGGCGTAGAAAGCCTTGTGGTGAACCAAGGCATAAAACGTATGTTTCGGCGTGAACGTCCTACTGCCTCAGGTGACCATCGATTCGATGTTCGTACTCCAAGCACAACCAGTTTCCCTAGCGGCCATGCATCATCAGCAACATTCGCCGCAATCATTCTGACGTCGTACACCGGTTGGCCACTCGTTCTTCTTTGGACAACAATTGCGGTCATCGTTTCGCTCAGTCGCGTGGTCGTTCGTATTCATCATCTCAGCGACATTGTGGGCGGAATTGCTACGGGCGCGCTCCTGTCTGCGCCTGCTCTTGTTGTTCTGTCAGCAGTGTTTGCCTGACACAGCAGGGAATACGGTCTCGCGATCGTAGGTTGACATTTCTATGACACGCTCATTCGGACTTACCTATGACTATCGGTGCCCCTTTGCCCGACTGGTTCACGACCACGTCGTAGAAGGGTTACGCGCCGGTGCCGATTGGAATGTCACCTTCCTTCCGTTCTGCTTAGGTCAGGCACACGTAGAAGAAGGCGATGTCGACATCTGGGAACGCCCGAACGACGACTCCGGTCTTCTTGCGTTGCAATTGTCTATCTCTCTTCGAGATCAACAACCCGAAAATTTCATCAACTTCCACCAGGCCATGTTCAACCATCGACACATGGGTGGTGGTTCACTGAAAGATACGGCTGTGCTGTCTCGCATTATCACCGAAGCAGGCGCACACCCAGATGCAGCATTTTCCGACGTTGAATCGGGCAGACCTCTTGCTGTCATCAAAGACGAACACACTCGTTTTGTGCGCTCTCACCACGTGTGGGGAACTCCAACGTTTATCGTTGACGACAAGGCAGTCTTTGTGCGCCTCCTCGACCACGCTCACGGTGACAGCATCCGCGCAACCGCTGCAATTAACCGCATTCTGGACGACATTGACTGGCCAATACTGAACGAGTTCAAGCACACCAGCGTGCCGATGTAACGGTTGTAGGTTGGTCTGTATGGCCGACCACGAAAAGCGGATGAGTGATACCGAGTCGCTGATGTGGCGTCTCGAGAAAGATCCACACTTGGCGTCCACTTTTGGCAACGTCACAATTCTCGATCGTCCGCCAAACATGGATCTGCTGTACGCACGAATGGAACGCACAGCGCTCCTCTTTCCACGACTGCGTCGTCGTGTTTTACCTGCGCCAGGAAACTTCGGAAATCCAACATGGGTCGACGACCCAACATTCGATATTCGCTACCACGTTCGACACATCTCACTTGCTGAACCAGGAGACATGCGTCAACTTCTCGACCTTGTCACCTTGCTGATTGCCGATCCGTTCGATCGTTCTCGACCGTTGTGGCATTTCATCATCATCGATGGTCTGCAAGGCGGTCGCAGTGCATTGGTGCAAAAACTGCATCACACGGTCACCGATGGCCAAGGCGGTGTTGAACTGTCAATGCACTATCTCGACTTAGAGCGAGACCCCGGTCCACTTCCCGCAATTGATCCGTCAGTGGCAAACGCAGCCGTCGACATCTCTTCACCCGATGCCACAGAAGCGTTACGCGGAGCCATGACAGATTCACTGCGTCTCCCGTTGTCAGTTCTCAAGCAAGTGCGCGATGTGCTCAGTGATCCGTCATTGATTGGCACCATCGGCTCATCCACATCGGCAACGGTAAAAGGACTTCTTGCCCAACTCAGTGAAACCGACGGATCACGCTCTCCGCTGTGGACACAACGATCACTTCGACGTCGCTTCGAAACCGCGCGTGTGTCGTATTACGACATGCGCGGTGCGTCCAAGGCACTTGGCGGAACACTCAACACTGCGTTCGTAGCAGCCGCGGCACACGCGGCCGGCAAGTACCACCGCGAACTTGGTGCGCCCGTGGAATCACTTCGCGCATCAATGGCCATCAGCACCCGCACAGAAGGAAGTGGAAGTAACGCATTCACTCTTGCGCGCATGCTGGTTCCTACTGCCGACATGCCGCTTCCAGAGCGATTCGCAGCTGTCAATGAAATTCTGCAAGCAGCACGCACTGGTTCCAGTAACGGGTCGCTCGAAGCAATTGCCACAGTGTCCACTATGTTGCCCACCTCAGTCATCACCCGACTGGCCCGAGCACAAGCAGAAACAGTCGACTTCGCCACGTCAAACGTCCGAGGTGCCGGGGTTCCCCTGTATGTGGGCGGCGCAAAACTGCTCGAAAATTACCCCGTTGGGCCACTTGGCGGTGTCGCGTTCAACCTCACGCTCATGTCGTACATGGGAAGCATGGATGTGGGAATCAACATTGACGAAGCTGCCGTAGAAAGTCCTTCACTTCTGCGCGAATCACTTGTTGAGTCTTTTGCAGAACTCGCGTCGTACGCGCCAGAGCGCTCGGACGGTGCGTCGTCAGTAGTCAGCGACGACGTTCAGGAAAATTCGACTAAGCGTCGGTGGTGGCAGCGCTGGCGCTAAGAAGTGTTCGCAAGTCAAGGAGCAAGTCTCCGACTTCAACTGCAGACACCAATTCTCGGCGCAGCATTTCAGCGAGTGCCTTGTCGATCACAGCAATCGCTTCGGTGATGACCGATTCGCGGGTGTCAAGCATGTGGAGCTCCTCTCGATGTGCGGGTATGAAACCAGAGGTACCGGTTCCGCCCGCTTCCCTTATCGTACAGATGGGACACACCAAAAAGTGGACACCCTCTCGCACCGGATGAATAAGTCAGGTGACGCTTGCCATAAGGTCTGACACATGAATTTTGAGGGAACCACCACAGTCGTCACAGGTGCCGCTAACGGAATTGGGGCCGCACTCTCCCGGCGGTTTCATGCCGCTGGTGCTCGCGTTGTTGTCGCCGACCGCGACGCCGAAAATTTGAAGAAAATCGAATCTGAACTAAATGCTCTTCGCCCAGACTCAGCCTTTGCGGTTGTGTCCGATATCAGCACAGAGGCAGGAAACGTTGCACTCATCAACGCTGCACGGGAAAAATTCGGCTTCATTCATCTGTTCTTTGCAAACGCCGGTGTCGCCGTAGGCACATTTCTTGAAGACACCGATGAAGCCACGTGGAACATGGCTATGGACATCAACTTGCATTCGCATCGGTGGGCGGCCAAACACCTGATTGGTGACTGGCTTGCTGCCGGGGAAGGATATTTCTGCAGCACTGCATCGGCTGCTGGTTTGTTATCTCAAATTGGTAGCGCCACATACAGCGTGTCTAAACACGGTGCTGTTGCATTCGCCGAATGGATGTCTATTACGTACGGCGATCGTGGTGTACGGGTCACATGTTTGTGCCCGCAGGGCGTTAATACCAACATGTTGAATCCACCGGGCAGAGACGACGGAATCGACAAGCGTGGCGGAGAAGTGGTGAAGGCGTCGGGTGCAGTTCTTGAACCGCATGAAGTTGCCGACATAGTGCACGACACCATCGTGGCCGAGAAATTCCTCGTGATGCCTCACGCCGAAGTGCACACATACGAGCAGCGAAAAGTTGCCGACCGTGATCGGTGGTTGGCTGGCATGCGCAAATTGCAGAACAGAATTTTTCAGGGATAATAATTCCATTTAGGGGGAAACAACATGGGAGTTCGTCTCGAACCATCCGATGAGTACATGCATGAACTTGGACCTGAATCCAACTTCAACGAGAGCATGTACATCAACTGCTTCGACCCCACTACCCAAGTTGGTGGTTGGTTCCGCATGGGCAACCGCGCCAACGAGGGTTATGCAGAAATGACCATCTGTTTGTATCTGCCAAATGGTCGTGTGGGCTTCATGTTCAAGAGACCAAACATTGACAACAACGATGCACTCGACGCTGGCGGTCTCACCTGGACAATGGTGAAGCCATTTGAAGAGTTGAAAATTGATTACGTGGGCAAAGTTGTGGTGCTCGACAACCCACACGACATGGCAGATCCGAAAACCGCATTTGCAAACAATCCATTTGCTGAATGTGAAGCTCACATCACGTTTACAGGCAAAGGTCGAACCAGCATGTTCGGCGGCGAACCCGACACTCCGCACGAAACACCAGGTGAAGAATTCGCAAAAGGACACTACGAACAACTTGTGGAAGCTCATGGTTCGCTTCGGGTGGGCGACGAAGAATGGAACATCAACGGATTCGGACTTCGTGACCACTCATGGGGCCCTCGCTACTGGCAAGCCCCGTGGTACTACCGCTGGCTCACTGCAAACTTTGGAGAAAATCTTGGCTTTATGGCCAGTCGCGTAGCAAAGAAAGACGGCCCAGGATCACGTGGCGGGTTTGTGTGGGACAACGGCCAAATTCATTTATGTGACGACGTGCAGATTTCTACAGAAACTGTGGGCGACGAGAGTTACCACGACGTTGTCACAGGCGTCATTCGTTCATCGCGTTCTGGTAAGGAATGGCATTTCACAGGCGATGTGCAAAGCCTGATTCCTTTGCGTAATCGCCGCCAAGACCCAGACGGCAATTGGCTGATGACTCGCATTAGCGAAGGCATGACGAAGTGGACCATTACCGAAGGCGAACACGCCGGAAAAACCGGTTTTGGTATGTCTGAATATTTAGATCAGATCATTGACGGAAATCCCGTCGGACTCGCAGAATAAACCGCCATCTGTTTTCAGTAGCAAACTGCAACCAAAGACCGACACATGCGACCGTTACGGTGGCTGCATGCGTCTTCCACGTTTTGTCCTTGCCATTGCCCTTCTCGGCACGCCTATTGCAACCGTTGCAGTTACTGCAACATCTGCATCAGCCGACCCGTTTACGTACACCGCAATTTCCGTCGCAACACGCGGTGCGTGTGCGCTCACACAAGACGGAATTGTTGTGTGCTGGGGTGACAACCCCGACCGTTGGGTCTTTCCCGACAAACCAGTTGGCATGGTACGAACACCAACAAAAATTTCTCTGCCCGGCGGATTGAAGTGGAAGTCAATCAACTCGGGCGAGGCATACGCAAATTGTGGCATTGCAGAAAACGATCGCGCGTATTGCTGGGGCAATCATCACATCGGCACATATTTCTCTCCAACATCGCGTACACCTGTAGAAGTTGAGTTCCCCGCCAACATTCGTGTCACCGATGTGCAAAGTGGTCACTCCACTGCATGCGCCACAACTACTACGTCAGAGCTGTGGTGCTGGGGCGATGCGCACTATCTCGGAGATGGAAGCGTTGACCCCGTGCGAATTCCTGTACGCATCCCCATGCCAGACAACAATCCCATCAAGCGATTCAATATGGGTGGTGGTGGCGTGTGTGCTGTCACCACAGCACACAACATGTATTGCTGGGGAAGTAACGGCGACGGTCAACTTGGCCTGGGCTACGCACAACAGTTTCACTACTCGCATTCTTGGACACCAGTGCTTGTTCCTGCTCCGGCTGGTGAACAGTGGGATCAGCCCTCATACGCCGGAGGTCGTTTGTGCGTGCTCACCGTCAGTGGCGCCGGGTATTGCTCTGGTGACAACTACAACGGATCATTCGGAAACGGCACATATAACGACAGCACACGCTTTACAAAAATGATTGTTCCCGACGGCGAGCGCTTAATCACACTCGCCACTGGTTGGTACCACACATGCGTTGGCACAGAGAGCGGAAAAATGTGGTGCTTTGGCCGTGGCGACTATGGCGAACTCGGCACTGGCACATCACTAGGTGGCCTTACATGGCGAACACCATTCGTTCCTGCTGGCGTGCGCTTTGTGTCGTTCGATGCTGGAGTCGCCGGAACGTGTGCCCTCGACTCAACGGGACGCGTGTGGTGTTGGGGCGGAATGAACTGGACGCCACAAACGCCCACACAGCCGTCCGCGGGTTACTTTCCCGAACTCATTCCACCCGTCGGAACACCCACTGTTGTGGCCACCGGCAGCGCGGACGTCGATGCCGAAATTGCCACAATCACGGGACGCGTCAACCCCAATGGTTACGCCACCACTGTCGTTGCCGAAGTCAGCACAACGTCCTCGTTTGCAACGGTGTCTCGCTACAACATTTCAGCGTCTCTCCCCAATGATGCGTACGTACCAACGTCGTTCTCGCTTCGCCTCAATTCACTTGCCCCACGCACAACGCACTACGTGCGCCTTGTCGCCACCAATACATTCGGTTCGGTCACCGGAACGACCTCAACTTTCACCACTCTTGGCGACGAGCCAACGGTTCATGCAATAACTGCATCAGATCTCACCGGCAACGAGGCAGTTCTTTCTGTTTCTCTGAATGCCAATCGACTCAGCTCTACCGCCTACATCGAAGTCTCTACCGATCAATGGTTCAACTCCAATACATCCCAAGTCAGTGTTGAACCATTTGCCGGCAACACTCCGATAGAACGTGTTCACTCTCTTTCCAATCTCACGCCCAACACCACGTATTACGTACGCGCAGTCGCCACTAACAGGCTGGGCACTACAACCGGGGCAACTCACCAGTTCACAACGGTGGGTTCACGCCCCACAGCCTCTATTTCATCAACATCTGCCACCATCAGCAGTATCTCTGTAACCGCACACCTCACTAGCGGCTTGGTACGCGGAGAGATCTACGCCGAAGTTTCCACCTCGCCATCGTTCTCAACATCTGTCACGTCTTCGTCGCAGACGTTTACGTCACGTGGCCCATCTGCGGCCACTTTCGTCGTCGCCGGGCTCGACTATCGCACCGAGTACTGGGTACGAGTCGTTGCAACGAACGCCGTAGGAACTCACATAACGTCGGCTGTGCAGCAACGCACAAAGGGAAGTGCGCCCACCATCAGAATCACGTCCATTGATGCCGACTTGCGCACTGCCGCGGCTCACATCATTTTTGATTCCACCGGACTACACACTTTTGTGAAAGTACAGGTCTCTGAGAACGCAGACATGAGTGATGCAACTGAATACTTCGTGTCGTCAGGATCTTCTCAATCTGAAACGTATGCACATACAACATTCAAAGAGTTATTGCCCCGTACTACGTATTACGCAACCGCAACCGCAACAAATCAATTGGGAACAACTCGCACCAGTACGTTCCGCTTCGTCACCAAGACACCAATTGGAATTGTCATCAATAACGATGCTGAAAACACAACATCAACGTCGGTCGACATTTTTGTCAATCCACCGGCAGATGCGGTGGCGTATCGCATCTCAAACAATGAGAATTTCCGAAACGCCAAAGTATTCGAACCAGCAAGTCCCATTAGGTGGGAACTCATCGCTTCAGACGAACCCGAAGTGGAACGCACTGTCTACGTTCAGGTGTATTACGCAAACGGACAAGTGCAGGTCTTTACAGACTCCATCACACTCATTACCGAGGTAGACGTACCCGACGATGACGCCCCCGTCATCGAAGAACTTCGCTCTACTCGCGTGGCAGCGTCGGCTACGGCTACCGCAGCTGGTGCTAGTCGGCGAGCAAACTCTGCAGTCTCCATCACCGTGCGTGACCGTCGTTCCGGTGTCACACGCATTGAAATGAAAGTTGGTGCGCGAACAATCGTGTTGAAGGTAGATGCGGCCCGAAATGGTTCGTATTCACTACAGGTTCCAAAGGGCGCCAAGAGAGTTCGTATTCGAATTCGCGACGCAGCAGGCAACTACTCAAAGTGGAAGAACGTCACCGTTCGTTAATCAAGATCAGAACGCAACAGAAAGCGTTCTGCTACCGACGAATCTCCAATGACTTCCACCAGGTCAAGCGGTAACCGTCGCCATAACACCAACAACAAATCAGATGCGGAGCCACGCAACGCAACTGAACCTTTTTTGTGTTCGCGCGTCACAACCATGTCTAAACCGTCACCGGGGGTCACCAACCACTCCCCTTCAATATCTGTGCAATGCAGGTGCACCGACCCGCCAACAATCGGCTGACCTTCTCGTACAAGTGGCGTCATCACAAACAAGAACTCATCAATTCCATCGCTGGCCAATTCGGCAGAAATTTCTGGTCGCAACCCTGCAGCCCATGCAACATCCCACGCATGCACCGTGGTCTCATGCGCCATTCGACGTGTGAGCCATGCAATATTTTGTGGACCTGCCCACGTCCAGCACGGTTGGTCTGCAGGAAGTGTTGACACAGCCGACACAAGTTGTGCAACGCCATCTTCATACCAACGAATCATGTCCATCTCTTCTGGACGCTCATCTCGAAGAGTTTCAGCGCGCGACGTTGTGCCAGAGACTGCCATTGCTGTCCAGAATCGATGCACCTCGCCCATGTGCCACAACACATCTGCGATTCGCCACGAACCACACGCGCGCACTGGTGCGTCTAATGACACTCGTGCCGCGCGAGCAATTTCTGCTCCGTAAAATTCAATGGCACGCACAAAATCGGCGTGCTGCATTACAGACCCTTCACCGCGTCAGCAAGCTCTTGCCACTGCTTCATCGGTAAAACCCCTGGCTTTCCTGTTAACACTTGAACACACACATGATCTGCACCCGCATCTAGGTGTTCGCGAATTCGATCCACGATGACATCTATTGAACCGCGCGCAACAATGGCGTCCATCAAGCGGTCGGAGTGATTCGCAATGTCGTCTTCAGTGAAACCGAATCGCTTCAGGTTGTTCGTGTAGTTCGGCAACTTTGTGTACGTCGACATGAACTTGTTTGCAATGTCCTTTGCCGTGTCTGCATCCTCATTGAGAACAACTGCAATCTCTGGAGCCAACAATGGATCTTTGCCCAGCACCTCACGCGCAAATGCGGTGTGTTCAACCGGAACAAAGTACGGATGCGCGCCGTCGGCCTTTTCCGCTGAAAGCTTCAACATTTTGGGACCTAAAGCGGCCAACACTCGACGTGGCGGCTGAGACGGTTGGGGGCTGAAGAACACTCCGTTGTCCATTGCCTCGAGGTATTCCACCATCGTGGAATACGGCTTGTCGTAGTTACCTTTGTGTACACCTTGCACCATGGGCGCATGGCTTACGCCGATTCCTAAAAGGAATCGATTCGGAAATGCTTCGGACAATGTCTTCAAACCAGCTTGCATTGATTGCGCGGTACGGGCATGAAGACTTGCGATGCCGGTTGCAATTGTCATCTTCTTCGTTGCGGACAACAGCAGTGCGCACGATGCAAATGCTTCGCGAAGAACTGCTTCTGGAACCCATACGGTGCCAAAGCCCATTTCCTCAACCTGTGCGATGCCCTCTTGAGCAGCCGCCATCGGAACAAGGTCAAAATCTGCAGCCCACAGGCCAACACGTCCAAGCTGTAGTGAAGTCATGGAAAGAACGCTACGAGACAAACATCGCTTTTTTGTTAGCGGCGATAGACCCAGTCGTCGATGAGGCGTCGCGCAATAGAAATGCCAGGCGGAATCATTGGCAGATCATCTCGGTCATACCACTGCGCTTCGGCAATTTCGGTGGTGTCGCACACAATGTCGCCAGATACCCACCGCGCAGTGAACCCCAGCATTAATGAATGCGGGAATGGCCACGGTTGACTGGCCACATACGCAATGGAGTCGACAACGATGCCAACTTCTTCTTCTACCTCGCGCGCTACTGCCTGTTCCAAGTTCTCGCCTGGTTCGACAAAACCTGCAAGACACGAAAACATGGGGACAGGGAAATTCGCACCGCGAGCCAACAGTGCCTGTTGATTGTCGCCATCGCCTCGCGTGACCAACGTGATGATTGCTGGTGCTAGTCGCGGAAACGCCATGAGTGAACATGACGGGCACACAAATGCGCGCTCGGTGTCAGCCATTCGTGTTGGTTCGCCACAACGACCACAAAAACGGTGTGTTCGCGCCCACTCCACCAACTGCACTGCTCGACCCGCAATGGCCCATTCAGTTTCGCTGATTCGACCAAACAGTGCGCGCAGGTCCATCTCGGCGCCGTACCCAGGGTCTTCGCCGTGCGGAACATCGATACCCCAGCAAGCAACGCCGCCGTGCATACCCAAGAAATGGCGGTCCCACGAGTCCTCTGCGGGTTGGTTATCAATGAAGACTTTCACCCCAACAACATGGATGTACCGGTGCTCGTCAACATTTCCTGCTGGGGTCAAAGTGGGGCGAAATGAGGTGTCGTGTGTAGCCATTCCCACTGACGGTAGTAGGCGAAGCCCTGCGTAGGATGAGCCAATGGCACGTAACCAAAATTCAGTCGTAATCGTCGATGCAGTGCGCACCCCCATTGGGCGTCGCAACGGCGGATTATCCACCATCCATCCTGGCGAACTCCTCGGCATTGCCCAGCAGGGAATCATCAACCGCACAGGCATCGACCCGTCACTTGTTGAGCAAGTAGTGGGCGGATGCGTCAGCCAGGTTGGCGAGCAGTCGTTCAACGTCACCCGTACGGCATGGTTGGCTGCAGGCCTTCCGCTCACAACTGCTGCCACCACTGTCGACACTCAGTGCGGTTCGTCGCAGCAGGCAACCGGCCTTGCTTCATCTCTCATCGGTTCGGGCGTTGTCGACATTGCCATTGCATGCGGTGTTGAAGTCATGAGCCGCGTCCCCATCGGAAGCAACAGTCGCAAAGACCTAGGTCTTGGCGTACCCATTCCGAAGAATTACTTCGAACAGTACGAAATGACATCTCAGTTCGAAGGCGCAGAGCGCATCGCCGACAAGTGGAAGATTTCCCGCGATGACACTGACCGCTTCGGTCTCGCATCACAAGAACGCGCAATTCGCGCATGGGCAGAAGATCGTTTTGCTGGCCAGTACATCGAGGTTGATGCACCAGAAGTAAATGAAGCTGGTGAAGTGGTCGGCACTCGTCGTGTTGCAAAAGACGAAGGTCTTCGCGAAACAACACTTGAGAAGCTGTCCACCCTCAAGCCCGTAGCTCGCGAGAATGGCGTTCACACCGCCGGAAACTCCTCACAGATTTCCGATGGTGCCGCCGCAGTTCTCATGATGACCGAAGAGAAGGCATCACAACTCGGCATGCGCGCACGTGCACGTATTGTCGACACGTGCCTTGTAGGCGTCGATCCGGTACTCATGCTCACCGGACCCATCGATGCAACTCAGCGTCTTCTCGAGCGCAATAACTTGAAGATTGACGACATCGATGTGTTCGAAATCAACGAAGCATTTGCTTCTGTTGTTCTCGCTTGGGCAAAAGAACTTGGTGCCGACATTGAAAAGACCAACCCAAATGGTGGAGCAATTGCATTGGGCCACCCACTCGGCGCAACTGGTGCGTTCCTTGTCACCAAGGCTCTCAACGAACTCGAGCGCACAGGCGGACGCTACGGCATCATCTCTATGTGCTGTGGTGGCGGTCTCGGAACCGGCACACTCATCGAGCGCCTCTAATTCATCAGTGCGCGTCACATCACGCGCACTCGCTTCACTCGTTGCGGCACTGAGTGTCGTCCTCGTTTCGTGTACCACCCGCATCACACCTGATGCGGGTGGTCGCGTTTCTGGCACCGTCACTCGCGTCGTCGACGGCGACACCATTTATGTGGCGTTCGGAAACCGTGTTGAGCAGATTCGTCTCATCGGTGTCGATACACCCGAAACAGTGCACCCCACCAAACCTGTCGAATGTTGGGGACCGCAAGCATCACAGCAAACGAAAACGTGGTTACCGAAGGGAACAACGGTGTATGTCACGCGAGACATCGAAGCGCGCGACAAATTCGGCCGACTTCTGGCGTACGTCTACAGATCGTCCGACAATCTGTTTGTTAACGAGGAGCTTGTTGCGGGTGGGTGGGCACGCCCCTACCCATATGAACCGAATACATCGTTGCAAGCAGTGTTCGCAAAGGCTGCTTACCGCGCTCAAACATCTCACCTTGGGCTGTGGGCACATTGCTGAAGGTAGGGTTTTGTTATGGCTTCGCCCGCGTCACTTGCACAGAAACTCGGATACGCAGATGACGCACGCCTCGTCATCATCTCGTGCGACGACCTTGGTTCGTGTCATGCCGCAACCGTCGGCGTATACAGCGCCCTTCGTGACGGCGTAGCCACGTGTGCTTCCATCATGATGCCCGCACCGTGGGCGCGCTTTGCAGCAAGCGAGTACCGCGGAGACGACATCGGAGTTCACCTCACACTCAATGCCGAACACCCCGAATACCGTTGGGGTCCGTTAACACATGCACCGTCACTTTTGTCGGGTGAGGGCGGCTTCCCGCGTTCTGTTGACGACTTGTGGGAACACGCAGACAGCACAGAAGTTCTTCGTGAGTGTCGTGCTCAAATTGAACGTGCCATCGCCTGGGGAATTGACGTCACTCACTTAGCTCCACATCTCACATCCATCACCTTGCGTCCCGAATTCTTTGACGTGTACCTAGAACTTGCTGTTGAGTTTCAACTTCCCATCCGACTTCCCTCCACCATTTCTGAAGATGCAGCCGGATTCCCATTCCGCACGCTCGCACGCGACGAGGGAATCGTCTTCCCCGATCATTTCGACCTTGACTGGCGCGCCGGAAGCCGCGACCGCGTGCTCAACGCCATTCGATCACTGCAGCCAGGCGTAACAGAAATTCATGTGCAGCCCGCAATAGATACACCTGAAGTGCGAGCCCTTGGTGACAATGCAGCCGGGTGGGTAGACGATCTTGCGCTTGTTACAACAGATACAGAACTTCGTGCTGCGCTCACCGACAGCGGCGCTGTGTTGCTTGGCTATCGCGAACTTAGGAACGTGATGCGAGCCGGCTAATTGTTGCCACTGCTTCACCGCTCCACAACGCTTCAAACAACGCGCGAGTACTGCCTTCGTTCTTCAGTTTTCCGGCCATGAACGCTGCTGTTGGATCCATTGACGCATACTTCACATCAACTTTCACAATGACATCTGCGTCGTCTGGGCCCTCAACGGCTTCATCATTCTTCTTGAAGACAACGTGATACTGAACGCTCATGCCGTTACCTGATCGAATGAGCGAATTCCGGCAAACAGATCTGTTTCCATCATTCCTTCTGGAATTTCAGCAAGAACGCTCATAGCGAGAATCCAGTCTTCCCACGGGTAGACCTTTCCAAGTTCGTCATCATCTAAACCGAACCACCACTTTGAGGTGGGATCCACTTGAGTGGCGTGAGCCAATAACGATTCAGTTCGTGCACGCAGATACTCAGCAATATGTAAACGAGTGGTGATGCGATGATCTTGTGAAGGGCGCTTCAACCAATTTTCATCAAAGGGTGACTCGCCAAACTTCAACAGAAGGGCTTCGTGAACAGCAGTAATGCGTTCTTTTGCCCACAGCGTGTAATACATCTTCGATGGTTGCCACGGTTCACCAAGTTCTGGGTACCACGTGGGGTCACCAGCGCGTTCAAAAGCCAACACACTGATGTCATGAACACGCAGATGGTCGGGGTGCGGATATCCACGTTGATCATCGTTGTACGTGAGGATGACGTGTGGCTTTTCGGCGCGAATTAATGCAACAAGTCGGCCTGTGGCCTCGTCAAGGTCGGCCATGTTGAAGCAATCGGGATGAGAGTTTGTCTCGGATCCGGCCATTCCTGAGTCGCGATAACCCAACATGTGCACGGCAGAAAATCCAATTGCATCGGTTGATTTCTTCAACTCGGATGCGCGTATTGACGCAATGATTTCTCGTTCCTCTTCGGGAGTTTTCCCGTGAAATGGTTGACCTGGCTCGCGCAATGTTGGATTCTGAAGGTCGCCTTCTTCACCTCCGGTACAACACACCAGAACCGTGCGAACTCCTTCTGCGAAGTATTTGGCAACTGTGGGCGCACCCTTTGATGCTTCGTCGTCTGGATGAGCATGCACTGTCATCAAACAGAGGTGTTCACCAGAGAGCGAGAGTGCTGGGGAGGTCATCTCTCTCAGGATAGTGAACGTGATGGGTTCACACCCCGTGGTACGCAATAGTCTGAGCGTCAATGAATGATGTCAAGCACTCGGTTCACTGGTCTCTCATCGTGATCACATGTTTGGTCCTGAGTGCGTGTTCCACCAATGACGGCCGTGCCATGAAATCTCCTCTCGCCAATCAGACCGACTCGGTTCGGGTTGCCACCACAATTGGCGAAGCTGTCGCCGACACCAATGCACCCATGTCGCTGAATGGTCCGTGGCCAAGTGGGTCCGCAATCGACAACCGATACACATGTCTTGGCGAAGGAATGTCGCCACCACTCACCTGGACCACAGGGCCCGAGGACACCCAGGGCTACGCCATCGTCATCGACAACATGGATGACCCCAACAATCTGCCTTGGGTTGTCACAAACATTGACTTTGCTGTCACTACTGCTCTGGAAGGTCAAGTCCCCGCTGGTGGCGTTGTCGCCGTGTCGGCCAAAGGCGACAGAACGTATGACCCCCCGTGTCCCCCCACCGGCAAGACCCACACATTTGTCGTCACCGTCTACGCACTCGATGCACTCACACCACTTGACGACGACCCCGATGCGCGCACCATCATCTCCGACATCGAATCGGGCGCCCTAGAAGCCGCAACGACCGCCTTCACTGTCAGTCGATAGTCACCACCCTGAGGGGTCAGTCCACCGCACTCGGTGAACAATCTGTGAGAATGGCGGTATCGACCCCACTACTGCCGCCCTGCCCATCGGTGTCTTTGAGACCGACACCAATGGCCGACTCGTGTCGGGAAACGCTGCATTTCGCGCACTGGCATGTGATGGTGCACCACTAGTTGTCGGAACCGCTCCGTGGGCAAATGCGTTACCGCACGAACGCACCGAATGTGAGCGCCGATGGGTACAACACAAAACAGACGGAGGAAACTTCGCGGTTGAATTTCGCGTCGGGCGTGCCACAGGAGAATCAGTGTGGATTCAGGTTTCGACGCAACCCGTTCTCACCGATGGAGTTCTCACCGGATACGTCGGAACTGCCATTGATTGCACATCACTTGTAGCGCAACGTCAATTGTCGAACCAACTTGTTGGACTACTCGATGTATCTGGCGATGCAGTGTTGGTCTTCAACAGAGTTGGCGAACTTGAATTTGCAAACGACACCGCTCGCACATTGATTGGTGTTGCCGACCCATCTTCAGGAAATGGTGATGTTGCCGCGCGTGCATTTATGCAAGCAGTACGAGATCAACTACCACGCATATTGCTCGATGCAGCACCACCTGCGGGCTCTCCTAACAGATGGGAGGGCGAAATTGGTTTTCGTTCACCCGATGGAATTCCACGAATACTGGCCGTTGTTGTGCAAGTTGTGCGCGATGCAGACGGAAGCGTGCATCATTGGTCCACAATTACGCGAGACATCACCGAAGAACGCCAAACACAGGCCGAGTTGGCGCGTCAAGCAACTCACGATGCACTCACCGGGTTACCGAACCGAGTTTTGTTTTTGCGAAAGACAACTGAAGCACTCGAGCGCAGCAGAACCACTCACGCCACTGTGGGCGTTTTGTTTATTGACCTCGACAAATTGAAGCATGTCAACGACACCATTGGTCACGCTGTTGGTGACCAACTTATTGTCACAGTTTCACGACGTCTTGCTGCCGCCACACGTCCCACAGACTTAGTAGCGCGCATTAGTGGTGATGAATTTGTCGTACTGTGTGAGGGACTGCTCGACGAACAGGTAGCACTCGATGTTGCTGAACGAATTCGCGCGTCCATTACTGGTCCACTCGTCCTTCAAGGCGTAGAAATTGAAGCAGGCGCAAGCGTGGGTGTAGCAATGTCAACACCAGACCTCCTTGCCAGCGAATCTGCCGCCGACGCAGCCGTCACCCTGTTGCGTTCTGCCGACACTGCGATGTACCGGGCAAAGCAACGCGGTCGCGGCAGATCTGAGTTGTACAACGAAGAAATGCGTACTGCTGCGCGCGAACGTCTTCACTTGGCTTCTGAATTAGAACAAGCACTCGCAGCCGACCAATTCACCGTTCTCTTCCAACCCATCGAGTCTGCGCACACTGGCCGCGTTGTTGCTGCCGAGGCTCTCTTGCGCTGGAATCACCCCACACGCGGAGTTCTTGCGCCTGCAGCATTCCTCGACCTCGCAGACGAATCGGGACTTATTGCTCCTATTGGTGACTGGGTTCTTGAACAAGGCGCGCGCACCTTGGCCGAGTGGATTTCATCTGGTCTTGTCGATCGCGGAACATCAATTCATGTGAATGCATCGCGACGTCAACTCTCTGACATCACATTTGTTGACCGTGCACTCACCATTTTGCGCGCGCATTCACTTGATGGGTCGCAACTTGTCTTTGAAACGTCAGAGTCAAACTTGGTAGAGAACAATCCGTCCGTCTTGCGCACCGTCACGGCATTAAAACGCCAAGGTGTGCGTATTGCAGTTGACGATTTTGGCTCCGGGTACTCATCGCTTGCGTCGCTCCGTACCTTCCCCGCAGACCTCTTGAAACTCGACGGAACCCTTGTACGCGATGTTGGCCGCACCGACGGCGGCGACGACCCAATGGTGCGTTCTCTCATTCAGTTGGCCCATTCATTAAATCTGGTGGTGTGCGCCGAGTGGGTTACAACCGAAGATCATGTGCAACGTCTCAAGGTATTGGGTTGCGATCTTTTGCAAGGCAACCGAATTGGCGAACCAGTCAGCGCTGAAGTGTTCATCAGCAAAGTGCAACGTAAAGCAGCTGCACAAAATTCGGATGCGCTTTAGCTAGGCGGCGCTGCGGGCAATGGCCCCAACCCAGCAAAATAATCAAGCACCGGCTTTGATTCGTTGTTCAGAGTAAACACAAAGCTTCCTGAAATCATGTCGCTCGACACAGGAAGCGCAACAGACAACGCGGCGCCATTTGCTAGTGGCCGCAACTTGCGCGCCAAGTCAATGAGATCGAGACCATCGTCCACCGCAACAGCAGAGGAAAACGACGAGAGTATCTCCGAGGCTTTCATGGGGTGCTCAGCAAGGTAACGAACTGCCTGCTTCACCAACACCGACATGAAATACCGTTGGCGGTCACCGCGGCCAACGTCTCCGGTTCCGTCAACTTGCCAACGACCATCAATCTTTTCTTCGAAGTGTCGCGACCGCGCATACGACAGCGCTTGTGTACCGTTCTGCATTTTGCAGCCACGCTTCCCTAGGAAGAATCCGGTGGACTTATCTCGCGATGCGCGATCAACACAAATGCGCACTCCCCCAACTGCATCAACGATGTCCTTGAATCCGGAGAAATCCATCTCGATGTAATGATGAATAGGAATGTTTAATGCACTCTGCAGGGTGCGCACCAAAACGTCTGCGCCTCGTTGATACGCGGCGTTCACTTTTCCGAATCGTCCGTTGTCGGCCATCATGACGCGAAGATCACGCGGCACCGACATAGTGGAAACTGAACCATTTTTCTTATCCACCCGGATAACAATCAGGGTGTCGGCACGCATGCTGGGGTTTGCCTCTTCTGCCCCCATGCTCTCGAAATCTGCATCAGTGGGATCGGCACCAGCGCGAGAGTCCGAACCAACAAGCAAGTAATTCTCGAATCCTTCGCTAACGGGCGACAAAGCAGGAGTAGCCACCGATACTCGTGACACTTCATCAAGTGCTGTATTCGTGGCACGCACAATTCCAAGCGCACCAGCCAATGTCATCACCAATGCAATGCACACTGCCAGCAACCATCGCGGCGTTCCGGTCGAATGAGATGAGACACGGTCGCGAAGCACAGACCTACGGTAGTCAGTCCTCTACGGCGCGAAGATGCACCACATCGGCGGTATCAATGCGATGAGTCACTGCACAATCGTCTAACACCACAAGTCGACCATCTCGTTCCACATCCATTGCACGCCCAACAATGTCGTTTCCGTCGGGCATCTGTGCCCGCACACGAGTTCCCACAGTGGCAAGACCAGATATGTATTCGTCATGTAGTTGTGCTTCATCTAATGCACGCAGCCGATCAATCTCTGGAAGCATCTGCAAAAGAAAATCATGCGGGCTCATTTGGCGGGTCCAGCCACAAGACGCCAACGATGCAGCACCTTCTGGCGCCCAACCCAAATTGCACCCAATGCCCACCACAACAAATGGGATTTTCCCGTTTGGTGCAGCCGGCGCGGCCTGGGCCAAGATGCCAGCAACTTTTTCTGTGCCCACCAGAAGGTCGTTCGGCCACTTCAGCACCACCGGGACCCCGCAGCCATCGCGAGCCACGGAGGCTGCGGCAAGGGCCACCACCTGGGTGAGCACGTGTAAACGCTCCGGCACCTCCCGAAACAGCAAGGACACCAGCAGGTTCACCCCGCGTGGCGCTTCCCAGGTTCGGTCAAGGCGGCCACGGCCCGCAGACTGGAAATCGGCGCGCAAAACCGAACGATCGGCAGCCCCCTTGGCCCCCATTTCGAGCAGATCTGTGTTGGTGCTGCCCGTCTCCGGGACCACTGTGACATGCCACGTCTCGGATTGGTTCGCTTTTATGTGTCCCATCAGGGCAATATTGTCACCTGTGCTGAAAAAAATCCTTATCGCCAACAGAGGCGAAATCGCTGTCCGAGTTATCCGCGCCGCCCGTGAACTTGGCATTGCCACCGTTGCGGTCTATTCAGAACTCGATCGCAACGCGCTTCATGTTCGCCTTGCCGACGAGGCATACGCACTGGGCGGTCAAACCGCAGCCGAGAGTTACCTGAACACCGAGGCCATCTTGAAGGCCATCACAGACAGTGGCGCCGACGGCGTACATCCTGGGTACGGATTCTTCAGCGAGAACGCAGACTTCGCTCGCGCCATCACTGCAATGGGTGTGGCTTTCATTGGACCACCACCAGAAGCCATTGATGAAATGGGCGACAAGGTGTCTAGCCGTAAAGCTGCACTTCGTGGTGGAGCACCAATTGTTCCCGGAACGACAGAGTTCGTCACTAGTGCAAAAGAGATCACCGACTTCGGAAATGAATTCGGGTGGCCAATTGCTATCAAGGCTGCGTTCGGTGGCGGCGGACGCGGAATGAAAGTGGTGCAATCAGCTGCCGAAGTGCAAGACGCGATGGATTCAGCACAGCGCGAAGCACGCAACTTCTTCGGACGCGATGAGATTTATGTTGAGCGTTACCTCACATGGCCACGCCACATTGAAGTGCAACTCGTTGGAGACAAGCACGGAAACGTTGTGTGGGTCTCAACACGTGACTGCTCGGCTCAACGTCGTCACCAAAAGCTCATTGAAGAAGCGCCAGCACCTGGTTTGCCCGATGGTGTCGAAGAGGCCATGGGTGCCGCTGCGGTAAAGGCAGCAAAGGCTGTGGGCTATTACAACGCCGGAACAGTTGAGTTCATCTACCAAGACGGTGATTTCTTCTTCTTGGAGATGAACACTCGTCTTCAGGTAGAACACCCCGTCACCGAAGTCATCACCGGAATCGATCTTGTGGAATGGCAAATCCGAGTTGCATCGGGCGAAAAACTTCCCATGACACAAAAAGAAGTTCGTGCACTTCAGCGCGGACACGCCATTGAAGTTCGCATCAACGCAGAAAACCCAGCGGGCGGAAAGTTCCTCCCCTCGCCCGGTCCCATCACCAAACTCACCGCCCCCGACGGATTCGGCGTGCGCTTCGATGGTGGTTATGAGTCGGGTGACGAAATCAGCCAGTACTACGACAACCTCGTTGGCAAAGTCATCGTGTGGGGCAAAGACCGCGACACTGCAATCGCCCGAACAATTCGGGCGCTCAAAGAAATGGTTGTTGAAGGCGTAGCCACAACCATTCCTGCAGACATCGCAATTCTTGAACACCCCGACTTCGCCGCCGTTACCCACTCCACAAAGTGGGTGGAAGAAGTACTCGATTTGTCGGGAATTGATGCAGCCCCTGTTTCTGCACCTACCGATTCAGACACGCCACTTGTACAACGTCAAACAACTGTTGAAGTCAACGGTCGTCGTTTCGACGTGAAGTTGTGGGTTCCTGAATCTGCTGGGGTTGCTGCAGCGGCTCCAACCAAGAAGAAGGCAGCGCGTTCAGCATCTGCATCAGGTGGTGGCGCCGGCGGCGGAAGCGGTCAAATTGCAGTACCTATGCAAGGAACCATTGTGAAGGTATTGGTTGAAGTTGGACAGGCTGTTGAAGCTGGCCAGAGCGTGGTGGTTTTGGAAGCCATGAAAATGGAAAACCAAATTGAAGCCGACAAGACCGGAACCATTAAGGCCATCAACGTGAAGCCAGGCGACACCGTGGGTGCTGGCGACGTTGTCGTCGTTATTGAATAACTATTCGGCTGCTTCAGACAACGCTTCGGCAAGTGCCGGGTGCACAAGCAAAGACTCTTCAATGTCGGACACTTTGAGATTTGCTGTTACCGCTAGTGCGATAACGCTGATGAGTTCTGCTGCGTGACGACCAACAATTGATCCGCCCAACACTTCACCTGTTGCGGGGTCGCTAATTATCTTCACGAAACCACGTGAGTCGTTATTGATAAGAGCTTTCGCCGTAGTGGCAAACGGAACTTTGGTAACGCGAATCTTTCTGCCTGACGCAAATGCCTCGGCCTCGGCCAGACCCACATCGGCAATTTCTGGTTCAGTAAAAATTGCAGAGGCTGCTTTGTCATAGTCGAGATGACGATGTGGTCCGCGTGGTCCGCCAACAACTTGCTCGGCCACTTTCTTGCCTTGCATCGATGCAACAGAAGACAATGGCAGTTTTCCACTGACGTCACCAGCGGCGTAGATGTGCTCTACCGAGCTTTGACAATGGCGATTAATAACGATGTAACCACCATCCATCTCTATGCCAACTTCTTCAAGCCCAAGGTCTTCTGTGTTTGGTATAGAACCAATAGCAAGAACGGCATGTGTGGTTTCAGAGACTCGTCCGTCGTCACAGACAACACGAACACCATGTTCTGTGCGTTCAATGTTGGTGGCACGTGCACCTTTGTACAAACGAACGCCACGAGACAAGAAATTCTCTTCCAGCACTGCTGCGACTTCGGGATCTTTTCCAGGCAGAACCTGCTGACGTGACACAACCAATGTCACCTTCGACCCAAAGGAAGCAAACATGTGAGCAAATTCCACTCCGGTGACACCAGAGCCAATGATGGTGACGCTCTCTGGGAAAATTCGAGGCGGGTAGCAATCTCTCGTTGTAAGAATTCGATCTCCGTCTGGCTGGGCGAACTGAGGAATGCGCGGACGCGTTCCGGTGGAGATGAGAATGTCGTCGGCCTGAATTTGATGTGTCGTTCCGTCGCTCGCATCGACGTGCACGGTGTTCGCGTTTAGTAACCGCGCCGAGCCGCGAATAATGGTGACTCCCTGGCTCTGCAACAAAGATGTCATGTCGTTGGACAGGCGATTCTTGATGCCTTCAATACGGTCGGTTAATGCGTTGACGTCAATTTCGGCATCGCGATTAGACAGTCCCATTCCACTGAGGCTTTCGGTGAAACTCATAGCCCCACCCGTTGCAATCATGGTCTTTGACGGCACGCAGTCCAATAGGTGTGCGGCTCCACCCACAATCTCGCGTTCCACAACAATGACTTCCACGCCTTTACGCGCTGCTGATGTAGCGGCTGCATTTCCTGCAGGACCGCCGCCAATGATGACCAAACGCTTGTTGAGGTTCACGTTGTTGAGGTTATCGGCACAGTCGTGGTTGTCGTGGGAGAGGTGGTGGTAGTTGTCGTACTTGACGATGTAGTGGTTGACGATGTGGTGGTTGTGCTGGTGCCACCCGTGAACTCAGGCAAAGTCGTTGTGGGAACTGCAACCGAGTTCGGACAGTACCGAGATGGGTAACCAATGGTGTCTCGGCGTTCGCCCACGTATTCGAAATGCATTCCGTCGGCAGGCCAGAAATTCCCACCCCATGCAAACCCCCATTTTCGGAAGATGCGCACAACATCACAATTCATCTTTGGTGTTGCCCACTGGTAATTCTCGGTGGTGTTGATATCGAGCGCAGCCCCGTACGCGTGACGAGATGGCGCACCGAATTTTCCGGCCATTCGGTTGTATCTCCCTACATAACAGCCACCGTATCGATTGGCATTGGCTACATCAACGAATCGCTGTAACCCCTTCGCACGAACCTCGCTAAGTGCACCTTGAATTGCATCAACAACAACTTTGTGGCAGTTGTTGCGTATGGAAATGTCTTCAAAAGTGTGTCGCCACAAAATGTTGTTCACCTTCCACCGGTCATCAATTTGTATTGCGCTTCCACCTGCTGGTCTGTACGTAAATTCCCCCAGCAACTTCTTTAGTGTTGATGGCCCCAACGTTCCGTCTGGGTTTTCCCTGTCCCACGAACGACGCATGCGATAGGTGTCCCCAATGACAATTCCTTCCGATCGCAATCGCGAAACTATTCGGCTATACGACTGGATATGTGTAGCAGTAATGCGTGAGAGTGAGAAGGTTCCAAGAACGGTGGCCGACTCAGCAGAAATAAAAATGTCGCCCCAGTCAACAAAAGCGTTGGGGACAATTGCGCCAATCACGAAAGTCTGTGGTCGAAAGCCACCGTCTCGCAAGATGATTGTGTCCCCGACCTGTGCCCCACGCATGCCTGCAGATGTCTCACCCATGAGCACTTTCCCTACCCCGGCAGCCTCTGCCATGGCATCGCCGCCAACAGCGCGAAGGTACTCAAGTGGAGCAACCATGGTTGCCATAGGAACGCGCCAACGGCTTCCAAGTCGCATCAAATACCTGCCATCTCGCACGTGCGCAGTCATTCCCACCGTTGGGAAACTGACGTTATGTGCAACTGCACCTGCATTCTGAATGGCTCGCGAAATCCGCCGTGCAATCGGCGCCTTTAGTGAGATGTTCATGGAAACGGACAAGGTGGGCTGCAAGTGACGCGTGGGAAAGTCCGCGGATGAGTCGGCACGAACTGGTGTTGCAAGGCCAAGAGCGAGAAGTGCGACAGCCACCACACTCCGAGAAAAACGCATAACTTCACCGTAGTTGGACAATGGCTTCCACTCTTAGTGGTTGCGCGAACTACCGTAGAGATTCTGTGAGTGAAGAAGTATCGGATCAAAGCCTTGGCGGATTAGAGCAAGAAAAGGCTCGACGCCTGGCCGCCATCGACACCCTTCGCCAATCGGGAACAAACCCCTACCCGTACCGTTACGACCGCTCTCACACCTTGGGCGAGATTCGTGAGGCTCATGGCGCCCTAGACGCTGGAACAGAAACTGAAGAGTCGGTCAACATTGCGGGTCGCATCATGTTGAAACGTGACCAAGGAAAACTTATTTTCGCCACTCTTCAGGACCGCTCTGGAGAAATCCAACTGTTCGTTTCTAAAGCAGTGGTGGGCGACGATGCATTCGACGCCATTAACGATCTAGACCTTGGCGACTGGGTGGGCGCAGCAGGAACCGTCATGACAACTCGTAAGGGCGAGTTATCCATCAAAGTCTCGTCGCTTGTTCTTCTTTCTAAAGCAGTGCGCCCACTTCCCGACAAATGGCATGGTCTCACCGACACCGACACTCGGTACCGCCAGCGATACGCAGATCTCATTGGAAACGAAGAATCTCGCCGAATGTTCGCTGTTCGTCATGCGGTCATCGCAAGTTTCCGACGCACTCTTCACGAGCGCGGATTCATCGAAGTGGAAACCCCCGTGTTGCACATGGAAGCAGGTGGTGCACATGCACGACCATTCCTTACACATCACAACGCTCTCGACATGCAGTTGTATTTACGAATCGCGCTTGAACTCCACTTGAAGCGACTCATTGTGGGCGGCATGGAACGTGTCTACGAAATTGGTCGCGTCTTCCGCAATGAAGGTATCTCCACTAGACACAATCCTGAATTCACCATGATGGAGCTGTACCAGGCATTCGCCGATTACACCGACATCATGGACCTCACTGAAGTGCTATTTGTCAATGCAGCCAAAGATGCAACAGGGTCATCAGTAGTGCGAATTGACGACGTGGAGGTTGACCTCGCAAAGCCGTGGCGGCGCGTTCGCATGGTTGACCTTGTCACCGAGGCAACGGGCGTCACTGTTCACCCTTCGCAATCACGAGACGAACTTGTTGCTCTGGCAGAAAAGCATGGCGTCAAAGTTGAAAAGCACCATGGCCCCGGAAAGATCATCGAAGAAATGTTCGAGCATCTCTGTGAGTCGTCGTTGCGTGAACCCACATTCGTCACCGGACACCCCGTGGAAATAAGCCCACTCGCTCGCGAAGACCGCAACGACCCCCACCTCACAGAACGTTTTGAACTGTTTGTTGGTGGCCGCGAACTGGCAAATGCGTATTCAGAATTGAACGACCCCGTCATTCAGCGCGCTCGTTTCGAAGACGAGCAACGCCAGAAAGAGGCGGGGAACGCCGAAGCCGGAACCGTTGACGAAGATTTCTTGCGGGCACTTGAATTCGGCATGCCTCCTACCGGCGGCCTCGGTATTGGCATGGATCGTCTCGTCATGCTCATCGGTGGTGCTGCGTCCATTCGAGACGTCATTCTCTTCCCAACACTTCGACCGGAGGTCTTCTCGTGACAAACACAGCCTGGGGCGTTGGAATCGCCACACTCGATGCAACTGGCGCGACGCTCGACGTTCGTTTTCGCGCACTTGGTCTCGGAGATGCACCCGCAGACGCTCCATCTGTTGAGCTCTCGTCTGAATCCGATCGCGAACGAGGGGTTGCCTTTCGCTCGGTGTCACTTTCTATCGACACATCAGCTGCACCTGCTGACGCCGCCGATGCTTACTTGCGACTTCATCTGTTCTCACATCGCCTCATGCAGCCACGTTCTATGAATCTCGATGGCATCTTCGGACACCTTCAGAACGTTGCGTGGACTTCACGCGGCCCTGTCGCAATTGATGCGATTGAATCGGTGACATGGAATTTTGCGCGCAAGGGCGAACATCTCACCGTTCATGGAGTCGACAAGTTTCCTCGAATGACCGACTATGTCGTTCCATCTGGCGTTCGCATTGCCGATGCAAGTCGTGTGCGTCTTGGTGCGTACCTCTCTGCTGGAACCACTGTCATGCACGAAGGGTTCTGCAACTTCAATGCAGGAACACTGGGTGCGTCAATGGTGGAGGGTCGAATTTCCCAAGGCGTCATAGTTGGCGACGGTTCTGACATTGGCGGCGGTGCTTCCATTATGGGAACTCTCTCTGGTGGTGGAAAAGAAATGGTCACCATCGGAGAACGCTGTCTTCTTGGAGCAAACGCCGGAATCGGAATCAGTTTGGGTGACGATTGCATTGTTGAAGCAGGTCTCTATGTCACTGCCGGAACAGTTGTCATCGATCCGTCTGGTTCGCCAGTGAAGGCACGTTTGCTCTCTGGTCAATCCGGATTGTTGTATCGCCGCAATTCACTCACGGGTGCAGTGGAAGTCATCGCCCGTTCTGGTTCGTGGGGCGGCCTCAACGCAGACTTGCACAAGAACTGACATGCAACCAGAAGAATTGGCTTCGCTCATAGCGGCACGTCGAAGCAATATCTTCATCGACGCTCATTCACACGTCAGCGATTCACACATTGATGCCCTTATCAGTGCGGCCCACTTCGCTCCGAACCATAAGCGAACATGGCCACTACGTATCTGTGTCGTGCGCGGCACTTCACGCGAACTACTCGGAAATACCATTGCCGACAGCATGGAGTCTCACGGTGACGACCCTGCCAAAGTTGCCAAAACACGTACTAAGTACACGCGCGCACCACTCATCTTTGTAGTGGCGTATGCACAGGGCAGTTCCGACACTGAAACTATTGAAAACTCGTACGCGGTTGCCGCAGGCGTTCAAAACCTTTTACTCATGGCCGAGTCATTCGGTTTAGCGGCTCTGTGGAGCACACCCGCCAAAGGCGCAAACGACGCAATCACCCGCTTCTGCGACATGGCAACGTCTGACACAGTGGTCGGAATTATTTATGTTGGGTCTCCGTCTCAGTCCGCCCCCGCGGTACAGCGCCCGCACCCCACGGTTACCTATCGCGACTGAGGGATACGTCTCAACAGTTCTCTACTGTCTTTCAAACGACTACCGTCACTGAGGTGAGTCACTTACTGACATCAACTCAGAGAAATCCCACGGGCACCGCTGTCATTTCGTCACAAGGGTCCATTACGTGGGAAGAACTTGAGGCTCGTGCACACAGAGTCGCCTATGCACTCCGCGCCGAGGAATTACAGATTGGTGATCGATGGGCTTTTCTGTGTGATAACAGACTTGAGTGGCCTGAGTTGTTTCTTGGAAACATTCTCGCGGGAACGAAATATGTTCCACTGAATTGGCATCTCACCGTTCCTGAGTTGGTGTACTTGCTGCAGAACAGTGGCGCTTCGTTTCTCATTGTTGATCAGAAAAATGAAGAAAATGGTCGGGCTGCTGCCACAGAAGTAGGCATCCCCACCACGCGAATCATTGTGGTTGGCGACACCTACGAAGCGTGGCGTGATGCGCAACCGTCAACCGAATTCGAATGCAGCGTGACAGGGTCTGCCCTTCTCTACACGGGCGGCACAACGGGCCCGTCAAAAGGTGTGGTGCGCGCAGATGCAGGTGCGCCGTTTTCAGCATGGTTAGCCGGAGTCACTAATTGGGGAGCATTTGTGCGCATGCCAGAAGAAGGCGTGTGCTATCTCGCAACTCCTCTGTATCACGCATTCGGAACCGGAGTTCTACAGGCATGCTTCGGGCGTCATCACACTCTCATCATTAAGGAACGGTTTGACGTAGAGCAGTTCCTTAACGATGTAGAGACGTACGCCGTCACCAGTGTCCCCATGGTGCCCACGCTGATGGTTCGTCTCGCAAAATGTGAAGACTCGCTCTTTACGCAACACGATCTTTCATCACTGAAATGGATCACTCATACTGCGGCACCGTGTCCACCCTGGGCAAAACAACGCCTCATCGATCTTCTCGGACCCATAGTGGTGGAGTTTTATGGAAGTTCCGAAGGAACTGGACCCGTTGTGTGTACAAGCCAAGAGTGGATGGACAGACCCGGAACCGTAGGAAAACCAGCACCCATTTTGAAAGCCTCCGTTGTTGATGACAACGGCAACGACCTGCCCGCTGGCGAAATTGGGACTCTCTATTTTCTGCGCGAGGGTGGAGCGCCCGAATATTACGGAGATGCGGCAAAGACGAATTCCAGTCGACTTCCAGATGGTCGATTCACTGTGGGCGACTTGGGATACGTGGACGCCGACGGCTTCATCTACTTAGTCGACCGCCGTGTTGATCTCATTTTGTCTGGCGGTTCAAACATTTATCCCGCAGAAATTGAAGGTGTCATTAGCCAACACCCCGCAGTAAAAGATGTTGCGGTCTTTGGAATTCCTCACGCCGAGTTTGGCCAAGAAGTCAAGGCTGCAATCGAGGTTGAACCTGGGCAGTCTGTCACCGAATCGGAACTCATCTCGTGGTGCAAAGAACGATTGGCATCATTCAAGTGTCCAAAGTCGGTCGATTTTCACGAAGCACTCCCACGCGAAGCGCACGGAAAATTAAAGAAGCGCTACTTGCGCGATGCCTACTGGCCAACTGCTTAACGCGACAACAAGTCGGTAAACCACGCCACGGGGTCTGAAATTTCCCCGCGAAGTTCTTTCCATTTCTTGTTCATTGCGATACGACCACCCACGGGGTACGACGCAATTCGGTCAGCAAGCTCGCGAGCTCGTTCAACCACCATCGAGTCATCCACTACTTCTGTTGCAACTCCCAAGCGCAAGAGTTCAGCCGCAGGAACTCGATCGGCAAGATACACAAGCCTGTCTGCAACCGACGGAGCAAAACGAAGATGCAACCAAGCAGCACACATGGGCGCCGCCACTCCAATTGCTAACTCACCAACTTGCAGGAAAGAAGACTCCCCTGCGACGACCACCGGTGCAGCTAATGCAAGTGCTGCACCAGCATTAATGGCGTACTTCTCTAATGCAACAACGACTGGAACGGGCGATGAATACAGCGCTGCGTGCACCTGCGGCCACGCCGGCAATGGCCCTGGCTTCGTTCCGTTTCCCGATTCTTTTAGATCGACTCCAGAACAAAACACGCCGCCATTTCCGCGCAAGAGAATGCAATTCACCGATTCATCGTGTGACGTCGCAGTAATGGCATCACGCAGTAATTCGGTGACGTCAGGAGTAATCGAGTTTTTCCGCTCGGGCCGGTTGAGGACAATCTCGGCGCGAGCGCCAAACTTCTCAACAAAAACAACCGAATCACTCATCAGCGCACACACCCAAGGTGGCTCTAGCGGCCTGGTTGATATGTGCCGTAGACCTCACGAAGCGCATCACTCACTTCTCCAAGAGTGGCGTGAGCGCGAAGCGCTTCCTTCATTGGAATGAGAACGTTTGTGGTTCCCTTTGCCGCTTCTTTTACATCGTTCAGCAACTGCTGCACTTTGGCCTGATCGCGATTTTCCTTGAACTTCTTCAAACGTGCAATTTGACCAACAGCAAGGCTGGGATCAATGGGGAACACATTTGGCTCTGGTTCGTTATCGACAGTGAACTTATTGACACCAACAATGACTCGTTCATCGTCGTCAATGGACTTCGTGTAGTCATATGCACTCTGCTCAATTTCGTCCATCTGGAAACCAGCCTCAATTGCGTCAACTGCGCCACCCATTGCATCGATGCGCTCGATGTACTCCCATGCCAGTCGTTCCACTTCATCTGTCAGCGACTCGACAAAGTACGAACCAGCCAATGGGTCGGGAGTATCTGCAACTCCGCTTTCGTAGCCAATGATTTGTTGAGTACGCAACGCGATACGGGCCGCGTCTTCGGTGGGAAGACCTAATGCTTCGTCGAATCCATTGGTGTGAAGGCTCTGTGTTCCACCCATGACGGCTGCAAGAGATTGAACCGCAACACGAACAACGTTGTTGAGTGGCTGTTGAGCTGTCAACGTGCTTCCACCCGTTTGGGTATGGAAGCGCAGAAGCTTGCTGCTTTCTTTCTTTGCGCCAAAACGTTCCGTCATAATTTTGTGCCACATGCGACGACTGGCGCGGAACTTTGCTACTTCCTCAAAGAAGTTATTGTGGCCATTCCAGAAGAACGAGAGACGTGGTGCAAAGTCGTCAACATCGAGACCAGCATCGACCGCGGCCTGAACATACGCAATTGCATTTGCCAACGTAAATGCAATTTCCTGCACCGCAGTGCTACCTGCTTCACGAATGTGATAGCCCGAAATAGAGATGGTGTTCCACTTCGGAACATTCTTCGAGCAGTAGTCGAAAATGTCTGTGATGATGCGCATTGAAGGTCGCGGTGGGTAGACATACGTTCCGCGCGCAATGTATTCCTTCAATAGGTCATTCTGAATGGTTCCGCTAATCGCAGTTGATGGAACACCCTGCTCTTCGGCCACCAATTCATACATCAACAACAGAATTGCTGCCGTTGAGTTGATGGTCATTGATGTTGAGACTTTGTCGAGTGGTAGGTCCTTCAACAACAAACGCATGTCATCAAGACAACTGATGGCAACTCCCACTTTGCCCACTTCGCCTTCTGCACGTGGATGGTCGCTGTCGTACCCCATTTGCGTGGGAAGGTCGAACGCACATGACAGTCCGGTTTGTCCGGCCTGCAGCAGGAACTTAAAGCGCTCGTTGGTGGATTCAGCTGTTCCAAATCCGGCGTATTGGCGCATGGTCCACAACTTGCCTCGGTACATCGTGGGGTACACACCGCGGGTGTACGGAGCGCCACCTGGTACTCCGAGTTGGGAGTCGGCATCCCACCCCGCCAAATCTGCGGCCGTGTACATGGGGGCAATTTCAATGCCAGAGTCTGTGCGCTTTACGTCTTCAGCCATAGGAGTCAATGGTACGGCGGCTGGCACCATCGCCCCTCATGGAGGGTTTATCGGGCGGCAACCAGACTGATTTCCATCAGCCATTCGGCTCGCGCAAGGGCAGGAACCGTCACCAATGTGCTCGCAACCCTGTGGTCCCCCATCACCTCATCTCGCACCGCCATCACTAAGGGCAGGTGATCTCGCAGGGACTCGGTGGCCACCACATACGTGGTGATGCTGACGATGTCGGTCACCGCCATGTTTCCCGCCCGCAGAATCTCAATGAGATTGGCCCAGACCACGCGTGCCTGACCTTCAATGGATGGTGGCACGGTGCCGTCGGGCATGGTGGGCACAACGCCCGAGGTGAAGATGAACTGCCCAGCACCGTCCACTTTCATTGCGTGTGCGTACTTGGCTGCGGGGGGTGCCATGTGCTCTGGACGTATTTCACTGATTCCCATACTGCTCATTCTGTCCTAAGGTGAGACTATGACCATCACGCCAGATGCACCACAGACCGAGACTCGCATGATTGACGGAGTTCCCCTTACTCCGAAAGAAGTCACCACCATTGGTTTTGAAGACCTCATGGCCACTCGCACCATTGAAGAGGAACGCCTTCACCGCAAGCAACGCCTTGCAGGAGCATTGCGAATCTTTGGTCGATTCGGATTTGGCGAAGGAGTTGCCGGGCACATCACAGTTCGCGACCCAGAGTTCCCCGATCACTTCTGGGTAAACCCACTTGGTTTGTCATTCCGACACATGCGTGTATCTGATCTCATTCTTGTGAACCACCACGGTGAAGTGGTGTACGGCAAGCACAGCGTGAACCGTGCTGCATACGTTTTGCACGCAGCCGTGCACACCGCGCGTCCCGATGTCATTGCAGCTGCGCACGCACACTCGGTGTACGGCAAGGCGTTCAGCTCACTTGGTATTCCGCTTGACCCACTCACTCAAGACTCGTGTGCTTTCTACGAGCAAAATGTTGTCATCGCCGATCACGGCGGTGCTGTTGTATTCGAAGAAGCTGCTGGTCGTGACTTTGCAGAAGCATTCGGCAATTACCGCGCCGCAATTCACCAAAACCATGGCCACTTCACCGTTGGTGCATCGGTTGACGAAGCAGTGTTCTGGTTCGTGTGTTTCGAACGTTGTGCACAAGCACAACTTGCGGCAATGGCTGCGGGAACACCAAAGCACATTCCTCACGAGTCCGCTGTGTACACACGTGAGAACGCCGGCAGTGCAATCACTGGCTGGATGCACTTCCAGCCTTTGTGGCAAGAAATTTGCCGAACTGATCCAGATCTTTTCGACTAAATCCGAGTGACATCTCCGTCTGCGGAACACTCTCGTTCCGAGCGTCTCTTTAACACTGCGCCTCCCGAAGTGTTCTTTGTGCTGTCTGCAGCAGCGCAGTACACCGGTGCGGTTGTTGCAGTCAACTTGTTCGACCAAATGTCGCCCGCAACGATTGCGTGGATACGTGTACTGAGCGCCGGACTCATTTTGTGCGCATTCTCCGTACGAAGAAATCACGTTCGCTGGACGCGACGAGACTTGTTGTGGGCGGGCGCTTTCGGTACCGCAACAGCACTCATGAACATGTTTTTCTATCTGGCCATTGATTCCTTACCGCTCGGCAAAGGAGTCACCATCGAATTCATTGGACCCATCGCGGTTGCCGCGTTCATGACTCGATCACTTCGCAATACATACGCATTGCTTCTTGCAACAGTGGGCGTTGTGGTTCTTGGCGGTGTCGAGTTAGGCAACGAGCCGCTCGGTCTTGTGTTCATTCTTGCTGCATCTGCCATGTGGGCTGCATACATCGTCATTGGTTCACGCGTTGCCATGGCTGACCGCGGAGTAGCAGGTCTCGGAATAGGACTTGTCGTTGGTGGAGTTCTCATCACCCCGTTTGCATCAAACGACGCAGCACTTGCGTTCAGTACCCCTTCGCTGTTCTTCAGTTGTGTACTTGTTGGACTTCTCTCGAATGTCATCGGTTACGGAATTGATCAATCCACACTTCGGCGTATTCCTATTCGTCGCTTCTCCGTCATGCTGGCGTTACTTCCTGTTACCGCAGCCGTCTTCGGATTTCTCTATTTAGACCAGACGCCAACCGCCATTGACCTTGTCGGTATGGCCTTGGTTCTTGTTGGTGTTGCTGTACAAGAGCGCGAAACGGTGGAGCGCCACCAACCTGAGGTTCAAACCGCCTAGCGTTCATTCCCATGAGAAGAACCCGTCACACATGGAAAGTTGGCGCCATGGCGGCGCTCGCCGCTGTGTGTTCATCTGTTCTTCCCTCATCTCCACAAGCGACGTCCGTATCCGCAGACGCTCTCCCACCCATCGCCATCGTTGTTCGTGGTCACGGATTCGGCCACGGCCGAGGACTCAGCCAGTTCGGAGCACTTGGGTGGGCTACACGCCTCAACGCAACGTGGACCGACATCATCAACTTCTATTACGGAGGTAGTGGTCGCACTCTCAGTGTGCTCGGACCACAAGATGCGGCTGCTCAACCAGGTGGCGTCATGAGTATTCGCCTACAAGCTCTCGACGGAAAACAGACCGCGGTTGTCTCCGATAACAAAACTGCACAATGGGCTGGACGCGCCGAAACATACGGGGCGCTCATTGCTCGACCAGTTGCTCGCAACGTGTATGACGTGTATGCATCTGCAGACTCCACATGTGGTGCATCCACTGGTACGCCAGCTGGTTTCACACTCATTGGCGACAACATCGCCGGACCAATTGACTTCATCACCGCCACCGGGTCAAACCCAGCAGCGGTTGCTCCTACGGAACTCATTGGGTTATGCGAACCTGCAACGTCGTCGTATCGCGCACGCATTCGTTATTACCGCGGCGGGCTTCGCGCGGCTACTGACGGCAAGGGCAACTATCGCAGTGTCAACCTTGTTCTTCTTGAGTCGTACTTGCGCGGAGTTGTACCACGAGAATCGCCTGCTGGGTGGGGCGACCAAGTGGGTGGTCTTGGTATGCACGCACTTCGCGCCCAAGCGGTTGCTGCACGCAGTTATTCATTGTCGGAAGCTCGTTATTCGTATGCAAAGTCGTGCGACACAATGGACTGCCAGGTGTACGGCGGCGCAGCATTACGTACCGTTGGCGCTAGCACCGCAAGTGTTCTGGAAGACCCGCGAACCGATCGCGCTATTGCCGAGACTGTTGGCTCAATCGTGCGCGATTCCCGCGGTTCTATTGTGCGCACCGAGTTCACATCATCGAATGGTGGGCGCACAGCGGGAGGTCAGTTTCCAGCTCAAGTAGACCCTGGCGACATAGCAGCCGATGCGGCATTGCAATCGTGGACGCGACTCATCTCTGCTGCAGACATCCAAAAGAAATATCCAAGCATCGGCGTCTTGTTATCTGTCACCACTACACATGACGGCCTTGGTGGAGATTGGAACGGATATGCAACGTCAGTTGCTATTACGGGCACCGCAGGTTCTGTTACGCGATCGGGATGGGACTTTAGAGGTGATTGGGACCTCTATGCGCCGTGGTACGAAACCACTCCATTGTTCTCGTCTGAACCCACAGCTGCACCAACAGGTTCCATTCTGTTCATTGGCGACTCGGTTGGCGAAAGTATTGCCACCGAGTTCGCTACGGCAATTACACCTGCGTATCCCGCCACAACATTCCAAGCATGTGCAGGTCGCGGAATGGCCGGAGCCGACTGTCTATTCACCGTTGCCGCCCCACAGGTTGACCTAGACGGTGTTGGCGTTGTGAATGCTCTTCCTGCGCCTGCCATTGCAGTCATTGAATTGGGATACAACGATGACCCAAATACGTTTAACGCTGAACTTCAGCAGATGATTTCTGCGCTCGCGTCAAAAGCTGTTCAGCGAATCATCTTTGTCAACATGTCAACACGTGCAACGTCTCGCAATTATGCGCTTTCCAATTCTGCTTTGGTTGCGGCTGCAGCCGCCAACCCGGCGATTTCTATTGTTGACTGGAACGCTGCAAGTTCTGCGCCACATCAATGGCGTTGGTTTGATAACACTTCTCTGTGTTGTTGGGTACACCTGTCCACTAGTGGTCAAGCCGAATTCACTCTTTTCCTTCGTGCACAACTCGATTCTTTACGTGCACAAAATCTTCTTCCACTATCGGCGCCTGCTGCGCCGGTCATTCACGGTCTGCCGCTTGGGCAAAAACACAGAGGGCCCATGGTGACCACCGTTCAGAAGACTTTGAATGCCGCAATGAAACTAAAGGGGTCAAAACGACTTGCTACAGATGGTGCTTTTGGCCCTGGTACCGAAAAAGCAGTGAAAGCATTCCAAGTGTCCATGAACTTGCCCCCAACTGGGACAGTAGACAGGTCAACGTGGGAAGCAATGGGGCTTGGCGCACGAACCGACCTCGCCGTTTTGCAAGTAGGAAGCAGACACCCTGCAGTCAGTACATTGCAGCGTGCTCTGGCGCGAGTACTGCGCAAGAAGATTTCAGTGACTGGTCAATTCACATCGTCATTAGCCAATGACGTAAAGACGTATCAGCGACGAGCCAAGATACGCCCCAGCGGAAAAGTGGGGCCAAGCACATGGTCGTCGCTCATGGCTGCTGCAGCTCTGGTCAAATAGGTCTACAGACCGCAACGAGCCTTCCACGCCTCTGTACTGACCATTTCTGGGTACTTTGCGCGATAGGCCTTCTTCAGCGAGTTGTACGAGCGAACCAATTGCCACGATGTGCGGAACACTTCGCGTCGAATCCGTATGAAGCGTTCGCGGTCACGTTGACAGACGAAACCTTCTTCAAAGCGAGGATGGCGATACAAGATTTCGTCGTGGCGAATAGCAAGTCCCACTGCTCGAACATCAATTTGCGCCACACCCATCTTGCCTGACCTCACGAAAGGTGGCACCCAGTGTCCGGCTCCGGTGAACGGTGCCAGCAAAAAGCCGCCCAGTCGATACAGCTTTGATCGGGGCGGAGTGAAACCCAAACTCTGCAACTCGTCCGACAGCGGCATGGCCTTTTCTTCAGACACTTGTCGAATTTCGTCGTGCTTGGCCGCGTGGTCAATTTTCATCCACTCGTCTGGACCGGCAAGAAAATCTTTCATTCCCCAAATCATGTATTCGGCACTGGCGTAGCGGTGTGAATATGCATTGCGGAATCCAAAACTGAGATAACGCCATGCCAAGTGTCTCCACTTGTGATCGTCAAAGACCAAAGTGTCAATCAGAGCAAAGTTGCGAACCTCGTAATACAACGACGACGGATTGTTCTTGAGTGCGAAGTCGGCGTGCCACACCGCAATACCGTTCAGAGTGACCGTATGTTTCCCCGTGTGCATGAGTCCGAAGGCAACATCGTCGCCACGCACGAATACGGGAAGTGGATTCTCCTTGGCCAAGTGCATGGGAAATACCGTGAACCACCACGCGGAATAATCAATGTCGATTTCCAAATGATCGCGCACCATTTCAGATCTGCTACGAAGGTCGATGCCGCGACCGTGAGCGCGCAACGGATACACCGAGCGGAATTCATACGCCGAACCCGCTTCAAACTGCATCCACGGCTGCTCTTCACTCATCATGGCGCCGTGTATACACAGGTCTGGGTCGTTCGCATACGAGAGAAGCGAAATGGTGCGCATGATGGATTCAGGCTCTAATGAAATGTCGTCGTCCATTAAGACAATGTGCGTGCTCCAGCCTTCTTCTCTGAACTCAATGATTCCGCGAGCAAATCCGCCTGCACCACCCAAGTTTGGATTTGGAAGAACACGGACAGGCGCACCTGCAGGAATAGTTGGTTGCAGATTTTGAGCATTGTCAACGACAAGAACTTTGAGATGACCACGCACGTTGGGAACTGTTGATTCAATGTGCACCAACTTGTCGATAGTGGCAAGGACGTACTCTTGGCGGTTAAAGGTGGTAATGGCCACACCTAATCGCACATCGCGCGCAGGAGATGTAGCAGTGCTCCACTCACCACCGCGAACAACAACTCCGTCTTCCAACGCCGTCACTGCGACAAAAAACGACTCTGCCCCAAGGTCGCGAATGTCGGCACATGTCACCGACGATTCTGTGCTAGACGATTGAACCACCGTGTCGACGCCATTGGCATACGCAATAAGTTCAATCTGGCAGCGACCAGACACATCGATGGTGGCAGTGAGGTCAGCGATAGATGTCAGGCGACTCCATCGACCCGCCGCGAACACACCAAACGCGGTGTCGAACGTGACTCGCTGATTGACGTCGAGATGAACTCCGTCTGAACGAAGAACCCCATCACCCGTTCGCACGTACAACGACGGTTCACTGAAATCGGGGGCCGGAACCAGAATTCGGGCCAGGGGGTGGGCGGTCACCCCCCTAGTTTCACAGGGGATTCACTACGAAAGGCGTCATTTGACGCTGTTCACGCCTACTGGCCAGGAATTCTTCCGCCACATCGAGCGCTTCTTTGATGGTGACGTCCATGTCTAGGTACCGATACGTGCCTAAACGACCAAGGAAGGTCACCCGAGACGCCGTCTGGCCTGCCTGGACGTACTGGTGCAGCTGCTCTTTTTCCTTCACCTGGCGGATGGGGTAATACGGAATGTCCCCTTCGGCGGCCAATCGGCTGTATTCGGTGTACAAGGTGGTCCCCTCGTGGCTCTCCCACGGAGCAAAGTGCTTGTGCTCGGTAATACGCGTGTACGGCACATTGGCGTCGCAGTAATTCATGACTGGGCAGCCTTGGAAATCTCCCGATTCCTCTGTTTCCACGAAGTCGAGCGTGCGATACCCCAATCGACCAAACTGACCAGAGAAATACTCATCGATGGGTCCCGACCAAAAGACATGTTCTGCCGTGGACAACTCATCGGGTGTCACCGTGCGATTCAGTGTTACTTCAATGAGGGGGTGGTCGAGCATGGCTTCCACAATGGGCGTGTACCCATCTTTGGGAATGGCTTGCCACGGGTGATTGAAGTAGCTGTCTTCGTACGAAAAACGCACAGGTAGTCGCGCAAGAATTGATGCCGGGAGTTCTGTTGGAGACACACCCCACTGCTTCTGCGTGTATCCCTTGAAAAAGGCTTCATACAAATCGCGGCCAACAAACTTCAATGCCTGATCTTCAAAGCTGACGGGAACATCAATTGATGTGTCTGCGCGAGATGCAATGAAAGCTTCTGCTTCCTTCGGCGACAACGTGAGTCCGAAGAATTGGTTAATGGTGTGCAAGTTCACGGGCAGTGAGTACACCTTGCCGCCAGAGGTTGCCTTCACACGATGGTTATATGGCTGCATGGCACCAAACTTGTTGATGTATTCCCATACGTTCTGGAACCCGGTATGGAAAATGTGTGGGCCGTAGACGTGCACCATCACTCCATTTGAGCGACGTTCCGTGTGGGCGTTACCCGCAACATGTGAACGGCCGTCAACAACCCATGATGCAATTCCGGCGTCGGCTAATTGGCGGGCCACAACGGCGCCAGAGAACCCGGCACCAACAATGACTATGGAAGCTGTCACGCGTGAAACGCTAGTTGTTTAGTGGCTCATCCACGGGGCACACAGGCCATCGAGGTCACGAACTTCAATGCGGTCGCGATTTTCATACGTGACCTGGTTGTTTGGATCGGCACGCAATTTGAACACACGGAACGACATTTCTGTTGTGTCCACGCTGAGAATACGACCAATGAGCGGATCACCGAGTTCAAGAATGATCTTGATGGTTTCAAGTGCCTGAATAGATCCGATAATTCCAGGCAGAACACCAAGTACTCCCGCTTCTGCACACGACGGAGCAAGTTCTGCTGGTGGTGGTTCGGGAACCATGTCGCGATAGGTGGGGCCAAGTTTTGGATGGAACACCGAGACCATGCCTTCAAAGCGGAAGATACTTCCGTGAACAACAGGAATTCCTAACTTCACGCTTGCATCATTCAACAAATAGCGGCTGGGGAAATTGTCTGCGCCATCGACAACAACGTCGTAGCCCGACATGATGTCCATGATGTTGCTTGCGTCAAGACGAGTGTCGTAGGTCTTTACTTTGACATCAGGATTCAACTTCGCAATGGTCATGCGTGCTGATTCCACTTTGCGCTCGCCAATACGGTCCATGTTGTGCAGAATTTGGCGCTGCAAATTTGATGCATCGACATCGTCCATGTCGACAATGCCAATTGTGCCAACGCCCGCAGCGGCAAGATACAACGCAGCCGGTGAACCAAGACCGCCAGCACCCAACATAAGAACTTTTGCACCGAGAAGCTTTGCTTGACCCTCAACTCCTACTTCAGGAAGAAGAAGGTGGCGCTGGTAGCGATTGCGCTGATCTGGAGTGAGTGTGACAGGTTGACGCCATTCACGACCTTCGTCTTTCCACTTGCCAAAGCCGCCAGCCATAGACAACACGTTGGTGTATCCGAGTTCTTGCAAGGTGCGTGCAGCAAATGCGCTTCGCACACCACCGGCGCAATAGACCACAATCTCTTGATCGCGATCTGTGGCACGACCTTCAATTTGTGCTTCTAGGTGACCACGAGGAATATGCAACACATTGGGTAAAGCACCCTGTTCGTATTCGTCTGGTTCGCGTACGTCAAGCACCAGCACACCACCCGCCTCAATGCGTCGCTGGGCGTCGGCGGTGTCGATTTCAGTGATGTGAGACTTTGCAGTGGCGAGGAGGTCACGGAACGTTGCCATGACCAAAACCCTACCAACTAAGTCGGGAATCCAGCGCGGGCCACCAGGTCGGTGAGAATGCGTGAGATGTCACCACGCAAGATGATGTGGGCGTACTGGTCTCGCTCTGTGGGGCCACCATTGATAATGACCACCTTCTTCTTGGAAGCTTTTGCGCGATCCACCACATACGCAGCTGGGGTGACCGCCAAGGTCGAACCGATGGCCAGGAGCACATCGCAGTTCTCGGCGGCGGCGTACGACCCATTGATCACCGCTGGATCTAACGCTTGTTCAAACAGAACTGCATCACTCTTCACAATTCCGCCGCATAACTCACAGTGCGGGTCGGGGTCGCCAGCGCGAACGCGCTCAATGAACTCAGCCATTGGTCGACGGTCTTTGCAGTCCCAACAACGTCCGAACTTAATGGTGCCATGCACTTCGTATACCAAGTCGTGTGAGATGCCAGAGTCTTGGTGTAACCCGTCAACGTTTTGTGTAACGACTGCACTTAACTTTCCGGCACGATGTACCGCCACTAACGCATGATGACCAGCATTGGGAAGTGCTGTGCCATTAAATGTTCGAGCTCGGCCCTCCCACGCAACCTTTCGAACTTCTGGGTCGTTCAAGTAATAACTCAGCGTTGACGTTTTTTCTGCAAGCGGGTTTTTCACCCACAGTCCATTTGGTCCACGGAAATCGGGAATGCCTGAATCGGTGGAGATACCTGCACCTGTAAATGCAACTACTCGTTCGGCATCGCGCAACCATTGCGCAACAAGGTCTAGATCTTCATCTGCAGGGAACTCAGGGCTCATACCTTCCTCATTCTTACCCAAACGCACACATGACTGTGCTTCGAACGAGGAGAGAAAACATGAGCCAGACGCCAGAGTCACACGACAACACACTTCGCGTCGTTCCTTGGATAGACCCCATCGTTGAATCGCGTGGCTTTAGCGTGAATGACCCGTATATCGAGATGTTCTGGCTGCCGGTGTTAGGCCCCACAGCCACCTGGCTCTATAGACGTTTAGTGTCCGGAGTTCTGCAAAACCCATCTGGTTACACCGTCACTATGGACGAACTGGCCCGCACCATTGGCGTGGCATACACACAAGGACGACATAATCCGTTCGCCCGTGCCTTACATCGTTGCGTCATGTTCGGTGTGGCGGAGCATGTCGCAGTGCAACCCATTCGCACATTGGCGGTGCGCCAATCACTGCCTTCGCTACCTCACCGCCATCTCAGTCGCCTCCCCCATCCGTTACAAATTGCCCATCACGATTGGATACAAAACATGAGGGAAAGCACACACTCGCCATCTCGCGTCTCATAGCCTTGGCTTCTATGCTCCGCGTAACACGTGTTCTTCGTACTCTTGTTGTGCTGGGCATTGTGCTTGCATCGCTCGTTCCTTCTGCTGTTCAGGCCGAGCGAGTAAAGGTGCTCATTCTTGGTGACTCTGTTGCATCTGTTCTTCGTTGGTCTCCTACGTCCATGAAGTCGCTGTGGAAAGGTTCGTACGACGTCACGCTGGAAGTGTGGGGATGCCAAAAACTCGTGGACCCTGGATGCATTGAAGGTAATGCGCCGCAGGCAAGCGCACTACGTCTCTTGCAGAAACATCGCGACGAAGAATTCGACATTGTTGTTGTAGCAACTGGGTACAACGACACGGGAGCAACGTACTTACAGCAATCAATTCGTCGTATATACGCCGAAGTGAGCTCGCAAGGTGGCCACCTCATGTGGTTGACATACCGCGAAAACGGGAATGTGAAAATCAAGGCGCGTCAATTCAACAAGGTTGTGAAGTCTCAATCCAAGAAACTTGGTTTCTCTGTCTTGGATTGGGAAGCCATTGCGCGTCGTCAGAAGCATTGGTTCACTGGCGACGGTGTACACATGAACGCACATGGCGGAGTTCGATTAGGTAATCACATTCGACGTGCTCTCGATGAATACCTGACTCCTGTCGCCACCACAATGCCAGAGAACAGTTAGTTTGAACACGTGGAAATTCGTGTCTTTACCGAGCCTCAACAAGGCGCCAGCTACCAACAACTTCTTGCCGTAGCGCAATGTGCCGAGCGCAACGGATTCAATGCGTTCTTTCGTAGCGATCATTACCAGCGCATGGGAACTCACTTCTCAGGTCTTCCTGGCCCATCAGATGCATGGATCACCCTTGCTGGCATCGCACGCGAAACATCAACCATTCGTCTTGGCACATTGGTGAACTCAGCAACGTTCCGACTTCCCGGTGTTCTCGCCATCTCGGTTGCAAATGTTGATGAAATGTCCGGAGGCCGAGTTGAACTTGGTCTAGGTGCTGGCTGGTACCAAGTGGAGCACTCGTCCTATGGAATTCCGTTCCTGCCGCTAGGCGAACGATTCAATGTGCTGGAAGAGCAATTACAGATTATTACGGGCCTGTGGGGAACACCCGTGGGTGCCGACTTTGCGTTCAGCGGAAAACACTTCACGCTGACCGATTCGCCCGCATTGCCAAAGCCAGTTCAATCGCCGCCTCCCATCATTGTTGGCGGTGGTGGACCAAAGCGCACTCCCATGCTTGCCGCTCGCTATGCAGCAGAATTCAATCTTCCGTTCCAAAACATGCAGCGCTATGTCGAGCAATGCGATCGTGTTCGTGCAGCCTGCACAACCATTGGACGTGACCCCGAAAGCCTTGTGTATTCAACGGCACAAGTGGTGTGCGTTGGCCGTAACGATGCAGAAATTTCTCGCCGCGCCGCAGCAATAGGACGTGACGTCGATGAATTGAAAGCCAACGGCGTGTGTGGAACACCGTCAGAAGCAATTGAGAAATTGGCGTCGTGGGCTGCGCATGGCGCGCCACGTGTGTACTTGCAATTCCTCGACCTGAACGACCTAGATCACATCGAGTTGGTGGGGTCGGACATTCTGCCCCACCTGTAACTACAACACGTTTGTTACTAGCAACACTGCAGTCACACTGGCTGCAGCAAGCCTGTACCAACCAAAAATGGCCAGCGAGCGCGAGTTTAGATACGACACCATCCACCTCACTGCAACCATTGCTGTCACACATGCAACCATTGCTCCAACGAGTGGTGTAGCGATTCCGAAATAGTCAACAATGTCGCCGCCATGACGAGACACATCAAGAACTGTTGCCGCCGACAATGTGACAAGCCCAAGAAGAAAAGAAAACTCCACAGCAGCAGCCAGCGACAACCCCACTGCTAGACCGGCAATAAGTGTCACCAAACTTCTGCTGACGCCCGGCCACAATGCGACAGTCTGGGCGCATCCGATAATGAGTGCTGAACGCACGGACAGCTCGTGAAGTGAACGCTGTGTTGGTTTCGGTTTCCACACAAGAATTGCGGCACCGCCTACTGCCCACGCAAGTGCGACAGGCGCCGGACCAAACAATGCATTTTTGATGGCGTCACCAAATACCACTCCAACCACGGCTGCGGGAAGAAACGCGGCAACTAGAGCCAGAAGAATTGACCGACCCTGTTCATCGCGACCAACTAGACCCTTCACAATGGACAGGATGCGTGAGCGATACAAAACGAGAACCGCAAGGATTGCCCCGAATTGAATAGCGATTGCATACGAATCTGCAGCCCCTTCAGATGTGCCAGTGCCGAAACCAATGAGATCGCTCACAACAAGGAGATGACCAGTGGACGAGACGGGAAGAAACTCGGTGATGCCTTCGACGATGCCGAGAAGAACAGCTTCGGGAAGCGACAAGAGACCAGCAAACATGCTCTTGCAGTCTTTCACGCACAGATTGAGCTGTAACGACACCGTATGGCAAAAAGTTACGTATAACACAGTGTGATGAACGAGCCGTCACAACGCAGACGCCAGTTGCACCATTGGACTCACTCACCTAAGAGACAGGGCAATTGCTAGTGAATTAGTTTAAAGGGATGCAAGTCAACGGCTACACAATCGAAAATGACGCCCATTTAGCTGGTGCAGACCTGGCCGGAGCAAACCTGAAACGTACAGCCCTCACAGGAGCTGACCTACGTGGCGCAAACCTGAAACGGGCAGACATCTGTGGGGCAAACCTGCGTTTTGCGATCTTGATTAATGCAAACCTCACTCACGCAGACTTGGAAGGCACAATGCTGATGGGTGCAAATCTGGAAAGTGCAGATTTGGCTCATGCAAGCCTGATTTATGCAGAACTGTTTAAAGCAAACATAGAAGGCACAAACTTGACTCACACAAACCTACATATGGCAACTATGCCTGATGGGTCAATACACGACTAGCAATGCGATACTGCCGCGCGGGCCACAATGGAGCGCTGCTGTGACACATTCAGGACAGCAACGACCCTCACCAAGAGTGCGGATCTAGTTGCGTTACTGACGTTCCGTCACTACTAACACGTCATTAATCTCACCGGATCTACTCAATCGATGGTTGAAATCCTAATCGTGGGACTCCACCTTGAAAAGGTTTTCAAGATTTTGCATGCCCGACCTTTACATTTACTTGCCTGCAACTTGCCATCTAAAGCAGTGAATGCAATTTTTTTGTTGACAACTTAATAACTGTATAGTTCTCCGAATGGGCGCTCCGAATTGTTCAATTTGTGGTTCACAGATGCAACAAAGCTTCGGCGTCTCATCTGTAAAAGGGGCGGGAATGTCGTGGGTGTGCCCTACTCGGCAACTTCATTTTTCCGTTCAAACCGGAAGTCCACTTGATTTCGGACGTTCAGAAAAGGACGCACAGCGCACGCGGAGGAGAATCCGTAAAGCCGATATGCGTCAGAAGATGAGACAGCAACCGTTGCGATTTTTTGTTGTTGAGCCGCTGAAAGCAATCGGTGGGGCGCTGTCGGCGGGGTTGCTTGCCGCCGGGGGAATATTGCTTGACTTCTTAATCAAGGTAATAGTGGTTGCTCTTGGGTTCGGTCTTGTATTCCTGCTGTACTTAATAGTCAAGGCCAACATCATCATTTCTCTTGTTGTTGTCGGTATTGTGATTGCCATCATGGCAATACTTGCATTGCTGTATTGGTAACTAATCGCCTGGCGTATTTCCTTTTCTTGATGTCTAGCGATGCCGTACTTATTCAGGACAGCAACGACCCTCATCAATAAAGTGCCGATGTAGTCCCGTTAATGACGTTCCGTCACTGCTTACATGCAGTGGTCTCACTGGAAACACTCATTTGATTGAATGACGCATTCATCTTCTCTAGCAACAAGGTCTGCTTCAGCGTTTGACGAATGGCACGCTTACGACTTTTTTCAGAAGCCAGTTCATTCTTATTTCGCTTCTTTCGGTCATAGATAACTGAATCATGCAGTTTCTTTAGTTCTGGCGTTGTCGCGTTCTGCAAAGTCCATATGTTCTTGGGGTGGATGGGGAAACCGAACTTTTTATATTTGCGCGCCGTGCGCACCAGTGCCTTCGTATTGATGGGCCGCCCTAATGACATCTTTTGAGCCGCCCGTAGAACAGAAGCAGCTTCAGCCGGTGATAGTCCCACCGCCAACAATTTCTGAAGGAACTCCACGTGAGCGTGCCAGTCGAGTTTCCACCATGCTTCGCGAGCGACGTCAAGATATGTCAGACCAAACAGTTCACGCATGCGAGGGTCGGGTGGATTTATCCAGTCATAGAAGCGGGCAACCTGCCCACCAAACCACTCTGCACGCAACAGCACTGCAGGCGATTCAATATCCCACTTACGCCAAGCTGCTGCCGCTGCATGGGCCTCAGGAGTATCGCCGAGTTCGTCCTCCCACGTCCGTCGGTACGTTGCTGAATGTCCCGTCGTAACAGCTGTGAGCTCTGCAGCCAGGTCCATCATTTGCTGTGAAGGATGTCTTGCACCACCGTCATGTTGCGCCATGCGCGCAGTATTTCACCGGCATGTGTCTTGATTATCAAGTGGCACTCCCAACGGGATTCGAACCCGTGCCGCCACCTTGAGAGGGTGGTGTCCTAGGCCACTAGACGATGGGAGCCTGTAGCGGAATAGAAGGCTACAGGCGAGAAATGGGCGTGAAACCCGCTAGCGAGGTTCTCGGGGTAACCCAAGAATGCGTTCACCCAGGATGTTGCGCTGCACTTCATCGGTTCCGCCTGCGATGGATTGCGCTGGCACAGACAAGATCACTTCAGAAATCACCCCGTCGGTTGATTCCTCAGATGAATCCAACATTGCAGCAGCACCCGTCATACGCGCGTGAATCTGTGCCGCTGCACGCGCGGCATTGCTCGTTGCCAACTTCCCCACCGAACCTTCCGGACCTGGTGCATGACCAAGTTCGCGCAGTACACGTGCGCGCTCAGCAGTAAGCGCACTGACACGTTGCAGTGACAGAACCTTCAGCGCTTCATCTCTAGAAATTGCATTGGATGCGTGTCCGGTTTCGGCTAGCCGAGATGGAATCAAATCAACTCGTCCTGCTCGTTGCGGATACCACTTATAGGTCTCCATATAGTGCAGCCACTCCTCATGTGCTTCGGCTGCTGCACGACCATTTCCCCGTTGTCGAATCTCTCCAAATGTTGCGCCAAACTTTCGTTCATACGCCAAAGTTGTGTTTGCAACGGTCCAACCTGCGTTGACATCGCCAACAGTCCACGACAAGGGGACACGAGCATCGGTTAAGAAAACCTCGTTAAACGATTGATGATGATTCATCTGGAGAAGTGGACGTACCAAAACTCCCTCTTGCTTCATCGGCAGAATGAAATAGGAGATTCCAGAATGCTTTGGCGCCTCTGTATCGGTGCGCGCGAGCAGAATTCCGTAATCGGCATGGTGTGCACTTGTGTTCCACACTTTCTGTCCGTTGATAACCCACTCATCGCCATCGCGAACTGCTTTTGTAGACAAGCCCGCAAGATCTGAGCCTGCTCCAGGTTCACTGAACAATTGGCACCAGGTAGTTGCACCAATCAAGATGTCTCGCAAAAACCTCTCCTGAATCTCTGCAGATCCGTGATCCAAGATTGTCGGTGCTGCAAGAAAAGTTCCCCCGCCAATTGGCAGACCGGGTACCCCTCTTTGTCGTAAGTGGCTAGCAACAACACCTTCACTCCATGCTGGCAGCCCCTTGCCAAAACGATTCGTTGGCCAATGCGGAACGGACCAACCGGAATCGACGAATACTTCACGCCATTCACGAAGCGAATAATCGGGATTCCAGTTCTCGTCCAGCCATTTCGAGAACTGTTCACGAACTAATTCCGGAGTAGGCAGAGAATCCATTACAGACCGGACGGGTCAATTGGCATTCCGAATCGCAAGCGATTATTCGCATGCCCCAAATGCTGTAGAGAAAACGCGGCCTTCATTGCTGTGTATTGACCTTGCGCTTCTAACGCCTGGTTCACGGATTCTTTTGCCAGCTTCAAAGCAAAACCTGGCCGCTTAGCGATGGTCTGTGCCATCTCCATCGTGGCCGCATCCAAGTTGGCAGCCTCGACAACTTTGTTCACCATGCCAAGAGTCATCGCTTCTTGTGCTGTTATTGAATCTCCGGTGAAAAGCAGTTCTTTGGCCTTTCTTGCGCCAAGTTCCCACGGATGCCCGAAGTACTCAACTCCGTTGACACCAAAGGCGACAACGGGATCGGAAAACGTTGCGTCATCGGCGGCAATGATGATGTCGGCAACCCACAACAACATGAGTCCACCAGCAATAGTTTTTCCCTGAGCGGCCGCAATAACTGGCTTGGGAATGTTTCTCCAACGCCAGCACATGTTGAAATACACCTCTTCTTCATGCGCCATCATCCCCTCTTGGCCTTCACCAGTGAATGGAGACTGAGGAAAAACTTGCGGGAAATCGAGATGAGAACTTCTGTCTCGAAGATCGTGACCTGACGAAAAATGCTTTCCTTCTGCGCGAAGAACAATGACCTTGACATCAGAATCTCGTGCCGCCAGATCGAAGCAATGATTCAGCTCATAGGTCATCTGATTGTTTTGAGCGTTGCGTTTATCGTCACGATTGAGTGAGATGACTGCCACGCCTTCTGACCCGCGATTGACCACGCGGTAGGAAACTGTTTCCAGCGAATCGGGATCTATTGCCACGATTTACGTCCTAAATGGTTGGGGAACAAGGACTCGAACCCTGAATAACAGTACCAGAAACTGCTGTGTTGCCAATTACACCATTCCCCAGTGCGCAGACCATGTTAGCGACATGAAGCGGTGGTCACCACCGAGGAAAATTGCTAGCCCGTAATGGAAAAGAGGGTGTCGAAACCAATGATTCGACCAACGCTCACACCGAGGGTTTCACGCAGAGCCTTCACGATTGAGCTCCCGTTGTCCATCCATGCGAGACCAGCAAATCCATCAGCTGATGTTGTTGTGGGTGATGGCACTGTGGCAAAACCCAATTGTTGTAGCGACAACATCACACGTTCAACATGCCATGGACTACTCACGGCAATAACCGACGTAACACCACGCTGCTTCAACAACGGCGCAATACCTTCTAGCGATTCCCATGTAGATGATCCACTGTTTTCAGACACGATGGCAGAAGCAGGAACACCTCTTTGAAGCAACCAACTTTGAGATGCTTCAGCCTCAGAAAAACGATCTCCATCGCGCTTTCCACCGGTCACCGCTATGACGGGCGCACGGCCCATTTCCCAATCAATGAGAGCTTGGCGTAGCCGAGATTCCAACAATGGAGATGGAGTTCCGTCATACTGCGCAGCACCCATCACGACAATCGCATCGGCAGACCGTGTGTCGGTATGGGACGCGTGCCAAAACAGCAACGCGCCACATAGACAGATATAGGCGAAAACAGAAATCGCGACCGCCGATGTCAATGTGACAGTCGATCGGAGAACTGTCTTCACAAATTACGCCAAACGGTTCAGAGCACTCTGAAGTCGACGAACTGTCTCGTCTCGCCCCAAAACTTCAATGCTTTCGAAGAGTGGCGGCCCTACTGTGCGACCGGTGATTGCAACACGAATAGGTGCCTGCGTTTTGCCCAGTTTTAGTCCACGTGATTCGGTCCAGGCTTCTAGCAGTGCCTTCAATGAATCATGATTCCACTCACATGTTTCAACCGAGGCCGCGAAATCGCGCAATACATCGGCTGCAAAATCTGACGACATGGTCTTTGCCCAGGCATCCTCGTCGATAACTGGATTCTCGATGAACATGAAGTCGACCATTGCAGGAACTTCCGACAAAGTGACAACACGAGTTTGCAGCAATGGCGCCATCTTCTTGAACACATCTGCGTTAAAGCGCTGTGTCGGCCAAGGAGCATCGGCAAAAAACGGCTGGCATGCATCGATAAATGCATCAAGTGACATCGCGCGAATGTAGTCACCATTAAATGCATTCAGTTTCTTAATGTCGAAGAATGCCGGCGAGTGATTCACATCTTCCAAACGGAACTCGTCAACAATTCGTTGCCATGGAACAATCTCTTCATCGCCTGCTGGCGCCCATCCCAATGTCATCAGGTAATTCACCATTGCGTCGGGAAGAATTCCTTCAGATCTGTACTGCTCAAGTGCCACTTTGTCGCGTCGCTTCGACAGTTTCTTTCGCTGTTCATTAACCAACACCGGCACATGCGCCCACACTGGTGGCGTTACACCCAGCGCATCCCAGATGAGTTGTTGTTTTGGAGTATTCGGAAGATGCTCTTCGGCTCGCACCACTGTTGTGATGTTCATTTCAATATCGTCCACCACATTGGCGAGCAGAAACATTGGGGTTCCATTGCCTCGCAACAACACGAAGTCTTCAATGGTGTCGTTTGCGAACTCCACACGACCACGAACAAGATCATTCACCACAGTGGCGCCTTCAGGAACACGGAATCGCAACACACGACCCGGCCCAGGCTCTAACCCACGATCTCGTGAGTATCCGTCGTAGCCCTGTTTGCCAGATGCCTTTGCCCGCTCTTGAATTTGCTCACCCGTAAGGTCACACCAGTAGGCGTTGCCTTGCTCATACAGACGATGAGCGGCCTTCACATGCAGGTCAGCGTTGTGGCTTTGGAAGTACGGTCCTTCAAATTGCGGATGTGATGAATCGATACCTAGCCATGCCAGCGCGTCGATAATTCCTTGAGTCCATTCCGGACTATTGCGAGATTCATCGGTGTCTTCAATGCGAAGCACGAATGTTCCACCTGTGCGCAACGTAAGTGCCCAGTTGTACAACGCAGTACGCGCACCACCCACATGGAAGAAACCTGTGGGAGATGGAGCAAAGCGGTAACGAGGGCTGTCTGACATGCCCTCTCAGGCTACTTGTGCACCCCACGAACAAACGCGACAGATAGCGTGACCCTATGGACGGATTCACGCAAACAGACCAAGTCAACGTATTGGGAGAACCGCTTCAGACATGTTGCACATCTCCTATGACTGGGTACTACCGCACAGGTTGTTGCGAAGTGGGCGGCGACGACACGGGTGTTCACGCCGTCTGCGCAATCATGACCGATGAGTTTCTTGAGTTCTCAAAGAGTGCGGGCAACGATTTATCGACACCAATGCCGCAGTATGGGTTTCCCGGTTTACGCGCAGGAGATCAATGGTGTTTGTGTGCACCACGATGGCAAGAGGCGTACGAAGCCGGCAAAGCGCCGAAAGTAAAACTTGGTAGCACCCACATTGCCGCCGCCGAATTTTGCAACATGGACGCTCTTCGCGCCCACGCCATCGACCTGTAGTTACAGAGCGAGCGCTTCCTGACTGAATGACATCAGCAAGGCGTCGTCTCCCATGACTGCGCCACTCAAACCGTGCACAGCAGGCAAAAGTTGTTCGCAAAAGAAGCGAGCCGTGTTGACCTTTGCGGCCTTCTCGTGTTCTGGCATGTCCGAATGAACGGCAACATGTGCCGACTTTGCCATGACATACCCTCCAACAAGCGTTGACAACTGTCGCAGGTACGGAGTTGCTCCTGAAAGAACTGCCGTTTGATTGGTGGCATTTGCAAAGAACCACTGCGTCGTCTCGCGCACAGCCGCAATTGCTTTCTTCAATTCAGCGGCCGATGCAGCCAACTCTGGATGCTTCACAATCTTGGCTTCCATGACATCCATGTCGTCGAACAACGACATGACGACTGCGCCGCCCTTCATGCCCAATTTGCGTCCCACTAAGTCCATGGCTTGAATGCCATTTGTTCCCTCATAAATGGTGGTGATTCGTGCATCGCGGTAGTGCTGAGCAACTCCGGTCTCTTCAATGAATCCCATGCCACCGTGAATTTGCACTGCCATACCGGTGAGATCGACACTCATGTCGGTTCCCCACCCCTTAGAGATTGGTGTCAATAAAGCAGCGATGTCTGCGGCCTTCTCGCGCTCTGCGGCATCGGGATGATGCGCAGCAATATCGAGACACGCAGCATTCCAGTAAATGATGCGCCGCAACGCTTCAATAGTGCTCTTCATCGTTACCAACATGCGCTTTACGTCGGGATGTTGAACGATGGGAGAACTCTCCCCTGCCGGCGCACCTGGTGCGCGACCTTGTTTACGCACAATTGAGTACTCAAGAGATTGCTGATATGCACGTTCGATGAGTGCGAGACCTTCTAAACCAACGCCAAGACGCGCTTGGTTCATCATGGTGAACATGTACGCCATACCGTGGTTTTCTTCACCAATGAGATAGCCAACTGCGCCGCCGTTGTCTCCATACGACAACACACATGTGGGGCTGGCCTTAATGCCTGTCTTGTGTTCAATGCTGACGCAGTTCACGTCATTGCGAGCACCAAGAGATCCGTCTGCATTCAACAAGAACTTCGGAACAATGAAACACGAAATTCCTTTTGTTCCTGCTGGTGCATCGGGAGTACGAGCAAGCACGAGATGGATGATGTTTTCTGCAAGATCATGTTCGCCAAAAGTGATGTAAATCTTGGTTCCGGTAATGAGATACGAACCATCACCTTGCTTCACAGCTTTCGTGCGAACAGCTCCCACGTCAGAGCCCGCATCGGGCTCGGTGAGATTCATGGTTCCCGTCCACTGGCCCGAAATCATTTTTGGCAAATAGGTCATCTTCTGAATTTCGTCGCCGTGGTGCATGATGGCGTCGATAGCGCCCTGTGTAAGCAGTGGTGCCATGGTGAGTGCCATGTTTGCCGAGTTCATTACTTCTTGAAGCGCAATGTTGACAACCCACGGGAATCCACCGCCACCGAAACCCGGATCGAAGCCCAGTGCTCCCCATCCTGCATCGACATACGCGGCATAGGCCTCTTTGAAGCCTTCGGGTGTGGTGACAGTTCCGTCTGCATTTCGATGTGACCCAACAACATCACCCACTTTGTTTAGTGGTGCAAATCGCTCTTCAAAAAATCGCGCAGCTTCGCTGAGTACATCGGTGACAACCGATGAATCCAGGTCGGAAAATTTTGGAAGCGACATGATGTCATCCAAATTGCCGAAATGACGCAGTACATATTCCATGTCTGCAAGTGGTGCTGAGTAAGTGGTCATTGTGCATACCCCGTGAGTGAACGCCAATTGGTGGACGATTGTGAAGCGACTGTTTCAGGCGACATGCGCAGAGTGGACTCTGGCACCATGTCGGCAATTGCGCGCCCTTCTTTGTAGTGATGAACGTTGCCAACACCAACAAACAATTCTTTACGAACTGCAACTTGATCTGCTGGTGGTGAATCGGACAAATACCCCCACAGAGACAACGCAAGGTTCAAATCATGAACCGATGGTGCACGACCAAATAGTGATGCGCGACGCAATGCAATAAGTGAACATCCGCGCAACGCATCGTCGATGTCTTCTCCGGCTGACACACGAATGCGAGTGCGGGCACGGTTGGCCAACGTGATGATGTAGCCCTGATCGGGGCCCTGATATCCCAAGCGCTCACCTGCAGGTTGACGCCCTTCAATTTCGCCTGGACGACCTGGCTCCCATCCGGCGGGAACGAAGTCGGGTGATTCGTAATAACGAACCGGCTCTGCGGGTGGAACGGGGGCAAATCGGGGTGCAGCCATAAGAGGAAACTCTACGCTCTTTGCCCCGTCATGCGGGAAGAAAGTGCGTTATTGGTGGTGCAGAAGTCCGTAGACAAGCGACTCTTCCAGCGCTTGCCATGAGGCTTCAATGATGTTCGGAGAAACACCGATTGTTGTCCACGAACGGTCGCCATTTGTGGCGTCGATGAGGACGCGCGTGATTGCGCCCGTTGCCGTAGCGCCATCCAAGATTCGCACCTTGTAGTCGGTGAGGTGAATGCGATCAATCTGAGGAAAGCTCGGCCGCAAACACGCACGCAATGCTGCGTCAATTGCGTTCACGGGGCCATTTCCTTCGGCAGCCTGCACAACGCGCTCATCGCCTACCCACACCTTGACGGTTGCTTCGGTGGTGAATCGGCCGTCAGTTCCTTCGTCGGTGATCACGCGCATGGACTCCACGCGGAACTGATCTTGCTCCCAACCCGATGCACGACGCATGAGAAGTTCAAGCGACGCATCGGCTGCTTCGAAGTGATATCCCTCGTGTTCAAGACGTTTCAAGTCATCGATGACCTGGTTGACGGCGGGACCATCCATGGACAGCCCTAGTTCTTCGGCTTTCACTTCAATAGTTGCTCGTCCTGCCATTTCGCTCACCACGAAACGAGTTCCGTTGCCGACAATGTCTGGATCGACGTGCTCGTACGCATCCTTTGCGCGCTTAATTGCAGAAACGTGAAGCCCGGCCTTGTGCGCAAAAGCAGATGAACCCACATACGGGGCCTGCGGATTCAATGGACGATTCAACACTTCAGCGACATGGTTGCTGACTGCGGTGAGTCGTGCCAAATGCCCCTCGGGCAAACAACTGAATCCCATCTTTAATTCAAGGTTAGGAATAACTGTTGTGAGGTTGGTGTTGCCCGTGCGCTCGCCCAAACCGTTCAGCGTTCCTTGTACGTGTCGTACTCCAGAAAGAACAGCGGCCATTGAGTTTGCAACGGCACAACCCGTGTCATCGTGGCAATGAATTCCCAAAGTTGCATCGTTGCCAACGAAGGACTTCACTTTTGCAACAATTTCTGCAACTTCATGAGGGAGTGAACCACCGTTGGTATCGCACATCACAAGATGTGTTGCACCTTTCATTACAGCAGCCTCTACGACACGCATGGCGAACTCGGAGTTGTTCTTGAAACCATCGAAGAAATGCTCAAGATCGACCATTACGCGTCGACCATTTGCGTTGAGGAAGTCGACCGAGTCGGCAACCATCAGCACACCTTCTTCAAGCGTGGTTTGCAAAGCATCGGTGACGTGATAGTCCCAGGACTTCGCAACGATGCACACAGCTGAGGTGTTTGCATCGAGAAGGTTGCGTAACGTGGTGTCATCGTCCACTTTTCCTTTTGGACGACGTGTTGAACCGAATGCCACCAATGTGGAGTTCTTGAAGGAAAGTTCTTTTGCTGCACGAGCGAAGAATTCAATGTCTTTGGGATTGGCACCGGGCCAGCCGCCCTCAATGAAGTGCACGCCGAGGAAGTCCAACTGTTCTGCAATTCGCAGCTTGTCTTCCACCGTTGCAGAGACACCTTCCACCTGCATTCCGTCGCGAAGTGTGGTGTCGAATGCTTCGACCATTTCTCGTGTTGCGCTCATTGTGTTCTCCGTCTACTTGTCTATCTCGAATGTCTGAATCTGGGGTATGAAAAAGCCGCCCCTGGGGCGGCTGGAACGCGCACGTCGGAGACCGGCGTGCGCTAACGAATAATGATGATGACGGCAGCAGAACCGGCACTGTGGTGGGAAAGATGCGCTGTCAACATGGGCTCAGTATCGCTTCATACACAGCGTTCGTCAACCCCTGTGGGGAAATCTGTGGAAAACCTGTGGCTCCTTACCCTGTAGGGGTTTGGTCTGTGGAGGACGTCTCACAAAGTGAGACAGCCGAGGGCCGCTTAGGCCAGTTCGCACCAGTGCTTGTATTCGGGAATTTGGCCACGCACGGCCTTTCCGTAGATGTCGGCCACTTTCAAGGTGATGGGGCCAGGGCACGGCACTGCGCGGTCGTCGACCGAATTAATGGCGCTGACTTCGGCGGCGGTTCCCACACAGAAGATTTCATCGGCAATATAGAGGTCGGAGCGGGCAATGTTGCCCTTTTCCACGGTGTAGCCAAGGTCTTCCAAAATCTTGATGACGCTCCACTGGGTAATGCCCTCTAGTGCGCCTGCAGACAACGGCGGCGTAATGACCTTTCCATTGCGAACAACAAACAGGTTTTCACCCGTGCATTCGCTAACAAGTCCTTCGTTGTTCAACAAGATGGCTTCGTCGTATCCGGCACGAAGTGCTTCCACTTTGGCAAGTGACGAGTTGGCGTAGTTGGCAACAGTCTTTGCAGCTGGAGGAAGCATGTTGTGGTCAAGACGCTTCCACGACGAGATCTTCATGCGCACACCCTTGGTGAGTGCTTCTTCACCCAAATATGCACCCCACGGCCAGCAGGCAATGGCAACGTCTACCGAGCACGGCAATGTGTTAAGGCCCATTTCGCCGTAGCCGTAGTAGGCAATTGGGCGAATGTAGCAACCGGGCAAACCTGTGGAGCGAACAGTGTCTTTCGTTGCCTGAATGAGTTCCGCAACTGAATAAGGAATCTCCATTCCCAAGATCTTTGCGCTCTTGAACAGGCGCTCAATGTGTTCGGTGAGACGAAACACCGCAGGACCATCGGAGGTTTCGTACGCGCGAATGCCCTCAAATACGCCGGTGCCGTAATGGAGTGTGTGCGTGAGTACGTGTACTTGTGCCTTCTCCCAGTCGACAAGAGTGCCGTTCATCCAGATTTTCGGTGTTGGGACCAGGGTGGGCATATGAGCTCCTCAGTGAATGCGTGTGTAGAGATTAGTTGGCAGCAACCGCGGCGGCGATGGCGTTTCCGATTTCAACGGTGGAGCCAGTGGGCAATGCGTCGCATGCAGTGCGAATACGGGCGGCGGCGTCGTTTTCGCCCAAGAATTCCAGCATGAGTGCGGCGGAAAGAATTGCTGCGGTTGGGTTCGCCTTGCCGGTGCCGACGATGTCTGGGGCGGAGCCGTGAGACGGTTCAAACATGGACGGACCAGTACGAGCGGGGTTCAAGTTGGCCGACGATGCGAGTCCAATGCCACCACTGACTGCGCCACCGAGGTCGGTGAGAATGTCACCAAACAAGTTGTCGGTCACGATGACGTCGTAGCGATGTGGATCTTCAACGAAGTAGATGCACGCCGCGTCAACATGGTTGTAGGCAGTTTCTACTTGGGGGAATTCGGCAGCAACCTCATTGAATGCGCGTTGCCACAAGTCACCAGCAAACGTGAGCACATTTGTTTTATGCACCAGTGTGACGTGCTTTCTATTGCGCTTTGCCGCTAGTTCAAATGCATAACGAATACAGCGCTCGACACCGTGACGAGAGTTCACACTTCCCTGCGTTGCAATCTCATGTGGAGTTCCGCGACGAAGAACGCCACCCTCACCAACATAGGGACCTTCGGTGTTCTCGCGAATCACCACAAAATCGTGTGGCGTGACATGACCTGGCGCGGTGCCCGCAAACGGACGCTGATTCACATACAGGTCAAGATCGAATCGCATCTTCAGCAACAGGCCGCGTTCAATGACTCCGGGGGGCACATCTGGGGTACCCACCGCTCCCAACAAAATTGCGTCGAAAGCGCGCAGTTCGTTAAGAGTTGCATCGGACAGAATTTCACCGTCACGTAGGTAGCGACTGCCGCCAAGGTCGAACTCTGTGGCGTCGATGTTGACGCCCGCTGCACGCACCACCTTTACGGCTTCTGCCGTCACTTCAGGGCCAATTCCGTCTCCGCCAATGAGTGCAATGCGATGTGCCATAGGGAGACCAATCTAGAAGGCGCAGATAGCCTTCCCTGCATGGCAAAGCACCTTCTCTCTGAAGAGACCTATAAACGGCTTGAAGCCGAGGTCGCTCACCTAGAACACACGGTTCTTCCCGAAATTGCCGACAAAATCGGTCGCGCTCGCGAAATGGGAGATCTCTCCGAGAACGGGGACTACCACGCCGCCAAAGATGAATACGGAATGTTTAACGACCGCAAGAATTTGGTCATCAACATTTTGGAAAACGCAGAGGTTGCATCTGCACCAGCATCGGGCGTTGTTGGCGTGCTGTCTCGCGTCACCATCTTGTTTGACGGCGATAGCCCCGACGATGCCGAGACCTATCTCATGGGCCACATTGAAGAGCGCCGAACAGGCGACGGCACAGAAGTCATGAGCCCCGTCTCCCCCATTGGTTCTGCTTTGCTTGGACAGAACGAAGGAAGCAAGGTATCCATCACGTTGGAGAACGGCGCGAAGGTATCGGTCACCGTTGTGAAGGTGGACAACTGAGCGAGCATCTTGTTCCCACTCTGCCGCCAGGGCGTCAGATTGAACTTCCTAGTCGTGGAACCACGTTCTATCGCGAAGTGCCTGGCCCTGAAGGTGCACCCACTCTTCTCTTGCTACACGGATGGACTGCAACAGCAGATCTGAATTGGTTTATGTGTTACGAGGAGTTGGGCAAGCACTTTCGTGTCATCGCTATCGACCACCGCGGTCATGGCCGCGGAATTCGCTCTTCACAAAGCTTTAAGTTGTCCGACTGCGCAGACGATGCGGCAGTCCTTGCCGATCAACTCGGAATTTCTACGTTCATTCCCGTGGGGTACTCCATGGGTGGAACCATTGCTCAACTGATGTGGAAGCGACACGAACACAGAGTGCGCGGATTGGTATTGGCTGCAACTGCTGGTCACTTTGTCACCACTCGTCAAGAGCGGCTGGCGTTTACTGCACTCGCCGGAGTTGGCGCTCTCGCGCGTGTTGCCCCAGCATCGGTGCGCGAGTCAATTAGTGATCGGTTGTATCTGTCACGCAAGACCATGACATGGGAACCATGGGCGGCGCAGCAAGTAGCCAGCCATGAATGGCGACAAATACTTGAAGCGGGTGCTGCACTTGGTCGCTACGACTCTCGTCAGTGGTTGTCGTCAATAGATGTTCCAACATCGGTCATTGTCACCACCAATGATCGCGTTGTTAGTCCAGACCGCCAACGTGTTGTAGCAGACCTCATTCCTCAAGCGTTCGTACAAACACTCGATGCCGATCACGATGCTGTTTATGCACACGCAGATCGATTCGTTCCTCTCTTGGTCAGCGCATGTCTCAACGTTCATCAACGGGCACAACAACACAACACAGATCAGACCTCATCGTGAAGAAGGCCATCGCTAAACGTTCACGTTGGAAACGCAATAGTCGTCTGGCTCGCCTGGGGGCGCGCATCGGTCTTGCGCATGCCGGAACATCTGCACGAAAAGTGTTTGCAAGTTCGGCGCGAAAAGAAGAGTTATCTCGTGCACGTGAGATGAAAACCGCCCAACAGGTAGCCGATGAACTTGGCAACATGAAGGGCGCCCTCATGAAGTTGGGCCAAATGGCCAGTTACTTAGACGACGGCTTACCCGAACCGTTACGTCTTGCGTTGGGCCAATTGCAGTCGAACGCCCCGCCAATGAGTGTGGAACTTGTTCATGCAGAAATTGAACGCGAACTGGGTCGGCCAGTGGCAGACATTTTCGTTGAATTCGATGATGAACCGATTGCTGCAGCGTCCATTGGGCAAGTTCACAGAGCCATTCTTCGCACAGCCGACGGAGAGCGAGCAGTAGCAGTCAAGGTGCAATACCCCGGTGTCGCTGAGGCAATTGATGCAGACCTTCGTACTGCAGACCTTCTCGGCACCTTGCTGGCATTCGGTTTCAAAAGCCTGAACCCAGAGGACATGGTTGCCGAAATTAAAGATCGACTGCGCGAAGAACTCGATTACTCAAAAGAAGCCCAGAATCAACAACAGTTCGCCGATTTCTATCGAGACCATCCGTTCATCCATGTGCCTGAAGTGCTGCATGAATTCTCAACGTCACGCATTCTCATTACTGAACTTGTGAGCGGACATTCGTTTGCAGAACTTCTCACATGGCAGCAAGAAGAACGCGACAAAGCAGGAGAAGCAATTTTTCGTTTCGTCTTTCGCAGCTTGTACCGCTTCCGCGCCTTCAACGGCGACCCTCACCCCGGCAACTACATCTTCCACAAAGGCGGCAAGGTCACGTTCCTTGACTTTGGTCTCATCAAACATTTCACCGTTGAAGAAATGGAAATGTTCCAGGGCATGGTGAAGGCTGCCGTGCTTGACCACGACATGGAGTCGTACCGTCGCATCATTGAAGAAGCAGGGATGCTGCAAAAAGATGCGCCGTTCACCACAGAAGAAGCTGGCGATTACTTCGCGCATTTCTACGAGCCAGTTCGCGAGTCCAGAGAGATGGCGTGGACGACGGGTTACGCAACGTCAATTGTGCGCCACACATTTGACCGCACGTCTGCCATTGCGCAATACGCCACAGTGCCAAAATCATTCGTATTTATTCAACGAATCAATCTGGGGCTGTATGCGTTACTCGGCCAGCTTGGTTCCAGTGGCAACTTCCGCAGAATTAGCGAAGAATTATGGCCAATGACGAACGCTGCGCCATCAACACCAATGGGTCAATTAGAAGCCAATTGGCTTGATAGTCGTCACGAGAACAATAAGTAGGAGATTTGGGCGTCTATACCCCTCTGACGCAAAAAATCACTTAGATACCGACAAGGAAACGTTGCGACTCTGCGATTTTCCCTTGTTTGGTTTCACTGTGATTTTCAAACGACACGAACCTACTTTTAACCCCAGCAATCGGGTGCTGTTGGCTCGACAGATGCTTCGAGACGACGACAGAACTGAAATTGTCACGCGCGACGTTGATGGAACCTTCATCTTGGCCAGACGCGCAACAGAGCGAGTGCTAATGGAAAGACCCTTGCTCACCCGGCCAATGTTCGGAATCTTTGAAGCTGTTGTTGCGGCGGTCGGAGTTGTTGTCGGCGATGCCGCCAACGTCGTCGTGGGTGCGATCGCAACGGCCGTGGGCGTGACTGAAGCCGATGGAGATGAAGGTAATGAGACCGCAGATAATCGCTGTGCGGTATCTGTAAATGTGTAAGCCGTTCCATTGGAAAGCCCGGTGATAGTGCATGATCCCGTGGCAGAGTTGATGACGCAAGTCTTGCCAAGTGGATTTGACGTAATCACATGGGAGCGCGGAACTAATCCCGCACTGGCTTGCCCAACGGTGATGGTTGCGCTTCCGTCGCCAGCCACAACCGATGGAGCCGCCGGAACTGTAGGTGCCGAAGCGACCACGCTCACGGTCACACTCAAGGTTGTTGAATCTCCCGACGACTTAAATCGAATAACGCGGGTTGTGTCAGGTGTGTCAGCCGTCGTCACGAATCTGACAGACCGAAATGCTTCTCTCCAGTAGCCCCAGTTCGGAAAGTTACAACTACCCGAGTTGCCACTGAGAGACAGCACACCAGTCGAAGAATTGAAACTAGATGTTGTAATGCAGTTTCCCCCCGAATAACCGGTTGGCACCAAACTCAAAGCATCTCCGCTAGACAACCCGGATGAAATCGTGACAGTGCCGCTCGCTGCTCCAGGAGTCATAAAGTCCGAATCCGTGACAGTCAGACTTGGCGCCACAACAATCTCGTTAGAACCTTCGCTGTACGTCATGGTGGATTCTCCACCCCAGTTCACGGCTGCACTGGCACTGCTGACCGGCATGAGAAGTAGTGAAACAACGAAAGGCACGACTGTCGCAAGACGTCGGCCATTTTTTCTTGACATGCACTCAATGTAACATTGATGGAAGACCTACAAAGTTGGTTGATTGAGCATTTGTTGACTCGATACTCGCGATTAGTCGTACCACCACAACCATTTGCCGTGTGAATGCGCATGAGCCAATACCTTGGCTGACGACACGGAGCCATTCTCGTATGTCACTGAACCAATAACCGTGCCAGGAGGTCCTTCCACCGATGGCATTGGAACATGAGGCAACGGAGTCACGACTCCCTCTGCTTCTGCGCTAATCCAATACACCGGACGCTGACGACTCGCTTCGGCTAAATGCTGTCCGAACAGTTCCCATGTGTCCATGGGGGCATAGACGAGAGCCCATGTTGTGGTGACCACAAGTGGACCATCTATCCGTTCAAAAAGGTTCGGCAGGTCAGCAATTGCGTCACCTTTGACGAATTGCACATCTAAGTGAGAAGCCTGATCAAGTGCAGCATTAGTTCTCTCGGTACGACCTGTGTCTGGCCATACACATGCTTGCATCCATCTGTAGTCATCAGGGTTGCGCGTGTCGATGGGGTTTCTATCAAAACCAATCTGTTTCTTGATTGGAGCACGCATAAGTGGTGGTTCGCCGTGCAAGACGTCACAACGTATTTGGACGGACGAATCTTTTGAACCGTACGTTCCAAGTGAGCCGTAATCGACAAAACAACTATCGCGAGTCAGAGTCAATCCAGCACTTGTCCCAACATCAACAAGAGTGGCTTCCTCTTGCATCTGCAGTGAAGCCAATGCGGGAACCAACGCCGATACTCGTCCAATTTCATTGGTTTGCACGAACCGAGTATCAAGAATCGGAGCCAGATCGTCCATCGAATTCAACACGCAAGCGATGAATGCGTCGCCAACATCCGATGTTGCGTTGTTGTAGTAGATATCAAACAATTCAGGCTCTAGTCCACGCAAAACCCGTTCGTGCACAGCGGCCAACAAAAGGTTTGGATGAAGTTTGTCGGAGGGTGAGATTTTTAGAAACTTAAGAACCTCTGCGTTGTTTGCAACTGCTCTGGTGATTTTCTCGTACAACGGTGAATATCCGCGGCATTCATTCTCTGAAAATGTCGACCACAGTTCTGCGAGATCAACCGACGTCATTTGAGAACTGATTCGAAGTCGAGGCCGATGTCCAGAATTGGTGACGAGTGAGTGAGTCCACCCACGCTGATGAAATGAACACCCGTTTCTGCAACATCTCGAGCGTTGCTTAATGTGAGTCCACCACTGGCTTCAAGAAGCACATCACGTCCGGTGGATCGCTTGTGTTCCGCACCAATGGCGACTGCTTCGCGCATAACTGATGGTGGCATGTTGTCTAACAACACCACGTCTGCACCGGCAGCTAACGCCACGCGCAATTGATCAAGTGTGTCCACCTCAATTTCAATGGGCAACGACGATGCCAGTTCTCGCACCTTCGAGAATGCCCGCTCTACCCCACCCGCTGCTGCAATGTGATTGTCTTTGACAAGAGCAGCATCGCTGAGACTCATGCGATGGTTTTGGCCACCGCCACATCGCACCGCATACTTCTCCAGAATGCGAAGACCGGGTGTGGTCTTACGTGTGTCACGAATGATTGCACCCGTTCCGGCAACTGCGTCAACCCACTGCGATGTGGCTGTTGCAATTCCCGACAAGTGACACATGAGGTTCAGGGCGGTTCGTTCTGCAGTGAGCATGTACTGGGTAGGTGCTTCAACACGAGCAAGAACGTCGCCCTTCGCCACTCGATCACCATCGTTCTTTAAGCGTTCAAATGAGCTTGCTGTTGCTCCACACACCATTTCAATAACTGCGGCCGCGACATCGAGACCTGAAAGGCATCCGTTTGCGCGTGAACCAAACGTGACCACACTGCGCTGTTCAACAGGAACGGTGGCCACAGACGTGACATCGATGCCGCCGTCTAAGTCTTCGCTGATGGTGTCACGAATAACACGTTCAACGTAGGAAGGGTCGAGACCTTGTGTCTGAAGGCGAGAGCGCAAATCTGTAGACAGCGAATGCAACTCCATTACTTCACCTCCACCTTTCCATCCACGAGTCGACAGGTTAGGTGGCGAAGCCATTGGCGTGACGGAGCATCGAAGTCGGTGCGGCGATGACAACCGCGACTTTCTTCCCGTGTGCGGGCCGCTTCCACCACGGCCATCGCAATGGTGAGCATGTTGGTGGCTTCAAAAGCTTTTCGGGTGGGAACCACATCGGCTGATGCATTTGATGCCAGCGTGCCAAGAATTCGTGCAGCCGACTCCAAGCCTTCAGGTGTGCGTAACACTCCGACATAACGAGACATTGCAGAACGTAGAGCTGCACGGTGATACGAATCAATTAGTTCGCCATCGACGTCCTCATCACTGACAGTCACTTTTGCGGGAAGTTCCCAACTGAGCGCTCGTCCCACGCGCGTTCCTGCCACAACGCCTTCTGTCAAACTGTTTGATGCAAGCCTGTTGGCGCCGTGCACGCCAGTACACGCAGCTTCGCCTACAACGAAGAAACCGGCCAGTGATGTTTCGCCGTTCAGCGATGCCTTCACGCCACCGCACACATAGTGAGCAGCAGGGGCAACGGGAATGAGTTCTGATGTGGGGTCTATTCCTGCGGCATTACACGATGCAGTAATAGACGGAAAGCGTTCTTCAAAGTTTTCAATTCGGCGAGCATCGAGATACACGTGGTCGCTGACACCTGCGGGTGATTCGGCCATTCTTCTACTAATTGCCGATGCAACAACGTCACGTGGAGCTAGGTCTTCTTGCGGATGCACACCCTTCATCACGCGTTGACCCGCAGCATCTAAAAGAATTGCACCTTCACCACGAACCGCTTCGCTAATAAGAGCTTGCTGCCCCGTTGCTTCGGAGCCACTCCACAACACGGTGGGATGGAACTGAATGAATTCAAGATCGGCTGCCTCTACGCCGGCACGTAATGCAAGTGCGATGCCGTCGCCCGTGACAGCAGGAGGGTTTGACGTTGACGCGTACACCTGGCCATACCCGCCCGTGGCAACAATGACCGCTCGTGCGTAGACAATTCCAACACTTTGTACTCCGCCGTTGCGGTCCAACATGGCAACTTTTACGCCAGCAACGGCACGTTGACCGCTGGCCGTTTCACCAATGACCACGTCTAACGCAAACGCTCGTTCAACTACTTGCACACCAGCCAAACGAACCGATTCATCAAGTGTTCGTTGTACTTCTGCACCCGACTGGTCACCACCGGCGTGAACAATGCGTCGATGCGAATGTCCACCTTCTCGTGTGAGAGCAATTTCTCCGGAACTCTCACCTGGGTCGAATGCCGCGCCCAGTTCCATGAGGTAACGAATTGCGGTTGGTGCTTCGGTAACCAGCGTGCGTACGGCCTCTTCGTCACACAGGCCGGCACCTGCTTCCAACGTGTCGGAGACGTGATTTTCTAGAGAGTCGTTGGGGTCAAGTACCGCCGCCAGTCCACCTTGTGCCCAGTTGGTACTGCCCGCATCAAGCGTGTCTTTCGTAACCAGCACAACTTCGCGCACAGGGCGCAATGCCAGTGCAGCAGAAAGCCCAGCGGCACCAGACCCAAGAATGACAACATCTGTTTCCACCGACCAGGTGGGTTCGGGTGCTGCAAGCGCGCGGGGAACGCGGTTATTCGCCAACACGAGATGGCGTACCAATGGCGATCATGCGCTCAACCGACTGGCGCGCACGGTCGGCAATGTCGCGCGGCACGTCCACCACATCGGTGCCATGCAAAAGAGCGTTCTCTAACTTTTCTGGAGTAATCATTTTCATGTACTTACACACGGCAGCACGATTGACTGGCTGGAAGTCTGTAGTGACGTTTACTTTGCGTAATTGATGCAACATTCCTGTTTCGGTAGCAACCAAGACTTTTTTGGCCTTTGTTGTGCGGGCCGCATCCAACATTCCACCCGTGGAGAGAATGTGTGTGCGCTCTTTGGGCACAACGCCCTCGGATGCCAAGTACAGCGCACTCGTTGCACAGCCACATTCAGGGTGGACAAATAATTCTGCTTCTGGTTCGGCGGCAACCATTGCCTTTAGTTCTGAACCGTTGATTCCGGCATGCACATGGCACTCGCCCATCCAAATGTGCATGTTGTTGCGCTTTGTGATGCGCTGAACATGCGCACCAAGAAATTGGTCGGGAAGGAACAAAATTTCTTTGTCGGCTGGAATTGATTGCACCACTTCCACGGCGTTTGAACTTGTGCAACAGATGTCGGTTTCTGCCTTGACAGCCGCAGTGGTATTGACATAGCTGACAACCACCGCACCAGGATGTTGCGCTTTCCATTCACGTAACTGGTCTGCAGTGATGGTGTCTGCTAACGAACAACCGGCGCGCTCATCGGGAATGATGACCGTCTTGTCGTACGACAGAATCTTTGCGGTTTCTGCCATGAAGTGAACGCCACAGAAAATGATGGTGGATTGCGGAACGGTGGCGGCAATACGAGACAACGCAAGCGAGTCGCCAACATGGTGTGCAACGTCTTGAATCTCGGCTACTTGATAGTTGTGAGCGAGAATGACTGCGTCCTTCTCTTCAGCAAGTGCTCGAATACGTGCGGACCATTGGGGATCAACTGTTGTTGTCACGTAATAAAGGCTAGGAGTGATTTTTTCTATTTGCGCCTTTGTGAAAAGACACACATGTGCATGCTGGTTTGTGAAGCGATGCACATTTCCTACACCTCTAGTTATTCCGTTATTGCAGGCAAGTTAATGGGCGGGTCAAACCAGAATCGCGTAATGGCATCGGCCAACGAACCAGTTGCAGAGCCAGGGTCTGTCACAACATCGTCGGGGTCGTCCGCAAATCGCAACACACTTGCAACACCGTGATCTGCAACGACAACAACAAGCCGCACACGTCGTCGTAAGGCATGCTCGCTGGGTGCGCCATCTACTGTTCCGTCGGGACCAAGCGGAGCAGCCCACCCCGTTGTCACAATTGCCGCTGCATCAAACATTCGCGCCAACGCGCTGGAAGGAGAATCGAGCAACTCATAGACATCGGGATGTTGAGCGAGAGAGCACAAGTTGGGCTCACTGGCGGGTCGCGCTGCGCAATTCACACCGTAGAGACGAGCTCCGGGAAGCTCAAACGAATCCAATAGTTCGTGAAGTTTCATTTCCACACCGATGGCAATATCGGTGATGTCCGCAAGCGTGGTGGGTGTTTGAGGTGTGTCGTCATTCATGACGCCATGTGGACGCACACAATGAAGTGTTGGCACTACCCCTGAAGGAATTCAGTAAGTGTCTTGGCCGCACGCGCCACAACGGAGCCATATTTGGAACCGGGAGTCCTGCTCATACGTTCCAGTGGGCCAGAGACAGAAAAAGCAGCAGCAACTTCTCCGTTCGCATCGAAGACGGGTGCACTCACTGATGCCACGCCTTTCACACGTTCTTCCACCGATTCAATCCATCCGCCGTGCGACAATTTTGCATTGCCCAGCACTTTGCCGGCCGATCCTCGCGTGAGTGGGAACAAAGCACCTTCGGGAACAATCCACCGAAGACCATTCGGAGACTCAAGCGACACCACACAACGTCGACCATCAGTTTCGGGAACAAAGACTTGAACACTTTCTCCCGTGCGGTCACGGACATCAGTGGCAACTTCACGTGCCCGACCAAGAAATGGAAACTGCAATCCGGCAGCGCGCCCCAAACCCGCCATGGTGGGGCCAACGCAATACAGACCATCGTCATTGCGCCGAACTGCACCGTGTGCTTCAAGAGCAGACAACAAGCGATGACATGTCGCACGTGGAATACCTGTTTCTTCAACAGCTTCCGCAAGCGACAACGGACGCGTGACAAGTGCATTCAGAACAAGGAACGCCTTGTCGAGAACTCCAACCCCTGATACGCTGTCCATTGTGTGGGAACTATATCCCATATATTGAGACAACGCACTGCGCGATTCCGAAAGGATCCGAATGTCGACACCATTAACACTCCCCCAGAAGGTGTGGGACCAGCACGTGGTTCACCGCGCCGACGGTGAAGCCGACCTTCTCTACATTGACCTGCACTTGGTACATGAAGTCACAAGTCCCCAGGCATTTGACGGTCTTCGTATGACAGGGCGCCCTTTGCGTCGCCCCGACCTCACGGTTGCAACAGAAGATCACAACGTTCCTACTGCCGACATTCACCTGCCCATTGCAGATCCCATCTCTGCACGTCAGGTACAAGTACTTCGTGACAACGCCGCCGAATTCGGTTTCACACACTTCCCTATGGGCAATGATCATCAGGGAATTGTTCACGTCATCGGTCCAGAGCAAGGTCGCACATTGCCAGGCATGACCATTGTGTGCGGTGACAGCCACACTGCAACGCACGGCGCATTCGGTGCACTTGCATTCGGAATTGGAACAAGCGAAGTGGAACATGTGCTTGCCACACAGACCCTTCCGCAATCACGTCCGAAATGGATGTCGGTCACTGTTGATGGTGACGTTCCAGCAGGTGTTACTGCGAAAGACATCATCCTTGCCATCATCGGGAAAATTGGTACTGGTGGCGGAATTGGACACGTTATTGAATACCGCGGTTCCGCAATTCGTGCGTTGTCAATGGAAGGCCGCATGACCGTGTGCAACATGAGCATTGAAGCTGGCGCAAAAGCTGGCCTTATTGCACCAGACGAAACAACATTTGACTATCTCAAAGGTCGCGAACATGCACCGAAGGGTGCCGATTGGGACGCTGCTGTTGCTGCATGGAAAGAACTGAAGACAGATGACGGTGCCGTATGGGACAAAGAAGTGTTTATCGACGCGTCTACCTTGACGCCCTATGTCAGTTGGGGCACAAACCCAGCGCAAGTGCTTCCCATTGACGGAGTCATTCCTTCGCCTTCCGACGCTGCCGACGACACCGCCGCCGACACCATTCAGCGCGCACTCGACTACATGGGCCTTACGCCTGGCACCAACATGCGCGATGTTCCCGTAGACACCGTGTTCATTGGTTCATGCACCAATGGTCGTATTGAAGACATTCGTGCAGCCGCTGCTGTGTTCAAAGGACGCAAAGTCGCCGTGAAGCGTGCGATGGTGGTTCCTGGTAGTCACGCCGTGCGTGCACAAGCGATTGCAGAAGGACTGGACAAGATTCTTATTGAGGCTGGTGTTGACTTCCGTGAACCCGGATGCAGCATGTGTCTTGCAATGAATCCAGACAAGCTTGCCCCCGGCGAACGTGCTGCTAGCACCAGCAATAGAAACTTTGAAGGACGTCAGGGCCGCGGTGGACGTACTCACCTTGTGTCCCCCGCCGTGGCTGCTGCAACTGCAGTTGCCGGACACTTCGCAAGCCCAGGAGATCTGAAATGAAATCAGTACGCATTCTTACCGGTCGTGGAGTTCCACTCAAGCGAAGCGATGTAGACACCGACCAAATCATTCCAGCCGACTGGCTTAAGCGCGTTGAGCGCACGGGCTTCGAAGCCGGGTTGTTCTCCACGTGGCGTGATGATCGCAGCTTCGTGTTGAACGATGAGCGTTACGCAGGCGCCAGCATTCTGATTGCTGGCCCAAGCTTTGGTGTTGGATCTTCACGCGAACATGCAGTGTGGGCAATTCAGCAATATGGGTTTGACGCTGTCATTGCACCAAGTTTCTCCGACATCTTCCGCAACAACTGCACAAAAAATGGTCTTGCACCAGTTGTGCTTCCGTTGTCGTCGGTGGAAAAGTTGTGGGACCTTGTTGAGAACGACGCATCAACAGAGATCACTGTTGATATGGAACGTTTGTTGGTGGAAGTTCCATCGGCCGGGTTCAGCGAGTCGTTCCCCATGGACGCGCCAACCCAACATCGTTTTCTGAATGGCCTAGACGACATTGGCATCACGCTGACGCATGCCGACAAGATCAACGAGTTCGAAAAGACTCGACCCTCTTGGTTGCGCGCCTAGACAATTAGATGCTGAAGTAATCCTGATAGTTAAGAAATCTTGACTGTAACTGTCTTCGACTGAGTCTTTGGCTTTTTAATTTTCGCTGTGGCTTTAGGTTTTACAGACACCTTCATTACGCACGACCCTTTTGCCAAGGCGCGAATTGTTCGGTGATTAATCACCGTGCATACCTTCTTAGAGCGAACAGAGACCGACACGGTCACTTTTGCACCGGAGGGAACAGCCAGGCCGTACGCCTTAGCGACTGATGCCACCGATCGTGTTCTTCCTTTTTTCAATGTTGGGACACTGAATGCTGGAGTTGGCTTGATCAAGGTGACCTTCACCGTGGGGGCAGAGAAAGTAAACCCTGATGCAGCAAACTTGAACCAGCCATCTGCAACAGACATGGATGACACCACTGACTGTGCAGAACCATTCTCCGCCGTTACTTCAACTTTTGACGTCGACGTGGCGTCATCGAAACCATATAGACACTTCGCAATATCAGATCGAAGAACCAGGTCGTAGGTTCCCTTGAACTCAGTTGTCCCGTTTTTCTCAAAATGAGGTGATGCAACTTTGTAATTCAGAGAAGACGTTGCGGTATCAAACGTAGGTGGGCCTTCTGCATACAAAGTTGCATTCGTTGCAACTATTCCAGTCACTCCACTTCCGTCGCTGATGCATTTCGGAGCCTTGACCATTTCTCCGTAACTCAATGTTCGGACATTCCACACTGAGGGAATTGATGTGGCCTTATCTTGAATAAAGTCTTTCCATAACTGCAACTGTGCGAATCCTGCTTCAGAGAAAGCTGTTGGAGTCGACAACGCGTTTCGAGTGGCAGGAGGGTTTGACAAACTTCCTGGCGTGCGAGTCCCGCACGACTTGGGGCAGTTGTCGGTAAACCACTGCTGAACAGGGGCCGGAATCAATCCCCATTGCGCCCCAGTAGACACTGTTGGCACCTTCACAGGGTCTGCCTCAATTGACACCGTCGTGACATTGTCTGTGCGTGTGATGTTCGCTTTCGGATCTTTCATGCGCCCGTGCAACCAGCCTGTTGGCGTTGTCGACAGCCGAACCTTGATAGCGAAACGTGCGTTAGGTGGAAAAGCATGTTTCAAAGCGCACTTTGCATTCTCGCCCCAGTTGTGACAACGGAACCCTCCGTCTTGATCAGCAGCGGCACCACGGAAGCCCACCCGGGTTCTCCCATTCGTTGTCTCTTCGACATAATCGTCAATACATGTTCCGTTGTACTGCGGGTCACATGTCGTTTGGTACATGCTGACGGGGGTGATGTTTGCGAAGAATGAACGCAACGGCTTCAACGCATCGCCGTTCTTTTTCATTCCCGTCACTTCAACGGTGACCTGGTAGTCACTTCCAAATGCATGGGGCAAGTTTGCAAATGTCCACAAACTTGGACTCTTCCCGCTTGGCACTCCTTCGCTAGGAGATCCTGTGAATGCATTCGGGGCAGAAGCTGGGAAATATTCTTTGAAGACTCCGGCAGTTGATACCCCTGGAGACGACACGGTAGTCACTGACTCAATGCAGTCGACAGTGACAGCTTGCGTGCATGGCCCGAGCACTGCTTTGAAGTTGTATCCGCCCTCACCATCACATGGGGCCGCTGTGGCGCTGGTACACAATCGTGTTCCTGCTGACGTCTCTGTCATTAAGACACTGACGTTGTTACGCAAGCCAGATACCTCATCCAACTCAAACCCGTGAAAACCAGCCGCCGAATTGAACGCAGTTGGAATCTGTTCGTCTTCCACCTCGGCCGACAAAACAGGATTGGCTGAAAGAAGCCCGATGGTTGCAAGAGCAACGATTAATGCAAAAACCTTTTTCACGTATATGACCCTATGCCGTGACCCAGCATGACAAGTGGCCATTAGCGGTGTGATCCTTTCAGGAGGAGATTTAAACGGTGAGCAAGACCAGTGGCTCGACGGATTGGCGTGTTGACCGCATTTTCAAGCACTGCCTCAGTTGCGACAAGAGTCAAACGAGTCTTTGTGCGCGTGATTCCGGTGTAGACGAGTTCACGAGTAACAATTCGTGACAATTTGGTAGACAACAAGACGACCGTATGGCCGTACTCGCTTCCCTGACTTTTGTGGATAGTAAGTGCATGAACAGTAGCGACGGGCGGCAGTTTTGATACGGGAATTCTTCGTATTCCATTTTCTCCGTCAAAAACTACGAATCGTTGATCATCTTCGTCGGCGCAGACAATACCCACGTCACCATTTGACAAGTTATTGACATAGTCGTTCGTAAGAACAATGACGGGTCGGCCGATATACCACTGGCCACGAGCAAGATTGCCTAGTTCACGATCTACCGTTGAGTTCCATCCCGATACACCCAAATCTCCACGACGATTCGCACAGACAACTTGAAACGTGTCTCGGAATTCAAGCAACTTTTTCATGTGGTCATCACTTGAGGCTTCGGATGCCATAATGCAAAGTTCACGAGCGTGACTAATGGCCTCACGCGCAACAACTGATAAGCCAGTTTTGTTGGTTTCGGGATTAATCCAACGAAACCGTGGAACTTCCTGATTGTCAGAATCGGTTATGTTTCCGTAGTCGGATGACAAAACGGCGTGAAGCCCAGGTACATCGCCACTGTTGATGGCCTTGCTCAACTGCCCAACAGGTGAGTCGGCCGTGAATCGGAACTGTCGTTCCAAAGGCTCAACAAAATTCGCACCCATATCCGATGCCTTACAGATGTCGGCAAGCACGCTGCCAGAGTCAACGCTGGCAAGTTGGTCTTTATCGCCCACCAATACAAGTGTGGTGTCATCGTCGAGCGCTTCTAAAAGTCGCGCCATCATTGAGAGCGGCATCATTGACACCTCATCGATGATGACGTAGTTGTATTCGAGAGTCTTCTGGGCATGACGCCCCCATTGGCGTCGCAACGATGGGTTGAACTTAAGTAGCCGATGGACCGTGCTCTTGGGAATCTCCATAATGCGAGCAACTATCTCGTCGGTGATGGGCTCCCCCAAATGATCACTATGTAGTGCAGTAGCCAGCGCAAACTTCATTCGTTTTGCTGCTAGCCCCGTTGGTGCAGCCAACGCATATGTGTCGTTTGAAGACTTGGGATCATTCATTCGTTTCACCAAGCGCTTTGCAATAGATGTGGTCTTACCGGTTCCGGGTCCACCCGTGATGACCTGCAGTCTTTGCTCTGCCATCATTCGCGACAGTTTCGCCGCCACAAAAACTTCTTCTGATCGAGACTTCGCAGAGTAGAGCATGTCCCCATCGTCTAGAACGAAGGGCATATCGTTCGACTCGCCCGTTACGCAGACGAGAGTCGGTGCTTTCGCTAGTTCATCGCGCCAGAAATCGACTTGTTTCGGCCATGAATCGTCGGCGACGTCGCGGACGTCGGGCAACGATGCGAGCATCTCGAGAGTCACACACGAATGACCAGAGTCGGGATTAGACAAAACGACCGCTACGGCTGCACACACCCATGGATGCTCTTCAGCCGATACTGAATACGCGTTCATGATGATGTTGGCGGCAACAACCTGATCTCTTGGGAGAAGATTCTTCTCAACGAGCGCGATTAGTGACGTTGGCACGGCAATGGAAACATGAGCGCGTCTCACGACTTGACCCCCGAAAACAAATCTGACGCTGCAGACCAAAGTCCCTTTGGTGCTTCCCATGTGAAAACACCGTGACGATGCTGCCCAACTAATGGTGTGGAATCTCCCACCATGCCACGAACAAAGAAATATGCAAGACCGGCAATGGCATCATCTGGGTCAATAGAAGGCTGGGCCCAACGAAGAAACCGATACACGCTGATTCCGTAGATCAAGGCTTGAAGTGGATAATCGTGATGAATCATCTCCGTGCACATGGACTCACGTTCGTAACCATCTATGACGGCGGAAACGCCTTCGCGGTCTAGCCGGTTTGTTTTGTAGTCCGTAATGAAATATTGATATTGATCTGCGCGTGGAACTCTGAGCAGCGCATCTATTGATCCGTTCATTAACCCAACAAGTTGAGTTTTAAATGACTGAGCCAGTCCGTCAAAGTACGGCAACAAGATGTCGTCACCTCGACCTGCCTCGCGCAAAAGAGATGCCGTTAATGCACCAAGATCGGCAACGCTTACTTGCGCGCTGGAGCCCGCTAGACCCATTTCGAAACTCATCTCTGCAAGTCGATCGGCAGTTGGGATATCGGCAAGACACACGTTGCCAAGCGGACCTCCGAGCGGAGTTTGCAATGACAAAAGGACGCCTTCCACGATTTCGTCTCGATGTTGCGCCATTGATCCGATAACTGTTTTCTTCACCACGGAAGCAACCTCTGCCGGCAAGTCAGATGATGAGACATCGATGAGTTCATACACCTTGTGCATGACCTTGCCGAAGTAGGTTCCACCCCGTAGGCGCGCAAGCGGCATGTGGTCTACGCCTAAGTCGAGACTCACATCGGCATAACCCGACTGAATTGTAATAATTTGGTCGTCGTCACCATCACCGCCACCAGTTGATTCACGTGTATCTATTGGTGAGAGCGATTGACCACGATGATGTTTAGTGATTCCGGAGAAAGATAGACGCTTATACGTTTGGGTTACTTGTCGAGTTAACGGAGCAACCGCGAGCATGTTGTTCTCTGTGTCTACATCGGGCATGGTGTAATCGGGAAACACAGGTGGGTTGGTGTAATTAAGAACTTTGATGCAGGACGTATCTTTTTCAACAGAGACGTCATTCAAAAGCTCTGAAGTCACACGAAAATCACTCTGCTTCTTTCCGTCTTCAACTTCCTTTGCAACGGCGTGCACCAGAGAGACGTGGTGCTTGGCACGCGTCATTGCGACGTAAAAAAGACGCTTTTCTTCGTCATTGAGTTCATCTTTTGCACTTGCCACAATTGACTTATCGGCATCGCCATGAACCCAGTTGACATCGACCAAGCGGCGTTTCTTTACTACACCTTCATGGTCGACTTCAGTGTGAAAACTAGGCGCCGACGTAGAACTTGCAGGCTTGTTCAATTTCCAGAGGTCGGCAACAACCACCACAGGAAATTCAAGGCCCTTTGCAGAGTGAACAGTCATTATTTGCACTGCATCACGATCGCTTTCGACGCGTCTACTCACCGTTTCAGCCATTGCATCCACTTCAGCCAACATGTCAAAAGCCGCAACAACATCTTCTGCCGTACACCCTTTTCCGTTGGTTTCAACATGAAGTAGTTCAACGAGGTGAGCCAAATCGGTTTCGCGTCGTTCACCATCTCGGCCTGAGACAATTCGGTTCATGACTTCGGCGTCTTTGCGAAATTCGAAAGCAAGCGCACTAATTCCTTTTCGTCGCAATACTCCCGACCAATCAAAGAGCTTTTGATTTATTGCTTGAAGATTCTCATCAGAGATTGATCCAACTTCTGAAAGTTCAGCTCCGAGAAACACTGTGGCCGCGGCCAGACGGGCCGATGATTCATCACCTAACTGAGAAATAGCCTTGAGAACACGACGTAGATCACTAGCCATGGCACCATTCATCACACTTTCCGTGCCTGAACTCACCGCCGGCACGTTCATGGCGCGAAGGGCGGACTCAATTCGGCGACCGCTTGCACGACTGCGTACGAGAACACAAATATCTTCGGGTCGAACCTCGCGGTCTTTGTCGCCATCGGTGATACGAAGTTCTTCAAGCAATTGGCGGACTCGCCGAGCAGCTGGTGAAACAACAGACCGCGCGTTGGTCTGTTCACCTACTTTTAGAATCGCCAATGAAGGAAACTTGCTTATGCTGCTCTCTGGAGCACCATCTCGTGCCACAACTGGCGGGTAATTAATACCAACGCCAAAACTCTTGCCACTGAAGACGCAGTTCAATGCGCGAACTAATCGAGCATCACTTCGCCAGTTGCGAGTGAGTGTTCGCACCTTGGCAGGGTCGCGCTGAGCTAAATAGGCCTCCACATCAGCACCGCGAAAGCGGTAAATGGCTTGCTTGGGATCGCCGACAGCGACCAAGGTGCGAGAGGTTTCATCCGCTCTAAAAACCGAACGGAAAATATCCCACTGCAGTTCGTTTGTGTCCTGCGCTTCATCGATAACAGCCAACTTAAAACGTGAACGAAAAGCCTCTGCTACAGCTGCGTCACCTTTTGGACCTAACAACTCAGCCGTTCGAACCAGCAGATCGTCGAAAGTGGGTTCATCTCGAGTGAGTTGCTTAACTCGTGTCGCAACGAGGTTGATGATGTACCGGGCTTTTCGTCCAGTGGTTGTTGCGGAAGAGTCACCTGATTCATCGAGTAGGCCATCGGCAGTCAATAACGATTGAGGCGATCGCAAAACTTCCTTAACAACACTCAAGAGTCGCTTTTGAAACTGTTCAATATTGGCAACTTTTGACAATTCGCTCGCAGAGAAATGAGAGATAATTGCGGAGTTGACTTCTGAAGCTATTAACTCATCGATTTCGACGCCAGATCGCCCTTCACCTGCTACTACAAGCCCAGCCATAGCTAAAACTTTGGAACACACAGAGTGCATCGTTGCAATGGTTGCCGTATCGAATTCACGAATTGCTCGGTCGAGTCGACCTGCATATGTGAGGCGGTCACCCGAAAGAAGCACCTGTCCGACTGCATCATCTGCTTTAACAGAATTAAGTCGGAGCGCCTTCTCGAGCGACACCAATTGGCGCCGAATTCGATCACGAAGTTCAGCTGCCGCATTTCTTGTGAATGTCGTAACAAGAATGTCTGCGACGCGTAAATCTTCGCGAAGTGCAAGCTGCAAGGTGACCATTCCGGCAACAGAGAACGTTTTGCCACTTCCGGCGCTGGCTTCTACAACCAAACCGTTAAAGATTGACGGGTCATCGACTTTGAATTCATTGGGTTGAACACTCATCATTGCACCGTCCATCCTTTGAGCGATCCCCCGAACCGTGCGTGCACTGAGAAGTACGCCGCGAAGAAAGTTTTCAATAACCCGCTTGAGTCTGCATACACATCGTCAAAGTCAGGCTGAACTCCGAACACCACCAGTTCTTTAGATCTCGGATATACACGATCGTTTTCGACAAATTCCTCGAACGAATCCTCGGCATCTGACCGGTTCGGTTTGGCCCCACCGAACAATTTGAACGCCGTCTCGCCGAATTGAGGACACCCAAGTGTGCGCGCAATTGGCTCTACGCGAACTAGTGACGACAGAATTTCTTGTGCCACATTCGTGGTGATGGCAGGACTAATTGTGATTGTGCGCTGTATGGCCTTATCTCCTTTCGGAGCAATGTGGAACATGGTGACAGCCTGTACCGAGTGGCCGGCGGCAATAGCTATTAACGCGCGAACAAACATGCGCGCGGCATCTCTATTCACCACGGATGAAGAACTTTGAAAAGAAACATGTGCGAGCATGGCTTCTGCAGAGTGATACCGAGCAATGTCGCCCACTATTTGTGGAAGACCGTCAAGGTCAAGAGCGACAGTGAGCGTCTTAGGTTGAGATGGGAGCAGTCCCGTGTACGACTCAACAAACTTCCCTACCAATTTAATTGTGTTCTCTATCTCGGCTTTGTCGTACGGTGCAACTTGCAAAACATCGGCGGCTCTTAACTGGCTCTCAAGGTCGGAGATTGGATACTTACCGTCGAATACATCGAGGCAAATTTGACCAAGCTTCCACTGGTCGGCAACTAACGGAAGACTGATTCCCTGTTGGTTGCTCTCCCACTCATTTCGTATGCGCAAACCCTTTTCGAGGTAGTACGACAATGGGTCGAGAAGCAATGTCTCGATGTCACGAGATGAAATCGAATTGAGGGAAGGCGCAAGGTTGACCTGATGGCTGCCATCGGTGCCATCGTCATGTGTCTTTGCGTCGGAGTGCCGTGCTTGAGCGGTACGCAGTGCCGTGGAATCATGTGACCACACAACACCCTTGACTGGTTTTTTCCCAGGAAGAAAGTTTCCGGGACTTCCAAGATGGCGCCAATGTGAATGTTCGATGGAACTCATCTCGTCTTTTTCAGAAACGGTTACTCCGAACTCTTGACAGAAGTCGATGAACTCGGCGAGAGGAGTAACAAGAGGAACTTTCTTGTTGTTCTTAATGCTTCGACCATTACAGGTGACTATGAATCTGTCTGATGTTGCCATTATCGCGTCAAGAAATGCTCGACGTGTCTCAAGACGTGGGTCGGTATCGCCCAACATTGGAATTGCCGCAACAAGGTCATCACCTTCGGCTTCGGGTTTTGGAAGTGTTTCGTCGTCGAAGCCAAGCACACACACCACTCGATACGGAATCATTCTTAGTGGCGCAAATGAGGCGGCAGTAACGGCGCCAGTGCGTAGTGGCTGCCGTCCTGATGCAGCAATAACACCAGATCGAATGTGTTCGGCGAACTGTGCAAACGAAACCCCCGCTAGAGGAGTTCCAAGCTTCTCCTCAACTTCAGCTGCGGCTTTCTGGACGCTGTCAATCAAAAAATACATCTCGTCGAGATCAGCCGCAGATTCACCACACAGCACACTGAAACACTCGTTTAATTCTTCACACCAGTTCTGAACCGATGAAGCAGTACGGCTAGACAACTCAAGCTTCACGAGCGGCGAAAGAATTCCGGCTAGCGAGACAAGCGCCTCGGTCTCGGAGGAATCGATAAATGGGAGAGGCCGAACCCCACCCGAAGTCACCAAAGGGGCCTCGGTCACATCCATCACTGCGCCAAGCAGTGAACGTTCAATTGATTCAAGCCACGTATGCGTGGTCAATGTGGGTGACTGCAGATGGTGATTCGTCCGATGTTCAGAATCGAGACCCCAACGAAGACGGGATTGTTCAAGGTGACGCACCCACACAGCCACATCGGACGTAGTCGCCCGAAAATTCTTTGCTACCAGGGGGTGTGTTGCCACGTTAAGGAAATGTTCCAAATCGAACTTTGAAGAAATGAGCGCCAAAAGTGCGGTAGCAAGTTCGGCACCAGCACTCAGTTCGCCAAGCGATCGGTCGGCAACGCTCAACGGAATCTTCACATCTTTTCCAGAGCTATTTTTGACAGTCTTCTCGAAAACAGCCTCAAGGATTGGTGCTGCCGTAGCCATATCGGCACAAAGAATGACAACCTCGTGTGGTTCGAGATTGGGAAGATCTTCGAAGGCGTGAAGAAGTGCGTCGTGTATGACTTCGACTTGACGGGTTAAGGCGTGGGCGCGATGAATTTGTACGGAGAAATCTGAAACTGACGATTCGGTCGACGTGTTCTTGAGGAAAGCAACACCATGTTGAATGCGTTGCAGCAGCGTGAACGATTCGTTGGTTATGAGTTGCGTACTTGGTTGGTGCTGAACCGGAAGGCCGTATGCCGAAAGTAGTAACTCAAGCTCAAACGATCCGCGCATCCACGACGTGGGTAGTCGCCATTCATGGACGGCTTCAAAATCAAAAGACGAAACGATGGGTAACTCGTTGCGGTGTGAAACTACTTCTTCAGAAAGTTTTGACCACCGATGCGCCAGTTCAGGTGATTGTTGGACAAAAAGAATCTCAATGTCAATTACATTGCTGAGCGCGTCAAGAAGTTCAAGATGAGCTGCAGAGATACTTTCAAATCCGACAAGCATTAATCGCGATGGAAGGCTTGGGTGCGAAACCCCTGACCTCCATTGCGAACAGACTTCAGCATTAACAACTGGCCACGGAGGCTGGTTAATAATGCCTCTCACCTCTCGCCACAATTGATACTGCCATTCGTACTTCTCTCGTGTGAGATCGCCAAGTGCAATTACGTTGCGGTCCCACGACTGAATGAGGTCGGGACGTCGAGCGGCATAGTTTTCAAATCGTTCGGCAATGCGTCGTGCTGCATTGAGTCGACCGTTGTACTTCGACTCGAGGGTGCGAGCGGTGGGGAATGTTCCGAGAGCCTGGAAAGTAGCAAAGGCCACGCGATTGATTTCCCAGGGATCTTCGGCAATTCCGGACACCGCCTGAACCAACGTTTGCAGATAACCGATGTACTGCACATCAACGTTGGCGAGAACGCCATCGCCATGTTCGTTGGTTGCGCCAAGGCGGGTTGCGAGGATTGGAGTAAGCCACGAACGAACCCCGATTAATGGCACGAGCAGAACTTGCCGTTCGAATGGATTGTCTGGATTCAACCCATCATTGAGGTAGCGCTCAACGGGATTGACAACGTCAGCAAGATTTTGTACAAAGCCAACCTTCATCGCCATTAACGCACCTCCTACCCCACTGGGGTCGTCCCAATGTAGACGAAGGGTCGGTCAACGAATTCAGCCACCATTGGCCCGGCACGGGTGACGCGTGGGGCTGACGCGCTGCACGAGGCAGATTTCTACAGAAACAGGTTCAAATCGGCAAGGCGTTTGTCGTTTGAGAACACCTCGACGGGCGCCGACAACGGAAGGCGTAGCGCGCGCTGAATAATGCGGCATGTGGTGTGCTGGTTGTATTCAGCCAATGTGACGGCCCAGCCATCGCGGCCTGCTCGTGCCGTACGGCCCGAACGGTGCAAGTAGGCCTTCGTGTCAATGGGGGGTACGTAATGGATAACGCACGCGACGTCGTCGATGTCTATTCCTCGCGCAGCAACATCTGTTGCCACAAGAACTTTCAGTTGGTTGTCTGTGAAGCGAACAATTGCCTTCTCTCGCGCTGCTTGAGTGAGATCACCGTGAATTGCCGCTGCATTAACTCCGAGATCTTGCAAGTTCTCTGTGACTCTGTCACACAAACGCTTCGTGTCGCAGAACACAACTGTCTTTCCGGTGGACTCGACAATTGCTGCAATCACTTTGTCTTTATCCATTTTGTGAATAGCCAAGAACAAATGGTGCATTGTGCCCACTGTGTCGGTGGGTGAATCAATGCTCACTTCGTCGGGCGACTTCATGTAACGACGCACTAGGTTGCCCACTTGGCCATCCAACGTTGCAGAGAACAACATCGTTTGGTGCTCGCCGGTGACATGGCGTAACACCCATTCCACTTGCGGCGTGAATCCTTCGTCGGCCATGCGGTCGGCTTCGTCTAGAACAACAACTTCCACGTCAGACAACGACACTTCATCGCCCTTCATCAGGTCGATCAACCGAAGCGGTGTTGCAACAATGATGTCGACACCTTTTTCTAATGCGTCGACTTGATCGTCACGGGACGCTCCGCCATACACAGGGAGAACGACGCGGTCGCACTCCTTACCAATAGGTTGCAAGACTTCGGCCACCTGCAAGGCAAGTTCGCGGGTTGGCACAAGCACCAATCCACGCGGAGCTCGAACACGTGAGAACTTTGTTGTTCGGGCCAACATGGGGACGCCAAAAGCCAGGGTTTTGCCCGAACCAGTGCGCGCCCGACCACAGAGGTCGACGCCGCGCATGGCAACAGGGATGGCTTCGGTTTGGATGGCAAAAGGGGCGGCGAAACCGGCGGCCGCTAGACCTTTATCCACCTCGGGAGGCACTCCGAGTGCCGCAAATCCCGTAGGGGTTGAAATAGGTGTGGTCATGACGGAGACCTACCGTATCGGCGCTATCGGCCCATCTCTGTGACCCACATGGACTTTTCACGAACTCTTCGGCACAGGAAATGAACTTTTCGCAAAAATGCGAGCAAGAGCCGATTCATTCCGTTAGTTTTTCCAATCCTGATGCGAGAAAGCCTCGCGCAGAAAGGACCAACCACTCACGGATCAGCACCGAGCAAAAGTCGTACGAACCGGGTCAGCAGACAACGGCGTGCGCCACCCGCCACGGGCGAACCCTCTACCCACCAGGGAGGAGTTCTCATGGACGCACAACTCGACGGAACACAGACATGTGGCCGAAAAGGAATCGCATACGACTGGCAAGCATTGCTCGTGCCAGCAGAACCGGAGTTCAGCGAATCGCTGGACGAACTCATCAGTGACGACTCCGTCACTGCAGAGCGCGGGTAACTGATACCCATTAACGCCTCACAACCTCTTATCCCCCGCCGCGTCCTCGTTCTTGGTTGCGGCGGTGTTGCACAGTGCACTCTTCCACTTCTCGTTCGTGACGTGAAGATTGCTCCCAACACCATCACTGTCGTTGATTTCCTTGACAATCGTGATCGCATTGCCGATCTCATTGAAATGGGCATCACGTACGAAATTGGGCGCGTCACGCCAGAGAACTTGGACGAGTTCTTGTCTGCTCGAGTCTCCGAAGGTGATTTGCTTCTTGACCTTGCATGGAACATCGATGCGCCCACCATTCTCAACTGGTGTCACGAACATGGCGTTCGTTATTTGAACACCTCTGTTGAACTGTGGGATCCATACGAAGACATGGCGAACACGCACCCGCTTGATCGCACTCTCTACGTACGGCACCAATCTCTTCGCAAGATGGTCAATTCATGGGGTGGCAACAGCGGACCAACTGCTGTTCTCGAACATGGCGCGAACCCCGGACTTGTCAGTCACTTTGTAAAACAGGCACTTGTCGAAATTGCACAACGCATGTTCCATGACAACCTCGTCGGCGACGACCGCGAACTTCTTGCACAGGCTCTCGCAAACGGTGAACACAACAAGATCGCAATGTTGACGGGAACAAAAGTCATTCATATTGCCGAACGTGATACACAAATTTCGAACAAACCGAAGGAAGTCAACGAGTTTGTCAACACATGGTCTGTAGATGGCTTCTATGAAGAAGGAATTGCCCCTGCAGAACTTGGTTGGGGAACACATGAAAAGCGTCTTCCTCCTCGCGCGTACAAGCACGAGGACGACGGCCCCAGCAATCAGATTTGTATTGCACAACCCGGCATGAACACATGGGTCCGCACGTGGGTCCCATCGGGTGATTCACATGGCATGGTTATTCGCCACGGAGAGGCATACACCATGTGCCATCACCTCACTGTTCGCGATGAGAACGGTGTCGACATCTATCGACCAACTGTTCACTACGCGTACTGCCCATCAAACGAAGCAATTGCATCAGTGCGTGAATTACAGATGCGCAACTGGGAAATGCAGCCCAAGCAACGTTTGCTGAACGATGAAATCATCAGTGGGCGCGACGAACTCGGTGTGTTGCTGATGGGTCACCCGTACAAGGCGTGGTGGACTGGCTCACTTCTCTCTATTGATGAAGCTCGTGCAATTCTCCCTCACCAAAGTGCGACCACATTGCAAGTGGCAGCGTCCATCGTGTCCGCCATTCAGTGGATGATTGACGAGCCAAACAAAGGACTCTGCGTTCCCGACGACTTACCTCACGAGTACATCTTGGAAAAGGCTCGGCCGTACTTGGGAACACAGTTCTCTGCTCCCACCGATTGGACCCCTCTTCGCAGCCGCAAAGACATTTTCAATAAGTGGGCAGACCACGGAGACTTGCTCGACCCCAGTGATCCGTGGCAGTTCGGCAACTTCCTTGTGGGTGACGCCTAAGGCTTACTAAATCTCAATCCGTCGAAACGTCGTCCTCGTCGTCTGAGGTCTCGTCGTAGCTGTCGCAGTTTGTCGCGCAATCTCCAACAGCTCCGCAGAAGGGACACGGCGAAAACTCACACGTTGAATCGTGCTCGCCATAGCCTCCGCCACACAGCGGACAGCCCCAATTGTTGTAGTACTCCTCGGCACGCCATAGGTCTTCGCCCACATAACGGTGATCGCAGCACCATTCTTCGTCTTGAGCGTGAATAACCAAGGGCTCGCGGCACTGATAGCAACGGACCTTGCACTCAAACCCGTCTGTCATGTCGACCTGATGGCCCCAACCGCCAACGCATGCCGCGCACTCTTGCTGGGATTCGTCGGTTTCCACTGTCTCATTGGTCATGGGTGCACAGTAACGCCAGGCTGAGTCAGGATTAACGGGGTGGCGCTCAGCCACTTTGGCGTATAGCCTTACCACTAATGACGTTGTCCTCCAGCCTCCTCCTTCTTATGTAACGGCAGCAGCCGAATATCGCTGCTGTCGAAACCCTCTGCCCCGGCAGGGGGTTTTTTGTTTGTCCGAATCAGCCCCGTACCCCACTCACTCGCCCATAAAGGAACAAGAAAATGCCACCACAGAACGTGACACCGAAGAAGATGCCCTTCGACAAATACAAGCCGTGGGTTCCCATTGTTCTTACAGACCGCACATGGCCGAACACCACCATCACCAAAGCACCCATGTGGTGCAGCGTGGATCTTCGTGACGGCAACCAAGCTCTTATTGACCCCATGGACCCCGAACGCAAACTGCGCATGTTCAAGGCATTGGTCAACATGGGGTTCAAAGAAATTGAAGTGGGGTTTCCGTCCGCTAGCCAACCGGACTACGACTTTGTTCGCAAAATTATTGAAGAAGATCTCATCCCAGACGATGTCACCATTCAAGTTTTGGTGCAGTGTCGTCCAGAACTCATTGAGCGCACCTACGAATGCTTAAAAGGTGCGAAAAACGCAATTGTTCATTTCTACAACTCCACCAACCCGCTGCAGCGCGACGTTGTCTTTGGTTTAGACAAGAACGGCATCAAACAAATTGCAGTTGAGGCAGCAAAGTTGTGTCGAGAGTTTGAACCTATGTTGGCTGGCACCAACCTTCGTTATGAATACTCCCCCGAAAGCTTCACGCTCACTGAACCGGACTATGCCGTTGAAGTGTGCGAAGCAGTGATGGAAGTTATTCAGCCAACTTCTGCAAATCCGTTAATTCTGAACTTGCCAGCAACTGTTGAGTGCTACACCGCAAATGTGTATGGCGACGTTATCGAATGGTTCATTCGCACCATTAAGAATCGTGACTCCATCATCATTTCTTTGCACCCACACAACGACCGGGGCACAGGTACTGCGGCTGCTGAATTCGGAATTATGGCTGGAGCTGACCGCGTTGAGGGAACACTGTTCGGAAACGGTGAGCGCACCGGCAACCTTGACCTCATCAACGTTGCAATGAACATGTTCATGAATGGCGTTGACCCTGAACTTGACATCTCCAACATTGATGCGCTGCGTCGCGTTGCCGAGTATTGCAACCGTCTTCCTGTTCCTGAACGTCATCCCTACGTTGGTGACCTCGTGTACACATCATTTTCGGGTAGCCATCAAGATGCCATCAAGAAAGGGTTTGAAGCACTGCCCAAGGACTACGACACCTGGGGTGTTCCCTACCTGCCAATTGACCCAAAGCATGTGGGCCGCAACTATGAAGCAGTGATTCGTGTGAACAGCCAGTCTGGCAAGGGCGGCGTTGCGTACATCATGAAAGAAGAACACGGATTCGACCTTCCGCGTCGTCTTCAAATTGAATTCTCAAAGACCATTCAAAACATCACAGAAGATTCCGGAACAGAAGTCAGCCCCACCATCATTTGGGACACCTTCTCTAGCGAGTACTTCCCCAACGAACCACGTGTTCGGTTGCATAGCCACGAATTAAAGAGTGATTCGGTATCGGGCACCACAAACATCACTGCGCAACTCATTGTTGATAGCGAGCACGTCACCATCACCGGCCAAGGAAATGGCCCGATTGATGCGTTTGTACATGCTGTATGCGAGGGCTTGGGCGTCACCATAGATGTGGTGGACTATGCCGAACACGCCATGGGTCAAGGCTCTGAGGCAACCGCTGTGGCGTATGTGGAGACCACTGACGGCGACGGCAATGTGCGCTGGGGTGTTGGCAGCGACCCCAACATCATCTCAGCATCGTTCCGTGCGGTTCTTGGCGCATACGAGCGCCACACCACCAACTAGTTTGGAACTGAACCCAAGGAGGGTGTCATGAAAGTTGTTGTCGATTTCAATGTGTGTGCCTCTACCGGCGCATGTTCTCAAATTGCTCCCGAAGTATTCGAAGTGCGATCGGACGGCTACCTCTACATCTTGCAAGAGAACCCAGAAGGCGCGAATGCTGACTTGGCCCGTCAAGCTGCAGACATGTGCCCCACCGCAGCCATCACCATTGAAGAGTGACATTGAAGTTTCGCGAACTTCTTGAACAACGTTGGGACGAGTCGGGTTCTTTGTTGTGCGTGGGTCTTGACCCCGATCAAGCGCGTATCCCCGTTGAATATCACCATCACGAAGACGGCATTGTTCTCTTTCTGAAAGACATTGTTGACGCCACCGCCGAATACGCGTGTGCGTTCAAACCACAGATTGCGTACTTTGCTGCAATCACCGCCGAATGTGACCTTCTCGCAATTTGTGAATACATTCGCGAGGCCTACCCCACCATTCCTCTCATCCTCGATGCAAAGCGCGGCGACATCGGCGACACGGCAAAGATGTATGCGCGCGAAGCATTCGAGCGGTACGGCGCTCACGCAGTCACCGTGAACCCTTACATGGGTGGCGACACCATTCAGCCATTCTTAGAACACCCTGACGGTGCAGCCATTGTTCTGTGCCGAACATCAAACGCTGGCAGTGGCGAGTTTCAGTCACAACTCATCGATGGAACGCCGTTGTATCAACATGTTGCACAGCGAGCCGCAAACGAATGGTCCCAACACGGCGATGTGTCGCTTGTAGTTGGTGCAACTTATCCACAAGAGCTCGCAGAGGTTCGGGCCATTGTTGGCGACATGCCACTGCTTGTTCCCGGAGTAGGTGCGCAAGGTGGTGACCCAACTCAAGTAGTCACAAACGGGGCAAGTTCTACGGGTAACGGACTCATTGTGAACTCATCGCGCGCCATCTTGTACGCAGACGGCGGCATTGACGGTGCGGCGCGCGTGGCAAAAGAAACTCGCGACGCCTTAAACGCTGCTCGCTAACGACCTACGCGTACAGCGATGTGACTTCAATAATTCCAGGCTGAGCACGCAGTTCGGCCAACACCTCATCGGTAATTTCGGCTGTTGGCGAGATCACCATAAGCGCCGTACCAGGCATGTCGGAGCGACCCACATCCATGTCGGCGATGTTCACGTTGTGTGTTCCCAACAGCGTTCCCACAAGTCCAATAACGCCAGGACGGTCATCGTTGCGAACCACCAGCATGTGCTCGGACGGTGGGACGTCGGTCATGTGGTCGTCCACCATGACAATGCGTGCTTGACGTCGTGGGCCCACCAACGTTGCCGCAATGCTGTGCGAGCCAGCGCGCAACGTAATGAGGTTGACATAGTCGCTATTTGCTCCGGCACCCGACACCAAGGTCTCTTTCACGGCAACGTTCTGTGACGCAGCAATTTGTGGCGCGTTCACATACGTGACTGCATCGTTGTGGCGCGCAGAGAAGAACCCCTTCAAGACAGACAACGTCAGGATGCGAGTGTCGTAGCCAGCAATTTCACCGGTGGCAATAATTTCAAGTTCGGAAATGTTCGCTTCAGCAGCCGACGAGAACAGACGACCCAAGCGCTCTGCCAATGGCAAGTACGGCTTCAGTGTTTCATTTGCATCGGCAGCAGAAATATTGACTGCATAGGGAACAAAATCGCCTGCTAGCGCAAGGGTGATTTGATCTGCAATGTCGAGACCGGCGCGATCTTGTGCCTCTGTTGTACTGGCTCCAAGGTGCGGGGTAACAACAATTCCGGGAACATCAAACAACGGAGATTCTGTTGTTGGTTCCTTATCGAACACATCCAATGCAGCACCCGCAATAACACCGTTCTTGACAGCGTCAGCAAGGTCGGCTTCATTAATGATTCCACCGCGAGCCACATTGATAATACGAAGCGACGACTTTGCCTTCTTGAACATGTCTGCGTTGAACAGATTCACCGTGTCTTTGTTCTTTGGGAGGTGAATGGTGATGAAGTCGGCACGCTCAACCAAAGCATTCAGCTCAAGCAATTCAATATTCATTGCACGTGCACGCTCTTCAGACACAAATGGGTCGAATGCAACAATGCGCATACCGAATGCAGCAGCGCGTTGGGCGACCAGCTTGCCGATACGACCAAGCCCCACAACGCCAAGTGTCTTGTCGAACAGTTCAACGCCTTCCCACTTGCTTCGCTCCCAGCGACCTTGTGTGAGTGCAGCATGTGCTTGTGGCACGTTGCGCGCAACAGCCAACAACATGGCCATGGTGTGTTCCGCTGCGGACACAATGTTTGACTCTGGTGCGTTCGCAACCATGACTCCACGACGCGTTGCCGATTCAACGTCGACATTGTCTAAACCAACGCCGGCACGACCCACCACCATCAGCGCATCTGCGGCGGCGAGCAGCGCGTCATCTACTTGCGTTGCAGAGCGAACGATAAGCGCATGAGCTCCCTTGATGGCAGAGTGCAACTGCTCGGGAGACAGCCCTGTCTGAACGTCCACCTCGTGCCCCGCGGCCCTCAACTTGTTGAGGCCACCCTCGGCGAGTTCTTCAGAGACCAAAATTCGTGCCATTGGTCAATTCTCGCCGTTAGCGTCGTAGATTGCGACGTCGTTTGACAATCCGTAAAGAACCGTTCACAAAAGGACACCATGAGCCACGCATTTCTCTCCGATCAGTGGATTGAAGCCGCCCGCGACATCCGTCACAGGTATGCCGCAGACGTTCCCCGCATTGATGCTGTGGTGCGAATCAACGTGGTCACCACAAAGGTGCCATTTGGTGACGGAACCGTGAAGGCATACATCGACACCACATCTGGCACATTAGATATGGAACTTGGCGAACTTGAATCGGCCGACCTCACGGTCACCACCGACTACGACACGGCACGGCAATTGTTCGTTGACCAAGACCCCACCGCCAGTATGCAAGCGTTCATGCAAGGCCGTATCAAGGTGGAAGGCGACATCACGCGCCTCATGATGATGCAACCAGCAATTCCACAAACAGACACTGCGGAAATTGTTGCGGCGGAAATAAAAAGCATTACCGCTTAACGCGCGGACTGAATACTTCTATCGGTCGGCGTAAGTTTCGTTGCCAATGCGATAGCAACAATTGCTGTCAGTGCGCCGGCTAGGAGTCCGTACGAATAGCTCTCAATAAGTCCGCTACCCGACGTGGATTCTTGAATAGAAATCATGACCGTTGAGCCAAGTACTGCACCCATTTGACTGAGCAACTGTTGCATGGCGCCCGCTACACCCACCGAGTCGTCGTCTACTGCGTTCGATACAAGTGCCGTTAATGCAGGACCAGCAATTCCAAATCCAAGACCAGACAAACCCAAGCCAATAATCACAACAAGGTCGGATGCCCCGCCACGGATACTGCTGAGAAGAAGCATGGAACCAAGAATGCCTGTTGCACCAATGACGCCCGACACTCTCTCGCCAACGCGCATCGTGAAGAAACTTGCAAGCGGAGCAATGATGGAGAAAGTCAACGGCCGCGCAATCACTAACAAACCAATGTGTGCTGTTGTCATTCCAAGTCCGCGTTCCAACATTTGCGGAACCACGATGAAACCACCCATGTATGCAAAGTTCAAGAGTGCCTGAATCAGAATAGGAAGAACAATGTTTCCGTTCTTCAGCCACTCAAGGGGAAGTAGTGGCGCTTCCGCTTTCTTCTCAACGCGAATAAACACCCACAGTGATGCAATGGCAAATGCACCAAACCCAAGAATTGCTGGCGATGTCCAGCCCCATGAATGACCACGGTTAATGGTGAGCAACAGCAATGTTGCACCAAACCCAAGCGTGACAGACCCCCATACGTCGAACTTCACGTTCTTCATACGGCTGGTTTGTGGCAACAGGTTCCACGCAAGCAGCGATGCTCCCACCAGAAGTGGTGCCTGAATAACAAAGATCATTCGCCATCCAATGCTCTCCACCAGCGGACCACCAAAAACAACACCGAGCACGGGTGCACCTGCTGTTGTAAAGCTCCACAACCCCATGGGGCGAACACGTTCTTGCGGGTCGAACAATCGGTTGATGTACGCCATAGCGGCGGGGCCAGTAGCTGACCCGCAAACGGCCGACATCAAGCGGAAGAACACCATGCTTGGCGCGTTCCACGCAAACACTGTTGCCAGCGCAAATACGCCTGAGAAAAACAATCCGTAGACGTACACCTTCTTATGTCCGTAGAGATCGCCAATCTTTCCGTACGCCGGACCAACAACACCGAACGCCAACATTGGCCCCGTAATTGACCAGTTCAGAACGCTGACAGAAGAGTTGAGATCTTTTGCAATTGTCTCTAGCGAGACCACCAGCACGGTGATGGTGGAACTTGTTGTGAAGAGGCCTGCCAACACCACGATGAACGTGGCCCACTTGCGCGTCAGCCCCACCTTGCGCGCAATACGCCGCGGAATCATCTGAGTCCACGGGACAACAGAGATTTCGTCTACGCCTGCTTGTTCCACCGTGATGGTGGACCGGCCGTGCGGCTGTAACTCTTCTTGGTGTCGTTTTTGGGGGTTCATGGGGCGACTACCGAGGGTAGTGCCCTACTTGTTCACCTTTGCGGCCATGTCTTTCATGGCTGCTGTGAGTTCGGACACTGACCAACGATCATTCTGTTCAACGGTCTCGGCGCGTTCCCAGCTTCGAACCCGCGTCACTTCTCCACCCTTCACAAAGAAGGTTTCACCAGTGAAGTGGCAGTCGGCTGAAGCGAGATACGCAACGAGCGGAGAGATGTTTGCAGGGTCCCAGTCATCGAACTGCGCTGCATTTGTTGGTGCAGCAATTCTGTCACCAAGACCTGGTGTGGCTTCTGTAAGACGCGTACGTGCAGCAGGAGCAATGGAGTTGCTCTTCACGTTGTAGCGCACCAACTCTTTGGCAAGAATCTGACTGAACGTTGCAATGCCTGTTTTTGCAGCGCCATAGTTTGACTGACCAGGGTTTGCGAACAATCCAGATGTTGACGACGTGTGAACAATGTTGCGCGGACGCGTGCTGCCGGCTTTGTGTTGTTCACGCCAGTACGCAGCAGCCCAACGTGATGGCGCAAAGTGCCCCTTCAAGTGAACTGCAATTACTGCATCCCATTCCGCTTCTGACATGTTGACCAACACGCGGTCGCGCAAAATTCCCGCGTTGTTGACAAGGATGTCCAAATCGCCAAAGGTTTCCACCGCTGCATTCACCATGCGCTGTGCACCTTCCCAATCGGCAACGTTGTCGTAGTTGGCAACGGCTTGGCCACCCATTGCAACAATTTCGTTCACCACTTGTTGTGCTGGAGTTGCATCTTCACCAGTGCCGTCATTGGCACCGCCAAGATCGTTCACCACTACCTTTGCACCTTCCGCTGCAAACAGCAGTGCGTGTTCGCGACCAATACCGCGTCCTGCGCCCGTAATAATTGCAACGCGTCCGTCTAATGCACCCATGGTGATCCCCTCTCATTGTGGCGATGAATCGCCGACTAATACGAGATTAGGGGAATGTGAGGTCGACTGTCTTACCGACAACGACGCGTGTGTAGTTACGCACAACTTTTCCGTCGATAGACGCAGACTTCAGGCCGCGATTCTTGTTGCCCGTCACCTTGCCAACAACCATTCCGGCACCTTCCAGGCGTTGCTTCACAGTGGCGAAGTCTTTTCCGTAGATGGTGGGAATGAGGGTGGTGATTTGCCCCTTCGACACCGTGATGGTGACTGTGCCACCACGAGCGAGCTTTTCGCCGGCTGCAGGTACCTGAACAGAAATCTTGCCTGCGGCAATTTCTGGGTGGCCAGCTTGCGGACCTTCAACAACAAGAAGACCCATTTCCGTGAGTTTTGCCGTGGCTTCGGCAACGGTCATGTTGACAAGGTTGGGCACATCACGAAGTGCGGGACCGCTGGACACATTGACCGCAACAGATGTTCCCTTCACAACAGAGTCGCCTGTCTTCAGCGTTGGTTGATCGGGAATACTCCACGAGATAACAACACCAACTGGAACTGTCTCGTCAGGCACGTCAGCCTGCGCAGCTTGTAGACCTAACTCAACCAATTTTGCTTTCGCTGCGTCGGCGGTAAGACCTGTGAGTTCAGTCAGTACTGACAATGTTGGCCCTTCAGAGACCACCATGGTGAGCGTGTCACGCTTGGCCAGGTTTGCACCAAGAACTGGGTCTGTGCGAATGACTTGGCCAGCAGCAACTTCGTCACTGCGCTCCTTCACAATGTTGACTCCCCAACCAAATTGCGACACTTGATTGCGCGCCTCTGCTTCGGTAAGTCCGATGAGTTGAGGAACCGGATTCTTCGGGTTCAAAACAGTGAAATACGCACCAGTTCCGCCACCAGCGAGCAGCACAATGACAAGCGCCAGAATTCCAATGCGACGCCCCCAGCGTTTCTTGGGTCGCACCACTTGTGTTGTTGGATCTTCTGCCGCAAGTTCGCGCAATGAATCAGCATCGAGAGCGATAGGCCCGGTGTCATCACCGCCGATAGTGAGTGGAGTTCCCGTTGGATCGGTGGGATCAATAATTGGTGACACTGCAATGGGGCCAGTGGTGTCTGTCTTCGGTGTGGTGCGAATGAGAATTGGTTCATTCGGCGCAACGTTTTGAATTGGTTCAAGTTCTGCAGGCTCTGCAGTCGCTGGTGGTGAAACGTGTTCGGCAATTGCTTCATCGAACAAACCGCCACCAACAACATCGATTGGAGTTGGTCGCGCCATTGATTCTGCTGCTTGCACTAACGCTGTTCCCATTTCGCGTGGCGAGAAACGTTCTGTCGCGTCGGGACGACCAGCGCGTTCAAGCACTTGCGCAAGCGCACCAAAGTCGGCACTCACGGGGAGCAACTTGCCTGAACGATTTGCGAAACATGCTGCCACCGTGTCGCCAGCAAACGGCACGTCACCTGTCATTGCTTCAATAAGGATGAGGGACAGCGAATACACATCGGACGATGCGCCGCGCGCTCCACCCTCGGCTAACTCTGGTGCTGCGTATGTTGCTTGCTCGAGACCCAGGGAATCGAGCGGACGAAGTGGCGCACCAAAACCAACGAGACGAACGCGGCGATCGAGACCGAAGACCAAACGCGATGGGCGAAGGTCGCCATGGGTGATGCCCTGCTTAGCGGCGGCGTCTAACGCACGACAGATGTCAACACCAACGATGAGCGCTTGGGAGGGAGTGAGTCGGCGGCCACGGTCGAGGAACTCACGCAATGAGCCACCGCCCAGTCGCTCACCAACTGAATAGACGTACTTCTCTCCGTCCAAAATTGCATCGCCATGGTCAATAACGGCCTCGATGCATGGGTGGCGCAAGCTGGACGCAACATCTATTTGGCGCTCGAATGCTTCTTGGGCATCGGCTGCCGTGGTGGACCCAAGCGTGGGGTCAATTAGACGCTCCACAGGCACCACTCGGACAGAGACCTCGGCTTGCGAAGACAGGTCGGTGGCGTCAAACAACATGGCACCCGACATGGATTGGGCTTCGGGCCTCAACTGGTCGAGCTGGTAGCGCCCACCAAGGACGGTGCCGGGCATGTTCTCTGGGTCTCGCATGACCCCTGAGAACCTAGCGTGTGACGCTTGGAGAGGTGTATCGAGGGCCATCTTGGGCGAGAATGGAGCCGTGAAACGCCCGATAAATAAGCAAAATCTCCTGGTGAGCGCCGGAGTGGCCGTGGGCCTCACCATCGCCTTGTACGGGTTCCAGGTCGGCGTCACAGGCCGCGAGGCTCAACGCCTGCCGGCCAGCATCGAAATGATGACACCTGGTCCCGGAGATCAGGTGTTGCAACAGAGTCAAATCTTTGTGGACTTTGTAGCAGGGTACGAAGCCAGTCTTGTCATTGATGGAATTGAGTTGACCACCACCCGTCTTGACGAACTGACGTCGCAGGGAAATTCGTTAGAGCCCGGGCAACAAGTTGAAATTCCGCCCACCGCCATCTATGACCCAGGCAACTTCACCATTAGTTTCACGCCACAACAAGGTGCGCCAATTGAATCGTTCTCACAAGGTGAGCACACTGCCACTGTGACGTACTGGAAGATTGAAGACGGCCCTACGAAGGCGCGCAGTTTCAAATGGACTTTCGACGCCGACTAACGGCTAGGAAGTTCACCGGTTTGCAATAGTTCTTCAAACCCTGCTTCATCGAGAACAGGAATGCCTAACTGCTCGGCCTTTGTCACCTTGCTGGCCCCAGGTGATTCACCTAACACGACAGCAAAAGTCTTTGCACTAACACTGCCGGGGCTCTTGCCACCGCGGGACTTAATTGCTGCTTCCGCACCTTCCCGCGAATAGTTCGAGAGCGTGCCCGTAACAACCACTGCTTTGCCAACCAATGTTTGTGGCTGATCACTAATTTCAACACGACCAAACTCGACACCGGCATTTCGAAGTTTTTCGATTACGACTTTGTTTTCGGGCTTTGCAAACCACGACGCAATTGATTCGGCAATGACACCACCAACGCCGTCAACAGACGACAGTTCTTCTGCTGATGCTGATGCAATAACGTCGAGAGTTCCGAAAGAACTAGACAATGAATCTGATGCTGCAGGACCAAGATGTTTAATTCCGAGCGCAGTGAGCAACTTAGGAAGTGGCCGAGTTCTCGACGCTTGAATTGACGTGACGAGATTCTGCGCACTCATTTCTGCAAAGCCTTCGAGTGTGAGCAACTGTTCAACTGTGAGTGAATACAGGTCCCCCACATCGGCTACTAACCCAGCATCTGACAACGCAAAGACAGTGCGTTCGCCAAGACCTTCAATATCCATTCCTCCGCGCGATGCGAAATAGATAATGCGTTGGTCGCGCTGGAACGGGCACGATGGCTCGACACAGCGAGTATCGGCCTGATCTTCGCTCTTGACTAACAGTGATCCAACTGAACATGGACACGTTGTTGGGAATACCCATGGCTGTGAATTCTTGGGGCGTTTCGACAACACGGGCCCCACCACTTCTGGAATGACATCGCCCGCTTTACGAACTACCACCGTGTCGCCAGGGCGAACATCTTTGGCAGCCACTTGGTCTCGGTTGTGCAACGTTGCCATGCCAACTGTTGACCCGCCGACAAAGACTGGTTCGAGAACGGCAAATGGGGTGACTCTTCCGGTGCGGCCCACTGAAATGTGAATGTCTTTCAGCACCGTGTGTTTTTCTTCGGGCGGGAACTTGAACGCAATGGCCCAGCGAGGCGCACGCGATGTAAATCCCAATTGTTCGCGTTGTGCAAGGTTGTCTACTTTGACAACAGCGCCGTCAATCTCGTAACCAAGTTCATGGCGGCGTTCTTGCCACTGGCGACAGAACGCAATGACATCTTCTAATGAGTTCACCAACGTGATTTCTGGGTTGACAGGAAAGCCCAGCGACTTTAGATACTCCAAAGTGTCGTGATGACTGGTGAACTCTGGCCCGCCGACTACTTCGCCCAGTTGGTACGACCACAGCGATAAGTCTCGCTGCGCCGTAATGGTGGGGTCTTTTTGACGAAGACTTCCGGCACCAGCGTTTCGAGGATTAACCGGCACAGCAAGTGGTGCGCGGCCTTTTGCAACACGTTCAATGTTCTCGGCTTCGCGATCGGCTTTTAACTTTTGGAACGCTGCGACAGACATGTAAATCTCGCCGCGAACTTCTAGGACTGCTGGTGCTTTCGCCGACAGTTTTTTTGGAAGAGAAGAAATTGTTGCCACATTTGCGGTGACGTCTTCGCCTACCTTGCCGTCGCCACGAGTTGCAGCTTGCACCAGGACACCGTTCTCATAACGGATGCTGATGGCGAGACCATCAATCTTTAATTCGCACACAAACTGTGCGGAGTTTTCGCCTAAGCCCTTCACAATGCGATCGCCCCATGCGCGCAATTCATCTTCGTCCATAGCGTTGTCCAGGCTTGTCATGGGCACTGCGTGAACTACAGGGTCGAACGTTGTGACTACAGCAGCACCGACAGCTTCTGTTGGCGAGTTGGCATCTGCGAGTTCTGGATGAGCCGCTTCGAGACCTTGAAGCTCTCGAACCAAGGCGTCGTATTCGGCATCACTGATTTCAGGCGAGTCAGTTCCGTAGTACAGGTTGTTGTGCTGACGGATGAGCACACGCAGCTCTTCTACTCGTTTCTTGGGTGACGGTGTGCGGGCCATTGCCTACAAACTACTCAAGGGGTCAGACGAGACGCTCTTTACGAACCAAGAGTGAGTCGTGATGCGGTGGCCTGTTCTGCCACCTTGATTGAAACGTCTCTCACATGAGCAAAGACACGTTCCGCAACGCCATCTGAATGCGTAGCAAGCCCACATGCTGGCGTCACAAAGCTTTGACGACGCAGCAGAACCGGATCGACCCCCGCGCGAACAAGCGCACACATCACTTCAACAATCGACTTCCACGAGCGTTCGGCGCTCACAGAAATGGGGCCATCTGTTCGGACGGCACCCCACGCGATTCGACCACCGTGCTCTAGCAAATCGGAGATTCTGCTGGCCGCAACCAACATCTCGGCCATAGCAACTTCGTCGTTCACCGACGGCACTGGTACAGACAAGACACGAGCTCCTGTTGCGAGAAGCGCACCCCAATCAATGTGAGAACACGAATGAACTCCACTGATGTGTTGCTGGTCAACTGCAGCGAGTGCACCTGAAATGAGGTCGATGACTGCTTCAACACCAATGACATAACCAGGCTCAAGCGCTTCGGCCATTGATGGTTCGTCCAACATGATGATTTGCGTGATACCACCGCAGGCGTCGGCAACTGCCTGCTCTAATGCCAAGACGTGAGAGCGAACCGCCTGCAGAGCAAGTGGAAAAGCCACCGATGACTCAAGACCAAGACGGTGTAACTGCGCACCAAGAGTGACAGGCCCAACGAACTGCCACTTCACAACATCTACACCACGATTACGTTGATGAAATGTTGCAAGGAATTGTTCGAAAGAACCATATGCATCGGACAACAGATCTGTAGTGATGAACTGGTCAACATCAAGTTGAGCAATGTCGACACTGATGCCGCCGTACTGCCCCACCGATACGCCTTCAATACCAACGAGAGCTTGCGCAATCATTCCTTCGGCGGGGCTGCGACGTGGAAGCGACGGAATGGTGGGAATGTCTGTTGAGCTCCACACAAAGTCGAGTGCCTCGGACACACTTCTATGAGGCAAACTGCCCACTCCGAAGGTGGCGCCAGGACGCAACACACTGATGGCTTTTTCTGGCATGACACCTCCTCCCCGGCAACTGCTCAACTCATTGGTAGCAGCACTCGCCTCGCCCATACGAACCGTGGATGTGTTCTTTCGTACCTATCTGGGGCAGGCTATGTAGATGGCAATTCGCACACGGCTCACACCATCACGTGCCATCGTGGGCATCACCCTTGTCGCATGGGTTCTTATTGCCATAAACGCTCCGTGGACCACCCTTTCCACAGACGTTTCCACTCCCGTTGCAGTTGTATTTACCGTGTGGGGTTGGGCCTTGTGGACACTGACAACTGTCGCCCTTTTAGTTCCTTCTCCACTGTCACTGACGGCTATTCGATGCATTGCCCCTATTGCTGTTGTTGCAGGTTTTGCGGCCACTGCACCACTTGCGCTTTTTGGTGCGCTTGTGTCGCTCATTGTCGGGTATTCATCTCTTTTTGCAGACACCATGGTGCAAGGTGGCGCATACGGCGAAGAACGGCGCTTTTCTTTGCGCACACCAGTTCCGCAGATGGCTCCAACGGTTATTGCGTGGGGAGTTCTGGTAGGAGCACTTCTTGGTGGCACGCTGCTCACAGCGGCACAACAATTCTTTGTTGGCATTCCTCTTGTAGTCGTTGGCGCAATACTTGCGTCACGCGTTCCACGCATGCTGCACCGCCACGCGCGGCGATGGCTTGTCATTGTTCCTGCCGGAATTGTTATCCACGACCATTTAGTGCTTGCTGAAACAATCATGTCTCCACGATCCAAAATTTCGCACATCACAACAGTGAATGAACCCGGCGAAACCGCAGATTTCACCGGTGGTGTTGCTGGCCAACGACTGGCAGTTCAATTACGCGAAGCAGACAAAGTGGTGCTGTCAAAAATTACAGCGCGCATTTTGGGTACAACTGAAGCACTTCACGTGAAGGCATTCAGCATTTCACCGCGTCGACTGAACGCCGCACGAAGCGCAATTACGCTGTAACTATTCCGCCACCCAGCACAAACATGTCGGTGCTGTCGTAGAACACAACTGTTTGCCCTGGCGCGATACGTCGAGTGGGTCGCGCCCAGACCAACGAATACCCATCGGCGGTTTTGGTGAGACGTGCAGAAGATCTTTCCCCGTGCGCACTTCCTTGCACCAACACGTCGTGAGACAACACGTATTCTTCGTCTCCCTCGTGTGGCCACACCAATTTTCCTACAGATGTTTCGTTCACAAACAACTGCGCTTCGTCGCCAACGGTGACCCGACGAAGAGGAACATCGACTGCAACGACATACCGCTTGTCTCCACCGCCAAGACCTAATCCGCGACGCTGACCAAGCGTGACAAGTTCTACCGCTGGAACTTCACCCACTTTGGATCCCGATGCATCGACGACGTCGGCAGAGTTGAACGAAAGACGTGGTTCGAGGAAACCTGCTCGACCAATGGTGGAACCAATAAAACACACATCTTGGCTGTCAGGCTTTGACGCTGTTCGCAACCCTGCGCGAGTGGCCTCTTCACGCACCTGGGACTTCTCCATGTTGCCAACCGGAAACAACACATAGTTCAGGTCTGCACCCGCCAACATGTGCACCACATAACTCTGATCTTTTTGTGCGTCTTCTCCGCGCGCAAGACGTGGTTTTCCGTTGAACATTTCAATACGCGCATGGTGGCCGGTGGCAACTGCATCAAACCCAAGCGTTCTGCCGCGCTCAATAAGGCGGTCGAATTTCAAGTGACGGTTGCATTCAATGCACGGATTCGGTGTTGTTCCATTGACATGCGCGGCCACATATGGCTCGACAACATGTTCGTTGAAGTCGTCCGAGAAATTAAAGACAAGATGATCGACGCCAACTTGTTGCGCAACACGGCGAGCATCGTCAACATCGGACACCGAGCAGCAGCCCGTGTCGCTTTCGCCGCCCCACAAACGCATGGTGACACCCACTACCTCGTGACCTTGCTCCCGCAAGATGAGCGCTGCAGCAGACGAATCGACACCACCAGACATTGCGACAAGAATTTTCATGACTTCACTGCCATAAGTCGTTGTGCGGCTGCCACCGTGGCAGCAACCGCTTGAGAGATGTCGTCGTCTGTGGTGGTATGCCCAAAGCTGAAACGAAGTGACCCGTTGATTCGCGCTTTAGGAACTCCCATGGCGGCAAGAACATGCGATGGCTCCATTGCCCCGCTTGCACACGCAGAAGCAGCCGAGACACACACACCAGCAGAATCAAGCAAATACAACAGCGATTCGCTTTCGAGACCTCCTAAACACACGTGAGCAGTTCCCACACTTCCCTCACCATCTGGCAACGTAGCCACAGCGCAATCAATGTTGCGTGTGAGTTCGTTGAGCAAACGATTGCGAAGAGCACGGACACGTTCCACTTCGTGCTCTCGAGTTTCATCGGTAATACGAAGTGCGGTTGCTGTTCCCACAATTCCTGCAACGTTGTGGGTTCCACTGCGACGGTCACGTTCCTGACCGCCACCAAGTATGAGCGGTTCTAGATTCACACCCTCGCGCACAACCATGACACCCATTCCTTTAGGGCCGCCGAACTTGTGCGCTGACAAAGTCAACACGTCTACATGTGGCCACACAGTGCGAAGATCTATCCAACATGCAGCCTGCACCGCATCGGTATGCAGAATTGCATTTTCAGCACGACCACGAACAGCGTGCGAGACCAATTCCATATTGTTGATTGCGCCGGTCTCATTGTTGACAGCCATCACCGACACAACCGACACGTTGTCTGTCTGTGCCAACTGTTCGCGCACAACATCGGGGTGTACGGGCCCTTCGGGAGTAACGGGAACAACAACTCCGTTTACATGTTCGACGCAGTGCAACACCGCATGATGTTCTGTTGCAGTGCACACAGCACGTCCGCCCGAACGCCGAACAGCGCCCAACACTGCAGAGTTAGCCCCTTCAGTTCCACCGCTGGTGAAGACAACTTCACCGGGTCGACACCCAATGGCAGCCGCAACAACGTCACGAGCTTCGTCAATAGCGCGACGTGCTTCTCGCGCGAACTTGTGTGAGCCCGACGGATTCGCATACATGACGTCGCCAAATGGCTCCATTGCCTCTCGCGCTTCAGCCCGAAGCGGAGATGTGGCGGCATGATCGAGATAGATGTATCTCTCTGTGCTCGACGATGTTGCCATGGGCTTCAGGCTACCGATGCCACCAGTTCAGGGTGGGCGTGGTGGACTAGTGATGTGACATCGCAGCCGCCACCCGCTTCACACGCCGCTGACGACCCATTGCATGACCCGTCGTCATACGGAGATGCGTTTGCCGATGTCTATGACCAGTGGTATTCCACGCTGGAGGACGATGACTTCATACAGGTTCTCGCTCGGCAATTACCAGAGAGGTCTGCGCGCATCTTGGAACTTGGGGTGGGTACTGGTCGATTGGTAGAAAAACTGCGCGCCATTAGACCAGACCACGGCGATGAAATTGTGGGCATTGACGCTTCAGAGAAAATGCTGGCAATTGCGCATGACCGTGGCATACACAATGTGGCACAGCTGGTATGCGGCGACTTCTCTCAGGCGCTTCCCTCCGGACCATTCGATGCAGTATTTGTGGGGTACAACACCTTGTTCAATCTGCCATCGGAGACAGCGATTGCTTCGTGTTTGTCTCACGTGGCAAAAGTTCTTTCACCCACTGGTTTCTTTCTTACCGACCTAGTTATTCCAAACAGCACGGAAGAAATGGAGCATTCCAGTCTTCGCACCATGCCGAATGGCGACGTAATTAAAAGCGTGAGCTACCTGAATCCAACTCTGCGCACCATCTCTGGCTATTTTGCGCACCTGTTGGACGGTGTAGAAACCAAGAAACGGCCATGGCGTGTTCACTTTGTAACGCCACACCAGTTGGACGAACTTGCCAACCGTGCCGGGCTGGTTTTGGTCGAGCGCACAGCCGATGGCAACGGCGCAGAGTTCACTGCCGACTCGTCCCGCCACATCAGTAGATACATCCTGCGGTAAACAACACCTGAACTCGGTGAGACTCCACAAAAAGGAGGCGATTCCGACCTATCCTGAAAGCACCGTGAGTCAACTACGCCTCAATCTCCTCACCGGCCGCTGGGTAACAGTGGTGCCCAACAGGGCCAAGCGCAGCACCGACTTCGCTCCGCGCGCACAACAGGTAGAAACCGACACCACCAGCGAGTGTCCGTTCTGCCCAGGGTCGTCTCGACCCGACACTCCGCTCTTCGAACAAATGGGTGCAAACGGCGAATGGAAAATGCGCGTAGTTGCCAACCGTTACCCCGCCTTTGAAGGCGATGAATCTCTTGCTGTTCGAAATCTTGGACCAGTTCACGTCATGGCTGAAGCAAGTGGCACTCACGAAGTGTTTGTGTTCTCGCCCGAACACACCGTGCGTCTCGACATGTTCTCCGACGACAAGATCGCCGAACTCATGTCGGCACTGAAGAGTCGTTTTGCCGCGCACGCCAACACACCAAACATTCGCTACACACAAGCAATCGTCAACCATGGCCGCGAGGCTGGTGCATCACTTGCTCATCCACATGGCCAGTTATTAGGACTGCCGTTTGTACCAGGCGAAATTCTTGAAGAAGAGCGCGCATTCGAACGCTTTAAGGGTGGATGCATTGTATGCACCACCGTGGAAGCAGAAGCAGACAGCGAACGATTCGTTCTCGACAATGAACACGCCGTTGCTGTCTGTCCGTTCTGGAGCTCTAGCCCATTTGAATTGCTCATCATGCCAAAGGCGCACCACCAACATCTCACCGATGCATCCGATGAAGCACTCACAGCAGTAGGTATTGCCATTCGTGACTCACTTGCGCATTTGGTGAAAACGCTCGGCGACATTGCGTTCAACTTGGTGTTCCACACTGCGCCATCGCATCACGAAGGTATGTACCACTGGCATGTTCACTTATGGCCAAAACTCACTACTGCAGCTGGCTTCGAGCGAGGAACAGGCGTCATGATCAACATTGTCTCTCCAGAAACTGCCGCGGCAGAACTTCGTAGCGCAACGGTTCAGGCCTAGACCGTGGGCCGTATTCGCGTCTCCATCGACATCAACGCAACACCCCACAAAGTGTGGGAAGTAGTGGAGCCTGTTGAACGACACATCGACTGGATGGCCGACGCAGTTGCAATTCGTTTCCAAACAGAACAAACGCGTGGTGTGGGTACCAGCTTTTTCTGCGACACAAAAGTAGGGCCTATCAAGTTGGTCGACGTGATGACTATCACTGCTTGGGAACCCGAAAAAGTAATGGGCGTGAAGCACACCGGGGTTGTCACTGGTACCGGAGAATTCACGCTTGAGCCAATCGGTTCCAACGGAACACGCTTCACATGGACCGAATCACTTGATTTCCCGTGGTGGCTCGGTGGCCCCATTGGCGCTTTCGTTGGCGGACAAATTGTTATGAAAGCAATTTGGCGTCGCAATCTTCGCGAGCTGAAAAAGCTTGTTGAAAACGCTTAAACAAACAAGCGAATAACAGCAACTGTTCCTACGCCCAACACAATGATGACGGCGAACGGCAATTTCTTCCACGTTGCAATTGCTGCAACAGCAAGACCTACCGCGCGGGCATCAATTCCTATGGTCTGCCCCACCGTAAATGTGTCTTTCGCAATGAGGCCAGCAAGAAGTGCTGCAGGAATCAGCAGTAAGCACCGCTCAATTGCGGGAGCCATTGTGCGCTGGCCAACAATGACCGAACCGAGCAACTTCAAACCGTAGGCAGCACCCGACAACGCAAGAACCAATGCCCAACTCACGGCGCACCGTCCGTTGTTTCTGCTGGCAGTTGCTTCGATGGCGAGATTCCAAAGAACATGCCCACCGCAGACACAAGAATGGGAAGGCCAATAGGCATAAACGGCGCCAACGCCACGGCCGCTACCGCGCCGAATACTGCAGCCCGCTTCCCCGCTGGTGTACGTAGGTGCGGAGCCAACATGGCCATGAACATGACAGGAAACGCAGCGTCTAGACCAAAATCGCTTGGATCAATGTTTGAGCCAATGAGTGCGCCACCAAGAGTTCCAATGTTCCAGCTGGCATACAAGATGGGTGCAGACACCCAGAATGCGGTCCGACGAACTGTCTCATCGCGTTCTGCTGCAACGAGCGCCGTTGTTTCATCGATGACCCATTGCGCACCTAGTAAACGCACTGGTAGCGAACTGCTTCGCAAGACAGGAGCCAACGCCAATCCGTACACAGCATTACGACTTGCAAGTAGAACCGCTCCGCCAAATGCGCTTGCTGCACTACCGCCTGATGCAAGAACACTCACAGCAGACATTTGTGATGCACCTGTGAAGACCAACAACGACATCACACATGCCTGCGCAACGGACGCTCCGGCGGCAACGGCAAGCACTCCAAACGACATTCCGAAAACGACAAAAGCAACCCCAATGATGAGCGAAGCATTCACAAATCGGCGCGCATCAGGCGCACGGAAGTAGTGCATGTTATGAACCAGAGAAGGTGGCTTTTCCGGGGCCGTTCTCAAGGAAACTCTTCACGCCAACTTGACTGTCGCGAGTTCCGAACACCTCAACAAAACCGTCGATTTCTAGTTGGAGTCCTTCTTCCAATGTGGTGTTCATTCCCGCATCGACTACTCGCTTGATGATGCGAGAGGCTTGCGCTGCACCACCAGCAACCGTGTCGGCCAATTCGCGAGCACGAGTCATCAGTTGATCGGGCTCTACAACTTCGTCCGCTAATCCGATGCGTTCTGCTTCGTCTGCCTTCACCTGACGACCCGTAATCATGAGTTCTTTCGCGCGACTAGAGCCCACCAGACGAGGCAAGCGTTGAGTTCCACCACCACCAGGAATGATGCCCAACAAGATTTCTGGTTGACCAAACACAGCCTTTGTGGATGCAATGCGATAGTCACACGCCATGGCAAGTTCGCACCCACCACCAAGCGCGTATCCGCTGACTGCGGCAATAGTGAATGCTGGCAGTGCTGCCACCGCATTTAACGCGCGATGAAATGCTGCACCAATAGTTGCTGCTTCTTCTGGTCCACCGAACTCGGAAATTTCGGCGCCCGCAGCAAACAATCTGTCTCCGCCCGTGATGATGACTGCGTGTGCACCAAGCAACGTGAGGTCTGTTGCCAAGTAGTGAAGGCGTTCGAGCATGGAAGTAGACAATGCGTTGACTTTGGGCGAGTTCAACGTGAGTACAAAGACTCCATTGACTGGACTGTCAACCAGCACTAATTCTTCGTTTGACATTTACGCACCAACACCTTTCAACATTTCGTCTGCTGCAGACCATGGGTCGATGCTGCGATTCAAAACTCCATTTTGAAGTGAATCCCACCGATCGCCTGTGCAAATGTCGCGTGCACGTTGCTCAAGACGTCGTGCCACAATTTCGCGCAGTTCTTCGCGCAAACGAAACTCTCGGCGCTTTGTGAGCTCGCCAGAACTTTCAATAACTGCACGATGCTCTTTGATTGCGTCCCACAAAGCCGGAACACCTTCGCCCGTGTTGCCCACTGTGGCAACAATGGGTGGCCGCCAAGCCTCGTGTGGCAGATCGCTGAGTTCCAACATTTGTTCAATGTCCCGACGCGTTTCTTCAACACCTTTGCGGTCGGCTTTATTGATGACGAAGATGTCGGCAATCTCCATGAGGCCGGCTTTATTGGCCTGCACCGAGTCACCCCAACCAGGATTCAATACAACAACAGTGGTGTCGGCTTTGCCCGCAATTTCAACTTCTACCTGGCCAACACCCACGGTCTCCACCAGAATCCAGTCGCGACCCACTGCATCCAACATGCGAATGGCTTCGGGCGTGGACAACGACAAACCGCCAAGATGTCCGCGCGTTGCCATTGAACGAATGAAGACTCCGGGGTCTGTGGCGTGATCTTGCATTCGCACGCGGTCACCAAGAATTGCACCTCCGGTAAACGGCGATGAGGGGTCAATAGCAAGGACAGCAATTTCCATTTGCATGGCGCGCAAGTGCTTGATGACTGCACTGGTCAGAGTGCTCTTTCCCGCTCCTGGAGCACCCGTGATACCGACGGTGTAGCCCTTGCCGCCGCGCTGATACGCCAGACGACCTACTTCACGAGCAACAGAATCACCACGTTCTAATAATGAGAGAACTCGCGCAAGCGCGGCGCGGTCACCTTCGCACGCAGCATCGAAAAGTTCCTGAGGACTTAGGTTGCGGCGACTCACTTACGCGACCTGCACAACCTCGGTGACGCCATCAATTCGGTCACGCATAATGCGCTCGATGCCCGCCTTCAAAGTTTGATCGGATGCGGGGCATGTGGTGCATGCACCAGTCAACGTGACTGTGACGACGCCTGATGCTTCGTCGACCTCACGCAAGATGATGTCTCCACCATCGGCTTGCAGTGCTGGCCTAATGACCTCAATTGTCTCTTCGACCTGCTGACGCATTGACATGCAGTCCTCCAATTCCCCTAGAACGATACCCACCCACACGCCCTGCTCGCCTACGCTCGTCAGCATGTTCGCTCACCAAGGTGGATGGGACGAGTTCCTCTACGCCGCCGTTCCCATCGCCCTCATTGCGGGGCTATTGCGGCTGGCGACAACGCGCGCACGAAAGCAGACCGCATCTGCCCCCGACCAGCCCGTTACTGACGAATCCGACTAATTGAGGCACCCAATGAGGCGAGACGGCCCACGATGTCGTCGTAGCCACGGTCAATGTGGAAAACGTCGCCAATCTCTGTGATTCCCGGAGCTGCAAGACCGGCCACCACCAGCGCAGCCCCCGCGCGAATATCGGGAGCGACCACTGTTGCCCCGTGAAGGTGTTCCACGCCACGCACCACGGCGTGATGGCCATCAATGGTGATGTCGGCGCCAAGCTTTCGTAGTTCCTCTACATAACGGAATCGTCCCGGATACAAATTCTCCGTCACAATTCCCACGCCATCGGCTACCGACAACATGGCAACAATGAGTGGCTTGTAGTCGGTGGCTACACCAGGGTACGGAAGCGTTGCAACATCGATGGAGTGCAAACGTTCGGGAGCAGTCGCCGTTATTCCGTCGGTGTCTATATGAAATGAAATTCCCATGTCGGTAAAGCGCGACAGCATCATTCCCATGTGTTCAGACACTGCTCGAGCAACACGAACTGTTCCACCACACATGGCAACAGCAGCAATGTACGTTGCCGACTGCACTCGGTCGGTCACTACTTCATGCGTCACTGCTTGAAGTGATGACGGAAGAACTCCGGTGATGACCAGTGTTGATGATCCAATTCCCTCAATTCGCGCACCCATCTTTTTCAACATTGAGCACAAATCAACAATTTCTGGTTCGCGAGCAGCATTGCGAAGAGTTGTGACACCATGTGCGAGTACCGCGGCCATCACAATGTTTTCCGTGGCACCCACACTGGGAAAATCGAATTCAATGTCGGCGCCCTGTAATTGCGAGCATCGCCCAACAATTCCGTCTGCGGTGACATCGAATACTGCGCCCATTGCCTCTAAACCACGCAGATGCATATCGATGGGGCGCCCACCAAAGTCGTCTCCACCAGGTAACGCAATATCAATCTCCCCGAAACGACCAAGTAATGGCCCCACCAAATTCACCGATGCACGGATACGGTCGGCCAACTCGAAGGGCGCCACGGGCGTGATGTTCCCTGAGTTACGAATGATGAGATGCTGTCCGGTTTCCCCCGCTGGCGCCGGTTCTGTGTGAATAGACAATCCAACAGCGGTCAGCAAGTCCGCCATGATGACCACATCGTCAATAACGGGGGCGTTTGTCAGCACGTATTGCCCGTCAGCGAGCAGGGTTGCTGCCATCAACTTCAATACCGAATTCTTCGCTCCCGGCACCACAACTTCGCCAGATAGCGGGCCACTCTGGGCTGCGACAATGACGTCGGTTTCGTGGCTCGACTCAACTGTCATGGCTATCAGTATGCTCCCGCCGTGCCCTCCAATGGGAGTACTCCCCGATTTCGCTTGCCCACGTGGGCTTCCCCCAGTGATTCCTTCACGCCCAGACAGAGGCGAATTCTTCTTCTCATTGCCCTCGCGTCAATGTCGTCAGCATTTGTGAACACGCTCTTCACGCAAACCGTGGCCTATGCCGCAGATGAATTCGGTATCGGAAATTCTGGGCAAGGAATTGGTGCAGCAGTCGTTCGTTGGGGAATCATCATCTGCCTGCCACTCGTAGCACTCGCAGATCGTCATGGCCGACGCCCCCTCATGATTTCTATGGCATGGGCTGCTCCCATCATTTCTGCCGCTGGCGCGCTATCGCCGTCGTTTCCCTTTTTGGTAGCCACACAAACAATTGGCCGACCCCTAGGACTCACCCTCGACATCTTGATTGCCGTTGTCGCCGTTGAAGAGATGCCGCGCAACGCACGCGCGTATGCAACGGGATTACTCGCAGTACTCAGTGGAGCGGGTGCAGGTATTGCCGTTGCGTCTCTGCCGCTCGCCGATATCAGCACCACATCGTGGCGATACATCTATCTCGTCACATTGGTGTGGCTGCTTGTGGCAGTTGCGCTGATGAAGTGGCTGCCCGAATCTCAACGATTTGAACAACACCATGAGGTGAATGCCGATGTTCGCGCACAAGCTCGTGCTGCGTTGCGACACAACATCGGACGCATCTGCACCGTTGTGTTTCTCACCAATCTCTACATCGCCACAGCATCCATCTTTCAGAACCGATACTTGAAAGACGATCGAGGGTATTCAGCAGCACTTGTTGCGTTATTCACTGTTGCCACAAGCGCACCCGCATCAATTGGTCTCATTGTGGGAGGACGCATTGCTGACGAACGCGGCCGCCGCATGCTTGGCGCAACAATGGTGCCTGTTGGAGCGTTCTTGTTGGCACTGTCGTTCAATACATCGGGCACCACAATGTGGATTGTTGCCATTGCAGGCGGACTCGCATTTGGCGTGTCGTATCCCGCAATGGCCGTGTACCGAGGTGAATTATTCCCCACCACTGTTCGCAGCATGGCAGGCGGACTCATTATGACGTCGGCACTTATCGGGGGAAGTATTGGTCTTATTGGTGGTGGACAAGTTCTAGATGGTGGCGTGAACTACGGAACTGTCATGTTGTGGTTGGTGCTTGGGCCTGTGATTGCATCATTCATCGTCTGGTTCCGTTATCCAGAAACAGCGCACAAAGAACTTGAAGAAATAAACCCCACCGACGCGCTTACGTAAGTGACCTCACCCACGTCGCAACCGTTTCAGCGACTACTTCATCTTTTCGAGCAAGTTCATGTCGTGCGTTTTCTACCCAGCTCCACGTGACGTCCGCAGGAACAACGGCGAATGCCTCGGACAATTCATGTGGCGATCCAAAATCATCTTTTGTTCCACTCACACACAATGTGCGAACGCGAATGTTCGAGAGGTGCTCGGTGCGCAACGTGTCTGGCTTCTTTGGCGGATGCAGCGGATACGAGACCAAGACGAGGCCGGCCACATCTAAGGGATCCTCGATATCGGCAATAGCCATAGAACACATGCGCCCGCCCATAGAGCGTCCGCCAATAACTAGTGCAGATGTTGCCACTCCTAACGAAGCGGCAAATGCACGCACTTCATCTTTCACACATTGCACCAAAACAGGCGCCTTGTCGGGAAATGACTTCCCTGCTTTTCGATAGGGAAAATCACTACGCGCGACAGGAAGGGGCATCAACGCATCTTCCATAGCCAGCAATGATGAGTGAGTTGACGACGAACCCGATCCGGGAAAGAGAACCACGCCCGCAACGTGGCTCACATGGCCTCCAACAGAATGCGTCGCGCTTCTGTGACATCCATAATTGATTTACTTGCATCCCTCTCGTTTCCGCCGTGGTCGGGGTGCACTGCACGAAGTCGATCACGATAACGAGCAGTAATTTCCCGTTTACTGGGTTTCACAGTTCCACCAGGGAATCCGAGAATGTCAAGAGCCCACGCCCGCGGGTCCGCTAACGCAGACACTGATGACGACTTCGACCCTGCCAAGTACGAGATGAACGATGGACCAATTGGCCCACGCCATGTGAATGCCCGGCGCATAACAGGGATAAGCGATTGTCGAATAGCGGGGTCTAAACGTTCAAGCGCATACAAAGAACCAAGAACTTGTTGCAATGGTGTTCCGCTGCTGTTCATTTCAAACTCAATTGAGTCGCCTGCGCCCAACATGCGGTGTGTGCTGTACGTGAGTCCGTGACGATCAACTTGAAAACGGTGACGTAACCGTGGCTGCACAACACGGCTTCCACGCTCAATCTCTGACAGCAATCGTTGAAGGTCCACATGCAGGTCTTCATCAACATCTTTTACATGCACAGCAAGAACGGCGCCAAGCAAAATGCCACCGAACCCAGGCGCTGGGTCAACAGGCAAATACAGATGGCCGAGCGAGATTCTGCGGGTGGGCGCAATGGGCCGAGAGTGGAAGATCTCAAGCTCGGCCAGCAACATGTTGTTGACGCTATCTACCTATGGGGGACGGATGTCCCGACCTCTCTGTTCTCTCTGCCACACCCCTATGAGACACTGATAGCGCATCACGAGTACCGCGGTAAAACGCGGTCAGCAACCGAGCCAGACCGGCCACGGTGCTTGCGTCTCGGGTGGTGGGGTGTTTTACCTTTCTACCCACTCCCCGAGACGGATGCGGCGCCACCGGCTCTCGGTTGCGCACAAGCACTGGTCGGTCACTTCATACAGAAGGAGCACCACCATGAAAGACCCGCGCTACGGCACTACACCGCCAGAGAACATCGAGCAGTTTCGTATGCGGCTCAGCAGATACGACGTAGATCGCATTCTGCACTACACGCATCCCATCCCAAATATGAAAGGTCTCACTCAGAAGTTTCTCGACGAGAACTACCCAGGTGGTCGCTTACAGACGTACATGGCCGTCTTTAAGGAAGCAAAGATTCTGTTGCGAGGTGGTTCCGTTGGTGGACGATGCCACTGGAAGTTGAAGTACCTCTACTACAGCAGTCGCACAATTTTTTATGTGCAATGGGATACCGATGTCACTGAAGACGATGGAAAGTTTTATGGCGGCTACCAGTTTTTAATTCCGGTCAGCGAGTTCTTAAAACCGGCCGAGGAATGACTCGGTCACAAGCATCTCGCGAATAATGCTTCGGGATTCACGAAATCCGTGCCCTTCTCCGTCCATCACTTCTAGTTGCACAGTGCCGCCCGCGGCACGAACAACATTTTGCAGTCGTTGCGAGTGAATTAACGGAACTGACGTGTCTTTGTCACCGTGAAAGATAAGTGTTGGAACACGGGCAATTGAGTGCGCCCAGGTCAATGGTGTGAGTGCATGAAGAATGGGATCATCGGGATGTGATGCGCCAAGCAATTGGGGCATGTAATGCGTTTCGAATGCATCGTCGCCACGCATGAGTTCTGGGAGATCTACCACCGGATAAGACAGCACAATGCCAGCAACAGCGTCGGGAATTCGTGCAGCAACATTCAAGGCGGTCAGTCCACCTGCACTTCCACCCATCAGAACCGTTCGTTCGGGGCGGTACCCAAACGTTCGTTGTACATGCGTCAGTACTGCCACTGTGTCGTCGGCGTCATACTCACCCCAATGACCATGCAGAGCGTCCATAAATGCTCGGCCATGTCCAGTTGTTCCACGATGATCAACAACTGCCACAGACCATCCGCGTGACATCCAAAAAGCAATGCGTGGGCGGAATGTGACCTGCCACTGATCAGTTGGACCACCATGAACCCACACAATGAGCCCATACGGTGGCTTTGTTGAGCGATACAAGCGATACGGAACACTGACTCCGTTGTTGTCTACATCGTGCAGTGATGGCTCAATGAGTTCTGCATCAATCTCTGGTGTTGACCACATGTCATCGCCACCTTGCGCCACAACTGTGCGAACAGGTTGTGAAAGATGTGAAACGTCGTATGTGACAACTTGTTGCGGTGTGCGCGCACCAGTGCGCAACGCAGCAATGGTGTTGTTCTCCCACGACACACATCCGTGTACAGCGCGGCCAATCATGAATCGCTCTTCGGTGATGCGGTCGTACACCCACAATGAACCAAAGCCACGTTCATTGCGTGTGTACGCAACCTTGGTGCCATCGGTGTTGAAAGACCATGAGCGTTGCCCTGGACCCCACGTAGGCCCTCCGTGCTCGCATTCGTCGGCAATGACAACATCGCGGTCAACGAGTGCATCAGAGAGAATGCGAACGTTCAGTACGCCATCTCTGTCGTCGATGTACCCAAAACTGTTGCCACTAGTGCTGAAGCGCGGTTGTTGAACCGCAACATCGGCACGGCCTGTGTCTGGATAGACAGCACTTTGTGTCCACGGCATGTGAGGCCTCTCCCACGTCACGCACATACCGTCAGAGCCAGCTGCAGCATCTAGTGCAAACCCTGCAGCGCGATACACGCGCCAGGGCTCTCCTGAGTCGGCGTGACAGCCCCACAGTTCATTCCAATCGGCAACGGCGTACACAGAGCGATTCATGTAGTCGAAAGCAGGTGTCGACCATGATCGCGCCACATCAAACGGAAGACGGCGCATCTGTTCGGGGGTGTCGTCCGTCACCGGAATTTCAACAATGCCGTCTGTGCGCGTCACCACGAAGACTCGACGTCCTTCGTTATCCCAAACATGAATCCCACCCGACAGCCCGCGACCAGCGCTCGGCATGGGATCGCGAAGTAACACCACGTCGCTCTCAGGCTTTCCAACAGGCCACATCACTAAGCGTGTGACAGTTCCTGTCACTACCGGCTCAGAAACCACGGCAGACACCCATTCACCCCCAGGACGCACGCGCACATCGGTGATCTCGCGGCTCGCAAGACACAGCTGGAGGGGTATGCGGGGCACCCTGCAAGGCTAGTGAGCGAACTACGGTGGAGACATGCCTACAGAGCGTCCAGACCGCAACCTTGCACTCGAACTTGTCCGCACTACTGAATCAGCCGCAATGGCGGCGTCGCGTTGGGTTGGGCGTGGCGACAAAATTGGCGCCGACGGCGCAGCAGTTGACGCAATGCGCACCGTTCTCGCCACTGTTCCAATGTCGGGTGTCGTTGTCATTGGTGAAGGCGAAAAAGACGATGCACCAATGTTGTTCAACGGCGAAGAAGTGGGCGACGGCTCTCATCCTCTCACCGACGTTGCGGTTGACCCCATTGACGGCACATCACTCACCGCATCTGGTCGCGGCAACGCCATTTCGGTAATCGCCGTGTCCGAACGTGGCACCATGTACGACCCAGGTCCGTGTTTCTACATGGAGAAAATTGCTGTTGGTCCCGACGCTGTTGGCTCTATTGACATCACCGCGTCCCCCACGCAGAACCTCAAGTGGATCGCAAAAGCAAAGGGCGAATCGGTTCGCGATCTCACCGTAATGATCCTCGAACGCCCACGACACGACGACCTCATTGACGAGGTTCGCAAGAGCGGTGCGCGCATCAAGTTGATTTCCGACGGCGATATTTTCTCGGCGATTGCTACCGCATGGCCAAACGCTGGCGTAGACGTCATGTTTGGCATTGGTGGCACCCCAGAAGGCGTGGTTGCGGCCGCTGCACTGAAGTGCATGGGTGGAGAGATTCAAGGACGCTTGTGGCCTCGTAACGATGCTGAGCGCGCCGACGCTATTGCTCAGGGCTACAACCTTGACCAAATTCTCACCACCAACGATTTGGTGAAGGGCGACAATTGCTTCTTCGCGGCTACTGGTGTTACCGACGGCGAACTTCTTCAAGGTGTGCGATTCACTCCGGGAATTGTGCACACACAAAGTTTGGTCATGCGCTCACGCAGCGGAACAGTTCGCCTTATCGACGCACAGCATCGCCTAGACAAGATTGGCGAATTCTCGGCCGTTGACTACAGCTGAGTAAACGAAAAGGGGTCGTGCGCTACCTACTAAACACACGACCCCTCTTCCGCAAAGAAAAACGAACCTACTAATCGTCTTTCTTGTTGCGATCTTCTTCTGCAATTTTCTCGTCAAAGAAATCAGCATCGTCTTTCCAGGTGCCTGAGCGCTTCATGTCGCGCATCTTCTTGACACTCGCCGAGAGACTTTCAAATGCCAGATTTGTGCCCACTCCACTTGCCGCAAACGACTGAATATTGCCCTGCTTCATACCCATTCGACTTGCATCGCCATACGCGTCGAGAGCCGCTGAAAGAAATACGAATGTCCAGCCTTGCTTTTCGCACTCTGCGATGAGCTTTTGCACTTTCGCCAAGGTGTATTCGGAGCTCTCGTTCTCCTCACCATCCGTGATCGTGACAAAGACAATGTCTTCAGCGGGAAGCGCATTTTGAACACGAAGTTCCTGATTTGTGCGAGCACGTGCGATCAGCAAACCAGTTGCATCGAGAAGTGGAGTACCACCACGAGGAATGAACGTGTCTTCAGTGAGATCAACAACTTCGTCAATGGGTACACCCGCAGCGATAATTTCTTGTCGGTCACTGGAATCAAACTGCACCAAGGTGACACGGACGTCTGAACCTTCCTTCTTTTGCTCACGGATAAAGGTGTTGTAGCCCCCTATAACGTCGCGAGCGATAGATGACATTGACCCTGAGCGATCTAAGAGGATATAGAGATGGGTATTGGTGGTTGCGTTTGTCATAGCTTCTCCTTCTGCCTATGTACACACCCGTTAAAGGTGATGTGTACCATTATTACCAAGGGGTGTGTCAGGCGTCCCGAAAGAGAGAAATTCACATGATTACCGTCATCAAAAGCAAGTTTCACGGTTCAGGCAAAGAAGGTGACTTCTCATGGATGATTACACAGCCCCACCATCAAGGCACTCTGTTCCTCTTCAATGACAACGAGGGAGAGTTTTACGCCCACGTGAACGGCGGAACACACACATGCAGAGCTGGTGGTGGGAATGCCGCAATTCGTCGATACCAGTGCCAACCATCGCCGCAGGCAATTGGAATCCCCACTGGCACCTATGACTCCGGAATTCACCACAAGGGTTACTCATGCCTCGACGAGCACGTGATGAATGTCTTGGCTGATGCTTTCCAGCAGATTGAGTCCCTGTTGGCAACTGGCCGTTTTACGTCATTGGCGTTCAGTTGGAACGACGAAACAAAGCTTGGTGGTTACCTCTTCGATACCGCACAGGACGTGCGGGACTACATCGTTGAGCAGATTCTTCTGACTGCCGAAAAGTTCTAGTTAGTGAGAAGCGGCGCCGAGGCCGCCAACAGCAGACAAGCGAGCGTGCGCACGGCGCAGATCGGCTTCTACTTCAGCGGAATGCTCACTGCGCATTTGCTCTTCAGCACGAGCCTTTGCAGCACGCGCGCGCTCGACGTCGATGTCTTGTTCAAGTTCTGCAGCGTCGGAGAGGATGGTGACGTGGTCGGCACCAACTTCCACGAAGCCCAAGTGAACCGCAAGGTTTTGAATAGTTCCATCGGCCAAGTAGATGCGTGTGTGATTCTCGGTGAGTGCACCGAGGAATGCTGCGTGACCAGGAAGGAATGCAACTTCGCCACCTTCGCGGGTACGCGTGATGACCTGGGTTGCTTCTCCGGAGAAAAGCACCCGCTCAGGTGACACCACTTCAACACGCATTGCGCCGTTGGACTCAGCCATTATGCGTTCTCCTGAAGAGCCTTTGCCTTCGCGAGTACTTGCTCGACCGATCCAACGTTGAGGAACGCCTGTTCTGGCACTTCGTCAAGTTCACCGTTAATGAGTGACTCGAACGACTCAACTGTTTCTGCAACAGGGACGTACTCGCCCTTCACGCCGGTGAAGACTTCTGCAACGTAGAACGGCTGCGACAAGAAGCGCTGAACCTTACGTGCACGCGACACGATGAGGCGGTCTTCTTCGGACAATTCGTCGAGACCGAGAATTGCAATGATGTCTTGCAGTTCCTTGTAGCGCTGCAGAATTTCCTGAACGCGACGAGCAACTGCGTAGTGTCGATCACCAACTGTTTCTGGTGTGAGAATTGTTGACGTTGATGCCAATGGGTCCACTGCTGGGTAAATGCCCAATGATGCGATCGAACGTGACAGTTCTGTTGTTGCATCCAAGAAGGTGAACGTTGTGAACGGTGCTGGGTCGGTGTAGTCGTCAGCAGGAACGTACACAGCCTGCAGTGACGTAATTGAACGACCGCGGGTTGAAGTAATGCGTTCTTGCAACTGGCCCATTTCGTCAGCAAGTGTTGGCTGGTAACCCACGGCTGAAGGCATACGACCAAGAAGCGTTGATACTTCTGAGCCGGCCTGAACGAAACGGAAGATGTTGTCGATAAACAACAACACGTCCTGGTTCTGAACGTCACGGAAATACTCAGCCATTGTCAAAGCTGACAATGCAACGCGAAGGCGCACGCCTGGTGGTTCGTCCATCTGGCCGAACACAAGTGCGGCTTTCTCGAATACTCCAGACTCTTCCATTTCAAGACGAAGGTCTGTTCCTTCACGTGTGCGCTCGCCCACTCCGGCGAATACAGACACACCACCATGCTTCGAAGCAACGCGGTTGATCATTTCGGTAATGAGAACGGTCTTACCCACTCCTGCACCACCGAACAGACCAATCTTTCCACCAGCGAGGTATGGGGTGAGAAGGTCGATGACCTTAATTCCGGTTTCGAACATGCGCTTTGATGGCTCGAGAGTGTCGAACGCAGGAGCGGCACGGTGAATGTCCCAACGCTCAATGTCGTTGAAGTCTGCGTTGTTGCCGTCGAGGACTTCGCCCCACACGTTCCATACGTGGCCAAGTGTGCGGTTACCGACTGGCACCTGAATGCCGTGGCCGGTGTCGCGTACGGGAGTTCCGCGACGCAGACCGTCTGTTGGCTTCAAACACACGGCACGCACGCGGCTGTCACCAAGTTGCTGTGCAACTTCGGCGAGAACTTTTGTTGTGACGCCGTCGACAACAATGTCGAACTCAATTGCCGAGTTCAATTCGGGCAGTGCGCCACGAGGGAACTCGACGTCGATAACGGGTCCGGCAATTGCCACTACCCGTCCGTCTTGCTTTGTCTCTGTCATGCTCATCTGGATTTCTCCTACTTGTTCGCTCTTAGTTGCCCGCCGACATGGCTTCGGCACCGCCGACGATTTCCATGATTTCGGTGGTGATCGAGTCCTGGCGGGCTCGGTTCATGATTCGTGAAAGGTTCTTGATTAATTCTTCTGCGTTGTCTGTTGCTGACTTCATTGCGCGCTGACGGAACGCATGTTCCGATGCTGCTGCGTTCAGAAGAGCTGCATACACACGTGCCTCTACGTAGCGCGGAAGAAGAGTTTCAAGAATTGCATCAGGTGAAGGCTCAAATTCGTAGTCACGGCCAGATGCGTTCTTGCCATCGCCGCCTTCTGTGGTGGCGGTGTCGAGCGGAACCAACGGACGTTGTACAACTTCTTGGTTACCAGCTGACACAAAGCGGGTGTACACCAACTCGACGCGATCTACTTCACCAGATTCGTACAAACCAGTGACGTACTCACCAACTTCTTTTGCAATTGCGTACGAAGGACTGTCTGTAAAACCGGTGAACGAACGACCAACGTTGTATCCACGGAAACGGAAGTAACCCTCGGCCTTTCGACCGATTGCAATGATGGTGTGGCCACGACCTTGAAGTGCGTCTTCTTTGATTTCGCCTTCTGCGGCGCGCATTACTCCAGAGTTGTAACCGCCACACAGACCACGGTCGGCCGTAAGAACGACGTAACACACATTCTTGACGGTCTCGCGACCTGCCAACAACGGCGCCGACGAACCTGCACCTGCAGCAGACAAATCACGAACAACTTCGGTGATTAATTCGCTGTATGGCACGGCAGCAGCAACACGTTGCTGAGCCTTCACAATGCGCGATGCAGCAATGAGCTCCATCGCACGTGTGATTTTCTTCGTCGCCTGCACGGAGCGAATGCGTCCGCGCAGAATGCGTTCCTGACCACCAGCCACTTAATTACTCCGTCGCGAGGGTCTTGTCACTTGCTGCGTCACCAAGTGCATCTGCACTGGTTGCAGTGGGATCTACGGAACCGGCCTTGGGGCCAGTGACCTTGAACTGTGCCTTAAACGTGGTGACAATGTCACCAAGATCTGACGGAACATCGGCCTTGCCATTAGTGCGAAGCTCGGCGAGCATTGCACCGTGGCGTGCGCGGGTGTACTCCAACAATTCGGATTCAAAGCGACGAACGTCTGCGACTGGAATGTCGTCGAGGTAGCCCTTTGTTCCCGCAAAGATGGAAACAACTTGCTCTTCCACTGGCATTGGCGAGTTCAAACCTTGCTTCAACAGTTCCACCAAGCGGTAGCCGCGCTCAAGCTGTGCCTTCGACACGGCGTCAAGTTCAGAACCGAACGTGGCGAATGCTTCAAGTTCACGGAACTGTGCAAGGTCAAGCTTCAAAGTTCCTGAAACGCTCTTCATTGCCTTGGTCTGTGCAGCACCACCTACGCGGGACACCGAAACACCTACGTCGACCGCAGGACGCACACCCGACTTGAAAAGGTTGTCCTGGAGGTACACCTGGCCGTCGGTGATGGAGATGACGTTCGTTGGAATGTATGCCGATACGTCGCCTGCTTTTGTTTCGATAACTGGCAACGCAGTGAGTGAACCTGCACCATTTTCATCGGACAACTTCGCAGCACGTTCAAGAAGACGGCTGTGCAAATAGAACACGTCACCGGGATATGCCTCACGGCCTGGTGGGCGACGAAGCAACAACGACATCTGGCGGTATGCCTCGGCTTGCTTTGACAAGTCGTCGTACACGATGAGCGCATGCTCACCGTTTTCCATCCAGTGCTGACCAATTGCGCAACCTGAATATGGAGCGAGGTATTTGAACGGTGCGGGCTCTGATGCAGGAGCTGCCACCACAACGGTGTACTCAAGAGCGCCGTACTGGCGGAGGGTTTCTACAGTTTGTGCAACTGTTGATCCCTTCTGACCAATAGCAACGTAAATGCACTTCACACCAAGACCACGCTGGTTGATGATGGTGTCGATAGCAACAGTGGTCTTACCGGTCTTACGGTCACCAATGATGAGTTCGCGCTGTCCACGACCAATTGGAGTCATTGCGTCAATTGACTTGATTCCTGTTTGCAGTGGCTCGTGCACTGGCTTACGACCCATGATGCCTGGCGCCTGAATTTCCACGCGGCGATCGATACCGCCAACGATGTCACCCTTGCCGTCGATGGGCTCACCCAGGGCGTTCACAACGCGACCAAGCAATGCATCGCCAACTGGAACCGACAAGATTCGGCCGGTTGCCTTCACAGGCTGACCTTCTTCAATTGCGTCAGCGTCACCGAGAACTACGGCACCAATTTGTGCTTCGTCCAGGTTCAGTGCAATACCTACGGTGCCGTCTTCAAATTCGAGCAATTCGTTTACTGCACAGTCGGGCAAACCCGACACGCGTGCAATACCGTCGCCTACTTCTGCAACGCGACCAACGGTGCGTGCTTCGAGTGACTGCGAGTAGCCCGAGAGGCCACCCGATATCGCCGATGCGATGTCACTGGCGGAAAGTGTGATGTCTGCCATGTCTTCCTTCTTTCGCGAAATTCTTTACAACCGGCTCTTCAGCTGGTCGAGTCGGTTGCGGACGGAACCATCGATGACTTTGTCGCCGACGGTGGCAACCAAACCACCAACAACGGACGGGTCAACAATGACTTTCAAGTTCACTTCGGAACCAGTTGCCTTCTTCAAAGCTTCTGCCAAACGGCGTTGTTGATCTTCAGAAAGAGCAACTGCGCTGCGCACTTCTGCGACTTCGCGATTTGAACCGTGAGCAACTTTGCTGCTGACACGCTCTGCGATAGTGCGCAAGCTACGTGCATGTCCGGCGCCAATAACAAGTGCCACGAGTTGAGTGGTGAGACGATGAGCCTTACCTTCCAGCAACTTTTCAACAATTTGCTGACGAACATCACTAGGAAGAAGTTCGTCATTCAACTTGCTGCGAAGGTCGTCGCTTGTGTCGATGGCACGCACGACGCTGGAGAATTCTGATTCAACCTGCGCAAGTACGCCCTCGGCTTCGGCGAGAGAAAAAATTGATTCAACAAATGCGTCAACTGTTGTTGTGCTCATCGTGCAGCCCCCACATTGCTAATGAAGTTTTCAATGAGGTCTTGACGAACTGAATCGTTAACGGCGTTTGCAACGACTTGCTCTACGGCAACTCGCGACAAGCGCTTAATGTCTGATTCCAATTCTTCGCGAACACGACCAGCAGCATTAGCAATATCTGCCATTGCCTTCGCTTCGATATCAGCCATCTCCGCAGAGATTCGTGCACGACCGTCGGAAATAACTGCTGCGGCTTGCGCATCGGCTTCGGCAAGAATGCGAGCGCGCTCAGATGTGATGTCGCCGAGTGCTGTACGAATGCGACTGGCTTCGACTTCTGCTGTTTCGCGAGTGGACTTTGCATTGTCAATGTCGGCTTGGATGCGTGCGGTTCGATCGGCCAACGATTTCTTCACCATTGGACCAGCGAACTTTACGAGTGCACCAATAACGAGAACCGAAGCAAGCCCGCCATAAATGATTTCTGCCGTCTCTGGAAGTAACCAGTGGTGGGTCTCGTAGGTGAGCTCGCCCTCAGCGGCCGCTACAAGAGAGGTAATGAAGCTCATCGTGAACCTGCGCTTTGCATTGCTGCGGCAACTGCTGCTTGAACTGTTGCAGCATCGGGAGTGCGACCAGACGCCAGCTCTGCTGCCTTGGAAGCAACCTGAGCAACTGCTGCGGCAACTTCACCCTGCGCCGCTGCACGAGCTGCTGATGTTTGCTGATCTGCTTCGGCACGAGCGGCTGCGATTCGCGCATTGACTTGCGCCAATTGTGCGGTGCGCTCGTTGTCGACAGTTTGACGTGCTGCGTCAATTCGTGCAGATGCTTCTGCACGAGCTGCCGCGAGTGCCTTTTCGTATTCAGCAACATCTGATTGTGCAGACAGTTTCACCTGGTCGGCACCTTCAATATCGCTGCGAATGTCGGCATAACGAGCATCCATTCCCTTCTTCAGCTTCGGGAACAAGAAGTAGCGCAAGATGACGAACAGGACCAAGAAAGATCCTGCGGCCCAAGCCAATTCTTTTGTTTCCGGCGCAATGGGGTTTGGTGCTGTCTTCACCTCGGTAGTTGCTTCACCTGATGATGCAGCTGCCATCGGGGTGCCTTCTTCGGCAGATTCGACAACAGTGTCTTCCGTTGATTCGGAAGGCACCAGTCGAATCTGAACAACATGTCCATTCGATTGAGTGACTATCGCAGTCGGCATTTCAGCTCCTGGACTCCGTAAAGACGGAGGTCGATTGTGAACGTGGACTCAGTTCGCGAATTAAGCGAACTTGAGAAGAATGAAAACCACGAAACCGATAAGCGCAAGCGCTTCGGTAAAGGCGATGCCAAGGAACATCGTGGTACGAACCATGCCAGCGGCTTCAGGCTGGCGAGCCATTGCCTCGACGGACTTGCCGACGAGGTAACCGATGCCAATTCCTGGTCCGATTGCAGCAAGACCGTAGGCGTAACCTGCCGATGCTGCTGCTGCATTGTTCTTCAGTTCAGCGGGGGTGATTTCCGCTGCAACGAGCCGTGCAATTGCTTCCATTTTTATTTTCTCCTAGTGAGTAGTTGGTTGGGAGACCGTGTTGATTTAGTGCTCTGGATGCGTTGCGCCACCGATGTAAACAGCGGTGAGCATCGCGAAGATGTATGCCTGCAGGAATGCCACCAACACCTCAAATGATGTGAGGAAGATGAGCATGAAGAAAGGCAAGATTCCGACTGGAATCAGCACTTTGTCTTTCGCTTGGAACAACGCTTCGGAAAGAAGCGCGAACGTCACGAGAAGAATGTGACCGGCCATCATGTTCGCGAAAAGACGAACAGCCAGCGAGAACGGACGCACAATGATTGCTGAGATGAACTCGATTGGTGTCACCAAGATGTACAGGGCCTTGGGTACACCTGGTGGGAACAAAGTGCTCTTGAAATAACCGCCAACACCTTGGTGCTTAATTCCGGTGACGTTGTAAATGACCCACACCATGAGTGCAAGGAACAACGGAACTGCCATACGCGCAGTTGCAGGCATTTGGAAGAACGGAATAATTCCTGGAACGTTGCACAAATAAATGAACATGAACATGGTCAACAAGAACGGAGTCCATGCAAGTCCGTCTTTGCCCATTGTCTGCATGACAACACCGTTCTCAATGAACTCGACAATTGTCTCTGCAAAGTTGCGAATGCCGCGCGGAGCTTCTTTGTGATCTTGGCGAACAGCGAGCAAGAAAATAAGAGTGCTGATCACAACAGCAAGAACAGCAATCAACGCAATCTTGTTAAACCCAGGGAAGATGTCCTTCCATCGGAGTATTGAGTTGATTTCTGGGAAATCGAGGGCAATCACGTTCTAGTCCTTCAGGGTTTCTCAGCGGGGCCGGACGGCTTCCATTCTTGCGCATTGGGACGCAATCCCGGAAATGCAAGCGATGCGGCGATGAACTTCATCTCCCAGAACAGCAGGCCGAGGTGGGAGACGATAATGGTGATCCCCAAAGCGGGAAGGGATACCCATGACACATCGCGAACCAGGAAAACTCCGAGCGCGATGAGACCAAGTCTGATGAGGTAGCCGAACAAGCTGACCCCCATCATGAGAGCGAGTGAGATGGGGGCGGACCAGGCAATAAGAGAGGCCGCAAGCCCAAAGTTTATAAGGACTATGGCGAGTCCGAGACCTGCCGACCATGCCCCGTTGGCACCCCAGATGATGGCTCCAAGACCCATCACAATGGGAGCAACCCAGAGACCTTTTTTGATGATGTCTCGCGATACCGAGACCTCTGGAGCAAGACCCTCAGCAGCCATCGCAAGTGGCGACGGAGTGCCATTCATGGTCGGTCTCCGCGAACCAAAGACGACCGTTCTTCTTCGAGGTGACGCATGGCACTTGAGTATGAGTAGTACATCTTGATGAATTGGCCAACGACGGAAAAAACGGTGAGACCGATCATGAATGCCGGAGTGGTGTTTAACCAGGCATCAAGAGCGAATCCAATTAAGAAGAAAACCGCAATGCTGACAGCAAGTTCCGCGCCCTGAGACACACCAGAATCAAGCGCAGCAGGCTTTGGCTTCGGAATGAATTTCACGGGGGAATACCTTCTCGCAGCCTGGTACGTACCAGGACTTTGTGAATATATCCACAATCTAGACAGGGCACGAGTGCAGGGTCAAACCAACAATGTCACACGACATCCCTGTGGCCCCCGTGGCGGGGAGCTCGTCACTCCCCGCCTCTTCTTACATTTCTGCCAGTTCCGATTGGTATTCCGAAAAGAACAAAGCCAGTTGAGTCCGATTGTCCTTGTTAAAGCGCGACAACATTCGTGAGACGCGATTACGAACCGTCTGCAAACCGAGGTACACCGTCTCGGCAATTTGCTTGTCGGAATATCCCAATGCAATAAGTCGAGCAATGTGTCGATCGTTTGCATCGAGCTTGCGAAGAATTCCCATTCCACGCTTCTCAAGTGTCTCCGATGCAACCCGCACTTCGGCTGGATTAATCAGCCGCATTCCCGATGCAACATCGCGAATGGTTTGTACCAATGCATCGGAGCTACCGGACTTCAAGACAAATGCGCTAGCGCCAAGCTCGTAGGCCGAGACCAAAGCTTCATCAGAGTTAAACGATGTCAGCATGACAATCTTTACATCTGGATAATTCGCAACGACTGATCGTGCAACATCCAATCCGGATTCACCGTCCAAGCGAACGTCCATCACTAGAACCTCTGGCACTTCAGTTTCAATGAGTGCATTCGTAGATGCAAGCGAATCGGCGATACCAACAATATGGACGCCATCTTCGTGTTCGATAACTGATGCAAGTGCTTCTCGCACCATGACGTGATCGTCACAAATTGCAACGCGAATCATGCGCACCACCCCGTGCACGGTATGGACCACTCAATGGTGGTTCCTTGATGCTTTCCTGACGTAATCTCCATATTTCCTCCTAATGATTCGGCGCGTTCGCGCATGTTGTGGAGACCGTTTTGTGTTCTAGATTCTTCGGAAATTCCTGATCCGTCGTCCGAGATGAGAACGGTGAGCGTCTTGTCTTTCATGACAATTCCGATGGACACCAGACTTGCGCCACCGTGTCGTACTGCATTTGATGTTCCCTCAACACAAACTGCTCTCACGTGACGTGCGACTTCATCATTCAGATCCGGTGCATCTATTCGTAAATCAAGTTGTGCATCTGACGGAAGCAGGATGGGAATAAGCGCATCTTCAAGTTGAAGTCGTAACGGAGATGCGCGCCGCATTTCAACATCCAAAATCTCGCGGCGTATTTCAGAAATAACATCGGCTAATGAGTCAATGGCCACGTTGATCGCGCGCCCCACTTCACGATGTGCACGTCGGCCCGCAATAGACAGCGACAAAGACGTGGCATACAAATTCTGAATGACTGTGTCGTGGAGATTCCGAGCGATGCGTTCTCTTTCCACGGCCATGGCTCGTTTACGCGATGCGATAGCTAAAAGTGACTTCTGGTCGCCAATCATTTTTCGCAGAGCGAGTACCTCTGAGACCTCAGAACTGACTTCAATAACCAAATTCCCTACTCGCTGCCAATGAATCCACGTCCCCTCTTCATTGCCTTCATAACGAAAATGTCCCAATAAACGAGGGGTGATCTCAAAGATCTGAAGAGATTTTCCTGCTTGCCACGCCGCAGAAAGGTGTGCAACCGCAATAGCGGGGTCAACGTAGGTCTGACTAATGAGTTGTCCCGCATGAACGTCATATCGACGAATGTCTTGATACGCCTGATTCCACCATACGAGTTCACCGTCAACCACGGTTCCAAACTCATCAAGAACTGGCCGATGAACGCCAATGTGATCGCCGAGGCCGTAGAGGACAGATGCAAGTTGCTCTGTTGTTATCTCCGCGAAAGCCTCTCGCGATTGTTCATTGTTGGCCATGCAGTGAACATAACGACCATTGTGATGAACGAAAGTACCTACTCAGCTGAATGACGCGTACTTTCGTCCTCTCTTTTTCGTTCAAGATCGGGATGTAAAACTGTGTACAAGAACAACACGAGTCCAAGTAAGCCAAATGGTGCGTAATTCGTTGTGGTGCGATTAAACGCCGGATACAAAACAAATGCCGACAACAACGCTGTCCATAACCACAGAATCGCTACGGCACGACGCGGACCGTGACCAAGATTTATAAGTCGATGATGCAAGTGTCCTTTGTCTGCAGTAGCAAAGCCCTGACGTTTACTAACACGACGCACAATTGCAAACAACACGTCAAACACAGGTACGCCCAGAATGATGAGCGGAATTGCGATGGGTGCCAAAAAGAAATATGTCTGACCGCTGAATGCTTGCGTCGTTGGGTCTGCACGGCCACCCACCACGCTTGTTGACACAGCCACGAGGAACCCCAACAAATACGCTCCGCCATCACCCATGAAGATGCTCGCGCCGTTGAAATTGAATGGAAGAAATCCGATACACACACCGACGGTGATGATGGCGACGAGCGGTCCGATGTTGGGTTCCGACAACAACCCAAGTCCAGACAAATGTCGTGAGTAAATGAAGAACGCAATTGAACCGATGGCGACAATTCCTGCAGCTAATCCATCGAGACCATCAATGAGGTTCACCGCCTGAGTCATGGCCAACAACCACACCACCGTGACAATAGGGACCCAGTCATTTGATAGTTGAAGTACCCCAAGAAATGGAATACGGAAATAGAACATGGTGACGCCAAACCACACCAGAATCATTCCCGTGGCAATGGTGGCAACTACACGAGCTGGCGCTGAGATTTCGCGCACATCGTCAACAACGCCAACAACCAGAATGAGCGCGGCACCAAGAAGCACACCGACCGACTCGCTGTTGCCTTCGAATAATCCACTGAAGCGGTCCATTCGCCACGCAAGCGCAAACGCCACCACCACTCCGGCAAACATTGCAATGCCACCAACATCGGGCGTGGGCACCGTATGCACTTTGCGCTCGCCAGGAATGGCAACCCAGTTTTTTGCGCGAGCAAATGCGCGAACAAGGGGCGTGGTGATGAACGTCACCAACATGGCGCAAGCGCCAATGATGAGATATCCGGCGGTGTCCCCCATGGTGGAGAGCCTAGGAGAGTTGAAGAGTGCCTGCCGGACCTAGAAAGGCTCGGGATACACAGGGAATCGTGAGCACAGGTCTGCAACCTTTGCTCGAACTGCTGCCACTGCAGATGGATTGTCGCGGTGACGGAGAGCTTCAGCGATGAGCGATGCAATCACAGGCATCTCTGCTTCTTTCATGCCCTGTGTTGTCACGCTGGGGGTTCCAATGCGAACACCCGACGTCACGAATGGACTGCGCGGATCATCAGGAACAGTGTTCTTGTTCAGAGTAATTCCCGCTTCATCCAAAACAAGTTGTGCCACTTTGCCTGTGCACTCTGCGTCGAACGGACGAAGATCGACAACCATGAGGTGATTGTCGGTGCCGCCACTCACAAGGCGGAAACCTTCATTTGCTAGTGCGCCTGCAAGTGCAGCTGCGTTCTTCACAATTTGTTGGGCGTAGGCCTTGAACGACGGGTCCAATGCTTCACGGAATGCGACCGCCTTCGCTGCCACTACATGTTCAAGCGGTCCGCCTTGGCTTCCAGGAAACACTGCTTTGTCAATTGCTTGTGCGTGTTCTGCCTTCGACAAAATGCAACCGCCACGTGGACCACGCAAAGTTTTGTGTGTGGTGAACGTGACGACATCTGCATATGGCACAGGGTTTGGATGCGCACCACCAGCAACAAGACCAGCGAGGTGAGCAATGTCAAACATGAGCAAGGCGCCCACTTCGTCGGCAATCGCTTTGAACGGTTCTGGATCGAGTCGACGTGGGTAACTAGTGGTACCAGCAACGATCATCTTTGGACGGTGCTTCAACGCCAATTCACGAACATTGTCAAAATCAATTCGTTCGTCACCTGGAGTGACGCCATAGGACTTGAAGTCGTACAAAATGCCACTTGCGTTCACTGGCGAACCATGTGTGAGGTGACCGCCGTGGTCAAGGCTGAGACCAAGGATGGTGTCGCCTGGATTCAATAACCCCAAGTACACCGACATGTTTGCGCTTGCACCAGAGTGTGGTTGCACGTTTGCATGCTCTGCTCCGAACAATTCCTTCACTCGCGAAATTGCAAGTGCTTCAATGACGTCAACATTGACGTTGCCACCGTAGTAGCGCTTTCCGGGGTACCCCTCGCTGTACTTGTTGGTCAGAATTGAACCCGTTGCCTTCATGACTGCAGGCGACGTGAAGTTTTCACTGGCAATCAGTTGCAGCCCGGTTGTTTGGCGAATTCGCTCTTCTTCTAGAAGCGCAAATACCTCAGTATCGGGATTTGTGTCGGAAGGGAACGGCATTAGTTGCTCGCTTCTTGTTGCTCGATTTCAGCCAACTGCGCCACGCGACGCTCGTGTCGGCCTCCTTCGAAGGGGGTTGATAAGAAAGTTGAAAGAATTTCTTCGGCGAGACCTTCGCCAACAACGCGCGCGCCCATAGACAAAACATTTGCGTTGTTATGTGAGCGCGCCATACGTGCTGTGTACAGGTCGTTGCACAGTGCAGCGCGAACTCCGTGCACCTTGTTTGCGGCAAGTTGTTCGCCTTGGCCGCTTCCGCCCAACACAATTCCAAGATCTGCTTTTCCGTCACGCACATGGCGACCTACTGCGGCACAAATGGGTGGATAATCGCAACTCTCGGTGGAATGGGTGCCCAAGTCGTCGACGTCGTGGCCCTGATTTGTCAACACCTCAATAAGGTGCTGTTTCAGCGTGAATCCGGCGTGGTCGGCGCCAATGGCAATGCGTGACATTCCGTTCAGAGTAGTAGGGGCAACCCTCATACGACCTAGCGTCTGACACATGACACTTGACCCACGCACCCCCGTCCTCGTCGGGACGGGACAATTTGTCCAGCGAGCCGAAGGTCTAGACGACGCTCGAGACCCAGTGGCACTCATGGTTGATGCCATTCGCTTGGCCGCACAAGATGCCGGGCTCTCCTCTGTTCCGCAGCCAGATTCCATTCGCGTGGTCAGCCTGTTGTCCTGGAAGTACGGCAACCCCGCGCAATTGATTGCCGATGACCTGGGTCTCTCACCGCGAGAGACCGGTTATTCGGCGATGGGCGGTAACACACCACAAACTCTGGTGAATGCGGCATCACGCCAAATTCAAAATGGCGAAATAGATCTTGTGATCTTGACTGGTGGCGAAACCACCCGCACACGTGCGCGATATCGCAAAGCAGGAAGTGAACCGAACTGGCGCACTCATGACTCGGTTCCCGTTCTGGTCTCTGAAGATCTGCAGATGAACATGCAGGAAGAAATAGACCGCAAGATTGTGATGCCTATTCAGATTTACCCCATGTTTGAAACTGCGTTACGCGCACAAGCAGGGCGCTCCATAGATGAACATCAAAAGCACATCAGCGAACTGTGGTCGCGATTTAGTCATGTTGCTGCGAAGAACCCATACGCATGGTCACAAAAGGCCTACACACCAGAAGAGATTCGCACTCCTTCGGCCAACAACCGCATGATTGGGTTCCCGTACACGAAGTTCATGAACTCGAACAACGATGTCGATATGTCGGCCGCACTTATTTTGTGTTCCGCTGAAAAAGCAGAAGCACTAGGCGTTCCACGAGATAGATGGATCTTCCCTCATTCGGGAAGTGACGCACACGAACATGCTTTTGTATCTCACCGCAATCATTTCTACGACACTCCTGCAATTGAACTTGCGGGGCGACGAGTGCTTGAGCTTGCTGGACTGTCCATTAACGACATTGACATTGTTGATCTCTATTCATGCTTCCCCGCCGCGGTGCAACTTGGAGCTAAGTCGCTGGGATTGGACATCAATTCTCAACTCACACGCACAGGTGGTTTGCCATTTGCCGGCGGCCCGTGGAATAACTATGTAATGCATGCCATCGCAACGGTGGCTTCCGAGTTACGCAATGGTGTGGGCACCACCGGACTGGTATGGGCCAACGGTGGATACACCACGAAGCATGCATTCGGCGTGTACTCAACGCGGCCACCCACGCATGACTTCCAATACGACTACCCACAATCTCAGATTGACGCATTGCCAAGCCGAACACTTGCCCCTCCCGCCGACGCTGCTGGCGAGGCAACTGTTGAGGCCTATTCCGTCATGCACGACCGCGATGGAAATCCGGAACGATCAATACTCTCGTGTCTTCTCGCAGATGGTCGACGCGCGTGGGCCGACACCACCGATGTTGCACTCGGTAGAGACATGTGCGCCAACGAATGGGTCGGCACAAAGGTTCGTCTTGACGCCTCAGGTACTCTTCTCGCGTGAGCGATACCTTTCCTCGTCAATACGCGCGCACCCAGCGCCTCAGTCTGGGCGAGCCGCGAAACTTCACGGTGTCACCAAACGGTGAGTCCGTTGTTTTTGCTCGATCGCACTCTGGTTCCGACTCGGTGAATTCACTGTGGGTGTTGAATACCAATATGGGCGACGAACGCGAAGTGCTGAACCCGCGAACATTGCCCGCCGATATTGCAACGCTCACCCCAGAAGAACTTCGCCGTCGCGAACGTGCACGTGAAGGCGCTGGCGGTGTCGTTACCTATGCAACCGATGCAGCAGTGACTCGCGCCGTCACTATCTTGGGTGGTCTCATTGTTGTTGTCGACCTTGCATCGGGAAACATCACCATTCCGAATCTGGCACCCGGTGCATTTGATGCTCGACTCTCCCCCGATGGAAACACCATCTCGTATGTGCGGGGAACGTCATTGTGCGTCAGTGACCTTGAGGGAAACGAACGCATCATTGCAAGCGAGGATGCGCACACGGTCTCCTGGGGAAGCGCCGAATTCATTGCGGCCGAGGAGATGGGGCGTATGCGTGGCTATTGGTGGTCACCCGACTCACAATTCATTGCTGCATGCCGAGTCGATGTTTCGCCTATTCCCATTTGGCACATTGCAGATCCGGCTCATCCTGAAAGGCCAGCGACTGAACACCGCTATCCCGCCGCTGGCTCACCGAATGCGATTGTTTCGCTCCATGTACTTCACGTAACAACTGGTCAGCGTGTAGATGTTTCGCTCCAGGGCGAATGGGAATACCTCAACTCTGTGTCGTGGACATCTGGTGGTCTCATTGCGCAAACGCAAACCCGAAATCAACGCCGAGTCGACATCCATAAAATTGATTCATCGACAGGTTCCAGCACCATCGTTTTCAGCGACACCGACAACGCGTGGGTAGAACTTGTTCCCGGTGTTCCCAGCACATTGTCGTCGGGAGTCGTCGTCACTGCAGCCGATCGTGACGGCGCCCGACGTCTAATAGTAGACGGCAATGCGGTCTCACCTACTCACCTGCAAGTGCGTCACATAGTGAATGTGAGCGACACCATTGTGTTTGTTGCAAATCTTCGAGACACACCATGGGTTCAGGACATTTGGTCGTACAACACAACAAACTCAACACTGGCTCAACTCACCAATGAACAAGGAGTCGTTTCCGCATCGGGACACGCCGAACATCTAGTCGTTCGTGTGTCTACTTTGACGACCGAGAGTGCTGAATTTCGCGTTCTCAACTCTCCGTATCGCATTCAGTCACATGCAGAAACGGCATTGGTTCAACCGAATGTTCGAATTCAAGCGGTTGGTCCGCGCGGAATTCCAGTGGCCATTGTTCTTCCGAATGATGGCGCCACGACACAACTACCCGTGTTGTTCGACCCATATGGAGGCCCGCACGCCCAACGTGTAGTGGCATCACGCAATGCCTATCTGTCTTCACAATGGTTTGCCGACCAAGGCTTTGTCGTTGTTATTGCCGATGGTGTCGGAACGCCCGGAAAAGGCAGTGAATGGGAACGCGATGTTCTCAATGACCTTGCACAAGTGGTGCTGGATGACCAAGTGGAGATTGTTCGTGCACTTGAAGACCTCGAACCTCGCGCAGACACCACGCGCGTGGGAATTAGAGGCTGGAGTTTTGGCGGCTACCTTGCAGCACTTGCAGTTCTGCGGCGTGGTGATGTGTTTCATGCTGGCGTGGCTGGTGCTCCGGTTACTGACTGGCGTTTGTACGACACTCACTACACAGAGCGGTACGTGGGAAATCCAACCATTGATGACACCTACTACAAGACCACATCATTGCTCACTGATGCACACCTACTTGAACGACCGCTTCTCATTATTCATGGCCTGGCCGACGACAATGTTGTTGCCGCACACACGCTTCAGTTGTCGTCGGCACTTCTTGAAGCAGGTAAACCACATGAAGTGCTACCACTATCTGGCGTCACACACATGACGCCGCAGGAAGTGGTGGCAGAAAATTTATTGCTCCACCAACTTGAGTTCTTACAGCGTGCGCTGAGCTAACGGGGCAAGAATCCCGCAGTAAAGCGTGGCTTCTCTGCAAGATCAGAGTGTGTGACCACGCCGACAAATCCGGCGTCAACGAAGATGTCGCGTACCTGTTCGGATTGGTTGTACCCCATCTCCACAATGAACATTCCGCCCGGTGACAGCCACTTCGGTATTTCATTAGCCAAAACACGGATGTCACGTAATCCGTCGCTCCCTGAGAACAACGCAGTATGCGGTTCGTACAAACGAACCGAGTCATCAATCTCGGAATCATCGACTGCGATATACGGCGGGTTACTCACCACAACATCAAATGAACCGCGCATTTCATTCGGTAATCCAGCACACCACGAACCATGTCCAAAGCGAGCGCCCACTGCTGGTCGACCAATTCCTGCAGCGTTAGCGCGTGCCACATCGAGTGCATCGGATGAAAGATCGGTCATCCACACTTCAGCTGAACCAAGTGGAAGTTCTTGTAAAAGCGAAAGCCCAATAGCCCCAGAGCCCGTACCAAGATCGGCAATTACATGCGGTGCGGGTCGACCTGCAACATGGCGAATGACATGGTCAACAATGAGTTCGGTCTCGGGTCGCGGAATAAGTACCCGCGGGTCGACCACGAGATCGAGATGTCGAAACCCCCAACGACCCATGACGTATTGCACAGGTTCACCATCAAGCACACGACGCACCATGGAATCGAGATGTAATCCGGAACGTGCACTTACCAACTCAGAAAGTTCGGCATTGAATTCAGTCGAATTACATCCGCTTGCTGTTTCGCACAACCATCGAGCAACAGAGCGATCGCCGACAATCTCGGTTGTGTTACTCCACAACTCTCGCCACGTGATGTGGCCAGATGCATTAGCCATGATCGGCTAATTGACGCGCACGCAAGTCTGCAGACAGCGCGTCGATAACCGGATCGAGTTCACCACCAAGTGCGGCCTGCAATTGATACAGCGTAAAACCAATACGGTGATCGGTGATGCGATTTTCTTTGTAGTTGTATGTGCGAATTTTCTCACCACGGCCACCACCACCAATTTGTGCGCGACGCTCAGCTGATGCGGCCGCTTCTTGCTCTTCTTGGCGCAGCTTCAACAAGCGCGAGCGCAGAACGGTCATGGCGCGGGCGCGGTTCTGCAACTGGCTTCGTTCATCTTGCATGGCCACAACCAACCCTGTGGGTTTGTGGGTGATTCGTACAGCAGAGTCGGTGGTGTTCACGTGCTGACCACCAGCGCCCGATGCTCGATACACGTCAATTTGAAGGTCGTTGTTGTCAATTTCAATATCGACTTCTTCGGCTTCGGTCATGACTGCAACAGTGGCCGATGATGTGTGAATTCGCCCCTGAGCTTCGGTGGCAGGAACACGCTGCACACGGTGTGGACCGCCTTCAAAACGCAAGTGACTCCACGCGTCGTCACCTTTAAACATGAGCGTTGCCTGATTCACTCCGCCCATCTCAGAGTCGTCCACCTGAATGGTTTCTACTTGCCAGCCTTTCTTGGCCGCATAAGAGACGTACATCTCCATAAGGTCTCGTGCGAAGAGGTTGGCCTCTTCCCCACCTTCAGCACCACGAATTTCCATAATGACGTTCTTGCCGTCATTTGGATCGGGTGGAAGCAATAACACTTTTAGTAGTTCTTCAAGTTCTTGCACTTTGGCTTCTGCAGCTGTTGCCTCGGCACGAAATGCTTCGCGCTCTTCGCCAGACGTTTCAGCCATGAGTTCTTTGGCGGCTTCCGCGTCACCCTTAGCATCGCGCAAGTCACGAATACATTGAATGAGAGGTGTGAGCTGTTTGTACTTACGCGACGCTTCACGAAGTCGATTCTGATCACCAAGAACTTCTGGGCTACCCAGGCTCACCTCTAATTCGGTGTAATCGCGCTCTATGGAGGCAAGCCGGTCATTCATGGGTACTAAGGCTACGGCTGTAACACCATCTATTTCTTGTCTTTGTAGACCTCTTGGAAGATAAACGAGCCACTTGATGACAAGTAATCCACCATTCCGAATGTTCGCCAACGGCCACCTTTATATCCATCGCCGTACACCACACCTTTTCGTTGGTCTACTTCGGGCGACTCAATGGTCTTTGTCAAGTTCTGTCCGTCATCAATGTCGACCCATTCCCATTCACACATATTTGCGCCACTCCATCGATGTGCAAAGAACGCGCCATAGGTCTTGCCACCTGACGCTCTGCGGTCTTCATACGTGACGAAGTAATCAACAACTCCGTCGTTCGTGAAATCGTGCGAATACACCTTCGCTGGAAGCCGACCTTTGCCACCTAACAACTTCTGTGAATCGTCGTTCCACTTCAACCCATCCCACCAATAAAAAGTCAGACTTCCTTCGGTAATCAACATGGCGCGAACTCCACAGACACCTTTTGAAATTGCAGATACATCTTTCACTTCAAAAGACTGAATGAATTTCTTCCATTCTTTTGCCGCAGTTCCCGTCACCCATGGCACGGAGGTAGACGTGGCTGGCGCGATAGTTGATGTTGTGACAACAACATCTGATGAACCAGATGAGCACGCAGACAGAAGAGAAACACACGCGAACGCGAGAGGGAGTAAACGCTTCATGGCGTTTACAAAGTTAGGTCACCCACTGCAAGTGGTGTGGGAATAGTCCGTGCGCTAGTTGTTCGTAATAGACACAAATGAAACGGCAACCGTTGAAAGGTCTGCAGTGCGACGAAGAGACGGCGTGACGTCTTGGTCGCGAGCAACGACAACACTTCGTTCCACATTGTGCAAATCTGCTGCGTCGACCGCGAAGGGAACAACGTCGAGATCGACACCATTCACAAAAACAGCAACAGCGTTCTGCCCATCAATTGTCTTGCCAACAGCAACACAGGGAACGGGATCTTTGAGATTGGTTCGTTTCACCGGTGGGTTTGCGGGCTGAAGAAATGCAAACCCCACCGATTGCGGATTCTGCAGCGCACGCCAGCGATGTAGGCGTTCGGCACCGAATTGATTAAAGGGATGCACCATTGCGCCAGGTTCTCTGTGAATTGCTACGGCATCAATCACTGTGCGTAACGCCTGTTCGGTGGGCATCTCGCCATGCACCATGGCGAACGCTTCGCGATCATTGACGCCCATTCCTACTTCAAGGCGCGCTTCACCAGTTGTGGCATCGTCAACAACGCGACACATTTCAAGACCACGTACTTCGCCAACAACAATTCCGTGCTCCACTACTGCGTCTGCACCCGACGATGAAATGAGTGGCATGAGCGCAACATGAGACGCAGCTGGCTCTACTGCTGGAAGATGTGGCTCTGGCACAGCGGGCAACAAAGTTTTTTCATCAACATGCCACACCGTGAGAGATGCAGAAAAGAATTGTGCCCGGCGGGCGACAACGCCTGAGTCGCGCTCCACCAACAACTGAATAGGGCGTTCGAGACGGGTGGCCCACGCAAGAGTTGCACCAAGCGAACGCGTGGCATCGCCGTCAATAAGAACCCAGACGTCTTCGTCTGTGAGAAAAGCAGCGCCAGGAGAAAAGACTTCTGGCGTTCCCTGTGGATCAGACGTCAGTCCCAAATGTTCGCGCACCAAGGCACGCAACTTCAGGGAGAGAAGTCGTGACCGACGCTCGGCGTCGGCGGACAATTAGTCCTTCTTTGCTGGAGCGTTCTTACGAGCGCCGTAACGCTTGTTGAAGCGCTCAACACGGCCACCAGTGTCGACAAGCTTTTGCTTACCTGTGTAGAACGGGTGGCACTCGTTGCAAAGTTCCAACGAAATTGGCTGACCCTTGCTGCTGCGAGTAGTAAACGAATTGCCGCAGGAGCACTTGACGTTGACTTCGGTGTACTCGGGATGTGTATCGGTCTTCATGTCTCTGGCATCTCCTCGAAACGGACGGTGAAGTGTATCGGGACTAGGCGCCGGGCGTCTTGGCGATTTCGGACAAGAACTCGTCGTTGGTGCCAAAGGTCTTCAGGCGATCCATCAGCATTTCCAAGCCCGGAGCGGGATTTCCGTCCTGGGCAAGGCCGCTGAGCACCCGGCGAAGCTTCCAGACCAGCTGAAGTTGCTTGCGCTCAAACAGCAGTTCTTCGTGGCGTGTGCTGGAGGCGTCGACGTCGATAGCGGGGAAAACGCGGCGCTCTGCAATGCGACGATCGAGACGCAATTCCATGTTGCCCGTTCCCTTGAACTCTTCAAAGATGGCTTCGTCCATACGGCTGTTCGTTTCCACCAGCGCGGTTGCCAAGATGGTAAGTGAGCCACCTTCTTCAACATTTCGCGCCGCACCGAAGAACTTCTTTGGTGGGTAAAGAGCACCTGCGTCGATACCGCCTGACATGATTCGACCACTTGCAGGAGCTGCAAGGTTGTACGCACGAGACAAACGAGTGATGCCGTCGAGAATGATGACCACGTCCTCACCCATTTCCACCATGCGCTTTGCCTTCTCAATTGTCATTTCTGCAATGTGAGTGTGTTCGTCGGATGGACGGTCGAATGTTGATGCAATGACTTCGCCACGAACCGTGCGACGCATGTCGGTTACTTCTTCAGGACGTTCGTCAATGAGAAGAACAATTAATTTCACTTCAGGATTGTTCTTTTCAATCGACGATGCAATTGTCTTCATGACTGTTGTCTTACCGGCCTTCGGTGGCGACACAATAAGTCCGCGCTGACCCTTACCAATTGGTGCAATGAGGTCGATAATTCGCGCAGTCATGTTGGTGGGATCACGCGGATCTTCCATGCGCAACTTGTGGTCGGGGAACAGCGGCGTGAGGTCTTCGAAACGCGGACGATTCTTTGCCTTTTCTGGCTCTTGACCATTCACGGTGTAAATCTCCAGCATTGCTGGGTTCTTTTCGTTACGACCAGCAGGACGTGACAAGCCAGTGACATGGTCACCCTTGCGCAAACCAAATTGACGCGTGAGCTTCACAGGAATGTACGCATCGTTTCGAGTTGGCTGATAACCGCCAACACGAAGGAAGCCATAACCCTCGTCGCGAAGATCAAGGTAACCCTCTACTTTCACCGGGTCGTTGTTGATGACTTCATTTGAGTCACCGTCTAATTCAAAACGGTCATCACCTTGTGGGCCTTCGTCGCGACCGTTGCGTCCACGACGGCGACGGCGACGGCTGTTACGTCCACCTTCTTCCCAGTCGCCACCTTGACGGTTTTGATTTTGGTTTTGGTTGCGCTGTTGGTTCTGCCCTTGACCTTGTTGACGTGGTCCACGATCTCCGCGATCGTTTCTGTCTCCACGATCTCCACGATCACCGCGATCGTTTCGCTGACCGCCACCAGCAGTTTTCAGCTGGTCAAGACGACCTTCGTGTTGAGCCAATTCAATTTCCCATTCGGCAAGTGGCTCACCGTCGTCACCGAGATACACGGTGGGTTCGCTGTTCTGCTTCTGAGGCTTGTCACCGTCTTCGTCATTCGAACGCTGGCGTGGCTCACGCGTTGGCTTTTCGTCGGCCTCATCGGCCTTGGCCGGCTTTGCCGCCTTGGCTTTGGCGGGAGCCGGAGTGGCACCAACGCCTGTCTTTTCGAGGATCTTTTCTACGAGCACGGCCTTTGACGCACGTGCGGGTGCCTTGACGCCGAGAGCATCGGCGATGGCCATTAACTGGTCCTTGTCCTTGGATTCAAGTGCGGACTTCTCAAGGGCTTCTGCAGCCATGATTTCCTGCTTTCCTACGGCCTTTTCGTGACCAAATGAGGGGCTTGCGTACATGCACCGAGGCGCGTGACGCACTGAGGTTTCTCGACCCCCCTCTACGAGGGCGGGGAGAGCTCGGACAACCGAGCGACCTTCACCATAGCCGTCCGATGTGGGAACCGCAACAACCTGGAAGGGCCCCGTCCGTGCAATCCGAGAGACCCGATCGCTCCCGCGCCACCAATCAGTCTTGGATTTCGTTTTAAGTAGTAAATACCTTTATTGACACACCGTCCTGTCACACTGTCTCCATTCACCCAAAGGAGACATGTCATGACTACGCCCACTTCCCCACTCACATCAACCCTGAAGGTCTTCTTCAACCCGCACTTTGCAGCAAGCGAATACGAGTTCGACACAACCCGTAAGGCAATCGATATTGCGGAGTCCCTCATTGCGAACCCCATTGCAAACGTGGAACTAGTAGATCCGACTTTCTTTTATCAAGAAGCGGAACGAGTCATTTCACTCATTCATTCCCCCGAATATGTGAAAGCTGTCAAAACCGGCAAACCACGTGAACTTGCTCAGTCGTCATCGTTCGTTTGGGATAAGGGCATCTTTCCCATGGCTCGCGCACACACGGCAGGCATGATTGCAGCAACCCGATGTGCACTAGAGAATTCGGTTCGCGCAGCAAGTCTCAGTTCCGGCATGCACCATGCGTCGTTTGGTTCTGGCGCAGGCTTTTGCACTTTCAACGGTTTAGTCGCTGCTATTCAAACCGCGCGCGAACTTGGCGCACTTCGCATCCTTGTTCTTGACTACGACGCACACGCTGGCGGCGGCACATGGAACATCATGCAGAAGCTATTTGACGACAACGTTGTCCAAGTCGATGTCACTGTGTCTCCGTTCGACACATGGACTCCATCGGGCGAAAGTCGTCTCGACATCGTCGACTCATCTGACTATCGCGAAGCGATCCGCACATCACTGGACTACGCGGCGTCTCTCGAACCTTTCGACTTCATCATTTACAACGCAGGCGTCGATATCCGAAACAGCGGCGTATCTGAAAATGATCTCCGAGCTCGAGAAAGAATGGTGGCGAATTTCGTGGGTTCCACTCCAGCAATCTTTGGTCTTGCCGGTGGCTATACGTGGGGTCGCTACAACATCGATGACGTTGTGGCATGGCACAGGCTCACTATTTCCGCGTGGGCCTAGTGCGGCGCGACTTTCGGTGACTCCAGCTTTGCAAGATGAATAACTCTTCAGCGCCCTGCACATAATGCCAATTGTCAGAGCACCAGTACTGCCGCAAGCCATTATGAACCTCAAGTTCAACCGACCAGCGCGAACAGTCGGGTTGAGCACATACTTCGTGGCGACCGGTGGTGTGGCCGATTGTTCCCTGACTGAACCCAACTAGACGAAGGCCCGGCTCTACAGAACCGTCGCTGAACATTGGAAAATTCAGTGGTCGACCATTCTCGGTACAGCGAAGGATGTAGAGGTGGCGCAACAAAGCAGTGAGAGAACCGTTGCGAATGTGTGCATCAAAATTTCCTTCAAAGAAACGTTCGCTTCGCACCACTCGTGTCACATGGCGCCATGCGGTGTCGTCGTCCAAGGTGGGCACCATTTCTTTGGTCAACGCAGGTACATCCCACTTCATCCAATCGAACGGCTTCACCAAGCCAAGTGCACCCAATGCCATGTGGAAGTTGTGGCTCATGCCATTCAAATTGGGCAATCCCATCACCTGAACCATTAGTGGCTCAAACCCCTCATCGAGAGCACAGGACAAGGCTCGAGCCCGGCCCCACTTATCTGCGGCAAGAGTTGGGTGAATGGTTGGTGTCATGGATCCTCCTGGTGGTTGGGTTCGGCAGTATAGAAATTTCAATTTTTTCGTTTTGACGGCTAGTTGTTTGAAGCAACTACAGACACAGCTAGAGTTACGGACACACCAGTTCGTCGTCGTCCACCAGGTGGTCTCCCAAAATCTCGCCACATTCGTCGCATACATCGAACAATTCGTCTTCGCCGTCGGCCATTTCGAACACCGTGGGAAGACTGGCTTTGGCTCGTGCATCGGCCTTTCGGCGGCGCCGGCCACGCGTGGCCACCCGGTACACCACATACCACTTCAGAATTCCCACGTATAGACGCCCCTTCGTTGAATAAGAGTATATACTACCCTATTAGGAGGCGCGTCCCAATGAAAAAAGCGACTGCTACGGTCACACCATGAAACTCGGTCCTGGCCTCACATTCTCTTGGAAGCGCGCTCTCGGCATCACGGCAGCAAAACGCAAGATCTCCCGCAAAACTGGCATCCCACTTACGCGAAGCGGCAGACGGAGCAAGCTAGGCAAGATTCTGGGAATGAAGTGACAAAGCGAATTCTTCTCGCTCTTGTAACGCTCACCCTTGCTGGGTGTGGCTCAACTGAATCGGCAGTCGACTACACGGAGTTTTGTGGGCTTGCCGAGAAAATGAATGCGGCTAGTGGCACACACGGTGAAGATCCGGCGTCATCAACCGATCCAAAACTAATAGCCGATACATGGGAAAAGGCCACCGCCGCAGCCAAGGAACTGCGAGATAACGCGCCGGAGCCCATAAAAGAAGATGTCGCACTGATGGTTACTTCAATTCTGGACATGGACGCCATTTTCAAAAAGAACAAGTACGACCTTGTGGCGATGGCAAAAGACGAAAAGATACGCAAAGAGGTTGATGCCATTAGTTCGCGAGAGGGTGTTGCCGATGCATCACAGCGGTACAACACGTTCATGGAGAAAAACTGCGCAGTGTCCTAGAGACACACCCATTTCATACGTTGTAGTTGAGAGAGGAAACGAAAGGAGACCCACATGACACCAAGTCGATTTGGCGGCGGATGCATCGGGTGGACCTTTGCGTTGTTCTTCTGGGGCATCGTGCTCGTTGGTCTCACTGTTGTTTTTCCCATCGTCATCATCGGATGGGTCATCATCATTGGCGCAGTCCTTGCAGCCGCCGGAGGTGGAGGCGCTTGATCTCCCCTTTCGGCTTTGATTCTTTTAACGAAAGGAGCCGACATGGCGTCAGATAAAAAACCTCGGTGGAAACCTTCAGGGAATTTCTACTTTGCAATGACCCTCGCAGGACTAGGACACGAGGACGAAGTTCGAAAAGGAAGCGAAATCCCTTATCTCGGACATTTATTAGGTGTTGCATCAATTGTCATTGAAGCTGGCGGTTCCGAAGAGCAAGCTTCTGGCGCTCTTCTTCACGACCTGCTCGAGGACACGCCGACGACGTATGAGCAGCTGGTCAAATTGATTGGAAAACCCATCGCCGACATCGTTCAAGGATGTACCGACACCACGTATGCGCGAAAGCAAGAGATTAAGGAAGAACAGACAGATTGGGAAAAGGAACGAAAAGACAAGTTCTGGTGGGAAGAGCGAAAAGAGCCATACATCAACGAGGTGACCGCAAAACTCGCAGACGATTCGTCGCTTCTTGTGTCACTTGCAGACAAGACGTACAACGCTGAAAACACTGTGGCAGATCTTCGCAAGTGTTCTGAATCCGAGAAGCACACCGTGTGGGGCAAGTTCAACGTCGGATACGAATACCAGCGTCAGTGGTACTGCGGACTACTTGAAGCATTCAGAAAAAACAGATTCTCACCAGGCATGCAAGACCTGTTCAACCGGTTCGAAAAGGCCGTCAACGAAATGTTCCCCACTCATGCGAGAGGAAATCAATGAAATCCCATAACAATCAATGTGATGCGTGCGGAGGGACCTCCGTCGTACCGGTGATCTACGGCCTCCCCACTGAGGAAGCATTTGAAAGCGCACGTCGCGGTGAAATTGCTCTTGGCGGCTGCATTGTTGACTTTGACAATCCCACTCTTGCGTGCACGTCATGTGGATGGAACAACAGATATAACTTTGACCATTTCATTGAAGCTCAGTCGCAAAAGCGTGACGGACTCGCAACAGCGCTTAAACAGCTGTCAGAAGGCGCAAAGACATCACATTGGATCTGGTACATCTTTCCGCAGATTGGTCTCGGTACATCTCCGCAGGCACGACGTTTTGCCATTAATTCTGCGGATGAGGCCGCGGCGTATCTGCGGCATCGCAATCTTGGGCCCGCCTACTTAGAGTGCCTGTTGGAAGTAGCCAAATTCATCTCAGATTCGGATCGACCGATTGTTGAATCATTGGACACTTTGTTTGGTTCAGAGATTGACCGAATCAAATTCATTTCATCCATCACGTTGTTTGGCGAGGTAGCCACGATGTACGAAGGAATCTACGAAGGGCTCCAGTTTGAGCACACTGCACGTATTTGGGCAGACCTTCAGGCCAGGGGTCTCACGCCATGTTCGGCGACTCATGACTTCATCAGCGAAGACTCCTACTAGGGCGGAATAGCCACGTCCATAAACCACGACACACCCCTGGTCCATAATGGTCACAAATACCTTAATTGAAAGGCAGCTATGACCACTCCCAACTTCCCCCTCTTCTCTCTCGACCTTCCCCAGCGGCCGCTCGACCCTCAGTTCTGGTGGCGCGAAGTCTGCTTTGTTACTCCTACCCTCGCTATGAGCGGTGGCATCTCCCGCAATCACGACATCGCGCGTGAACAGCTTGCTCGTTGGGAAGAAGCTGGCATTACCGACTACATGCCGGTGCACATCGAGTTCAACGAACAGGAATTCATTGAGGCGAATTCAAACATTCGAGTTCATCACATTGGTGTCGACGACGATCTTGGTCGTCGTGACCCACGTTGGTTCGATGCAATTGCAGAGCAGGCAAACGAAATTCATCTGGACCCCAATGCAGTTCTTATGGTGACCTGCTGGGTCGGTTGCAATCGCGGTCCTTCTGCAACATACGCAATTCTGAGAACTCGTGGATGGGATTCACTCCCCGCACTTCGAGCAATTCGCGAAGCACGTCCAATTGCAGCAACCATCTACGCACCAGACGCTGCTGCATGGTGGGTGGCTCGCAATGGAGGCGACTACAACGACATGCAACTCGCAGTTGATGAAGTACGTAGTTGGTTCCGACGCAATCCGCTCGATGCACACTGGGTCATCGGCTCTATTAACGGCTGGTAATCGCTAGTTGCGCTCGACGAAGGCCTCGACTGCAGCGAGGTCGTTCGGAAGATCGTGCGTCTTCTCCGGAAGATCAAACAAGTTGCTGAGGTGTTCTGGTAATTCGGGACGAATACCCGTTGCGCGTTCCACCGCGTCGGGAAACTTGGCCGGATGAGCGGTTGCCAACGTAATCATTGGCACGCCGTCTTCAGCGAATTCGCGAGCAGCCTTCACACCAACAGCCGTATGCGGGTCAATCAACATTCCTGAGTCTTCGTACACCGACCGAATAGTGGCCAAGGTGTCGTGATTGTTTGCACGTCCAGCTCGGAATGTGGGAGCAATCCACTGGTCGTACTGATCCGATTCAACCGACAGCGTTCCTTTGTCTCGGAAAACTCGAAGTTGTTCAGCGGTAAGTCCACCATCGCGACCATTCATCTCAAACAACAAACGTTCAAAGTTTGATGAGACTTGAATGTCCATGCTGGGACTCAAAGTGGGGTGAACGCCAGTGACGTTCATGGCCAGGGACTCGAAGAATCGAGTGAGGATGTCGTTCTCATTCGACGCCACAACCAAATGACGAACGGGTGCACCCATCTGCTGTGCAATCCATCCACTGAGAACATTGCCAAAGTTGCCGGTGGGGACAGTGACATCGAACGGGCCCGATACTCGACGGGAAATCTCGAAGTAGTACACCACCTGGGCCATTACACGCGCCCAGTTGATGCTGTTGACCGCAGACAAGTTGTTGCGCTCACGGAACGGCGCATCGTTAAACATGGCCTTCACGAGGTCTTGGCAATCGTCAAAAGTTCCGTCAATGGCGACCGTGCGAACATTTGGTGAGTCCACTGTTGTCATTTGACGACGCTGAACATCGCTGACGCGCCCCTTTGGATACAAGATGACAATGTTGACGTTGTCGCAATTCTTTACGCCATCAATTGCGGCACTTCCAGTGTCCCCACTTGTGGCACCAACAATGGTGACTTTTTCATTGCGTTCAGTGAGGATGTGGTCGAACAGTCGACCCAACAATTGCAACGCCACATCTTTGAACGCCAACGTAGGCCCGTGGAACAACTCCATGAGTTGATGACCTGGCTCAAGATTCACCAATGGAACAACATCGGGGTGACGAAATGTGGAATACGCATCTGCGCACAACGCGCTCATCGTTTCGGGAGAAATGTCTCCACCTAAATACGGCAAGAAAATAGAAGTAGCAAGATCGGCGTACGAACCGTTAGGCACAGACGAGACCGTTGGCCATGTTTCGGGAACATACAGGCCACCATCTGTTGCTAAACCAGCCAACACCACGTCGGAAAATCCGAGAATGGGCGCCGCGCCACGGGTGGAGACGTACTGCATGAGTTATTCGCCGATAACGCGCAGAAGGCCAGAGGTGCGCTTCACCGCTGGAGACTTCTTGAATTCACTCAGACATGCCTGGACGTCGGCTTCGCGAGCAAGGTGCGTGATGAAAACCAAACGGGCATCGACACCGATTCCCTCTTGTTCGGCAGCGCGAATGCTAACGCCATGATTCGCAAAGACGCCGGTGATTGCATGCAACACTCCAGGCTTGTCTTCTACATCTAAACCAATGAGATATTGCGATGACGTCTCGTCGATTGGCATCACCGGAACACGCTTGAATGCGCCGATTGTTCCGTGTGTTCCCTTGCGAAGGTTGACTGCTGCGTCAATGACATCACCTAGTACTGCCGACGCTGTTGGGAACCCGCCGGCTCCACGGCCGTAGAACATAAGGGAGCCAACCGCATCACCTTCTACGAAAACTGCGTTGTATGAATCTCGCACGCTGGCCAATGGGTGCGACAGTGGCACCATTGCTGGGTGAACGCGAACTGCGACCGTGGGTGAATCCCCCACTTGTTCTGCAATAGCAAGAAGCTTGACGACATATCCGAGACGACGCGCAATAGAAATGTCTGCAGCGGTAACACCACTGATTCCTTCGTGATACACATCACCTGCAACAACTCGTGCACCAAATGCAATGCTGGCGATAATGGCAGCCTTTGCACCCGCATCGAAACCTTCAACATCAGCAGTTGGGTCACGTTCAGCAAACCCAAGACGTTGTGCTTCGCTGAGTGCTGCGGAGTAGTCAGCACCGTCTTCCGTCATCTTTGTGAGAATGAAATTGGTGGTGCCATTCACAATTCCCATTACGCGAGTCACGGGTTCACCGCGTAGAGATTCGCGCAATGCACGAATGAGTGGAATACCGCCGGCAACTGCTGCTTCAAACAAGAGGTCGACGCCAGCGGCATCTGATTGTGCCCACAGATCGTGACCAACGTTGGCCAACAACTCTTTGTTTGCGGTGATGACCGGCTTGCCATTTGTGAGTGCTGTGGAAATGAGTTCACGCGCGGGCTCAATTCCACCAATGACTTCGACGATGACATCGATATTGGGGTCGTTGACTACGGCGAATGCATCACGCGTGAGCACCCCATCTGCCAGCCTGACTTCACGATCTCGGCTGATGTTGCGGACGGCCACATTTGCCACCTGCAACGTGATGCCGGTGCGTTCGGTAATGACGGCAGCTTGACGCTCAATGAGTTGAACGAGGGCCGCACCAACGTTGCCGCATCCGAGAACTCCGATGCGCACGACAGAATTGGGCTGAGGGGCTTGAGCCATAGGTGTTCAAGCCTACGGCTCACCCTGTGGATAACGAAAGGGTTTTCCTGTATCCCTTACAGGGCAGCCCTTGGAAGACCGCACGTTCAGTCGATGTCTTCCGTGTCGTAGTCCTCTACGTCGTCATGGTCGTCACTGTCGTAGAGGTCTTCCACATCGTCAATGTCGTCGAAGTCGTCTCGGGTGAAGCCGCACTCAACACACCGCAGGTCTGCGCCCGTGCCGACAAGGGGTCCCCCGCAATTCGGGCATTCCGTCAATTCGTCCACAGTGGCCTCCTTTAGTTACGAGTAACAGTAAGGAGAAGGTGTGGCGACTTTAAACATCAAGACGTACTAAATCGTCGGGAGTTTCGCGTCGAATTACTAGGCGGGCCGAACCATTACGTACAAACACCACCGCTGGGCGCAGCACTTTGTTGTAGTTGCTCGCCATGGCGTAACCATATGCACCTGTAACGGGCATGACCAACAGATCGTCCACTGCCACACCGTCTGGCACGGGTGCATCATTCACAAGAATGTCGCCGCTTTCGCAGTGCTTGCCCACAATGCGTGCGCGACTAGTTCGCGCTGCTCCACACCGTTGCGGATCGAACACTTCGTACACGCTGTCGTACATCATGGGTCGGGGGTTATCGCTCATGCCGCCGTCAACAGCGATGTAGGTGCGAATACCGTCAATGTTCTTCACAGTGCCCACCGTGTACACAGTGACAGCAGCTGACGCCACAATGCTGCGACCTGGTTCTACATACACGTGTGTTCCTGCTGGCAACTCTGTTGTCACGTCGCGAAGCACTGCCGCCCACTCGCTCATTGTTGGAGCTGTATCTGCTGCGGTGTACGCAACACCAAGCCCGCCACCCAACGTAATTTCAGGTAGTCCAAGTGGCGCAAACATGTTCACCATGACACGCCATGCATCGCGGAAGTTTTCAACGGCAACAACATTCGAACCAATGTGACAATGAATTCCGACCAACGTGAGAGCAGAAGATGCCTGTGCGCGCGCAATTGCTTTGTGTGCATCGCCGTTGTTTAAGTTAAAACCGAACTTGCTGTCGTCTTGACCCGTAGATATATACGCATGTGTCTCCACATGAACACCGGGTGTAATGCGCAGTTGCACGCGTGGTGCTGGCGCACCTTCTGCATGTAGCGCTTCTATCCGATCTATCTCGTCAAAGCTGTCAACAACGATGTGGCGAACACCAGACGTCATGGCTACGCGAAGTTCATCTTTTGATTTGTTGTTTCCGTGCAATACGCAACGATTGGCTGGAACACCCGCGTTTAATGCGACAAACAACTCGCCGCCAGTTGCCACGTCTAACAACACTCCTTCTTCATGCACTAGTCGCGCCAACGCAGTGCACAGAAATGCCTTCGTGGCGTAAATGACACTGTCAACTCCGAAGGCCTTCACCGCCTCTTGACATGTTGTACGCAAATGTTCTTCGTCGTACACAAACAGTGGAGTTCCGAATTCTTTTGCTAACTCTGGGATGGCAATTCCGCCAATAGACAACACACCATCGGCGGACACTGCCGACGTTTTCGGCAACAGGCGCAGCTCAACGGCAGTCACATTTGCTCCGGTGCTCGAATACCCAATAGCGCAAGCCCTTGTTCCATGGTACGAGCCGTGGAGTCACACAACGTCAATCGCGAATCTCGAATGCTGTCGCTTTCTGCCTTTAAGACAGAACAGTGTTCATAGAACGAGGTGAAGTCGGTAGCCAAATCAAACAAGTAGGTGCACAACTTATGTGGGCTCAGCGTGTCAATCATTTCCCACACCGCAGAGTCGAAACGCAAAATACGTAATGCCAATGCTCTCTCGCGAGGGTCATTAAGAAGTGGTTGACCGCCACGAATTGATGAGCGTTCAATACCGGCTCGGCGGAAAATACTGCAGATACGCGCATGCGCATACTGAAGATACGGTGCCGTGTTTCCTTCGAATGACAACATGCGATCCCAATCGAAGACGTAATCCTTCACCCGATCGGTACACAGGTCTGAGTACTTCACTGCACCAATTCCAATCATTTGCGCAATGTGTGCGCGGTCAGATTCGGACATATCTGGGTTTTTCTCGGCAACAGCAGACGCTGCACGTTCCACTGCTTCGTCCAACAATGTAGCAAGCTTCACAGTGTCGCCCGCACGGCTCTTCAGAATCTTCTTATCGGAGCCCAAGACACTGCCGAAAGACACATGGTTCATGACGTACTTTTCTGGCAACCAGCCGGCCATACGCGCAACGCTCTCTACCATTTGCAAGTGTTGCGCTTGTGGCGCACCCACCACATACAACATTGACTGTGCGCCAAGACGCTCAACACGGTCAATCACGCATGCCAAGTCAGATGTGGCGTAGTTGTATCCGCCGTCACCTTTTCGAATGATGAGAGGCAATGGTTCGTTGTCGCGATTAGTGAAACCTTCGGGGAAGACCACCTCTGCCCCATCGCTCTCTTCTAATAACCCCTTGGTGCGAAGTCGTTCCACCACTTCAGCCAAAAGTGGGTTGTACGCACTTTCACCCATTAAGTCATCGTCGGTGAGCAACACATCTAACTGTGTGTACACCTTGTTGAAATATCGAGTGCTTTCATTGACCAGTGTTTGCCACAGACGCAGGGTGTCCGCATCGCCACTCTGCAACATGACTACTCGGTTTCGTGCACGACCTTTGAACGCATCGTCTGCTTCGAACTTTCGCCGAGCTTCTTTGTAGAAACCATCAAGATCCCCAACACCAAGTTCGTGTGCTGCGTTCTCTTCTCCCAAGTCGATGAGATGTTCAATGAGCATTCCAAATGGGGTGCCCCAGTCACCAATGTGATTTTCACGAATCACCGTGTTGCCCACGTACTGCAGCGCACGCACCAAAGCATCGCCAATAACAGTTGAACGTAGGTGACCTACGTGCATTTCTTTTGCAACGTTTGGTGCGGAATAGTCCACCACGATGGTGTGCGCATCGTCTGCGGCGCGAACTCCCAGACGAGCATCACCCATAGCAACAGACAGTTCTGACGCGATGAACGACGTTGAAAACACAACGTTGACAAAACCTGGACCAGCAATTTCGGTGGACTCCACCATGTCCGACAAGTCACCAGCGGCATCAAGTGCTTTTTGTGCAACATCGCGTGGCGGCAACCCCAAGGTCTTTGCCAACGCCAATGCACCGTTGGCCTGTGCATCGGCGCGGTCACTGGGGCGCACCACAGGGTCGCACGGGCCACCGGCCACTGCGGCAAAAGCACCCTCAAGTCGACGGGCAACGGAAACAATGGGATCGGCCATGAGTGCTCTATTCTGCCCCGAACTCACCCGCCGACGGTGTTCCAATTTGAACGGACCTAGACTGCAAGCACGCGTGAACCTTCACGTCACGCTCACGTAGCTCAGCGGATAGAGCACTTGCCTCCGGAGCAAGGGGTCGCAGGTTCAATTCCTGCCGTGGGCGCCATTGTGTGCCACCCACTATCAATGTGGCTAGCTGGTCATTCCTTGAAGGCCCACAAACGAGCGGGCCAGTTCAATTTCACCCATGTGGCGAAGTCCGTGTTGATAAATCCAGCACTCCACGCCATCGAGAACTTTGATTCCTTCTGGGCCAGCCACGCGTGCAGAAAATGTGTTGGCGACAGCAGGGCCGAAGGGTCGCGAAACAACCAATCGCTCAAGTTCTGCAGGATCCAAATTTGCCAGCCATGTTTCAATGCGTGCAAACACTTGATTCATGTAGTCCAGAAACGCTTCGTAGTTGCCAATTTGCTGAACATCCATCTCATCGACAGTGCGGTGTTTCCCGTGGTCTCGCACTTCTGGATTAATGGCATCGAGAATCTCGTCGTTGCAGAGGAATGGTTGACCATTCAACATCATCAGTGACGCATCAATCATGTTGACGTAATGGAACAACGAGAATGCAATGGGCATTACGCGTGGCTTCTCACGATGATTTACCTGATCAAGGGTCATCGTGGATGTTGCATCTTCATATAACGAGAACAAAGCGCGCATGCGCCGACGCAATGAATCGAGAATTAGTTCGTTCGACATAATGACCCCCACGGCAATGTGACGTTGTGGGTCTAGTTTGCTACTTCTTGGAAGCATCCCGTGCACCCGAAACGAGTGCATTGAATTTTTCCTCGTTCAAGAACACAAAGACAGCCTTTGCAGACGCTGTGACCTGACCTTCATGAAGAATCTCGCCTGTCACCAGGAATTTACGGTCATGGACTTCGTCGATTCGAGCCTCCACCACAAGGTCAGCGTTCAGCGGAGTTGGGCGCTTGTAGGAAATATCGAGACTTCCCGTGACGCAATTGCGGCCAGTGAGATGGCGAGTGCGACCTAAAGCGTCATCGAGAAGAGCCGCCACAATTCCGCCGTGAACACACGCTGGTGGACCTTGATAACCCTCGTGGAATCGCGCTTTCGCAGTGATCTTCATGTCTCCGTATTCGTACGTAACAGGCGGCGCAATGGGATTCATGTCGCCAGACAGTGGACTACGTGTGTAACGAATGGCCGACTCTTGACCAAGGCCAAGAGTGCCGGCCTGCTCTAAAGCGTCGGCTAACTGTTCCGAGGTTGACGCAATGGTTTCGTCTTCTAATGATGGATGAACGTGATACACGGCCTTCAATGCGCGACGCAACGCGGTGGCCATACGTTGCATGTGCGGTGACAGCGGAAGAAGGTCAGGACCGGGAGTTGTCATTATGCAAGTGCTGATTTGACGAGGTCGGCAATTTTGGAACCGTCGGCAGATGACCCCACTCGCTCGCGAACGGCTTTCACCACCATGCCCATGGCCTTCATACCCGCATTTCCTGCAGCTGCAGCTTTCGCAACTTCATCACTAACAATTTGTGCAAGTTCATCGTCGGACATTGCAGCGGGAAGGTAGGTAGCCAGAATTTCTGCCTCTGCTCGCTCTTTAGCAGCGGCATCGGCGCGTCCTGCTTGGTCGTACAGTTCAGCAGATTCTGCACGCTTCTTGGACTCGGCCTGCAGCACTTTGATGACTTGGTCGTCAGACAATTCCACAGCAGCATCACCAGCAACTTCTGCATTTGTAATTGCAGAGAGGGCCATTCGCAATGTTGACTTGGCAACCTCATTGCCTGCCTTCATTGCTGCAGTCAGATCGTTCTTTAGGGTGTCTTTTAAAGATGTCACGCTTCAATTCTGCCTGATTGAGGGGCATATCTGATGCCCATGCATGCTTTGTTCGTTGATTCACCTATGTGAACCGTGTTCGTAGGTCTCTCGGTTCGCATTACGTACGACGGCTCTGCAACAGTGTTTCCTGTGTCTACACCAGATCCTTTTCCTCCAGCGCCTGACGGCAGCACTCTTATCCACACCCGTCGATATGAAGTTCGCGCCTACAAGTTGAACGACGACCGCTTCATGTTGCGCGGAGTTGTAATTGACGAAAAGCCTGCTGGCCTTTATGTGGCAACCGACCCTGAGGTGTTGTGGGTGCACCACATGGTTGTCGATCTGGAACTGAAGTTCCCAGAGTTACTCATCGATAAAGCAACAGTCACCTTCCACGAACGTCCACATACCCACTGCACCGACATTGAACCCGACTACCAAAAACTGGTGGGGCTCTCCATTGCGCGCGGCTTTAATGCAAAGGTGAAGGAACTCTTTGGCGGCCCTCGCGGCTGCACACACATTGGAGCTTTGCTCTCTGCAATGGCTCCTGTTGCAATTCAAAGCACGTGGTCTATGCGCGCGTCAACAAGTGGCGGCATTCGCCCACCGTCTGGTGAAATCACCGCTGAAATGCGCCGACGTTCCTATGCAATGAACCTCAACACGTGCCACATGTGGGACGAAAATGGCGACATGGTTCGGGGAATTGAAACTGGCGAACCAATGGAAGTTCCCTTGTGGATCTCGAAGCGATATAAAAAACTCGGCCTAGACGATTCTGAATGGGACAAGTTCCGCAGTTAAGTGCCGCAATCGCCTAACGAGCGACGGTCACCAACACATACAACACGGCCAACACAAGGTGTGTAAAGGCTGGCAGTGTGTCTTTGAATGAGTCCTTCACACGTGTGTGCGTTGTGGTTGCCACCGCGAAATACACGCACAGCCCTAGTCCGGCGAGTTGACCTACGCGAATGTTGCTGATGCCAATGGCAAGACCGATACACAAAACAAGTTTGATTGCGCCGAGCACCGGTAGTGCTTGTGCCGGAATCTTTAAGCGACTCATGGTCTGCACGATTTGTGGCGGTCGCACAAAGTCCATAAGGGCTGACAGTGAGCACAGAACAATGAGAACGATGGCAAGGGTGTGAGACACAAACGTCATGTACACACCCTAGGCATGACGCTGAACGGCGTTGGCGACACACGATGCTTCGTGGTCAAGAAGCCATTTCTTGACATGTAATCCACCACCGAATCCGGTGAGAGAACCATCGGCACCAACAATGCGGTGACACGGAAGCACAATGACCACAGGGTTACGTCCGTTTGCGGCACCAATTGCACGAGTCGCCGTGGGGCGGCCGATGGATGCTGCTTGTTGTGCATACGACGCAGTCGAACCGTAAGGAACTGTGGCCAACGCATTCCACGCCTGCACCTGAAACTCGGTACCGACGAGGTCGAGCGGAACATCAAATGAACGACGTGTCCCCTTTACGAACTCGTCTAGTTGTGCCACCGTTCGAGCAACAACGGGGTGCGACGCATCATCAATCACAGCCATGTTTTGATACGACTTCGGATGAGCGTCGTTGTCAAACGTGATGTAACGAACGCCTTTGTCAGACGCCACCACAGTAAGTTCCCCAAAAGGAACACGCAGTCGTGCCCGCGCGAAGATGACTTCGACAGACACGCAGTGAACTACTTGCTGCTTGGTTCCTTTGGAAGACCAAGAACACGCTCACCAACGATGTTGCGCTGGATTTGGCTTGTTCCGCCCCAAATGGTTTCTGAACGAGAGAAGAAGAACGCAGACATCATGCTGCTGACTGGATAACCCTCACGACGCTTTTCGCGTGCGGTTCCTGGCCAGTTGCCATCACCCATTGCGTAGTCGACCAACATGGCGTTTGCACCTGAAATGTCGAGGGCAAGTTCCATTGCTTCCTTGTGCATTTCGGTCCAGAACATCTTGTTGGTTGCACCAAGTGCAGCCATGCTTGGGTCTTTCTTGCCCATCAGTGTGGTGGACAGCGAACGGAGACCGTTGATCTTGAGAATCTGAATCTTCGTGTAGTAGTTCATGAGACGCTGACGAATTTTCGGATCGTTGATTGCGCCGTTTTCTTTTGCACCACGAACCATGGCCTTGTATTCAGACTCGAAACGGCGGTAACCGGTGGTTGCGCTCATTCCGCGTTCGAATGCAAGTGTTGAGTTAGTGACAACCCATCCGTTGTTCACGCCACCAACAACATTGTCTTTCGGACAACGTGCATTGGTAAAGAAGACCTCACAGAATTCTGCAGTTCCGTCTGGCTGAACAATTCCACGTACTTCAACACCTGGTTGCTTCATAGGAACAAGCAAGTACGAGATTCCCTTGTGCTTTGGTGCGTCGGGATCGGTGCGTGTGAGCAAGAAGCAATAGTCGGCGTGGTGACCTTGAGTGGTCCACACCTTCTGGCCGTTAATGACCCACTCGTCACCGTCAAGAACAGCAGATGTCTTCAAGCTTGCAAGGTCGGAACCTGAGTTGGGCTCGGAGAATCCCTGACACCAACGCATTGAACCATTCAAGATTTGCGGAAGGAATTCCTTCTTCTGCTCTTCGGTGCCCCACTGCAACAACGTTGGACCAACAAGTGTGTCGCCGAAGAAGTCGGCACGCATTGGTGCTTTTGCATTTGCGAATTCTTCGGACAGAACAACGCCCTGCATTGTGGTGAGGCCCTTGCCGCCGTATTCCTTTGGCCATGTTGCACAAATCCAACCGCCTGCAAACAACTTGCTCGGCCATTCATCGTTGAACTTCTTGCGCTCTTCGTTCGACATTTCAAAATCCTTGTCGAACCAACCCTTTGGGAGGTTGTCTGTCAGCCAGGCGCGAATCTCCGCGCGGAACTGTTCGTCTTCGGGGGCATAGGTGAGTTCCATGGCTTCCGATTCTGTCGGGTTTCTGGCAGATTCCACGCATTGTGGCGGTGTGTCCGTTCACACACCGTTCACAGGGGGCGAACAGGCCTGAAAAATTGCCACCGTACGGTGGGTCCATGGCAGAGCGTCCCAGCCCCCTCGAACCAGGTTCGGCAGATCTACGCATCTTGCAGGTACTGATAGAGCACGCGGGACGAGTGTGCAGCCGAGACACTCTCATGCGAAAGACAGGACTGGAAAGCACCACCCCTCGACGCGCCGACGTATCCATAGTCATATTGCGTCGTGCACTTGGCAAAGACTCCGTCCGCACGGTGCGCCAACGCGGGTGGATTCTCACAGACAGTGGGCTTATTTCAGCGAAAGAACTCTTAGGTCTTCAGGTAGACATACAGCCGTGAGTTCCGTGGTTATCGCCGCCGCGCAAGGGGTGGACTTCGGTCAGATCTTCACCACGCTTGCTCTCGTCCTCGTTGTTGCAAAGATTGCATCAGAGCTGTGTGAACGAGTTCGCATTCCGGCTGTTCTGGGCGAAATTGTTGCGGGCATTCTCATTGGTCCATCTGCACTTGGCCTTGTTGAACCAAGCGATGCATTGCGAATCCTTGCCGAAGTAGGTGTCATCGTTCTTCTTGCCGAAGTTGGCTTGGAAATGGACCTCAACGAACTTCGTCGAGTAGGTCGCGCATCCATGATTGTGGCCATTCTTGGTGTGGCTTTACCCATGTCAACGGGAATTGCCGCAGGCTCTTTGTTGGGTGAGTCACTCAACGCGTCGTTGTTCTTGGGCGCCGCGCTTGCCGCCACCAGCGTTGGAATCACAGCACGCGTGTTCGGAGACCTGAAAGCGTTGGCGTCCACCGAAGCCCGCATTGTTCTTGGAGCAGCCGTTGCCGACGATGTGCTGGGGCTCATCATTCTCACCGTTGTCACTCGCGTTGTAGAACAAGGTTCGATTGATGTTGCAGGCCTCATCAGCACCATCGGTCTTGCTGTTGGCTTCCTTGTTATCGCTGGCGGAATTGGCCTGATTGTTCTTCCACGAATTCTGAAATGGGTAGGTGTCCGAGCAACATCGCCAGCAACGGTGGGCGTTGTCGCCGCCGGAATCACGTTTGCATTCTCCGCCGCTGCCAGTGGCGCAAAGCTTGCACCAATCATCGGCGCATTCGTTGCTGGCACGGCGTTGGCACGCACGGAACACCACGATCGCATCGCGCGTGATTTTGCAGTACTGGGAAGCATCTTTATCCCGGTCTTCTTCATGCAAATCGGTATCGACACCGATGTCACAAAATTCTTCGATGGTCACGTGTTGATTGTCGCCGGCATTTTGTCTGCGATTGCCATTGCCGGAAAAATGTTGGCAGCGGTTGGCGCCATAGGCACCAACACCGACAAGTTGGTCATTGGTATCGGAATGGTTCCGCGTGGCGAAGTAGGTCTTATTTTCGCTTCTATTGGAGTGTCTGTCGGAGTCTTTAAAGACGACCTGTACGCAGTGGTACTACTGATGGTGCTGGTCACCACGGTGGTGACACCGCCGTTACTGCGCTGGCGAATTCAGCGAAACGACATTTCAGCCGACAACGAGCCTGTTCTCAACGTCACCGATGAACCAGTCGGCGGCTGGATTCGCGTGATCAACAACGAAGTGCAACTTCATGGAGTCCCACCAGCAGAACTCATACTTCCGCTTGCGCTTGAATCAGCAATACATGCAGGGAACGCACAGCCAAACGCTGCACTTCTCGACTGGATGCATGCACAGAGAAACATGCCACTTTCATGGAATGAACACTCCACTGAATTGTTGCTCGATCTCCTTGCACGTGGAAACGGCCGCTCGTGGCGCTTCCTTGATGTCACCAATGTTTTAGACCGTGCTCTTCCAGAAGTTGCACACGCTCTTCATGCACGACGCGGAGATGCCACCGAACTAGACCCAACTCATCTTGCACAGACACCCGTAGTAGAAGCCTTACGAAAGTCAACGAGCAGACTTGCGCCATCTGATGCTTCTCTCATCCTTGCTGCATTCATTAGCGATTTCTCCGATGCCGGCGATGCCACACCAGTTCTTGATCGACTAACTCTCGATGACTCGGTCCGTAACGAGACACGAGCGCTTCTCTCTGCGTCTGCTTTATTGCATGCTGCGTGTACAACTGAACCGTACGAACCCAATAACCGAGTATTGGCGCAACTTGCAGGTTTTCTTGAAACCCCACTCATGGTGGAACGCTGCAGAATGCTGACCGAAGCGCGAGGAAATCTTCAGGACTGGCAATTCTCCGTGCTTATTGACATCACCACAAGCGTGCAGGGCCTTCTGGCGCACCCTGAACTTATTGAAGGCGCCGAAAACTCACTGGTTGAAGTTCGTCGCCGTGATGCAATTGCCCTCACGACAGATCCGCTCGTCATTGAACGTCTCCGTCACGCGGCTGCTGTGTATCTACTGGCACACGAACCAGAAGTACTCGTTCGACATGCAACATTGGTCGAGCCTGCGCCTCGGCCGCGCCAAGTTCGCGTTGGCGTGTACCCCACTTCCGTTCCAAACGAATGGGAAATAGACATTGCTACGCGCGACATGCGCGGATTGCTTGCACGTATCTGCGCGGTCTTGGCAGAACGCGGCTTGGAAATTATGAATGCCGATCTTGCAACATGGCCCGACGGCGCCGTGCTCGACTCATTCATTGCGCGTAGTGAGCAACGACCTCAAGCACCTCAATTGTCGTATGAACTAGAGCGACGACTCCGCAAGAGAATTGACGACCCGCGCCGTTTAATGCGTGGTGCGCATAACACGCTCTCGTTCACTCTTGACAACGACGCCCATCCGTGGCACAGCGTGGTGACTGTGACGGGCACAGACCAGCCTGGGCTCATCCAAGCAGTTGCAGCCGCGTTTGCACGATCAAAAATCAGTGTTCATCACGCGCGAATCACCACATCTGATGGTGCTGTCGCTGACAGGTTTGAAGTATCGACGCGTCATGGGCGAAAGATCAGCGACAGCGCACTTGCCCGTGTGAATGCACTTTTGTCGTAGCGGTTTACACAGCGTTCACACACCTACCAACTCGCCACATTCCCGAAACAATTAGGCGACAGTTGCGAAATCTCTTCTCCCTATGGTTTCGCTAGTTGCAATAGCGACTCTCGAAACGTCTCCCCCGGGCGACATAAACACAAGGAGTCAAGATCCAGTGAAGTTGATCACCGCGATCGTCAAGCCATTCAAGGTGGACGATGTGAAAGACGCACTGAAGTCGGCAGGCGTACAAGGCATGACCGTGTCGGAGGCAAAGGGGTTTGGCCGTCAAGGCGGACACACCGAGACCTACCGCGGTAGCGAGTACGCAATCGACTTCGTGCCAAAAGTGAAGTTAGAGCTCGTCGTTGACGATGCCGAAGTAGATGCGGTTGTAGAAGCAATCCGCACCTCAGCAAATACAGGAAAAATCGGCGACGGCAAAGTCTGGGTCACCGACATCTCACGTCTCATCCGAATTCGAACAGGAGAAGAGGGCAGCAATGCAATCTGAAGTACAAGTCCTTGGCACACAGATCAACCTTTTGTGGGTGGTTCTCGGCGCGATGCTGGTTATTTTCATGCAAGCCGGTTTCGCGCTTGTTGAAACTGGCTTCTGTCGCGCAAAGCATGCAGCCCACGTTGTCGCAACGAACTTTGCAATCTTCGGTTTGGGATTCGTCGGATTCTTCTTCGTCGGATTCCCATTCGCATTTGGTGGATTCAGCTTTGCTGGTATCGGCCTAGAACAACCGGTTGGTGAAGCACTCATTGGAAGTGGAAACTGGATCTTCTTGTTCCAGGGTGGATGGGCAATGTCATCTGGCACCATCACACCAGCACTGCTTGGTTTGTTCCTCTACATGGTGGCCTTCATGGACACTGTTGCAACCATCCCAACAGGCTCTATGGCAGAGCGTTGGAAGTGGAGCAGCTTCACCATTTGGGGAATTTTCTGCGGCGCTATCTACTACCCACTCTTTGCAGCCTGGACATGGGGCGGCGGCTGGTTGTCAAAGACATGGGACACCATGGGCCTTGGCGCTGGTTACGTTGACTTCGCCGGTTCAGGTGTTGTTCACGCAGTTGGCGGTGTGGCAGCGCTTGCAGGTGCGATTGTTATTGGCCCACGCATTGGCAAATTCGGTGCAGACGGCAAGCCACGCGCACTTCCTGGTCACCACATTCCAATGGCAATGTTGGGAACATTCATTCTGTTGTTCGGCTGGTTCGGCTTCAACGCTGCATCAACCTTCGCTGCAACCGACGTTCAGTTCGCAACAGTTGCCACCAACACCGCTATCGCGGGTGCATTCGGTGCCGTCACCGCAATGCTCTACATCACAAAGCGCACTGGCAAGCCAGACCCCGGCATGATGGCAAACGGCATGTTGGCTGGTCTTGTTGCAGTCACCGCTCCATGTGCATTCATTGCTCCGTGGGCAGCAGCAGTCATTGGTGTGATTGCAGCAGTGTTGGCAATTGAAACCGTGTTTGTTGTTGAGCGCAAGTTCAAGATTGACGACCCAGTAGGTGCAATTGCAGTTCACATGATGAACGGAATCTTCGGAACTCTCGCTGTTGGCATTTTCTCCAACGGCAGCTACGGAGCCGGTTGGAACGGATCATCATCGAAGGGAATCGAAGGAATCATCAAGGGTGACTGGGGCCAACTTGGTGCACAAGCACTTGGCGTCGTCGTCATCCTTGGCGTGATCTTCCCCATCGCCTACGGATTCTTCAAGATTCAGAACAAGCTCACTAAGGGTGGAATTCGTTCGGCAGAAGAAGACGAGATTGCCGGTCTCGACTTGCCTGAAATGGGAGTTTTGGCTTACCCAGAATTCAGCGGCGGCCGCCTCTAAGAGGTCCCCTTTCGCGACAACCCGCGTCACCACAACGAAGTGGTCGGCGCGGGTTGTTTGCGTTGTGCGACCATTCACCGTTCGGAAACAGAACGGAAACAGTTCTTTTCTAGCGTCTGAGTCACTATCCCCCATCCCATAGGAGATTCAGATGCTGTCAGCAGCAACCATCGATTCCGGAGCCACAGCGTGGGTTCTGGTATCTACCGCACTTGTGGCGTTTATGACCCCTGGCCTTGCCTTCTTCTACGGAGGAATGGTTCGTTCGAAGAACGTTCTTGGAATGTTGATGCAAAACATCTTCGCCATGGGCCTTATCAGTGTGTTGTGGGCAGCCATTGGGTTCTCACTCGCATTCGGTGGAGACGGCGCCTACATCGGCAACTTCGACTTCCTCTTCCTCAAAGATTTGGGAACCATTGCTGAACTTCCCGGTTACACCGGCGACTTTGGTCTGGTTGTTCCCATCATGGTGTTCTTCGCGTTTCAAATGATGTTCGCGGTCATCACACCAGCGCTTATTACTGGTGCAACTGCAGACCGTTTGAAGTTCTCGGCGTATGCAGTTCTCATTGGTGTGTGGGGTGTCGTTGTGTACCCCACGGTTGCGCACTGGGTGTTTAGCCCGAACGGATGGTTGTTCAAGCGTGGTGCACTCGACTTTGCCGGTGGCGCTGTTATTCACGTCAACGCCGGTGTAGCAGCACTCGCAGTCATTCTTGTTCTTGGTAATCGCAAGGGCTGGCCACGCGAAGCAATGCCACCACATAACTTGCCGTTCACTGTTCTTGGTACAGGCATCTTGTGGTTCGGTTGGTTCGGATTCAACGCCGGATCAGCACTTGGTGCAAATGGTCTTGCTGCACAAGCACTTGTCAACACTCACCTCGCTGCAGCCGCTGCAATGTGCGGATGGCTCGTGGTTGAGAAGTTGCGTGCAGGTCACGCAACAACGTTGGGCGCAGCATCTGGTGCTGTTGCTGGTCTTGTCGCCATCACACCATGTGCTGGTTTCGTCGGCGGATTTGCTCCGGTCATCATCGGGCTCATCGCTGGCGTGGTGTGCTACCTCGCTCTGTCGTTGAAGACCAAGTTCGGTTTCGATGACAGCTTGGATGTCATCGCGGTTCACCTTGTTGGTGGAATCCTTGGCGCCGTCCTTCTTGGTTTCTTCGCAGACACCAAGGTGAACGCCTTGGGATTTGACGGAATCTTCTTTGGTGGCGGCGCCGATTTGCTGATTGATCAGCTTGTTGCACTGGGTGCCACCATTGCGTTCTCGTTCATCGTGACCTGGATCATCGCCAAGGCAATCGATGCAACAATTGGCCTGCGCGTCAGTTCAGAAGATGAACTCGTCGGCCTCGACCAAAGCCAGCATGCAGAATCTGCATACCAGTGACACACGTCCAGCAATAAGAAAGGCAGAATGAACTCATGAAGCTCGTGACAGCAATTATCAAACCCTTCAAGGTGGACGACGTGAAAGATGCGCTGAAGAGCGCCGGCGTCCAAGGCATGACCGTCTCTGAAGCACGCGGCTTTGGTCGCCAGGGCGGCCACACCGAGACCTACCGTGGATCCGAATACCAAATCGATTTCGTTCCGAAAATCAAGATGGAACTTGTCATCGACGATGCCGAGGTGGACCGCGTGGTGGACGTCATTGTCCGCGCCGCAAGCACGGGAAAAATCGGTGATGGCAAGGTATGGGTCACCAACGTGGAGCAGATTGTCCGTATTCGTACGGGCGAACATGGAGCCGATGCCATCTAAGCCCTAGTCTCGTCATATGACGATGACACCCGATGCCCCCGCAAAGGCCGAGCGCTGGACAGCGCAGTGGAAAGAACTCTACGAAGAGGTCATTAACACTGGTTTGTGCACGGGGTGTGCAGGTTGCGTTGTTACCTGCCCACACGATGTCATTGGGTATGAGCACGAAGAAGGCAAGTACAAGCCCTTCCACTTAGAGGAAGAGCTTGGCTTAGACAACTGCATCCATGGCGAAAAGGGGTGCACCACGTGTACGCGCGCGTGCCCCCGATTCCGCACGTGGGAGTCCGCTGCCAACAAGCACCTCTTTGGTCGTGATCGCGAAGACGATGAGATGGCTGGCATTTGGGAACAGCTTCTTCTCACACGCGCCACCGACAAGACACAGCATGAAAAGGGTCAAGACGGTGGATTCGTGACGGCCATGTTGTCGTGGTTGCTTGACAACAACTACATCGAAGGCGCACTCGTCAGCGGAGTAGAAGACGATGACAAGTGGAAAGCAAAGCCCGTTCTTGTTCAAACCAAAGAAGAAGTGCTGGCTACTGCCGGTTCGCGCTACACCTACTGTGCAAATCCGCTGGCACTTCCTGAAGCGAAAGAAAAAGGACTCACCAAATTGGCCCTCGTTGGTATGGGTTGCCAAGTGTCGTCGCCTCCTGTGATGTGGGATCGCAAAGCAGGCAAAGTCTCGAAGCCATTCCAGTTCAACATTGGACTTCTCTGCAGCAAAACATTCGACGACGCAATCTTTTCTGAACTCTTCGAGCCAAAGTACGGCTTGAAAAAAGAAGACATGGTGAAGATGAACATCAAGGGCGCGTTCCAAATCTGGATGAAAGATGGTTCATTCCACGAAATCGATTTGAAGGAATGCCATCAGTGGACACGCGAAGGCTGCAAGAACTGTCCAGACTTCGCCGCAGAGCACGCCGACATCTCCACCGGTGGTATTGGCAAAGACAACGACTGGACACTCACCATTGTTCGAACGAAGTTGGGTGTTGAAGTCATTGAGCGAATGATCAAAGAAGGCGTTATTGAATCTCGCCCCGCACAAGATGACGAAGTAGCAATGAAGTTGTTGCGCACGTTGTCTATTGTCAGCCGTCGTCGTTGGCCAGATTGGGCCGAGACAACAGTAAAGGTGGGAACACCTGCACTGAAGAAGAAGGCTCCTGCACCAGAGCCAGCCGCCGATGCAGCACCCGCTGGCGATGCGCCAACACCAGAGGCACCGCCTTCCGCCTAACAACGCGCACCGCGTTCGGGAGTACTGTGTGCTCACCGTTTACATGAGGGGGCATCATGGCGTTACATCCACAAGCTGCAGCAATTCTGGAAATGATGGCAGCACTGGGCGGCCCGGTCATTCACGAATCAACTCCTGAAGAATTCCGCGCGTATTACAACTCACGTTCAGTGCCTGGCCCCGAAGTCATGCACGAAATTCGCGACCTCAGTGCGGGTGGAGTTCCTGCACGTTTGTATCGCCCCACAGATCGCACCGATGCAGGCTTGCTGGTGTACTACCACGGTGGCGGTTGGGTCATTGGCGGGCTTGATTCGCACGATGGAATTTGTCGTTCACTTGCGAAGCGCTCTGGCCATGCTGTGTTGTCTGTTGACTACCGCATGGCGCCTGAACACCCATTTCCTGCAGCCGCAGAGGACGCATTGTGTTCATTGCGCTGGGCGTATGAAAACGCAAGCGAACTCGGTGTGAACCCCGACCGCATTGCGGTGGGCGGCGACAGTGCAGGCGGAAACCTCGCAGCGGTTGTTGCCCAGCAACGCCCAGTGCCACTGGTGTTCCAACTTCTCATCTACCCCGCAACAGACATGACACAGTCGTTTGGGTCACACATTGAGAACGAAGCAGGACCTGTACTCACCAAGCAAGCAATGGAATGGTTCATTGGCCACTACATGCCTGCTACTGCAGACAAGAAAGACTCTCTGGCATCACCACTGTTCTCACCCGACTCGCTGTTTGTGGGTGCGCCACCCGCTCTTGTTATCACTGCCGAACACGATCCACTGCGTGACGAAGGTGAAGCGTACGGACGCAAGTTGATTGAGAACGGCGTTCCGGCCAGCATCATTCGTTACTACGGAATGTTCCACAGTTTCTTCAGCATGCATCAATTGATGGACGACGCAAACACGGCACACGACGTATCGGCCGCAATGTTGGCCAAAGCGTTTAACGCATAACCCTTAGGCGCCTAAGCGGGCGGCACGGGAGAAGATGGCATCCAACATAGGTTCCGTTAGCTTGCCTGTGAACGTATTCTGCTGACTCGGGTGAAATGAACAGATAATCACCGTGCCATCGGGTGCGGTGGCCTCCACTCCGTGTCCGAATTTCGGGCGAGGCTTCACTGCCCACTCTTTACATACCGCTTCGTACGCAAAACTTCCCAAACACACAACAACACGTACCTTCGTAAGCAATGCACGTTCGCGTTGTACGTACCCAATGCATGCATCGCGTTCGCTAGGCAACGGCTTGTTATCTGGTGGCGCACATCGAACAGCAGACGACACCCACGCCTTCACTAGTTTCAGTCCGTCGTGTGCGTTCACGCTTTCTGCTTGCGTGGCAAGACCCGCTTTGTGCATGGCGCGATACAACCAATCGCCACTGCGATCGCCCGTAAACATTCGTCCTGTTCTATTGGCACCGTGTGCTGCGGGAGCTAACCCCATTACCCACACTGTGGCGTTCGGATCACCGAATCCGGGAACACCCCTACC
>JAJTEL010000001.1:0-3371 GCA_021299715.1 Ilumatobacteraceae bacterium | reverse complement strand
CGACGCACGTTTCTCGGTGGCCACCTGTTCGCGCCAGTCCACCAAACGTGGGCACGTACGGCAGGCCGCAATATCGTCACACACTCGTTTCAGGGAATCCACGGCTCTCACAGTAGGTTGGAAAGCGCATGGCAACCGCAAAAAAGAAGCAGGCCCCGCCGTCGTCCACGTTGATTCTCCTCGTGCGCCACGGCCAAACACCTACCACGGGCAAAATTTTGCCAGGGCGTGCCGCAGGGCTACATCTGGCAGACGCCGGAGTGCAACAAGCACACCGAGTGGCCGAGCGAATTGCTGAACTGCCCCGTATCGATGCCATCTATGCGTCACCACTTGAACGCGCTCGCGAGACTGCAGCACCCATTGCAAAAGCATTGAAGCAACGCGTGAAGATTGACAAAGGGTTGCTTGAGTGCGACTTCGGCGATTGGACCGGGGCCGAACTGGGCAAACTTATGAAAAAACCTGAGTGGTCAACGGTGCAAAAAGCACCCAGCACGTTCCGTTTCCCGAACGGTGAGTCATTTACCGAAATGCAAACTCGTATGGTCACCGCACTCGACCGAATTCGCGCAGCACACCCAGGCGGAACTGTGGTGTGTGTATCTCATGCCGACCCTATTAAGGCTGCCGTTGCGCACGCCATGGGAACACACCTCGACCTCTTCCAACGCATCGTTATCGGAACCTGTTCGGTGAGTGCAGTTGCATACTCGCCGCACGGTCCAATTGTCCTCACCGTGAATTCAACAGGCGGTTCATTGGCCGACCTGCGACCATCCTGATCTGGCTGACACACTGGTAGCACCATGAGCATGTACTTCGACTTCGAAAATGCAGATGCATTCGCCACTGGCGCGATTGGTCGCCCTGGTGAGCGCACGTTCTATTTGCAGGTGCGCGCAGAAGGTCAAACCGTGTCGGTGAAGTGTGAGAAAGGTCAAGTAGCAGCGCTCAGCAATTACTTGCGCGACATGTTGGCCGATATGCCCGACACTGGCCCCACACTCGATCCCACATCGTCGTCATTGGTCAACCCTGTTGAACAAGATTTCGTGTTGGGTTCCATTGGGCTTGGTGTCGATCGTTCAAACATGCGCATGGTGGTACAGCTAGAAGAAATGGTCTTTCTGGATGAAGACGATGACGATGACGACATCTTCAACATTCTGGATGACGACGACGATGATGAAGCTTCCACAACAGTTGTACGCGTGTTACTCACGCCAGAACAAGTTCGAGCATTCTGCGACACAGCAGATCTGTTTGTGTCTGCTGGCCGCGCAACCTGCAAGTGGTGCAGTCAGCCCGTAGACCCTGCTGGTCACGCCTGCCCGAAGTTCAACTAGCAATGAAGCACGGCCCTCACGTGTTGGACCGTTTGTTGCACGGTGCAGTAGAGATTGAAGGTCGCATGCCGAACTCTTCGAATGCAACGTTTCTGGTCACCATTGGCGAATACAACGGCGACTCCTCCCCCATGAAGGCCATCTATAAGCCGTTGTCGGGTGAACGCCCGTTGTGGGACTTTGATCCCGGTTTGTACAAACGAGAAGTTGCGGCGTATCGCCTCAGCGATGCCCTGGGCTCGATGGTCGACCCGAATTGCATGATCGCCTTCGCGCACTTGCCATGTTCGACATTGTTGCCAATAACACCGACCGCAAGGGTGGACATGTTCTTGTCGATGACGACAGCAATGTGTGGGGAATTGACCACGGCGTGTGCTTCAGTGAAGAATTCAAACTTCGCACTGTTATTTGGGATTTTGCAGGTGACGAGATTGACGACAACTTGTTGGCGCCACTAGAGACACTCGTTCAATCGGTTCCAGTTTCCATTGCCGCATTGCTGACCGACGATGAAATTGAAGCCATGGTGGAACGCGCCGTGTGGTTGCTAGAAAACCGCGTGTTCCCCGCACCCGAAAGTAGATACCAGTACCCGTGGCCTCTTCTTTAGACGAACTTATTCAGCGCGCCGACCTAGACGGGCTGGTGCGCCATGTGGACGACACCTGTTCGTCGCGTGAGTGGGATCATCTGCTTCGCATTCGCGACAACGCACGTAATGCGGTGAAGACAGGACGTCAGTTGTGGCCCATTGCAACTCTTGCGAACTACCGCTTGGCATTGTGGGCTCCGGCTCATCTTGCAGTACGTGCGCTAGACGACGAAGCCCGCACGTTTATGCCAGGGCCAGTCAGTGAGATTCTGGCGCTTCATCATTCTTGGGAAGACTTAGAGCCACACCTTGAGTTCAGCCACGACAGGTCTCTTGTGGCCTACGAGCGTGCTCTTCGAGGTGACGTCATACCGCCACACGAAGACCATGCATTAGAGATTCCGTTCGCACCAGCGCCATGGGAACCGCCGTATGCGTTGGCGTCGTACAACGACGATGGCGTGGTCGACGACATGCCGTCGCTGGCGTTGCAATGGCACACCGCAGATACACGCGAGGCCGACGCACTAGAAGACGACACGGTTCCCGCATTCGCACGCATGATGGAGCCATGGACGGCTCATTCCAATGGAGTGTCGCGCGCAGTTGTGGTGGAAGGCGAAATAGAAGACGCTTTCGGCGCGTTAGGGCTCCAGGATGTGAGCTTTTCCCAAGTGACCTCATACAGTGCATTGCAATGGTTGGCGTGGGCTGCGTCCAGCGGCGGTGCCCACGGCAAGCGACGCGGAGTCGCAAGCGGCAGAAGCGAAGCATTGTGGTTGTTGGCAACGTTCACCGGATTAGCCGACACGTGGCCACGCTCGTTTGATGAATTAGGCGATGTGGTGAACAACCTCGAGTACTTTGCGTTCACCGCAGCGAATCACTCGCAACACGGGTGGTGGCTGCAGTTGGCCATTGTCGACCCGGACGAAGGATTAACCACGGCGCTCATCGCCCGCGATCACGTGTAGTGCCTAGAACTTGGTCGCAATCAGCGTGAATAAAGCAATAAACGCTGCCGAGAAAATCCCACTCACAGCCCATATCGCTGCGGTCAAATGATCGATACGTGCGTGAAGATGATCAATGTCGGATTTGCGCGCAACATCGGCCCAACCAACAGGCGGCATGTATCCCATCATTGTGTCTGCCACTTCTTCTCCCACAGAACCGAATGTAGTTCAAACAAAAAGAACCCCCGCCACAACGGCGAGGGTTCTTTATTGAAACTAAACGCAACTCACTAGTGAGTCACGTAGACGCGTTAGCGGCCCTTGAGAGCTTCGATGAGCTTTGGAAGAACCTTGTGTACGTCTCCAACAATTCCGAGGTCTGCAACACCGAAGATGGGTGCTTCCTTGTCTTTGTTGATGGCGATGATGTTCTTTGAACCCTTCATACCCACCATGTGCTGCGTTGCACCA